>NZ_AYXE01000008.1:0-347314 GCF_000502235.1 Mesorhizobium sp. L103C119B0 | reverse complement strand
GTGTGTCATCGCAGTGTAGAATCACACCCGATTCCGCAGGGCAATACCTATCTTAGCGCCTATGCCCTTGTGGGGAGGGTCGATCCGCGGAGCGGAGCGGGGTGGGGTCCTCGCCGACCGTCAGCGCTCACCCCCACCCCGTCTCGCCATCTCCGCTTCGCTCCGACTGCGAGCCGACCCTCCCCACAAGGGGGAGGGTGAAGTAGCTCAGCTTGCGAGCCGGCTCACCATCTCGTGCTGCGCATAAGCGCGCCCAAAACGATTGGCGAGAAACGCATCCAGCGCGATGTCTTCCTGCTTGACGAAACCGGTCGCCGGCAAGGTGCCGTCGGCCAGCATGTCGAGCACGGCGCAGATGCCGGAGGCGGTGGTGATCTGGATTGCGCTGCGCACCTGGTTGCCGATGCGCTGCGAATAGATCTTGTTGGCGTAGGTTTCCTGCAGCAGGCGGCCATTGCGGCGGCCCGAGACGGTGACGAAGACGATGACCACATCCTGCAGCGTTGCCGGCAGGGCGCTCTCGAAGATATCCTTCAGCACGTCGCGGCGGTGGCGCAGGCCGAGATCGTTGAGCAGCGCCTTCATGATCGCCGCGTGGCCGGGATAGCGGATGGTGCGGTAGTTCAGCGTGCGCACCTTGCCCTTCAGCGTCTCGGCCAGCGTGCCGAGACCGCCGGAGGTGTTGAAGGCCTCATAGGTGACGCCGTCGAGCGAGAACTCTTCGCGCTCCTCCAGCGGCGGCACCTCGATCAGCTCGCCCTCGACGATCGCCTCGCAGGGTTCGCAATATTCGTTGATGACGCCGTCGGTGCTCCAGGTCAGATTGTAGTTCAGCGCATTGGACGGGTATTGCGGCAGCGCGCCGACGCGCATGCGAACGCTTTCCAGCGTGTCGAAGCGGCTGGCGAGATCATTGGCGACGATCGAGATGAAGCCCGGCGCCAGGCCGCATTGCGGAATGAAGGCGCTGTTGCCCGACTTGGCCAGCTCCTTGACGCGGCGGGTCGAGACGACATCCTCGGTCAAATCGAGATAGTGCACGCCGGTGGCGGCGGCCGCTTCGGCGATGCGCGTGGTCAAATGGAAGGGGGCGGCGCTCAGCACGGCGAAGGCGCCGGCAAGGGCGGCCTCGAGTGCGCCCGGCGCTGCGATATCGAGCTCCAGCCCCTCGACGCCGGCGGGAAGTTCGGCCGCGGCAAGCTGCACCGCCGCGCGGTCGATAACGGTGACGTGGTAGTCGCCGCTGTCGGCGAGCATGCCTGCAATGGTGGAGCCGATCTTGCCGGCGCCGACGACGATGATTTTCTTCATGACCTTGCCCCTCGTGAAAACTCTTTGGCCCAGACCGCCGCGCGATGGACGCGATGCCTTCAAGAATCGCAGCTTGCCTGTCGAAAGGAAGCGTGGGATCGTTCGAAATGAACCCTGCAATTGAACGATACGCCGACGAGGTTCGTCGAAATGCTCAGTGACGCCGAACAAAAACTGCTTTCCCTGCTGCGCGCCAATGCCCGCGCGTCGACCACTGAGCTGGCGCGCCAGCTCGGCGTTTCGCGCACGACAGTGCAGAGCCGGATCGAGCGGCTGGAACAGCGCGGCATCATCACCGGCTATGGCGTGCGGATGGCGCCGGACTACGAGCAGGGGCTGGTGCGGGCGCATGTGCTGCTCACCGTCACGCCCAAGCTCGCCGACAAGGTGGTGCGGGCGCTGCAGGCGCTGCCGCCGGTGAGGACGCTGCATTCGGTGAGCGGCAATTTCGACATGATCGTCATCGTCGACGCGCCGTCGATCAGGGATCTGGATGCGTTGCTGGACGAGATCGGGGCGATGGACGGGGTCGAGCGGACGTCGTCGTCGATTATTTTGTCGACACGGATCGATCGGTAGGTGGAACGCATGAGCCGCTAATCTCCCCCGTACGGGGGAGATGGCCGGCAGGCCAGAGGGGGTCGGTTCGACTGGGCTCGGCCTACCTGCCGCTGCAGAAGGAGGTTAGCGCTCCACGCGAGGCGACCCCCTCTGTCGCCTTCGGCGACATCTCCCCCTCAAGGGGGGAGATTAGCTGCTAAGCCCGCCGCCTTTCCGGCCCGCTATCCAGCCACGCCACATCCTCCGCCGACAGCTTGATATCCAGCGCCTTCAAACTGTCCTCCAACTCGTCCAGCGTGCGCGGGCCGATCAACGGCACCGACGGAAAAGGCTGCGCCAGCACATAGGCGAGCGCGATGTGGATCGGACTTTTGCCCAGGCGCTGCGCCAGCTCGATGGCGCGGTCGCGGCGGCCGAAATTTTTCTCGGAATACCAGACCCGCACCAGCTCCTCATTGTCCTGCTTGTCGCGGCCGGCGCGGTCGGTGAAGAAGCCGCGGCCCTGGCTCGACCAGGCGAAGTTGGGCATCTGCCTTTTCGTCAACCAGGATTTCCAGTCGTCGGTGGACGAGGTGATGCAGCCGGCCCAGATCGGTTCCAGCATCTCGGCCAGCGAGAAATTGTTGGAGAGCACGCCGGGCTTCTGCTTGCCGGTGCGCTCGGCATAGGCAATCGCCTCGTCCATGCGCGCCATCGTCCAGTTCGAGCCGCCGAACGGGCCACGGATGCGGCCGGCCTTGACCTCGGCGTCCATCGCATCGACGAATTCGCCGACCGGCACATCCGGGTTGTCGCGGTGCATGAAATAGAGGTCGACATGGTCGGTCTGCAGCCGGTCCAACGACTGGGCGAGCTGCTTGCCGATGACATCGGGATAGCAGAGCGGCGAGTGGGCGCCCTTGGCGATGATCACCGACTGCTCGCGCACGCCGCGATTCCTGAGCCATTGGCCAAGCAGCGTTTCGGTGTAGCCGGCGCCGTAGACATAGCCGGTATCGAACAGATTGCCGCCGGTCTCGAAGAAGGCGTCGAGCAGGATTGCGCCCGACGAGAAGGTGCGGAAATCCTCGAAGCCGAGCGCCACCACGGAGGCCGGCTTCGACAGGCCCGGAATCTTGCGCTTGCCGATGGCCGTGCCGCCGGTGCGCAGCGGCCGGCCCGAAATGGTGTTGGTTCGCTTAGCCGGCTTTTCGATCTCATATTCGAGCCCGACGGCGGCGCGCCATCTGTCGAGGACGCGCAGCGTGCCGAGGCTGTCGGCCCAGCTCATGCCCGGCCAGGCGAACTCCTGTTTGCCGGCCAGGATCGCCTCGCCGGCGGCGTCGACCTCGAAGGAATAGAGATGGCGGGTTTCGTTGACGCTGATGGTATCGCGCGTGTCGTCGGCGAGGATTACATCGATCCGGCCAGGGCCGCCATCGCGGTTGCCGCCGCCGGCGAACCAGAAATCCGGCACTTCGATGCGGCCCTTGGTGCCGAGGATGCGCAGCACATTGTCCTGTTTGAGCGAGATGCTGCAGGATACCTCGGCGACGATGCCACCGGGAAAATGCAGCAGCGCCGAGGCCCATTCGTCGACGCCGGACTTGCCGAGATGGGCGGTGCCGACAACCTTGTCCGGCTCGGCGAAGGGTTTTCCAGTCGCAGCCCCGGCAATCAGCCGCACCATCGAGACGGGATAGCCGCCGACATCGAGGATGCCGCCGCCGGCGAGATCGTTGGCGTAGAGCCGGTGCTCGGGCATGAAGCCCGGCATGGCGAAGCCGAAGCTCGACTTCATCAGCCTGACATCGCCGATGACGCCCGACTTGATGAGTTCCACCAGCTTCGCCGTCTGCGGGTGCAGCCGGTACATGAACGCTTCGCCGAGGAAGGTGCCGGCCTTGCGCGCAGCATGGATCATGGCGTCGGCCTCGAAGGCGGTCAGCGCCAGCGGCTTTTCGCACAGCACATGCTTGCCGGCTTCCGCCGCCTTGATTGCCCATTCGGCATGGCCGGGATGCGGGATGGCGATATAGACGGCGTCGACCTCGGGGTCAGCGAGCAGCGCGTCGTAACCGTCGAGGATGCGGGCGCCGGGAAACGTCTCGGCCAGGCCTGCCTTGCCGGGATTGCGGGCGCCGAGCGCCACGATCGTGCCGGTGCGCGAGCCTGCCACGCCGCGGGCGAACGCTTTGGCGATGTCGCCAGGCCCGAGTATCCCCCAGCGGATGGGCGCGGTTGCAGTCATGGTCATTCTCCTTGCAAGGCTGGAAGCGCTCAGCGCAGCCGCTGGCCGTTTTCGTCGAACAGATAGGATTTGCGGATGGACACGGTGATCTCCTGGGTGTCGGGGACCTTTGCCGCGTCGCGCTGGATCACCAGGTCTTCGCCATGGGCGGTCCTGGCATAGATGAAGCTGGTGCCGCCGAGATGCTCGACCACGTCGATGCCGACGGTGAGGTCGGCGTCGCCTTCGCCGCCATTGCCGAAATGTTCGGGCCGCACGCCGACAATGACCTTGGCTCCTGTTTGCGGCACGGCGCCGGTCAACGGTTGCATAATGCGGGTCATTTCCTCGCCCACCAGCTCGACGGTGACGCTGCTCATGTTGCGCCCGACGACGCGGCCCTTGATGAAATTCATCTTCGGCGAGCCTACAAAGCCGGCGACGAACTGGTTGTCGGGATTGTCGTAGAGATCGAGCGGCCTGCCGATCTGCTCGACATGGCCACCGCGCAGCACGACGATCCGGTCGGCCAGCGTCATCGCCTCGGTCTGGTCGTGGGTGACATAGATCATCGTTGTGCCGAGTTCCTTGTGCAGGCGCGAGATCTCGACCCGCATCTGGACGCGCAGCTCGGCGTCGAGATTGCTCAACGGCTCGTCGAACAGGAAGACTTGCGGTTCGCGCACGATGGCGCGGCCAATGGCGACGCGCTGGCGCTGGCCGCCGGACAATTGCCTCGGCCGCCGCGCCATCAACTCTGTGATGCGCAGGATTTCGGAGGCCCGCTTCACCCGACGCTCGGTGTCCTCCTTGGGGTTGCCGGTCATCCTGAGACCAAAGCTCAGATTCTGCTCCACGCTCATGTGCGGGTAGAGCGCGTAGGACTGGAACACCATGGCGATGCCGCGCTCGGCCGGCTCGACATCGTTCATCACCTTGCCGCCAATGGCGATCTCGCCGCCGCTGATATCCTCCAGCCCGGCGATCATCCTGAGCAGCGTCGATTTTCCACAACCCGACGGGCCGACAAAGACGACGAACTCGCCATCGGCGATATCGATGTTGGCGCCATGGATGATCTCATAGACGCCGAAGCGTTTTACGACATTGGTGAGGGTGACTGCCGCCATATCGCTGTTGTCCCTACTTGACGGCACCGGCGGCGATGCCGGCGATGAAATGGCGCTGCAGCAGCACGAAGACGACCAGCATCGGTACGGTCAGCATGACGGCGCCGGCCATGATGCCGCCCCATGAGACCTTGGTCAGGCCGATCAGCGTGCCGAGCGCCACAGGGGCCGTCATCGCGCCGGGCTGGCTGTTGATCAAAAGCGGCCAGAGATAATTGTTCCACGAGGCGAGGAACAGGATGATGGCGAGCGCCGCCAGCATCGGCCGCGCCAGCGGCAAAGCGACGAACAGGAAGATACGCCATTCCTTGACGCCCTCGACACGTGCCGCGTCGAAAAGGTCGGCCGGCATCATCGAGAAAGCCTGGCGCATGAACAGCACGCCCAGCGAATTGAACAAGGGTGGCACGATCAGCGCAATCCAGGTGTTGGCGAGCTGGAAGTCGCGCGCCACCATGATGAATTGCGGGATCAGCACCACCGCATAGGGCAGCGTGATGGTGCCGAGGATGATCGCCACCACCGCGCCCTTGCCGAAGAACTGATAGCGGGCGAGCGCCCAGCCGGCCATCGAGGTCAGCAGCACCGAGAAGAAGGTGTAGGTCACCGCCACCGCCACCGAAATGCCGATAGCGCCGACGAAATTGGTGTCGCGCTGCAGGTTGTTGAAATTGTCGACGAAATTGCCGTGCGGCAGAAGCTCGATGCCGGGGCTGAAAATGCCGTTGTCGGGCATGGTCGAAAACACCACCATCATCCACAGCGGAAACAGCCAGATCACCGCCAGCGGTGTCAGGACCAGATGCAGCAGGACGCTGCGGCCGAGCCGGCGTTGCGACAGCGAACTCATTTCGGCTCCCCTCTCATTTCGGCTCTCGTGTCAGCCACAGCTGCACCAGCGTGATGGCGATTGCCAGCCCCGCCATGGTGTAGGCGACGGCCGAGGCGTAGCCGAAATTGAGCGAGCGAAAACCCTGGCGGTAGAGCAGCAGGCCAAGCGTCTCGGTGCCGCCGCCGGGGCCGCCGCGCTCCGTGATCAGGAACGGCTCGGTGAACAGCTGCATCGTGCCGATGATCGACAGCACGGCGCAAAACACGATGACCGGCTTGAGCAGCGGCAGCGTTATGTAGAAGAACTGCTTGAGCTTGCTGACGCGGTCGAGCGTCGCTGCTTCATAGACGTCCTCGGGGATCGACTGCAGGCCGGCGAGCAGGATGATGGCGTTGTAGCCGGCCCAGCGCCAGGTTACCGCGATCATGATCAGCGCCATGGCCGGTGTGACGTTGGAGAACCAGTCGATCTTGGCCAGGCCGACGCCGGCGAGGAGCTTGTTGATGATGCCGAAATCCAGGTTGAACATCAGCCGGAACACGGCGGAATAGGCGACCTCGCCGACCACCACCGGAGCGAAGAAGGCAAAGCGGTAGAGGCCACGTGCTTTCAGCAGCGGCGAGTTCAGCAGCACCGCCATGATGATCGCCAGCGAGATCATCACCGGCACCTGGATGACGAGGATGAGCAGCGTGTTCTTCAGCGCGTTGAAGAAAGCGGGGTCGCCGATCAGGCGGCCCCAGTTGAACGTCGGCGCAAAGCGCCAGGGCACCGTGCGCGTCGCCTGGAAGGAAATCATGAACGAGGAGATGATCGGCCACACCCAGAAGATGGCAAAGATCAGAAGGTAGGGCGTAAGGAAGCGATAGGCCGTGGCGTTCTGGTAGCGCATGGTTTCCTCCTCCTTCCTCTTTCCCGGTTGATATCCGGCGTGTTGTTAGCCGGCGGACGCCGCCGGCAATTGGCGAACTGTTGGGCGAGAGCGTCCCTTTCCCCGCCACTATACGGGGAGAGGATGCCGGCAGGCAGGTGAGGGGCAGCGCCAACAGTCCGGCAAATTGCCCTATATCTGGCCCGCCAGCATCACCGCCTTGGTCACTTGATCGGCAGTCCCGTCGCCGAAGCGATCTGGCTGGCGGCGTCGTCGAGGGCGGCCTTGGCATCGGGATAGCCGCCGCCGAGATATTTGGTCTGCACGGCGCGCATGATGATTTCGGCGTCGCTCTGGAACGGCGTGCCGCGGCTCGGCACCACCTTGGGCAGCGTGGCGAGAATGTCCTTCCACACTGCCTGGCCGCCCCAATAGGGCAGGCCCTGCGAGACGTAGGGGTCGTCGAGGGCCGAGATCAGTGACGGCACCAGGCCGAAATCCCTGAGCATGGTGATCTGGCCTTCATTGGTCTCGAGCGTGTATTTCAGATAGGCGTAGGCGGCCTCCTTGTTCTTCGAGGCTGAGGTGATGGCGAGCGACGAGCCTCCGAGATTGGCGGCGCGCGGGCCGTCGGCGGTCAGGCTCGGCATCAGATAGACACCCCATTTGCCGTTTTCGCCGGCGGATTCGGTGCGGATGGTGCCCTCATACCAGCCGCCATAGACCTGGGTGGCGACGGTGCCGGCGGTGTTGTTGGTGATCTTGGTGCCCCAGTCGGCCGACGAGATGATGCCGGCGTCCTTCATGTCCTTGATCTTGGCCAGCGTGTCGACGCATTTCGGCTGGTTGACGGTGATCGACTGCCCATCGGCGGCGAAATAGCCGCAGCCCTGTTCGTTGGAAATCATGCGGAAAAATTCGGTGTCGCCGTTGAAATCGGCATTGGTCATGGTGACGCCGGGATTGGCGGCCTGGACCTTCTTGCCGGCGGCGATGAAATCGTCCCAGGTCTTGATTGAGGCCGGATCGACGCCGGCCTTCTCGTAGAAGTCGCGGCGGTAGAAGGCGGCTACCGGGCCGGAATCCCACGGCATGGCATAGGCCTTGTCGCCGACCTCCAGTTCGGTGCGCTTGAAGTCCGGGAATTTCTTCTGGTCGTCGGCGGTGTAGCCCAGCGTGTGCAAATCGACGAAGCAATCGGGGAACTGGCTCCAGTAATTCTCGGCCTCGCCGTTTTCGATCGAGACGATATCGGGCAGGCCGACGCCGCCGGCCGCGCAGCCGGCGATCGACTTGTCATAGGTCGGCTGGTTGCCGAGATCCTGAACGGTGACCTTGACGTTGGGATGCTGCTTGTTGAAGCCGGCCACCGTCGCCTTCAGCGACGAAGCGGCGATATTCCAGCTCCAGATCGTAATTTCGCCGGACTGCGCCAAAGCCGGGGCTGAGCCCAGGCCAAGCGCCAGCGCGGCACAGATCAGTGTCGTGCGCATTGAAATCCTCCCATTTCATTTGCTCTCTCTTCGCGAGCATGGCTAGACTAGGCGGCGCGGAAGGCTTGTCCCTGACAACGGGAATAAAAGATGGGCGGAAAGTAAGATGCCGGAACGGCCGTTTTACCAGCCTGGCGCCAGCAGCGTCGAAGGCCTGCCGATGGCTTTGCAGATGTTTCACAACCATCCGCTGGTGATGCTGAAGCCGCACTGGCATGCCCAGGTCGAGGTCAATTTCATCGTCCGCGGCAGCGTGCACTACCGCATGAACGAGCACGAGATCGCGCTCACGGCGGGCGACATGTGCCTGTTCTGGGGCGGGCTGCCGCACCAGATGGACGATCTCTCCGACGACGCCATCTATGCCGGCGCGCATCTGCCGCTGGTGCATTTCTTCCGCCTGCATCTGCCGACGGATGTCCGCCACAGGCTGATGACCGGCGCCACGCTGGTGACATCGGCGACCGACCAGGCCGACCATCACAATTTCGAGCGCTGGAACCGCTATTTCCGCTCGGGCGATGCGGCGATAACCGAGCACGCCGTGAACGAGCTGCTGCTGCGGTTGGAGCGGGTGCGCTTCGAGCCCTACCGGCTGGTGCCGGAAACCGCCATCGGCCAGGAACCCGGCGGCCCGTTCGACCAGCAATCGCTGCGCAATGTCGGTCGCATGTGCGACTTCATCGCCGAGAATTTCCTCTACGACATAGACTGCGTCGACATCGCGGCGGCGGCCGACATCCATCCCAAATACGCCATGAGCATTTTCAAGAAATCGACCGGCATGACGCTCAACGAATATATGAATCTGCTGCGGCTGAGCTACGCGCAGGCGCTGCTGATGCATGAAGACGCCAATGTGCTGCGCGTCGCCATGGATTCAGGCTTCGGCTCGCTCAGCGCCTTCAACAAATCCTTCCGCAAGCTGGCAGGGATGTCGCCCTCGGATTTTCGCCGGGGTGCGGTGGGCCGATAGGTTCAACGGTCATCTTGATCAACCCGCAGCCGTTCCGGGTGGAAACATGTGCAAGGCTAATCGCGACCGCCTTTGTCGGATGCGATCATCAACTTGGAGAAAGTTGTCAGCGACTTGGCGTTTCATGAGCGCCTTCCCCCACTCCGTCGCTGCTTCGCTCGACGGAGTGGGGTCGACCTGGCTCTGGCGTTGTCATTTCAAGCCGGGACCGGTGCCCTCCGCCCGAGGAAACCCGACAATTACCGCCAGCCCAGGCCGGCGATCCTCCAGCGCAATCGTTGCACCATGCAGGTCGGCGATGGCCCGCACAAGGCTGAGGCCCAGGCCGCTGCCGGGCGTGGTGCGGCTGGAGTCCAGCCGGTAGAGCCGCTGGAACACTTTTTCGCGCTCCTGCGCCGGGATGCCGGGGCCATTGTCGGCGACCTCAGCCAGAATGCGGTCGCCTTGCCGCCGCACCGATAGAAGGATTGCCGTGCCATCGGGGCAATGCCGCAGCGCGTTCTCAACCAGATTGGCAAACAATTGCGTCAGCAGGTCGCGGTCGCCGTGGACCAGGCATGGGGTGCCGTGGACGATCGTGGCCGACAGCGACTTGCCGTCATCCTCGGCGACACCGGCGTAGATTTCGGCAATGGCATCGATGACGCCGGTGAGGTCGAGATCGACAAAGCGCGACTTGCGGGCGCCGGCCTCGATCTGGGCAATACGCAACAGCGCATCGAAAGTATCGTTGATCTGCAGGCTTTCCCCACGTGCCTCCGCCAGCTCATCGGCAACGGCCTCACCCCGCGCGGTCCTGTCGGCCGCAGCTTCCAAAATCATCTGCAGCCGGTTGAGCGGCGTCTTCAGATCATGCGCGATGTCGGCGCTGACCTGGCGCATGCCGTCCACCAGCGCCGCCAGCCGCTCCAGCGCGGCGTTGACCTGGCGCGAGACGCCGTCAATGTCGTCGCCATTGCCGAGCAGTGGAATGCGGGCGTCGAGCCGGCCGTTGGAGACATCGTCCATGGTGGTGGCAATGCCGTCGAGGCGACGCTGCACACGCGACGCCAGCAAGGCGCCGCCAGCCACCGCCAGCCCTGAAATGATCAGGGTGGCCCAGCCGAAGCTCATCAAAACGATGCGTTCCAGCTCCTCGGTTTCGGAGAGCGAGAAGGCGATTGTCAGGCTGTTGGGCCCGACCGAACCGGTCCAGGCGCGGTACATAGTGTCCGGCGCAACGCCTGGCAGGGAAGCGGCAAAATCCGAAAAGCCATCGGGAAGGTCGGCGGCGGTGAAATTCCCGGCCAGGCGATTGCCGGCGGGATCGGTGAGCGAGAACAGCTGTTCCTTGCTCGGGCTGAGCGCGGCGTGGCTGTCGACTGCCGAAACCAGATCCTCCCGGTCGTTTCCGGCATAGGTCACCGCCACGACCGAATAAGTCTCCTTGACCGACTGGTCGAGCTGCTCGGCAAGATCCGCGCTCATCAGCTGGTAGACGATGGCGCCTGACAGGATGAAGGCGAGCACGAACAGCAAGGCGAAGGTCAGGGCCAGCCGAAACGGCGTGCTGCGCAGCAGGCGAGAGCCTGTCTCAGTCATAGTGCGTTTCAGTCATGGCAAGCTTCAGTCATGGCAAGTTTCTGTCATGCCGCGCCTCAGTCGTGAACACTGTAGCCAGTGTTGCGCACGGTGTGGATCAACGCGGTTTCGAACGGCCTGTCGATCTTGGCGCGCAGCCGGCTGATATGGGTTTCGACGACGCTGGTCTTGGGGTCGAAGTGAAAATCCCAGACCCGTTCCAGAAGCATGGTGCGGGTGATGACGCGGCCCTCGCCGCGCATCAGCACTTCGAGCAGGCTGAATTCGCGCGGCTGCAGGTCGATCGCCTGGCCCTGCCTGGTGACGCGGCGCTGGATCAGGTCCATTTCGAGGTCTGCGATGCGCAGCGTCGTCTTCAGCTCCTGCACCGCAGGGCGACGGCCGAGCGCGTTGATGCGGGCGAGCAGTTCGGAAAAGGCGAATGGCTTGACGAGATAGTCGTCGCCGCCGGCCTCGAGCCCTTCAACCCTGTCGTCGACGCCGCCGACCGAGGTCAGAAAGATCGCCGGCGTGCGCACGCCCGCCGCCCGCACCGCCTTGATCATCGACAGGCCGTCGAGGCCGGGCAGCATGCGGTCGACGACGATCACGTCATAGGCGTCGCGTGTCGCGGCAAACAGCGCGTCATGCCCGTCGCGCAGCAGATCGCAGACATGCCCGGCTTCGCTCAGGCCCTTGACGACATAGTCTGCGGTCCTGGGGTCATCCTCAACAAGGAGAAGTCGCATCTCTGTTCCGGTCTGTTGCCGAGGCTTTGCCAGAGCGGCATGCTAGCACCGGCGGCGGTCCGTTCCTAGAATATCCGCCGGCGCCTGGTCGCTCGTGGTCGTTGCACATGTCCATAAGTGTCATCCGACCGGATCGCGCGCAGGGACAAGCATCCTGCGCAGCACGGCGCCTTTCAGAATAAAATGATGGAAGAGTGCCGCACCGGCATGAATGCAGATCAGAACGATGAATACCGGCTTTGCCCAAGTATGGACATCGCCCATCCAGCTCCAAACATAAAAGGCCAGAAGCCCGGAAACAGGAGCGGCAACGAGAAGGCCATAGAACAGCGCATGCGTTGTGCGTGAGGCGAAAGCCATCCATTTCGGCATTGTGGATTGCGGCTTGGGCGCACCGATGAAGAGGCGGACGGCCAGTCGCACGAACACCAGCAACAGGATCGCCAGGCCGACCCAGTAATGGGCGGACCCCATGGTCTGCCCGTAGGACGACAGTTGGCGTCTGTCCGCTGCCGCATCGACATAGATTGTCATGTTTTCGCCGAACAGGAGCTGGAACAGGACAAGCGCCGCTATCATCCAATGCAGGCTAATTTGGAGGCCGCTATAACCGGATTTCCTGGAGTTCATTCTTCCGTCCATGAGGTGAGCGCGATAGCTGCCCAGGGCGACCCACGGCAGGGATCCATTGACGTTTTGGCGCGTTCTCGTCGCGTCAGGCGGGCGTGCAGGTGCTTGCATCTACTCCGATTCAAGCAGGATTTTGTCGGCTTCGCCGGTGCCCTTCTTCAGACTCATATAGAGAACGAGGGCGACGATGCAGCCCAGGAAGATCATGCTGGTGAAGGTGGTGCCGAAGCCGAGGCCGCCATATTCGACCGGCTGCGACAGCAGGTCGCCGAACGAGGCGCCAAGCGGCCGCGTCAGGATGTAGGCCAGCCAGAAGGCGAGGATGGCGTCGAGGCCGAAGGCGAAATAGCCGAGGGCGATGAAGACGATGACCGCGCCGAACAAGAAGCCAGTCGTGAGATAGCCAATGTCGAACGTCTCGGCGACAAGGTCGCCGGCCGCGGTGCCGAGCGAAAAGGTGAACAGGATCGCCAGCCAGTAGAAGATCTCGCGCCTGGTGGTGACGATCGTATGGATGGAGAGCGTTCTTTCGCTGGCGTACCAGACCGCGAATGTCGCGGCGAGCAAGACCGTGAAGGCAATCGTGGTGGTTTGCAGACGGACGCCCAAATTGTCGACCAGATTGTCGGTGATCAAGGTGCCGACGACGCTGATCAGCACCACCGCCAGCCAATAGGCCCATGGCACATAACGCTTCTGCGCGAATTGCAGCGCCAGCGCGACGACAAGGATGCCGGTCATGATCAGCGAGGTGACGGTCAGTCCGAAGCCAAGATTGACGGCCAGATAGTCGGCCGCCGTCTCGCCCATGGTGACCGCCAAAAGCTTGATTAGCCAGAATTCGACGGTGACATCAGGGACCCTGTTGGGTGATGCCAGTGCGGCGGGTGCAGTGCTTGCAGACAAGAGCATGATGGGATCCTTGTCGTTTCGGCGGGGACGGGCCTATTCCCCGGTACGTGCGGCGAGGCTTGGTCTTACTTCCCCATGATCTTCATGGCCTGCGCGAAGAAGTCGTCGGCGCGCTTGTCGTCGTCGGCATTGCAGCGCTCGACGCCTTTGGCCTCGAGATCGGATACTTTTGTCTTGTCCGCGGCGCTCAGCGCCGCCAAGGCTTCCGCCGCGCGCAGGTCCTTCAGAGCGTCTTCGCAAGGCGTCGCAGCGGAAGCGGCTGAAAAGACCGGGTTGGCGATGGCAATGGCGCAGAGCGAGAAAGCGAGGGTTAGCTTTTTCATGCTGGTGTTCCTGTCTTGCGCCGATATCCAGGCGGTGATGAAACGATGTCCGGCACGTGGCCGGCACAAGGACTATGGGCAGGCGACCTCGCCGCAATCTGTCCGCCCGCTTACAAATTCGTAAGAATGGCTGAAATTCCTGCCGGTTGCCTCGCCATCGCCGCACGGAAGCGCTAGTGGGTGGCGAGACACCGGCGCTATGAGCCCTGCCGGATAGCAGGAACTATGATGAGCTACGCTCCCCCCAAGCCGGCAGCGAAGGCGTTCGACCAGCACAAGCGCCTGCTCGTCATACAAGTGGCGGCAGCCCTCGCCGTCATGCTGTTGCTGTTCACCAAGCCCTTTCTCGTCGAAGGCTCGGACGGGCACGAATACATCGAGGCGCTGGGCATCGGCTTCGTGCTGGTCTGCTTCCTTGGCCGTCTGTGGAGCATTCTCTATGTCGGCGGCAGGAAGAACGACGAGCTGGTCACCATCGGCCCGTTCTCGATGAGCCGGAACCCGCTCTACTTCTTTTCCACGGTCGGCGCGGCGGGCGTCGGGTTGATGTACGGCTCGGTGCTGGTGGCGGCGGCGCTGGCTCTGGTGAGCTACCTGGTGTTCCGGGTGACGGCGCGCAAGGAAGCCGAGTTCCTGTTTGGAAAGTTCGGCCCCGCCTACAGCGTCTATGCCGAACGCACGCCGCCTTTCTGGCCGAACCCGCTGCTGTTTCACGATCAAGCCGAACGCCGGTTCTCGACAAAGGCGTTGCGGCGGACATTCACGGACGGGCTCTATTTCCTGGCGCTGTTCCCGGCCATCGAGACGATTGAGCAGTTGCGGATCAGCGGCATGCTGCCGGTGTTTTTCACCCTCTACTGACCGGAGCGCCGTGCAGCGCGGCGCACGCTGTAGAGCAGGATGACGAGGCAGCCGGGCAGAAGCAGGACGCCGCCGGCAAGCGGCGGCAACGCCAGCAGCTTCACTGCCGCGGCAATCGCCACGATCAACAGCAGCGCCAGCGTCGCAAGGCTGCCGTCGTCGATGAACATGCCGACGAGCTCCTTTAGAATGAGGCGGACGACGTTCATGGAGCAACTCCTTGTGCAGCCTTGGGGTAGCTGGCGCGCAACCAGCGCACCATGGCGAAGCACGCGACGGCGATGATTGCGAAGATGGCCAGCAGCGCCAGATCGGCGCCCGGCCAGTCGGCGCCCAGGCCTTCGCCGGTCCAGAAAATGCCGAAGCTTGTCAACATCAGGCCGACGGCGAATTTGAGCGCGTTTTCCGGCACCCGCGCCAGCGGCCTGTGCACCGCAAGACCGATGATCGTTACCAGGACGAAGGCCGCTAACGCGCCAAGGCTGGCATAGAAGGTCTGTGCATGCGCGGCGCCGACGGCGATGACGATGAACACCACCTCGACGCCTTCGAGCAGCACCGCCTTGAAGGCTGCGAGCCCGGCCAGATAATCGGCGCGGCGGTCATTGGCCTGCTGCTGCAAAGCGGCGGTTTCCTTGGAAAAGGCTGCTTCCTCGTCATGCAGGGCGATGACGCCGACACTGCGCAAAATGGCCTTTCTCAACCAGCGCATGCCAAACAGGACCAGGAGCACGCCGACGACGAACTGCAGCACCGTAATGGGAACCAGCGCCAGCAGCGGTCCGAAGGCCAGCACCAGAGCCGCCAGCACCGCCAGCGCCAGCGCCGCGCCGATCAGCGCTGGCCGCCAGCTGCGGGTGACGCCGACCGCCAGCACGATGGTGAAGGCCTCGACCACTTCGACGAAGGAGGCAAGGAACGAGGCGGTCACGGTGGAAAGTATGGGTGTCAGGCCATTCATGAAGGTTTCCTGTCTGCGGGAATCACTGGGCTGAGAAGGATACAGCGCTCCGGCGGAAGGGAGAACGCGCCGGCATTCTCGCCATACTCTATCTGTTGCGTCTCACCATCGGTGGCCCGATCGCCGGCGTTCGCTACGAGCTGCTCGGCGTCGGCGACAATTTCAAGCCGATCGTGCTAGGCCTTGTCATTGTGCTTGCCGTCATCCTGGACGCCTATCGGGAAAAGCTGTTGAGGGTGATCCGATAAAGCGCGTCGCGCTTTTTGGTTTTTATTTTATGGATGTCATTTTCCCAGATCCGCCGGACACTCCGGGCGACATGCACTAGGGGACAAGAAATGACGACGATTGCCGATGTCGCGCGCCATGCCGGAGTGTCGGTCGCAACCGTCTCGCATGTGATGAACCGCACGCGCCATGTCGAGCCTGAGACGGCCGAGCGCGTCCATTCGGCCATCGCCGCCTTGCGCTACAGTCCGAACACGCTGGCGCGCAGCCTGAGGCGCGGCGAGACCAAGACCATCGGCCTGCTGCTGCCGGACAATTCCAACCCGTTCTTCGCCGGCGTGGCGCGCCAGATCGAGGATGCCGGCTTCCTTGCCGGCTATACTGTGATCCTGTGCAACTCCGACGGCAGCGCCGAGAAGGAGGAGCGCTACCTCCAGGTGCTGATGGCCAAGCAGATCGACGGGCTGATCTTCGCCGGCTCATCGGATCATGCGCGGGTGTTCTCCAGCCTTCTGCCCGGCGTGCCGGCGGTGCTGATCGACCGCGAGATCCATTCGGTCAATGTCGATTCCGTGCTGGTCGATCACGATCATGGCGGCTATCTCGCCGGCCGCTATCTGGCCGGGCTCGGCCACGAGAAGATCGGCGTCATCGGCGGCCCGCGCGATTCCAGCTCCAGCCCCGCCCGCCTGCGCGGCTTCGCCAGGGCGCTGCAGGAAGCCGGCCTCGACCTGCCGCCGGCCTCGGTGGTGGATTCCGACTATCACTTCGCCGGCGGTCGCACGGCGATGGAGCGGCTGATGGCGCAGGAGCCGGGGATCACGGCGCTGTTTGCCTGTAACGATCTGATGGCCATGGGGGCGCTGACAGTGCTGCGCGGGCGCGGATTGCGGGTCCCAGGCGACATGTCGATGATCGGCTTCGACGACATACCCTATGCCGTCACCACCTGGCCGCCACTGACGACGATCGCACAGCCGGTCGAGAAGATCGGCACGCGGGCGGTGAGCCTGCTGATCGAGCGGGTTGCCGAGCCGGCGGCGCATTCGCGCCGCGAAGTGCTCACCCCGGTGCTCGTCGAACGGGAGAGCTGCGCGCCGTTGCGCGGCTGAAGCCCCTCAGGCGGCTGCCGGCTGCAGCGCTGCCCTGAGCAGCATGCCGAAGAGGTCGCGCGGCTCGTCGGGATCGGCGAGCAGGTCGAGCTCCTCGTAGAGGCCGGTGGCCTGAAGCTGGTCTCTGATATAGCGCAGCGCGGAAAAATCCTCGGTGGCGAAGCCGACGGAATCGAACAGGGTGATCTGTTCCGCCGTCTTGCGGCCTTCCGCCTTGCCGGTCATCACCTGCCACAACTCGGTCACCGGATGGTCGGCGTGGAGCTGCTGGATTTCGCCCTCGATGCGCGTCTGCGGCGGGAACTCGACGAAGATGTCGGAGCGAAGCAGGATGTCGCGGTGCAGTTCCGTCTTGCCGGGGCAGTCGCCGCCGACCGCGTTGATGTGCACGCCGGAACCGACCATGTTGTCGGTCAGAATGGTGGCGGACAGCTTGTCGGCGGTCACCGTGGTGATGATGTCGACTCCTTCCACAGCATCCTGGCCCGTTGTGCAGATGGTGACGTCAAAGCCTTTGCCGGCGAGGTTGCGGGCGCATTTTTCCGAAGCGGAACGGTCGATGTCGTAGAGCCGCAGCCGGTCGATGCCGAGCAGCGCTTTGAAGGCGACAGCCTGGAACTCGGACTGGGCGCCATTGCCGATGATGGCCATCGAGCGCGCGCCCCTGGGCGCCAGATATTTGGCAGCGACCGCGGAGGTGGCCGCGGTGCGCAGCGCCGTCAGGATCGTCATTTCGGTGAGCAGCATCGGATAGCCGGAGCCGACATCGGCGAGCACGCCGAAGGCGGTGACGGTCTGGCGCCCCTCGCGCATGTTCTTGGGATGGCCGTTGACATATTTGAAGCCGTATAGCCGGCCGTCGCTGGTCGGCATCAGCTCGATGACGCCGTCATGGCTGTGCGAGGCGATGCGCGGCGTCTTGTCGAACAGCTCCCAGCGGCGAAAATCCTCCTCGATATAGGCGGCGAGTTCGGTGAGGAACCGCTCGACGCCGATGGTCAGCACCAGCTTCATCATGCGGTCGACGCTGACGAAGGGGACGATGGCAAGGCGGGAAGGCTGGGTCATGCAATGCTTCCGGAATGGCTGCGGGTCGGGCGGTCCATGATGCGGCGGCCCATCAGGCTGGCGGCGAGGTCGACCATCAGAGTGGCGGTGCGGCCGCGCTCGTCGAGGAACGGGTTGAGCTCGACCAGATCAAGGCTGGAGACCAGGCCGCTGTCGGACAGCATCTCCATCACCAGATGCGCCTCGCGGAAGGTGGCGCCGCCGGGCACGGTGGTGCCGACGGCCGGCGCGATGGAGGGGTCGAGGAAGTCGACGTCGAGGCTGACATGCAGCAGGCCGTTTTCCTTTTCGACGATGGCCAGGAAGGCGCGCAGCAAAGGTGCGACGCCGTGCTCGTCAATGGTGCGCATGTCGTGCACGGTCACGCCCGCTTCGCTCAGCGCCCGGCGCTCCGCCGGATCGACGCTGCGCAGGCCCATGACGCAGATGTGGGCGGGATCGACGGCGACGGGCAGGTCGGGGAAATAACCGTTGAAGCCCGGCCGGCCGCTGGCATAGGCGAGCGGCACGCCGTGCAGATTGCCGCTGACGGTGGTATCGAGCGTGTGGAAATCCGGATGCGCATCGAGCCACAGCACGAAGAGCGGCCGGTCGCGTTCGGCCGCCCGGCGGGCTATGCCCGACATCGTGCCGGCCGATATCGCGTGGTCGCCGCCAAGGAAGATCGGCATGGCGTCCCGCGAAGCCGCATAGGCGGTCTCGGCAATTGCCGCCGTCCAGGCGGAAATCTCCGGCAGGGCCTTCAGCGCGAGATTGCCATGGACGAGTGCGCGCACTGCGGCCGGTTGCACCGCGCCCCAGTCCTCGACCTGATGGCCGAGTTCCGACAGCACCGAGACAAGCCCGGCCGTGCGCAGCGCGCTTGGCCCCATCTCGCATCCCATCCTGCCGGCGCCGTCCTGTACCGGCGCGCCAACGATCCTGCAGCGCATGGTTTTTGGTGTCCTTGCAAATTGATTGGGCAATTGATGCGTGGAATGAACCATCCTGGACCGGCAGTTTGAACAGGCGAAATTGGCATTTCGAGAAGAATGATTTATCATTCCGATAAGTCGCTTCGGTCAAAGTGGATAGAATCATGGACTTGCTTGACGAAAGGCTGGTCACGCTGCTCAGGCATGATGCCCGGCGCAGCATCTCCGATCTCGCGGTCGATCTCGGGGTGTCGCGCGCCACGGTCAGGGCGCGCATGGAGCGGCTGGAAAAAACGGGCGAGATCATCGGCTACACGGTGGTGCTGCGCGCCGACGCGGTCGACCAGCGGATACGCGGCGTGATGATGATCGAGATCGAGGGCCATGCTGCCGACCGCGTGGTCCGGGCGCTCGGCGGCCTCGCCGAGGTTTCGACCATTCACACCACCAATGGCCGCTGGGACCTGGTGGTCGAACTCGGAACGGCGTCGCTCACCGATTTCGACGCGGTGCTTAGGCGGATACGGCTCATCCCGGGGATAACCGGCAGCGAGACAAGTCTGCTGCTGGCAACGCCGAGGACGACAAGGGCAAGGTTGGCGTAGCCGTCCTTCCGGCCGGCGTGTTCGCGCAAAGCTTTGGGCGGAACTGGCGAATGGGTCGCCTGGCTGACGAATCTCATTGGGGCCGCAGCTATCCTCCACATGACGGAGGAAGCCGGCATGACGCGAGATTGCACCAGCTTCAACGGTGCAAGGACCGGACGCTTGCCACAGGCCAAGGCTGATGGCAGGATAAAAGGCCGCAACGTGCGGCCTCTGGCGGCCGTTGTGTTTCGATGGATTATGAAGCATTTTCCCAAGGTGCGGGTTCTCCTCACAATGTGCGGCAGCCTCGTTTCGCCTTGGTCGCCCTTGATTTTTCGCAATGTGCGCTTTGCCTGCCTCAGGCCGCAGGGCATTTAATTCCACGGGGTCAAGCCTCATGACAGAGATTTGTGCTCGGGCCGTCTATCGTCGGCGAAGACAAGGCATGGCGCCACAATCAGCGCCCCTGGCATTCGTGACCTGGTGAAGATTGCCGTTGCGTACCTCTCGCCCCCATGTTTCAAAACAGGTCGATAGACCCGCGAGAATGGTTTCGAAGCCTGCGGGGTTGCCCACGGTCCGGCGAGAATTCTAAAAGACGTTCAAAATGACACAGCACGCAAAAGACGCACGAATTCTCATGTACAGCCACGACACGTTCGGGCTCGGCCATTTGCAGCGTTGCCGAACGATCGCTCATTCGCTGGTCGGGGATTTCCGCGGACTTCAGGTGCTAATCATTTCGGGTGCGACCATCGCCGGCGCCTTCGACTACCGCGCCCGCGTCGACTTCGTGAAGATCCCCAGCGTCATCAAGCTACGCAACGGCGAATACACCTCGCTGGAAAAGGACATCGATCTGCATGAGACGCTCAGGATGCGGCAGTCGATTATTCGCCACACAGCCGAGAGCTTCCGGCCGGATATCTTCATCGTTGACAAGGAACCGCTGGGGCTGCGCGGAGAGATCGAGGATACGCTGTCCTACCTCAAGACGCGGGGCACCACGCTCGTGCTTGGCCTGCGCGAGGTGATGGACGCGCCGCATTTGCTCGAAGCGGAGTGGGCACGCAGGGATGTGATGCGCAAGATCGGCCTGTTCTACGACAAGGTCTGGGTCTATGGCCCGCCGGATTTCCACGATCCGTTGACCGGCCTGGACGTGCCGCCGGCGGTCAGGGCAAAGATGAAGTTCGTCGGTTTCCTGCAACGGAGCCTGCAGCAGAACCAGTTGCCCGGCCACCGGCCCGAGGGCGACTATATCCTGGTTACCACCGGTGGCGGTGGTGACGGCGCCGACCTGATCCACAACGTCATCGAGGCCTATCAGCAGGATCCGCGATTGCAGCACAGGGCGCTGATCGTGCTTGGGCCCTACATGCCGGCGCGCAAGCGCAACAAGCTGGTCAGGAAAGGGGCCAAGATCCCCTATGTCAAGATCATCGAATTCGACAACCGCATGGAAGAGCTGATTGCCGGCGCCAAGGCGGTGGTGGCGATGGGCGGTTACAACACCTATTGCGAGATATTGTCTTTCGACAAGCCGGCGCTGATCGTGCCGCGCGTCACGCCGCGCGAGGAACAGCTGATCCGGGCACGGCGCGCAGCCGAACTCGGCCTCATCGAGATGCTTTTGCCCGAGGAGGCCGAGGATGCCCAGCGGTTTGCCGATGTGCTGCAGGTTTTGCCGGGCCGGCCCCGCCCATCGCAGAGCAATGCGCATCTGACTCTGGAAGGGCTGCCTCATATTTCCGAAATCGTCGCGGAACTGCTCGACCGCCGGGCCGGCCATCACCTTTCGGTCATTGAAGGCATGAACTGAGTTGCAACACCGCAAGATCGTCGTGGTTCTGAAGGGCTATCCGCGGCTGTCGGAAACCTTCATCGCACAGGAACTGCTCGGTCTCGAGCGTGCGGGGTTCGACCTGATACTTTTCGCGCTCAGGCGGCCGACCGACGCAAAACGTCATCCCGTGCATGACGAGATCAAGGCCCCCGTCCATTATCTGCCGGAATATCTGCACAGAGAGCCGCTGCGCGTGGTTCGATCGCTGTTTGCCTGTCTGCCGCGGCCTGGCTTCTGGCGCGCGCTCAAATCGCTCGCTGCCGATATCCGCCGCGACTTTACCCGCAATCGCGCGCGGCGCTTCGGGCAAGCGCTGGTGCTGGCGGCCGAATGGCCGCAAGATGCCGGATGGCTGCATGCCCATTTCGCGCACACGCCGGCATCGGTGACGCGCTATGCCAGCCAGCTTCGTGGCTTGCCCTGGAGCTGCTCAGCCCATGCCAAGGACATCTGGACGTCGGCGGACTGGGATCTGGCCGGCAAGCTTTCCTCGGCGCGCTGGACGGTCACGTGCACGAAAACCGGCTTCGACCATCTGAAAAAACTCGCCAACGGCAGTTCGTCCGTGCATCTGAGCTATCATGGGCTCGACCTTGACCGCTTCGGCAGTTTCGGCGAGGCGCGAAAACAGCGTGACGGCTCGGCGCCGGCCGAACCGGTCATGATCTTGAGTGTCGGACGCGCCGTTGAAAAGAAGGGCTATGATACGTTGCTGGAGGCTCTTGCCCTCTTGCCTGGCGATCTGGCGTGGTGTTTCGAGCATATCGGTGGCGGCGAGGAACTGAAACGGCTGAAGGCGCTGGCGCAAAGGCTCGGACTGGAGGGGCGCGTCTCCTGGAAAGGCGCGCTGGCGCAGGAGGAGGTGCTTGAGCACTACCGCAGCGCCGACATCTTCGCTTTGGCCTGCAGGATCACCGCGGATGGCGACCGGGACGGCCTGCCGAATGTTCTGGTGGAGGCGGCCAGCCAGCGGCTTGCCTGCGTGTCGACCGATATTTCCGGCGTGCCGGAGCTTTTATCGTCGGATGAAACCGGGCTGCTGATTCCCTCGGAAAACCCGACTGCCCTGGCACAGGCGCTGGAGCGCCTGATCCGCGATCCCGTCCTGCGCGTCCGCCTCGGCGACGCCGCGGAGCGGCGCGTGCGAAGCAATTTCGATCATGTGGCAGGCATTGGACAGCTCAAGGAACTGTTCGAGCGGGAGTGGCGGGCCGCCGAATGAAGCGGCTGCGCGCTTTCTTCTATGTTCAGCACCTGCTCGGCATCGGCCATCTCGCGCGCGCCAGCCGCATTGCGGCGGCTCTGGTCGATGACGGGTTCGACGTCACCGTCGTGACCGGCGGAGCGCCGATCGCGGGATTTCCGGGATCGGGTGTAAAATCCGTGACCCTGCCGCCTGTCACCTCCGGTGACGAAGGATTTTCCGGACTTGTCGACCTGCAGGGCAAAGCCGTCGACGATGATTTCAAGACGCGGCGCTCAGAGATGCTGCTGCAGGCTTTCCGGGATTACAGGCCCGACATCGTCATTATCGAGGCGTTTCCCTTTGGACGCCGGCAGATGCGTTTCGAACTCTTGCCACTGATCGAGGCCATCGAAGCGACATCGCCCAGACCGCTGCTGGCGGCGTCCGTCCGCGACATCCTTCAGGAGCGCGTGAAGCCGAGCCGAAACGAAGAAACGGTCGATATCGTCAACAGGCATTTCGATCTTGTCATGGTCCATGGCGATCCGGCTTTCGCAACCATCGACAAGACATTTCCGCTGGCTGGGGCGATCAGGGCCGAGGTCGCCTACACCGGGCTCGTTGCCGCGCCGCCGACGCAAGCGGCCTCAGAGCGCTTCGACGTTCTGGTGTCGGTTGGCGGCGGGGCGGCCGGAAAGAGCCTTGTCAGATCCACCGTCGCGGCGGCGCGAAATGCCGATAACGCCTGGACATGGTGTTTGATCACCGGCCCAAACCTGCCGAAGGACGAGTTTGACGCGATTTCACGCGATGCCTCCCCACGCCTGTCCATCTTCCGGTTCCGCGAGGATTTCGCCAGCCTGCTGACCGGCGCCCGCCTGTCGGTCTCGCAGGCGGGTTACAACACGGTCTGCGATGTCATGCGCGCGGGGTGTCGCTCGCTGCTCGTTCCATTTGCAGCCGGCGGGGAAACCGAGCAGACGCGTCGCGCTCTGATGCTCGAAGAGCTCGGTCTTGCAACGGTGCTGACGGAACAGGACCTGACGCCTGAAGGTCTGGCGCATGCGATCGAGCAGGCGCTTGCGGGACCGCCGCCAGCCGCGCATCGTCTCGATCTGGAAGGGGCGCGGCGATCGGCGCAAATCCTGCGCGAGCGCTTCAAACAGTTCCAATCAGCATGAAGCGTGTATAATTTTTTGTCGGCAATTCGCCGGAGAACCTGATCTGCCGCAGCGCCGCCATTGCTTCGAAGGCTGCAAGTGACGCCACGCAGTTGATGTGCGTCGGCTCGCTGAAATAGTCGTTCGACTGCAGCAGCACGTTCGTACCCCGCGGAAGCAGGGCAAGCCAGGCGCTGAGATCGGCTATGTGTTCGCAGCTCGTATTGACCACCAGGTCGGGTCGGCCGGCGCCATAGTCGAGTGCGTACATATCTGCCGTCAGTGCTTGAAACCGCTCGCCGGCTTGCCGGTTGAGTGTCCGGGCGACCGCGCCGACTTCGGGATCGATGTCGATGCTGTCGATCGCCCCGATGTCGAAGCGGGCGTCGTTGAAAAGCATCGCCGGCAATACGCCGTACCATCCACCCAGAACCCATATGCGTTCGAACCCGCCGCCGTCGCTTTCGAACAGCCTGTCGAGCGCCCACATCTTGCAGGCGACCTGCTTGTGGTTGAAGGCGTTCGCGATATTGGCCTGCGGATGCTTGGCGATGACGCGCGCCAGCCCGGCCACGAGAGGGTGGTCGACGTAGGCGGCAATTCCCCGCGTGAGGTCCAGGGCTTGCTCATGCCCACCCATGCCGGCATTGCGTGGTTGCGTGACATCCATCATATTCGTCTTCTATGTTGGGATTTCGGGCGACACAACGCAATCTTGCCTCTTGCCTGTTCGACTTGCGGACGCGACTGTGCCGCAAGCCGTTTCGCCATTGCCCGGAGGAGGCCGATTGAATTTGTCCGGACCATCGGCGCCCATCCGCTTGGCGCGCAGCTGCCGCTTTGAGCTCGTCGTTGGCGGCGAAGACATGGCCGATACACCATTTGCCAGCAGGTGCCTTTACATTCCGCATCCTTCAAACTGACAATCGCATATGGAAACCAGCCTAGCCCGCTATATCTGGACGCACACCAGGAAGCAGCAGCTCTGGATATTGATGATCGTCGTGCTTTCGATGGTCCCGTATTTCATGTCGTTCGACCTGCCGAAGCTGATCGTCAACGGCCCGATCCAGGGCAAGGGGTTCGAGCAACCGGGCGCGACCCTGCCATTCATGCGGTTGCACTATAACCTGCCGTTCATCGGCGAGGTCCAGTTCTTCTCCGGTTTTCAACTGGACCGCACCTCGACCCTGCTTGCGCTCAGCCTTGTGTTCCTCTTGCTGGTCGTCATCAACGGCTTGTTCAAGCTCTACATCAACACTTACAAGGGCCGGCTCGGCGAACGCATGCTGCGGCGTATTCGTTTCGATCTGGTCGATCGTGTGCTGCGGTTTCCGCCGGTTTACTTCAAGCGGGTGAAATCCGCCGAAGTGGCGACCATGGTGAAGGACGAGGTGGAGCCGCTGGGCGGCTTCATTGGCGATGCCTTCCTGCAGCCGGTGCTGCTCGGCGGCCAGGCGCTGACGGCCATGCTGTTCATCATGGTCCAGAACGTCTGGCTCGGAATGATAGCGGTCGTGATCGTGGCGATCCAGATCGTGCTTATCCCGCGAATGCGGCGGCGGCTGCTCGTGCTCGGGCGCCAGCGGCAGTTGACGGCGCGCGCGCTTTCAGGCCGGGTTGGCGAAATCGTCGACGGCATCGGCGCGGTTCACGTCCACGATACGTCGAACTACGAGCGCGCCGACATAGCAGCCCGGCTCGGGCTCATCTTCAAAATCCGCTTCGATCTTTACCAATGGAAATTCATGGTAAAGTTCCTCAACAATTTTCTCGCGCAGCTCACGCCCTTTCTGTTTTACATGATCGGTGGCTATCTGGTCATCCAGGGGCGGTTGGATGTCGGCCAGCTCGTGGCCGTGATCGGCGCTTACAAGGACTTGCCCGGACCGATGAAGGAACTGATCGACTGGGATCAGGACCGGCAGGATGTCCAGGTCAAATATCAGCAGGTCGTCGAACAGTTCACCGTCGAGAATATCATCGCGCCGGAAATCGGAGCACTGACGGTCGACGATCCCGATCCGATGACCAAGCCGCTGTCGGCGGTCAGCCTGTCGATAGCAGACGATGGCGGCGCAATGCTCCTCAATCGCATCTCGCTCGAGGTCAAGCCGGGTGAGACGGTGGCGCTGGTCAGCACCGCAACAGGGGGAGCGGAGGCGCTTGCGGAAGCCTTTGCGCGGCTGACCTGGCCGGACAGCGGAAGGATCGTTTCGGGCTCCGATGACTTGCTCGATCTCCCCGAAGCCGTGACCGGCCGGCGCATGTCCTACGCTTCGTCGGATGTTTTCCTGTTCCAGGCAAGCCTGCGCGACAATTTGCTCTACGGGTTGAAGCATGCGCCGCTGACATCGGTGACATATGACGGCGCCGCGGCGGACCAGCACCGTTGGAATATCGACGAGGCGCGCCGGTCGGGCAATCCGGATCTCGATATCCGCAGCGACTGGATCAACTATGCCTCCGCCGGCGCCACCGGCCCGCACGACCTCTTTGAAGCCGTGCGCCGGGTGCTCGACGCGGTTCTTCTGTCGCGCGACATTCTGGATCTAGGCTTGCGCTCTTCGGCCGACCTCAAGCGCCACACGAAGCTTGCCGGGCGGATCGTCGAATTGCGTGCGGCGCTGCGAACCCGGTTGGAGGAAGAAGGCCTGAGCGCGCTGGTGGTTCCTTTTGAACCGGGCGCCTACAACAAGGAAGCGACGATCGGCCAGAACCTGCTCTTCGGCGCTGCGGCCGGCCCCGAACTGGCTCACAAGGCACTGGCGTCCAATCCCTATTTTGCTTCCGTGCTGAAGCAAGCCGGCCTCGACCGCACGCTCTACGAAATGGGCATGGAGATCGCCGAACAGGCGATCGAGCTGTTTGCCGACCTGCCGCCCGAACACCAGTTCTTCCAGCAGCTCGCCTTCATGAGCGCCGAGGAGATACCCGCCTACGAAACCTTGCTGCAACGGCTCAAGAATCGCCCCTACGATGCGGTTTCGGAGAACGACCGCGCCATGATGGTCACCTTAAGCTTTGCCTATATCGAGCCCCGGCATCGCTTCGGCCTGTTGACCGACGAGCTGATGAGCAAGATCATCGCTGCACGCAACCAGTTCTATGAAAACCTGCCGGCCGAGCTGGAGAAAGCTGTCGAACGGTTTGACCCTGCCAAATACATCGCCGCGGCCACCGTCATGGACAACGTCCTGTTCGGGCGTGTCGGCAACAACCATCCCGACGCGCCGGACCGCATTCGCTCCATCGTCTATGATATTCTTGACGAACTGGGGCTTTATGCCGAGCTTCTGGATGTCGGCCTGGACTTCAACGTCGGCGCCGCCGGCAGGCGGCTGACCGGCGGACAGCGACAGAAGCTCGATGTTGCCCGCGCCTTGCTCAAGCGTCCCGATTTCCTCATTCTCAATCGGCCGCTGTCGGCGCTCGACCAGCGCGTGCAGGACAAGGTGCTGCGAAATGTGCTCGACGAAGCCAGACGCGACGGCCATTCGCCGGCAATTGTGTGGGTGGTGACGAATCCGGCAATGGCGGCGATGTTCGATCGGGTTGTGGTCTTTGACTCAGGCCAATTGGTGGAAGACGGAACACACGAGACACTCTTGGCGGGAAACGGTATCTTCAAGGAACTTGTGTCATAGTCTGGCAAACGCGAATTCAGGAAGGTTTGCGACAATGCTGCTCAAGGATGAAGTTGGAATGCTGCAACGCGTTCCCTTGTTCTCTGGCATCGAGCCGACAAAGCTCAAGCTGCTCGCGTTCACGTCCGATCGCGTGAACTACAGTGCCGGCCAGATTCTTTTCCGGCAGGGCGACGAGGCAGACGCCGCCTATGTCATCCTTTCGGGCAGCGCGGATATTCTGGTCGATTCCGACAATGGGCCGATCAAAGTTGCCGAATTGCTGCCAAATTCGATCGTTGGCGAGATTGCCATATTGTGCAACAGCTCCCGTACTGCCACCGTCAAAGCGGCAAGTGAGCTGGAGGCCTTGAGAATCCGCAAGGACCATTTCCTGAGGCTTATGAAGGAGTTTCCCGAAATGACCATCGAAATATTGCGGGTTCTTGCCGATCGGCTAAGCAGTACGACCGCGGACCTGATCGACGCACGAACGGCCGAGAGCGATTCACAGTTACACTGAAACGGCGAGCCGCTCTGTTTCTTAGTTTTGATGCAGTTTCCGGAACCGTGTCACACCTTTCCTGGAACGACTCTGGCAGCAGTTGGTTGGCTACGATGGGCGAAAGGGTGCATGGACGACGATTTCTTCCTTGTCAGGTTTTGGGGCGTGCGCGGCAGCATTGCGGTGTCGGGGCCAGAATTTGCTCGCTATGGCGGCAACACGATCTGCATCGAGATGCAATGCGGCAAGCATACGCTTCTGTTCGACGCGGGCTCCGGCTTGCGGCCTGCCGGCAGGACGCTTCGGGCGGCGGGCGTCACCGATTTCGACCTGTTTTTCACCCATTGCCACTACGACCACGTCATCGGGCTGCCGGCTTTCAAGCCTATTTATGAACGAGGCATCAAAGTTACGCTTTGGTCCGGGCATCTCGCTGGACGCATGACGACGCGGCAGATGGTCGATGAATTCATTCGGCCGCCATGGTTTCCGGTGACACTCGGTGTCTGCAAGGCGAGCCTCGACTGCCGCGATTTCGCATCCGGAGACCTGCTTCGGCCACGCGAAGGAGTTGTTGTACGAACCGGTAGTCTTACCCATCCGGGCGGCTGCATCGGCTACCGGGTCGAATGGGGGGGCCGCGTCGTGGCGGTCATCACAGACACCGAGCACGAGCCGGGCAAACTCGACCAGGCGGTGCTCGGCCTGATCGAGAATGCCGACCTCGTCATTTACGATTGCACCTACACCGAGGAGGAAATGGACCGCTACCGCGGCAACGGGCACTCGACATGGCAACAGGGCGTCAAGCTCTGCGAGGCGGCCGGCGCGCGCGGGCTTGCGCTGTTTCACCACGATCCGGCACGCACCGACGATGAGCTGGACGAGATGGAGAAACTGGCCAAGGACAGATTTTCCGGCGCTTTTGCGGCGCGGGATGGCCAGACGCTCACATTTCCAGTCTTGCACAAAAAGCGCTGAGCTATTTTCCGGCGCTGCGTTCTGTCAGTGTGCTGATCGGAAGCCATGCGCAGGCTTCGGTCCGCGCGGTGATCGTGAACAGCCGTTCGAGGAAAAGCCATGCCGATTCATCATGGACGAGATGGTGGGTGAGCAGGCCGACCGGTTCGCCGCCGTCGAATGCACGCTGCAATTGCGCGACGATGGCCTGAACCAAGAGACCATGATCGCGGCAGCCGCGCGTGCCATGCCAATCCATGATGTCGACATTGCTGTTGATGACCGCCAGGGAAGCCGGCCTTGGCGGCCCGAACACCGACAATGCCGCAAATCCTATCGATCCGAGGTCGGGTACCAGGCCGACATCGATCCGGTTCCAGGGCGGCACCAGCATCGGAACCGCACGTGCGCCGTGCAGGCCGGTTACACGCGACAGCCCGCCGGCCAGCTCATCCAGCACCACCTCGCGTGGCCGATGCGCGCCGAGCTCCTGCTTTTTTTGACCCTCGGGCGCATGATTTCGGTGCGCCCAGCCATGAATGGCGACCGTGGCATGCGGCGCCGCGTCAAGCCGGACGACAAGCTTCCCGTCGGTCTGGGCCGGAATGACGGCCAGAGTGACCGGAACCGCGAAGTCACCGGTGAGGTCGAGCAAGCGATCGAGTGCCGGCGTTGGATCCACGGCGTCATCGTCGCGCAGCCAGAACTCTGCCTTGCGGCCCGCCCGTTGCCGGTGCGCCAGCTCGTCCACCAGGGGCTGCCAAGTCGGGTCGGATGTCATGACAACGGGATCATCTTGAGAAGTTCCGCAAGACGGGCCTTTGCAGCACCGAGAGAGCGTTCTTCGAGAACGAAACGTCTGGCCTCTGCAGCCATGATGGTTCTTTCATCATTATTGGCCAGAAGCCTTGCAATTGCGGAAGCGAACGCCGCCACATCGCCTGGCGGGGTGAGAAACCCGGTCTGGCCATGCCGCACGACCTCCGGCACGCCGGCAATGTCCTGAGCCACCACCGGAAGGCCGGCGGCCTGTGCTTCAAGATAGGCAATGCCATAGGCCTCGCCGTAACCCGGCCAGACGTAGATTCCCCCGCGATAGAGGACATCCGGCACGGCGACCGGCTCAATCGCGCCAAGCCATTCGATACGGTCGGCGGGCAAGCCGGCGAATTGCGCCTTTACCTCGTCACGGGCAGGTCCGTCCCCGACGACCGACAGCGTCCAGGGGAGATGGCCGATCAACCCGAGCGCCTGCGCCAGCATGCGATAGCTCAAGACCTTGTCGCCCGGGCGCATCATGGCGACGGTCACGAGGCGCGTCGGATAATCCAGTACCGGCATTTCGTGGAATGCCGATGTGTCGATGAAGGGTGAAAGCATACCGAGAGCGGCGTGGGGAACAGCATCCGCCAGCCCCTGGCGATCCCTTTGCGTGAAGCAGATGTTCAGCGCCGCCTGCTCGATGGCTCGCGCGACCAATGCCTGGCTATCGGCCCACGAACCGGCGTTGCGCCGTTCGGAATAAGAGGCTTCGGCCGTCACATAGGGGACGGCAAAGGCCAACGCCAGCTCGGGCCCGATCAGGTCGGGCGCCTTGTAGTAGGGATGATAGGAGAACCAGAGATCGGGCTTGCCGTCACGGTCCCAAAGCCTTGTCAGTCGCGCGGCTTCGTCCCGGGCCTCGATCATGAGCGCATCGAAACTTTTCGGTTCCGGCTGGCGTAGATAGAAGCGCAACTCCGATGCCAGTTCGACGCTATGCCCGCCATGCCGCAGCGCCTGGACCAGCATCCGTGCCATCTGGCGGTCGCCGGAGACAACGGGATGATTGGGCGACTTCAGCGGGGCGTAGAAGGCAATTCGCATCGCGCGATCCTATCATCGCAAAGCCTGCCCAAGTCAATTTCGAGGCATGATCGACTTCACCTTCAAGCGCTGGAATGTGCTATCTGATGCTTATGGAAACAGCAGTCGCGTCCGACCCGTTCGTCGCTTCTTTGCCGGTCTTCGCAAAGTTCGAAAGCGTTGCCGATATCGACAACTATCGGCCTCTCCCCGATGGCTGGGCCCTGGCCACCGCCGACATCGTCGGCTCGACCAAGGCGATCGAAGCCGGGCGCTACAAAACCGTCAATATGGCCGGCGCCAGCGTCATTTCGGCGCTGCTCAATGCACTGGGCCGGCAAGATCTTCCCTTCGTCTTCGGCGGCGACGGCGCGCTCGTGGCGTTTCCCGGCTCGGCGCTGGAGATCGCCCGTAACGCGCTGGCTTCTGTCCAGAGATGGGTGGCGGACGAACTGGATCTCACCTTGCGTGCCGCAATCGTGCCGATAAAGGACATAAGAGCGCAAGGCCTCGACGTTCGCGTGGCGAGGTTCCAGGCCTCCGAAGCAGCCTTCTATGCCATGTTCGCCGGCGGCGGCGGCAGTTGGGCGGAAGCCGAAATGAAATCCGGGCGCTACCGCGTCGACCCCGCCCCGGCCGGCGCGCGGCCGGATCTGACCGGCCTCTCCTGCCGCTGGAACCCGATCGAAGCCCGGCATGGCGAAATTGTCTCGATCATAGCCGTGCCGGGGGCATCGCGCGACTTGCGTGGTTTCCAGTTTCTGGCTTCCGACATCATCACCCTTGCCGGCAGGCAGGAGCGCGATGGCCACCCGGTGCCGGTGGACGGTCCGGCCTACAGTCTCCTGCCCGCCGGCCTCGATGTCGAGGCACGGGCCACGGCGCCGCCGGGGCGGCGGTGGCTGGCCAAGCTGTGGGTGATCTTCCTGATGACGCTTACGGCCGTCACCGACAAATTGGGCTGGACGATCGGCGGTTTCGATCCGAAGGTCTACAAGCGCGAGGTGGCCAGCAATTCGGATTTCCGCAAGTTCGACGACGGCTTGAAGATGACCATCGACGTCGACGCGGATGTGTTGCAGCGGATCGAGAACCGGCTGAAACAAGCGGAAGAGGCCGGCATCTGCAACTATGGCCTGCACCGCCAGAAGTCGGCCTTGATGACATGCCTCGTCATCTCGCCGCTGCAGCGCGATCATGTTCACTTCATCGATGGCGCCGCCGGCGGCTATGCAATGGCTGCCGCAAGCCTGAAGGCGAAGGCGCCGGTCTGATGACGGCTTGGGGAATCGATTTTCCGCAATGCGCCGCGGCCATGGTTCTTGGGACCCGGCGAGCCCAACGGTGCCTGAGCCGACCAATTATTTGCGCGATGTCAGGATCGGGATTGCACTTCGCCGGCAGCCTCGCCACATAGTGTTGCAGGTGATTTGTGCGGTCGACGTCTGCTTGCTTCCTGCAAGGACAGTCATTCGGGATATTCTTCGCCGGCTTCTGCCCCCGAAGCCGGCTTCATTGACTTCGAGAATTTTGCGGATCAAAGGAGATGGCTCGTCTTCGACGGGTTTCGAGATAGCATGAGCACAGCGCAAGCAGAAATTTCCAACATTCTCATGGATAAGGTTGCCGATTGGCTGACCCAATCGGCGCTGGCGGGCGACGACCTGGAAACATTGGTCAAGGGTTTTTGTGAACGGCTGGCTGCTGCCGGCCTGCCGCTGAAGCGGGTGCATTTGAGCTTTTCGATGCTGCATCCGCTTTATGACGCGCTCGGTTTCACCTGGATTCGCGGCCAAGGCCTGGAAGTGGAAGGCTTCCGGAGTGAGAACGGCGTCCATTCCGACAGATTCCTGACCAGCCCATACTACCATCTGCTCAGCAACAAGCTCGACCATCTGCGGCGCCGGCTCGACCCGTCGGTGCGGTCGGAGTTTCCTGTTTTCGATGAGCTCAGGCTTATGGGCGTCACCGATTACATGGCTTTCGTCCATCCCTTCAACGGCGATACAAGTCAGGGCATGTTGGGGTCCTGGTCCACCGACAGTGCTTCAGGCTTCAGCGACAGCATGATTTCGGCGCTGCTGCGGATCCAGAACCATCTCGCTATAGCAAGCAAGATGGCGGTGCTCACCAAGCTCGCCGACAACATGATGACCACGTATCTCGGCGGTGACGCCGGCAGGCGCGTGCTGGACGGCCAGATCAAGCGCGGCGAGGGCGACACAATCCGGGCCGCGCTGGTGATGGGCGATATGCGCGGGTCGACAAGGCTCGCCGAAACCTCCGGCCGCGAAGTCTATATCGATACGCTGAACCAGTTTTTCGATGCCATCGCAGCACCTTTCAATCGCAAAGGCGGGCAGATCATGAGTTTCCTGGGGGATGGATTCATTGCCGTCTACCCCTGCGAAAGGCACCGGGCGCAGTCAGAGATCGCCTGCCAGGCTGCTCTTGCGGCTGCGCACAAGGCCGGCATGCGCATGATGGAGCTCAATCTGCGCAGAAAAGAGCAAGGACTGGGCGATATAAAATTTGGTATCGGCCTGCATGTCGGCAATGTGATGTTCGGCAATGTCGGGCTTACCGACCGACTCACATTCTCGGTCTTCGGCTCGGCTGTAAACGAGGTCCAGCGTCTCCAGACCCTGACCAAGAAATATCCGCACAGCGTTCTCGCCAGCAAGGACTTCGCCGGTTATTGCGGGGCCAACAGCTGGCTGACGCTCGGCGAGGAGGAACTGGCGGGCAGCAAGCAGAAGCTGACGGTGCTTTCACCCGATCTGTCGGGTGCTCTCGCACTCGATGAAGACGCTGCGCTGCAGCCGTTTCACGATCGGATATCGGACGCCGAGCAGGTCATGCTACTTCATCGCGATGCCGCGCGGCTGTCGGCGGGCGACCGGAGGAAGCTCCAGTAGTCACCACCATCCGATCTGGACGCCCTGGTATGCTGTCCGGCCGCCGGTCGCCGGGGAATTCGTTTCGAATCCAAGTTGCTCTGCGCTGACAATGCGCTAGTCTTGCTTTTTGGGGCCGGTCGGGAGGCGCCAGATTGGGGCTGGTGTGGGAATGGATGCAGGCGTTGATCTGCTGCGGATCGAGGATGTTGGCATCTCTTTTGCCATTGTCGGGGGACCGTTGCATGCCGTCAGGCGGGCAAATCTTCGCGTCCTGCCCGGCAAGGTCACCGCGCTTGTCGGTGAGTCCGGTTCCGGAAAATCGGTTCTCAGCCAGGCCGTGATGGGCATCTTGCCGAACACGGCCCATGTTCGCGGCCGTATCCTGTTTTCCGATCCCAAAAAGCCCGGCACGACGCAGGATATCCTGCAGATGCCGCGAGACGGACCCGAAATCCGGGCGTTGAGAGGCAGCCGCATCGGCAAGATCTTTCAGGAGCCGATGACATCGCTGTCGCCGCTGCACACGATCGGCAACCAGGTCAGCGAATCCCTGCAGATTCATACGCACATGGACCGGACGGAGCGCAAGGCACGGACCGAGGAAATGCTCGGCCTCGTCGGGTTTCCCAATCCCAAGCGCGCCTACGACATGTATCCGTTCGAACTTTCGGGAGGATTGCGGCAACGCGCCATGATCGCCATGGCGCTTATCTGCCGGCCCGCTCTGTTGATCGCCGATGAGCCGACAACGGCGTTGGACGTCACCATCCAGGCGCAAATCCTGCAATTGCTTCGTGGACTCCAGACCAAGCTCAACATGGCAATGCTGCTGATCACACACGACCTCGGCGTGGTTGCCAATGTCGCCGACGAGGTGGTGGTCATGTACCATGGCGAGATCATGGAAGCGGGCCCTGTGGAGGCAATATTCCGCCGGCCAGGCCACCCTTACCTGAAGGGCCTGATGGCAGCCGTCCCGCATTTCGACCTGAAACCTGGCGAAAGGCTGAAGGCGCTCCGCGAGGTGCCGGTGAATGTCGGGACCCTGCTGGGCAAGCAGACGGCGCCGGAAGCGAAGGGGCCGGACGACATTCTGCTGTCGGTCAGGGATCTGAAAAAGGTCTACACCATCCGCAACTCCGGATGGTTCAGCGGGAGCCATCAAACCTCTGTTCGCGCCGTGGACGGCGTGAGCTTCGACATCAGGCGGGGTGAGTGCCTGGGCCTGGTTGGCGAAAGCGGCTGCGGCAAAACCACCGTCAGCAAGATCCTGATGCGGGCCGTCACCCCTACCGGCGGCTCCGTGATCTTCAACGGCCGCGACGGACCGATCGACGTCCTGGAAGCAGAGGGAGACGCCCTGCGCTTGCTGCGGGCGAAACTCCAAATGGTCTTCCAGGATCCGGTTTCGTCGCTTTCGCCTCGCATGACAGTGGAAAACATCTTGAGCGAGCCGCTGGAAATCCATCAACGTGGCAATGCCGCGTCCCGGCTAGCCACAGTCAAGAGCCTGATGCAGGCAATCGGGCTCGATCCGCGCTTCATCCAGCGTTATCCCCACAGCTTCTCCGGCGGGCAGCGTCAGCGTATCGGCATTGCGCGCGCGTTGGCGCTGGGGCCTGAGCTGCTGATCTGCGACGAGCCGGTTTCGGCGCTCGATGTCTCCGTGCAGGCGCAGATCCTGAACCTTCTGAAGGACCTGCAGAAGGAACTGGGCCTGACCTACCTGTTCATATCCCACAATCTTGCGGTGGTGGACTACATGGCGGACCGCATCGCTGTGATGTGCGGCGGGCGTATCGTCGAGCTTGCACCGCGCGAAATTCTGCTCAGGAAACCGATCCACCCCTACACGCGCTCACTGCTCGCCGCAGTCCCCTTCCCCGATCTCGACCGGCCGATGGATTTCAAGATGCTGAACCTCGGCGGCGCTTCCGACACCAGCGCATGGGGACCGCAATTCCACGACGAGGGTGAGGAGGATACGCTGTCGCCGATCGATCTTGGCGGCGGCCACCTCGTGCTGGCCCGACGTTCGGCCGATATCAGCGAGCTACGCCATTGATCAGTCGTCGCACCGTCCTTGGACTGATGGCTTCGGCACTTCTGCCGGGCACGGCGCGTGCCGGAGATCTGGAGCCGGATTTTCTTCAGCCGCAGCTGACGGCCAAGGCGTTGCCGGCACTCGCTGAGCGCTTGCCCAAGAGCCCGCGCGCGTTGAACCTCGCTGCGATGGGCCGGCAGCCCGGCCAGTATGGCGGCACGCTGCGTACGATCATCGGCAGCCAGAAAGATATCCGGATGATGACGATCTACGGGTATTCCCGGCTGGTCGGTTATGACGAAAAACTTAACTTGCATGCCGACATTCTCGAAAGTTTCGACGTAGCGGATGATCGCATCTTCACTTTCAAGATACGGGAAGGCCATAAATGGTCCGACGGCAGCCTGCTGACGCCGGAGGATTTTCGCTATTGCTGGGAAGATGTCTGGCTGAACGATGAGCTTTCGCAAGGGGGGCTCGCCCCGACCCTGCTGGCGGACGGCCAGCCGCCGCGCTTCGAGATCGTCGATCCGCTGACGGTGCGCTACAGTTGGGACGCGCCCAATCCCGACTTCCTGCCCAAGCTCGCTGCTGCCGCGCCGATATCGCTCGTTCTGCCGGCCGCCTATCTCAAGCAGTTCCACAAGAAATACCAGGATCCATTCCGGCTCGCCGGCCTGATGAAGGAGAACCGGGCCAAGAAATGGACGCTCCTGCATATCCGCATGTCGCGGCAGTATCGCCCAGAGAACCCGGAATTGCCGACGCTCGATCCCTGGCGGAACCGGACCAAGCCGCCAGCCGAGCAGTTTATCTTCGAGCGCAACCCGTTCTTTCATCGAATAGACGAGAATGGCCGGCAACTGCCCTATGTCGACCAGATCATCATGAATGTCAGCTCGTCGGCGATCATCTCGGCCAAGACCGGTGCGGGGGAGAGCGACCTGCAATGCATGGGAATTGACTTCAGCGATTACTCGTTCCTGAAGGATGCGGAGAAGCGCTACCCGGTGAAGATGCATCTATGGAAACGCACTCAGGGCTCGCGGCTGGCGCTGCTGCCCAATCTGAATTGTGCCGACCCGGTGTGGCGTGCCCTTTTGAGAGACGTGCGCGTGCGCCGCGCACTTTCGCTTGCTGTAGACAGGCGTGAGATCAACATGGCCGTGTTCTATGGATTGGCGCAGGAAAGTGCCGATACGGTGTTGCCGGAGAGCCCGCTCTACCGGCCGGAATACGCGAAAGCCTGGATCGCCCATGATCCCGACAAGGCCAATGCCCTGCTAGACGAGGTCGGGCTTCAGGCACGTGACGATGACGGCGTGCGGATGCTTCCGGATGGACGCTCTGCGCAGATCATCGTGGAAACGGCCGGCGAAAGCACGCTGGAAACCGACGCGCTCGAACTTATCACCGATCACTGGCGCAAGATCGGCATCGCTTTGTTCATCCGGACTTCGCAGCGCGACATCTTCCGCAGCCGCGCGCTTGGCGGCCAGATCATGATGTCGATGTGGTCGGGCATCGACAATGGCGTGCCGACCGCCGACATGAATCCGTACCAACTGGCCCCCACCATCGACGACCAATTGCAGTGGCCGCTCTGGGGTGCTCACTATCTGTCCCATGGCAAGATGGGTGAGGCGCCCGATCTTCCTGAAGTGGTCGAGTTGATGGCTTTGCTCAAGCGATGGAACGGATCGACCGAAGCCAGCGAGCGCGCCGAAATCTGGAACTCTATGCTGTCGATCTACACCGATCAGGTGTTTTCAATAGGCACGGTGAACGCAACGCATCAGCCGATTCTGGTATCCTCGCGGCTGCGCAACCTGCCTGACAAGGCACTTTTCGGCTATGACCCGACCTCCTATTTCGGTGTCTACATGCCGGACACATTCTGGCTTGGAGGCTCCTGAGCGTGCTTCGATATCTTGTCTGGCGCATCGCCGTGATGGTTCCAACGCTGCTGGTCATATCGGCGCTGGTGTTCACCATCATCGAACTTCCGCCGGGCGACTATTTCGACAGCTATGTCGCTGAGCTCCGGGCCCAGGGCGAAGCGGTGGATTCCGACCGCATCCAGATGATGCGCAAGGAATATGGTTTCGACCAGCCGCCGGTCATTCGCTACTTCTACTGGGTTGGCGGGATGCTGCACGGCGATTTCGGCTATTCCTTCGAATATGAGCTGCCGGTTCGCGACGTCGTGGGCGACCGAATGTGGCTGACCGTGCTGGTTTCCTTCGTCACGATCATCTTCACCTGGCTCATCGCCTTTCCGATCGGCATGTACTCCGCCACGCATCAATACAGCTGGGGCGACTACGGCCTGACTTTCTTCGGCCTTCTCGGCCTTGCCATTCCGAATTTCATGCTGGCGCTGATCCTGATGTATTTCGCCAACATCTGGTTCGGCACGTCCATCGGCCACCTCATGGACCAGCAATATCTCGGCGAGCCGATGAGCTGGGCCAAGGCGAAGTCGATCCTCGCCCATCTCTGGATCCCGGTCCTGATCATCGGCACCGGAGGCACGGCGAGCATGATCCGGCGGCTGCGCGCCAATCTGCTCGACGAACTGCACAAGCAATATGTCGTGACGGCGCGCGCCAAAGGCCTTCATCCGTTCAAGGCGCTGGTCAAATATCCGCTGCGCATGGCACTCAACTTCTTCATTTCCGACATCGGCTCGATCCTGCCGGCCATCATTTCCGGCGCCGAAATCACGGCTATCGTTCTGTCATTGGAAACGACCGGGCCGATGCTGATCAAGGCGCTGCAAAGCCAGGATATGTATCTGGCTGGGTCATTCCTGATGTTCCTCGCCTTCCTTACGGTCATTGGCGTGCTGATTTCCGACCTGGCGCTGGCGCTGCTTGATCCACGAATTCGTTTGCAGGGTGGCAGCACCAAATGAAGCAGGACTCGCCGCTGCCCGCTCCGGGTGCTCCACTGCAACACTACATTTCCGGCGCGCCCTTCGACCTGCAGTCGGTCGAGGCGATGACGCCGGAGCAATCGAAGGTCTTTCAGGCATCGCAGTTGCGGCTGATGTGGTGGAAATTCCGCAAACACCGGCTTGCGCTTATATCCGGCATATTCCTGGCAGTGCTGTATTCCGGGATACTTATCTGCGAGTTCCTGGCGCCCTACAATCTGCACTCGCGCAACATGGACTACATCTATGCGCCGCCGCAGCACGTGCACCTGTTCCACAATGGCGAGTTCGTCGGGCCGTTCGTCTATGGCCGCCAGATGACGCTGGATATGGACACGCTCAAGCGGAACTACATCGAGAACCACGACGACGTTCAGCGGCTCCGTTTCTTCTGCCAGGGCGACACTTATCGGTTCTGGGGCCTGATCGAAGGTGACAGGCATTTTGTCTGTCCTGCCGAAAACGGGCAGCTGTTTCTGGCCGGCACCGACAGGCTGGGGCGCGACGTGCTCTCGCGCATGATCTATGGCGCACGCATTTCACTGACTATCGGCCTCGTCGGCATCAGTTTCAGCTTCCTGCTCGGCATCGTCATCGGCGGGCTGGCCGGCTATCACGGCGGTATCTTCGACCTGATCGTCCAACGGATAATCGAAGTCCTGCAATCGATTCCCAGCATTCCGCTATGGCTGGCCCTGGCGGCGATCATGCCGATAACCTGGAGTCCGATCCTGATCTATTTCGGCATCACCGTCATCCTCGGGCTGCTCGACTGGACCGGACTGGCGCGGGCCGTGCGTTCAAAGCTTCTGGCCTTGCGCGAGGAGGATTACGTTCTGGCCGCGCAGTTGATGGGCGCCGGGAGCAGCCGCATCATCAGGCGGCATCTCATTCCCGGCTTCATGTCGCATCTGATCGCGACGGCGACGCTCTCCATCCCTGGCATGATCCTGGGCGAAACGGCGCTGAGCTTCCTCGGGCTCGGCCTGAGGGCGCCGATAACCAGCTGGGGCATCCTGCTCACCGAGGCGCGCAGCGTCAGCGTGATCGCGTTCTATCCATGGCTGCTTTTGCCGATGCTGCCGGTCATCCTCGTCATCATGGCGTTCAACTTCCTCGGCGACGGCTTGCGGGACGCCGCAGACCCCTACAAGTGATATCGCTGTTCCACCGCGCGGCCTGCCGAACACTCCACCCGGTATGACGCTTGTCGGCGGCCGGTTGCGTTATTGCAGGGTTCGTCGTTCGCCTTTATATGCAGCAAGCCTCGATCGGGGCTGCTGGTTCAGGACACACAATCGCATATGAGTCGCCTCGATAATTTCATCAGCAGGATGACCGCGCAGCGCGACATTCTCAATCGAATCTGCCCCGAGGTGGCGAAGATGGAGGGGCTTGTGCTTGAACTCGGCCTCGGCAATGGCCGGACATTCCACCATCTGCGCGAGCTTCTGCCCGGGCGCCGGATCGTGGTGTTCGACCGCGAAGTTGGCGCGCACACTAGCTCAATTCCCGAAGCTGAAAACCTCGTGCTCGGCGAAATACGCGAGACGGGCCGCAAGTTCATTGGCATCGAAGCCGCCCTTGTTCATGCCGACATTGGCACCGGCTATGACGATCGCGATGCAGTGACCGCTACCTGGCTTCCCGATCTGATTGCGAGCCTGCTTCGCGTCGGCGGCTTCGCGGTCAGTGGCACGCCGCTCGATCACCCGCTGCTGCAACAGCTCCCGGCGCCCACTTCGGAGCCCGCCGACCGTTATTTCCTCTGCAGGCGCGTGTGAGCGGCAGAGAACTCTTCAGGGGATCGTATAAACCGCAATCTCCCGCTCGATGCCGCGCAGCGAGACCTCGTGCGGCACGGGCGTCAGCGCGTTCCTGTGCAACAGATCGGCGGTGAGATTATCGTCGACCACCGCACGCGTGGCGAAGATCGCCTGTGCGTTGGCGAGGTTCTGGACCCGCGAAGCAATGTTGACCGTCTGGCCGAAATAATCCTGCCGCTCGTTCATGGACACGGCTATGCAGGGGCCGGCGTGAACACCGATCTTGAGCAGAAGGTCCTCGCGCCCGCTTTTGTCATTTAGGGCCCGCATGGCGTCGCGCATCCGCAGCGCCGCGGCAATCGCACGGTCAGGCGTCGCGAAGGTCGCCATCACCGCATCGCCGATCGTCTTCACAACCGCGCCTGCCTCCGCCGCGACGATCTCGTGCAGAACCTGGAAGTGCTCGCGCACGAGATCGAACGCTGAAAGATCGCCCACCCGCTCGTAAAGCTCGGTCGATCCGCGCAGATCGGTGAACAGGAAGGTCAGGCTGGTGATCTTCAGGCGCTGGTTGATGTCGAGCGTATCCGTGCGATAGAGATCCCGGAACGTCTGGTTGGTGAGCAGGCGCTTGGCGGTCACGAAGGGCCGGCGCTTGCCCAGGAAATCATGCAATACCGGGCAGGCGATGAAGACCGTCGGCAGCACGCGCGTGTCGGTCCTGTTTTCCAGCGAAATGCGCAACGGGCCGGGCTGCATCTCCAGCGTCTGGCTCTGGACATGGTCGCGGTCGAAGGCCAGAGAGAGGTTTCGCCGCTCTTTTGCCGGTTCGCCCTTCGCGTCGATGAACTGGGCCGAATGCGTGACCGGCTCGAAGACGATGATAAATTGGGGCGGAAGCTGGATGTGCAGAACCGCCTTTTCACCGGGCGCAAGCTCAATATCTTCCAGCGAGAACGCTTCCATCTTTTCCGCCAGATCCTCGTCCGGCAGATCGGCCCCGGACGCCCAGTAGATCTGGCGGTAATATTCCACCAACGGCAGTTCGTGTGGATTGTGGGCGGCAATCCTGCGCACACGGGGACTGACGGTGAATGTCACCTCGACCATCTCGTCGAGTGTCGGCGAATAGCCCTGGGAGCACAGCGCGCAGGTGTATTCGTCCTTCTGCATGGTTTTCAGCGTGGCGTTGGTGTCGAGCACGCCGCCACAGCCGGGGCACAGAACATTCCAGGAAATGTCGAAGATGCCCACCCGCGCCGCATGGAGAAAGGCGCTTATGGTGCGTTCCTCGTCGAGGCCATGCTTGCTGGCGAAGGCCAGCGCATTGATGCGGCAAAGTTCGCGGTCCTTGCCCTCGGCGATGGTTTGCCGGATTGCGTCGATTGCCTGCGGATCGACATCGGTCGATTGCCGCAGAAGCGAGAACAGATCCTGAGCTTCGGTCATCGTGCAGGCTCCGGAAATTGCGCCGTTAGGGCATGATGCCGAAAAGTGTGAAGCGGTTTTCGGACGACATCATGCTCTATTTCCTGATTTAGAGGCGGATTCAGATTTCAGGTCGGACAGACCTGAAATCATCCGGCTCTAGGCGTGTTGGCCGGACCGATCTTCGACCCGAACGCTCCATCATACTGCGAAATGGACCGTACGGCCATTCGAATGGACAAGCCTGGTGACAGGTCAATTTCCATTTGTTGAATTCCAAACTATGATAGCCCATGGGGCATTCATCTCTGGGGTTTTCTCCATGCCGACACGCGACAACCCGCCGTTTCCGGCGGCCCTGCGCCTTTTCTCGGCGGGGGTCATCATCGTCCTGATCGTCGGGGCCGGCCTGTTTTTCGCGCCCGCGCTGGTCAAGCCGCGCTGGCCCTGGGCCGTCACGCCGTTCAATGCCCGCTTCCTCGGCGGCTTCTACACCGCCGAAATGGCAGTGATGGCGGCGCTGCTGGTCTGGAATCGCTGGTCGCCCGGCAGGCTCGTGCTGGTCATGGCCTTCATCTTCACCGTCATCGTGTCGGCGGCTTCGTTCATCAACCTTGGCTATTTCAACTTCGAGCGCAAAGCCCCCTGGCTATGGTTTCTGGTCTATCTTGCGTCGGCCGCTGTATCCGCGCTGTTCCTGTGGCGGGCAAGGGCCCGCCCTTCTGCAAAAGGCGTGATCTTAAACCCCGCATGGCGCGCCTACCTACCGGTGGAAATGACGATCCTCGGGGTCTACGGCGTCGGCCTGTTGCTGTTTCCCCTGACATTCGGTGGCTTCTGGCCATGGCCGATCGATGCCTTCCACGCCCAGGTCTACAGTGCCATCTTCCTCGCGGGTGCAGGCGGCACCTATCTCCTCTGGAGAAGTGCGCCGCGTGAGGAATTGCTGGTGCTCGGCCTGGCGCAGTTTCTGGTTGGCCTGCTTGCCGTTCTTGGCCTCGTCATCACCGACGCCGCCGTGCACCGGATCGACTGGACGGCGGCCGGGACATTGTGCTGGCTTGCCCTTTTCGGCTGGATCGGCATCAGCGGTATCCTCAAATTCTACGCCGCCCCCCGGCATTTTGCCGCGCAATCGGCATAGGTCGCAGAGACGGCTGGATTTTCAGGTGACGTCCGGTGCATCGTGCCGGGCATATTGCCTCTGTCCTTTGTTCTGACGCAATTCCGGACGGAAAACCGCTCACACTTTTCCTGGAATTGCTGTAGCCGGAAAAGCCATGACCAGCACGCCACCCCTAGAGAAAATCCAGCCGCAGCTCCGGGCCGTCCGGCCAAGCGATGCCGAGGCGCTTTGCGCTATCTTCAATATGCCGGGCTTCCGCTGGGGCACACTCAGGATGCCATTCGAGATGGTGGAGCAGGTGGAGCGGCGCATCGCCAAGTCCGGCCCGGAAACCACCTGGATCGTTGCCGAGTCGGACGGCAAGGTTGTCGGCCATGGCAGCCTGGTCGCGCAGGGTTCGCCGCGCCGCTCGCATATCGGCGAGATCAATATCGGCCTTGACGATGGTTTTGTCGGCAGAGGCATCGGCTCTGCCATCCTAGGCGCGCTGCTTGACGTGGCCGACAATTGGCGCGCCCTTAAGCGGGTCGAGTTGACTGTCTATGCCGACAACGAACCGGCCATCCGTCTCTACACAAGCCATGGCTTCGAGGTCGAAGGCCGGCATGTGAAGGCCGGTTTTACCGACGGGCAGTACCACGACCTCCTGAGCATGGCCCGGCTGCGGTTCTGATGACCACCGTCCCTGCCCTTGCCCCTCCGGTGGACATTTTGGCCGTGCTGTCGCTGCTCTGCCCGGAGGTCGTGCGTGACATCGAGCAGAACTGGAATGCACCGGTTTCCGATTATGCCCGCCATCTGTGGCGGCCGGTGGCAAGGCCTGGATCGGCCCCGTCGATTGCTGCCCGCTCGATCCTGCGCGACGTCCTGCAGCAGCGCCTCGGTGCGATCATGCAGCCTGAAGCGATCGGCAAGGCCCTCAACGAATTCGACCACAGACCGGTTATCCAGTCCGGCCTGCACTGCCTGCTTCTGATGGATCGCATCACCTTCGATGCCCTGCTGCTTGCCTGGCTCGGCGCGGTCGAAAACAGGCTGTCGGCTTTTTTCGGCTTCATGGGAACGACCATGACCATGGAGACAACCGGCCGGGAGGGGCCGGGATGGCTCGATGTCGGCGACGACAAGGTCAATTTGTTTGGCATGGGGCGCCACAAACTGTGCCGCAAAAGCGCCTGCGCGGCCGGTCCCGTCGCCCTCAACGGGCGCGCGCTCGAAACGGTGGGCAATGAGACGGATGCCAGAAGCTGGCTGGGCACGCTGCTTGCCAGCCAGGACAAGGTGTTTGCAACCGCCGCCGATGCGCTGACAGAACTCAACGAGGATCTGGTCGCCGATTGGGATCGTTCCGGCATGGCTCGGCCGGTTTTCATCGATGATAGGCTGGCCGCGACTGTCGTGTCGCGGCATCTGGAAGATGAAGGCAGCCTTCTTTCCAGGCTGCTCCTCGAGCCCGCAAGGCGCCGGCGTCTCGACCATGCCTTGCAAGAAGCCGCATCGGGCCCATTTGGCAGGTTCCTGCCCAATGCCACGGACTATTTCTGGGGCATCCGCGAGCAGCGCGTGCGCAAGCTCGTCCTCGAGAACGGGCGGCTGATCGAGCCTGACAGGCCGCATGGTCTTTCCATCCCGTTCGAGCGGCCGCATCTCCAGCAGGCACTGCTGGACGGCCTGCTTTTGCCGGACTTGTTCCTGATGTTCCTTGCCCTTGCCATATTGCCGCGCGTGCGGGTTGTGGGCGGCCTGAGACAGATTGGCTATGTCGCGCTTTTCCACTCGATCCTGCTGGCTGCGCTTGATGAAAACGCGCCAGAAGAGCGCGATCTGGCCGCCGAGCTGCAGGTTCGGGAAAATGCCTGGGGCATGCGGGTCATCGATGAAAAGATCTCGGTCCGCGAGCAGCTTGCCGGACTGCCGGAAGGGGCGCTGTTCCCGGACCTGCTGCGGCAATACCGGTTGCGGACATTTGCCGAGACGACCGATGACCTGAAACCGGTTCGCGAAAACGCCCGATGGCGCAAGATCGGCCGGGCCTCGGGCCTCTGATCCGGCCGGGCTTTAGCCCGTCATTGCACCACGCCGGCCTTGCGGAGCCCCTCGACCATGAGTTCGAAATCGGCAGGGTTCTTGTAAGGCAAGACCTTGCGACGGTGTTCCAGCGAATAGGCGGGATTGACGCGAAGCAGGTCCTGCCATGCCGTATGGGCCTCCTCCAAACGGCCCAGATGGCCGTAGCATGCGGCCAGAAGCGCACGCGAGACGTCGGTGACAGCGTTGCGAGCCAGCCGTTGCAGCAAGAGGTCGACGGCCTCTTCGTACCTTCCCAGTTGAAACGATGCCAAAGCCTGGAAGTGCAGAAGCACATCCGGAAAGTATGGATTCAAGGTCTTTCCCCGGGCGAAACTCTCTAGCGCCTCCGCGGGTCTACCCGAATAATACAGCGCCTCGCCGCGGGCGACGTGCGCTTCGGCGAAGTTCGGATTGAGAGCTATCGCGCGCTCGACCTCGCCGATGGCCTCATCGTGCCGTCGTGTGTAAAGCTTGGCCGATGCCAGCGCCCAGTGCGCCCAGGGATTGCTGTCATCCAGCGTTACCGCTCGCGTTGCTGCCTCTTCCGCTTGCGCCATCGAGTCCGACGCACCCCACCTGTTGAGGTAATCGAGCCCGTGCGTGAGGGCTAGGAAAGCGTGGGCAGAGGCAAATTTCGGGTCCAGTTCGATGGCCCGCTGCAAGAGCTCGCGGGCCGCGACGTTCGTGTCCTTCGTCAGCCGGTGCCACAGCTCCCGGCCCCGCAGGAAACAGTCATACGCCTCCGGATTGCGCTGGTGTTCGGGCGCCAGCCGCAGACGGTCATCGTCGGTCAGATTGAGCGCCAGCGCACCGACGATGTGCTGCGTCACGTCATCCTGCACGGCGAATATGTCGGTCAGATCGCGATCGAACCGCTCCGCCCAAAGATGGCCGCCTGAAATTGCATCGATGAGCTGCGCGGTGATGCGTACCTTGTTCCCCGACTTGCGTACGCTGCCTTCAAGGACATAGCGCACGCCGAGCTTCGTGCCGACATCCTGCACATGGACGTTCTGGCCCTTGAAGATGAACGACGAATTGCGAGCGATGACGAAGAGCTGTGACAGTTTGGACAGCGCCGTGATGATGTCTTCGGAGATGCCGTCGGCGAAGTAGTCCTGTTCGGCATCACCGCTCATATTGGCGAACGGCAGCACGGCGATCGACAGTTTCGGCGGCGCTGCCGCAGCCGGAGGGCTCGTCGGGGTTTGCGAGGTCACGGCCACCTTGGCCCCGGCGCCGACCTGCAGCGAATACACCCGGATCGGCTCGGCGATGTTCTTGAGCTGTGTGCTGCCGAGATCGCTGACCGAGAGGTCAAGCCTGGCCTTGACCTGGCGATAGGCATCCTCGGACAGGCAGATGGCGCCGGGCGCCGCAACGCCCTCCAGACGCGAGGCGATGTTGACGCCGTCACCCATCAGGTCGCCATCGCTCTCTTCGACCACGTCGCCCAGATGGATGCCTATCCTGAACTCGATGCGGCGCTCCTGCGGTACGCCGGCATTGCGCTCAACCATACCGTTTTGAATCTCAACGGCGCAGCGCACGGCATCGACCACACTGCGAAACTCAACCAGTGCCCCATCTCCGGTACGCTTGATAACCCGCCCGTGGTGCACTGCAATGATCGGATCGATCAGGTCGCTGCGCAGTGCCCGCAACCGCGCCAAGGTACGATCTTCGTCCGCGCTCGCGAGCCGGCTGTATCCGACCACATCTGCAGCCAGGATTGCGGCCAGCTTACGGTTCTCGCTCATGGGTCGCCTCCTCATCTCCATCATAGCAGGAAGACGGCGGGACGAGGAAATTTTCGCAAATCACGGCCACGCAGCCGCCCGTATCGGCAGTGCTCCACCGCCGAACCCAGACCGATGCCCATTTGCGCTGCCGCTTGCCGGTTGACGACTATCGGTTCATCCTTGTGAATACCCCGGCCGTGACGAGCGTGGCGAGATCACGCGTCATGGCCCAAGGTCAAAGAGATAGAGCATGATGTCGTCCGAAAACCGCTTCACACTCTTCGGCATCATGCTCTGGTGAGGTGTCCATGAACTGCTCGGGCTGCGGTTTCGAGATCGAGGGCGGTTACGCCTTCTGTCCGAAGTGTGGCCGCCGCCAGCCCGTGCCATGCGCCAGTTGCGGCTACGCCTGCGCACCTGATTTCGAGTTCTGTCCTAAATGTGGGGCAAGCGTCGGTGCGTCCGCAAAAGCTGCCGAACGGCCTGCTCCGACACCAAGCCGCACCATTGCGCAGCCCTCTCGAGCTCCATCGCCGAACATCGAAAGCGAAGAGGGGCCGCATTCCGTCTCCGACGCCGATCGACGAACGGTAACGGTGCTGTTCGCCGATCTCTGCGGCTTCACGACACTCAGCGAGCAGCTCGACCCCGAGGTCATGCAGGCGCTGCAGAACGAACTGTTCAAGGAATTGACGGCGGCCGTGCAAGGCTTTGGTGGTTTCGTCGACAAATTCATCGGCGACGCTCTGCTCGCCTTATTCGGTGCGCCGGTCGCGCATGAGGACGATCCGGAACGTGCGCTTCGAGCCGCTCTCGACATGATCGCCCGGACGGCGCGGCTCGGTGAAAGCACCCGCCACTCCGGCTCGCCGCTGCTGCTCCACATAGGCATAAACACGGGTCCGGTCGTTACTGGCGGATTGGGCATCGGCACCGCCAAATCCTATTCGGTGACCGGCGACACGGTGAATACGGCGCAACGCCTGCAATCGCTGGCTGCACCGGGTGAGGTGCTGGTGGGCGAACTCACGCACAGGCTGACCCGGCATGCCTTCTCGTACGAGTCGCTGGGCGATGTCGTCTTTCGCGGCAAGGCTGGCAGTGTGCTCGTCCACCGACTGGATGCACCGCTTGCGGCGCCGCGTGCAGCGCGCGGGCTCGAGGCGCTCGGCCTCAGTGCGCCCATAATAGGTCGTGATGCGGAGCTCAACAGAATGCTGGCGAGCCTTGACTTGGCGTGCGGCGGCTCGGCCCAGCTTGTCCGCCTCGTCGGCGAAGCCGGTATCGGGAAGTCGCGGTTGGTGAAGGAGTTCGTCGCCCGCGTCGGCGACGAGGATCGTTTTCGCAACGTCGCCGTGCGGCAGGCCACGTGCTCACCGCTGGGTGAACAATCATTTGGCGCCCTGGGTGCAGTGGTGCGCAGCGCTGCCGGGATGATGCAAAACGACAATGGGGACGAAATGCGGGGCAAGCTCGCAGCCTTGCTTGCCGATCTCGGCCTGCAGGGCGAGGAGGCGAAGCGGCTGATGCCTTTGCTCTACCATGTGCTTGGCCTCGGCGACCCCGATGCCACCTTGCAGCATGTCGAGCCCGAGCAGCTGCGGCGGCAAATTCTCTACGCGGTCCGCACAATCATGGAACGGCGGCTTGCGTTGTCGCCGCTGTTGATTGTCGTCGAAGACCTGCACTGGGCCGACTCCGTCTCGCTCGAGGCACTGCGTTTCGTGATGGACAGACTGGAACGCACGCGGCTGATGTTGCTGGTCACGCATCGTCCGGCGTCGGACAACGACCAACTCGACTCAAGTCGGGTCAGCCACACAGCGCTCAGGCTTTCGCCGCTCGACAGCGATGACGGACGCCGCCTGGTGGCGGCGCTTTTCGGCGAGAGCTGGGTAAACGCCGCAGGAGGGCTTCTCGACCAGATCCTCGAGCGCGCGGGCGGCAACCCGCTTTTCTTGGAGGAGATCGTTCGCGGCCTTATCGATCGCGGTGTATTGGTGCGCGAGGGCCAGCAATGGCGGACCGTGGCAGGCGAAGTCGCAACCGGCATCCCCGCCACGATCCAGGCAATGTTGCTTGCTCGCGTCGACCGGCTGCCGCAAGAGGTGCGCCGGTTGGCCCAGGAAGCCGCGGTAATCGGCCCGCGCTTCGATGCCACGCTTCTGAAAGCCGTGGCAGCCGACCCCGGCCGACTGGAAGCGGGCTGCGAACTGCTTTGCGATGCGGAAATCATCGAGGAAGTTGCCGGATCAGGCTCGGTCTCGTCGCAAAGCTACCGCTTTACGCAAACATTGCTGCAGGACGTGATCTACCAGAATCTGCTCCTGCAACGCCGGACCGACATCCACCGCCGGGTAGGTGCCGCCCTGGAGCAACTGTGCGGCGACAAGCCGGAACGGTTCGAGGATCTGGCCGTGCTCGGTCATCATTTCGCTCAGAGCGCCGAGCGGGAGAGGGGCGCGCATTACCTGCAGGCGGCGGGAGATCGCGCTCGCATGATATACGCCAATGACGACGCCCTTCGTTTCTACGAGCGAGCACTGACTGCGTTGGGCGCGATCGGGCAAACACCGCTCAAACTGGCAATTGCAGAGCGCATTGCCGATTTGAGCGGCCCGGCAGGCCGCCGCGAGATTGCACACCGCCACTACGAGGCGGTGCTGCAGGCCTATCGCGAGTCAGCCGATCGTGTCGCGGCGGCGCGCGTTTTGCGCAAGATCGGTCGGCTGTTTTGGGACGTGGGCAAGCGGGACGACGCGGAATCGCGCTACGCTGAAGCGGCAGCGCTCCTCGATGGAGCGGATGCCCCGATCGAGCAGGCGCATCTCTGGCAAGAACGTGGCCGACAGGCGTTCCGCAGCGGAGATCACACTCTCGCGGCAAAATGGGCAGACGCGGCGCTGGATTGCGTACGCTCTCTGACAACGGAACATGTCTCCGATGATGCCACCCTCGTGACCGCCGAGGCACTTAATACCAAGGCTGTTGCGCTGGCTCGCCTTGGGCGAAACCATGAAGCCGTGCGTGAGGTTGAGCGCAGCATTGAATTGGCCGAAGCCGCCGGTCTGCTGGGCGCGGCCTGCCGCGGCTACACCAATCTCGGGGTGCTCTACACGACCATCGATCCGGCGAAGGCGATGGAGGTCTGTCGGCGCGGTCTTGAAGTGGCGCGCCGTATTGGCGATTTGGGTTTCCAGGCGCGCCTCCTCGCCAATCTGGCGGTAGCTTGTTGTACTTTCACGGATCGCTGTCCAACGGAGGGCGTGCCTGCTGCCGAGAAGGCCATCGAGATTGACCGGGCGCTCGACCAGCGCGAGCACCTGCCAGTGCCGTTGATCGTGCTTGGGCAGATCCACCAGTGCAACGGCCATCCGGAACTGGCGATCGGCTTGTTCCACGAAGCACTGGAGGTAGCCCGCGAAACGGGCGAGCCCCAACTGCTGTTTCCGTGCTATGATGGACTCGCAACGCTTAATCTCGACCTCGACAATCTGGCCGAGGCCGAACGCTACTTTTCCCTGGCGCAGGGTATATGCGCCCAGCACGGGCTCGACCCGGAAGCGCTTGTGGTGCTGCCTTTTCTCGACTAGCCGGGATAGGGGGTTTGACATGTCCGCGCCTAGTGGATTGATACCGCTTCAACCGGGCGACCGGGCGCCGAACCTGATACTCGACGCCATTACCCAGGAAGGCAAGATTGCGCTTGACGACTTTCGCGGGCAAAAACCGGTGCTGGTCGGCCTGTTTCGAGGTCTGCATTGTGCGTTTTGCCGGCGCCACATCGCCGCTCAGGCGCGTCTCGATCCGGAGCTGCGCGAAAAGGGCGTGGAGAGCCTGACGGTGGTCAACACGCCGATCGAACGGGCGCGGCTCTATTTCCGCTACCATCCAATGCCGAACCTGCTTGCGGCGTCGGACCCGGAACGCGCTTCACATCGTGCTTTTGGACTGCCCAATCTCGAATTCACGAGAACGAGACGAACTGGCCGTACAAGGTCGCGATGGCAGCGGCACAGGACATGCGGGTCGACATACCTGGCGAATTGCCCGGTCCCATGGATCCGATGACAGCCGCCGCAATCCTCGACAAGAAGGACCACTACGAACTGACCGAAGCCGACGAGCAGATGATGGCCACGGGACACGGACAACTGGTTGGTCAGTTCCTGCTGGACCGGCAGGGGATCGTCCGCTGGAGCTTCACGGAGGTCCCGGAGGGTGGGCGATACATGTTTGGCGCCCCAAACCCGAAGGAGCTGATGTCAGCCGTGTCGCAAGTCGCCCAATAATGAACTGACAAGTTCACCGTTTATCCGAGCACGGCCTCGACAGTGGCGACAAAGTCATCGAGCGAGCGGTCGCCGCGAATCTCGATGCGCGGAAGGTCGATGAGATCGCTATGGAGGTCCGCCGGCCCGTGCCTGCGGCCGAAGCCTACTCGATAGCCGCACTCCCTAGCCAGCCGGCCAAGCCGTCGGTCGGTGACGGAGAAGGGGGCCGCGAACGCCCTGGTTGGCCGGCCGGTCCAGCGTTCGATGAACAGACGAGAGCGCAGGAGCTCGGCGGCCAGGTCAGCGCTCGACAGACCATCTATGGCGCGATGCGTCGCCATGTGGCTGCCGAAGAAGGCGCCTTCGGCAGCGAGGCGTCGCACCGTCCCGGCGCCCATAAGCGGCGTCGGCGGACCGATGTCGGTGTCCCACTTTGCACTTTCGCCCACCAGGTCCGTCACCAGGAACACTTCCGCGTTCAGGTCGTTGGCGCGCAAGATCGGCCAGGCATGGTCGGCGAAGTTCTGGAAGCCGTCATCGAAAGTGATGAGCACCGGGCGGCCGACGAAAGGCTGACGGTTGGCGATGGATGCTTCCAGCTGCTCGGAGCCAATGGCGTGAAAGCCATTGGCGCGCAGCCATCCCATCTGGCTGGCGAATGCGGCGGGCGTGAGCCGAAAGCGAGCGAGCGCGGCCGGACCTTCATCGGCAACGCCGTGATACATGAGGACAGGGATATGCTGGCGCTGCTCGTTACGTGCGACGTCGCGGCGCAAGGCTCGCGCCCCACCCCAGACGATATTTCGCGCGACGCCGATTTCGATGGGCGCGCGGATCGGCACATGATCGATCACCGGGTCCGTCGCCACATCGCCCGGCGATAGGCGGCGGAAGCGGTCTATGCGGTAGAGCTCGGTCTGGATCGATTGCTCGAGCACCAGGCCTTCGGTCGCTGCCAGCGTCTCGGAGATCGCCTGGGCACCGAATGTGTTCCAGTCGAAGCCCGTCTTTTCGACATTGTCACGCAGCACGAATGCGTGTGCGCTGATGAAACTACCGCCAGGCGCCAACGCCTCGGCAAATTTCTTGGCGATGCGCCGCAACTCGGCGAGATCGTCCAGATAGTAGAGCACCTCCGAACAGAAGATCAGATCCATCTCACCCGGCAGCGTGTCGGCAGCGAAATCGAGTACGCCGAACTCGACATTCGGCTGATCGGTGCATCGCACGCGGGCCCGCCCGACGGCTATGGCGGAGATGTCGGTTGCGGTCAAATGGCCGACGCGAGGCGCCAGCTGCCGCGTGAAATGACCCTCCGCACAGGCCAGTTCAAGCGCCCGCCCAATGGAACCGCGAGGCAGAATTTCGAGCTGGCGCTCATATTTTTCCTGCTCATAGGACGAACCGTAGTTCCAGGGATCCTCGGTTGCGAAATGGCGATTCCAGAACGCCGTGCGGTCCCTGTCGTGCTTGTCCGCGACCCGTGCCCGGCGCGGCGCAACAGGCTCTGACGGTTCAGCGCTCGACCGAACCAGGTCGCGCGCCTGTGCGGCCAATTGCGCGAGTTTGCCGAAGTGGCTTTCCGGGTCGGGCTCGCTTCCCGCCATGGTCAACGATGCCTCGGCTGCAGGCGTGTTTGACGTGGTCGCGCCGGCGCCCTTTTGCGGTGCAGGCGATCCTCCCGCAAGCCGCTCAGCAGGCACTACATCCAGGATCAATTCAATCCAATGATCGCTCGTCACAGTCCCGAGTGCACCGAACTGCACGACAGCCTCGATCCGGCCATCCAGCATCAGATGGGCATAAATCTGATCGATGCCTTCCGGCAGTTCGGTCGCGGTCGGATTGCGAGCGTCGACGCGAACTCCGAGCGTTCGCGCCAGCCTGCGCGGCGCGGCAAGATCGTCGGCTTCGAGAAGCATTTGCTCAAGCTGGTACTGGACGCGGCGAGCCGCTGCGGGATTGTCCCAGATCTTGCTGAGTTCGATGATCAACGCTGTGATGGCACCGCCGAAGCTGTCCCACCGGGCAGCCAGTTGCCCCGGCACCGAAAGGCTTCCTGCCACAAGGCCATCGAAGATCACCTTGGCGATCTCATGCGCCCACTTGCGTCCCGCCGGGAGTGCGCGCAGGGGCTGCGGGTCGATCAAGCGCGAGCCTGAGCCGCATTCGGACGCGGCGTTCCGCAACGCCAGCCAAGCAAGCGCTTCGGATGCGGTGCCGCCTTTCGCCGAAATTGAACCCGAGGGATTGTGCGCCACGCCGTCTTACCTGCGCCTGGTTCTGAGGGAGAACAAGTGTCCCGCAACGCGCTTACATCGCCGGTCTGGAAAAAGCAAAAGGCGCCCCGAAAGGCGCCTCTTCATCGCTTGATTCCCCTAGAGGAAACTGGAGCGGGTGAAGCGATTCGAACGCTCGACCCCAACCTTGGCAAGGTTGTGCTCTACCCCTGAGCTACACCCGCTCACACGGCCCTCGGGGCCGCAAGCCGGGCCTATATGGCTGAAGAGCGCGGCGATTGCAACAAGGAAATGACGGGCTTTTTGGTCGCGCCAAATCGCTTGGCGGAACCTTGTCGGCCACGCGGGTGGTTCATCGACTTCCCGCATGACGGTCTTGTCTCGGCGGCATCATTGGCCGTAAACGGCTTTGCCGCGCGCCGATACAGGGGAAGACCACCAATGCCGAAGACCGAAGCCGAGCTTTTCGCCTTTCTTGCCGATCTCGGCATATCAGTGTCGACCGTGCGCCATCCGCCGCTCTATACGGTGGCCGATTCGCAGTCGCTGCGCGGCGAGATACCGGGCGGGCACACGAAAAATCTGTTTCTCAAGGACAAGAAGGACAATTTCTTCCTGGTCAGCGTCGGCGAGGAGGCGGTCGTCGACCTGAAGCAGATCCACACGATCATCGGCGCCGCCGGCCGGGTGTCGTTCGGCAAGCCGGAGATGCTGATGGAGCTGCTCGGTGTCATTCCGGGCGCGGTCACCGTGTTCGGGCTGATCAACGACACCGAAAGACGGGTCAAAGTGGTGCTCGACCAGGATTTGATGGCACATGCGACAGTCAACGCGCATCCGCTGACCAATGAGGCGACGACGTCGATCGCGTCCGCCGACCTCATCAGATTCGTCGAGGCAACCGGACATGATGCTGCTATCTTGAAAGTCTCGGCTTGATCGCCACATGGATGGCGAAAACTGACCTCTAGTTAAGGACGTCGCGCTGCTCCGCTGGGCGCGATCGGAAGGGCGACGACATGAGCGACAACAACAATCCGTTTGGCGGCCAATTCGGCGGCAATTCTGGCCAGTACACCACGTCCGTGCAATATGGCGGCGCCGAGCCGGCCAAGTCGGCACTTGGCCCGACACCCGGCGCAGCACCTGCCGCTGGCGAGCTGATCAAGGACACCACGACCGCCACTTTCGCCGCCGACGTCATCCAGGAATCGCGCAAACAGCCGGTACTGGTCGATTTCTGGGCGCCGTGGTGCGGGCCCTGCAAGCAGCTCACGCCGCTTCTGGAAAAGGCGATCAAGGCCGCCGGCGGCAAGGTCAAGCTGGTCAAGATGAACATTGACGATCATCCCTCGATCGCCGGCCAGCTCGGCATCCAGTCGATCCCGGCGGTCATCGCCTTCAAGGACGGCCAGCCTGTCGACGGCTTCATGGGCGCCATCCCCGAGAGCCAGATCGCCGAGTTCATCACCAAGGTCGGCGGCAAGGGCAATGGCGCGCCGCCGGTGGCCGAAGCACTGGCCGCGGCGGCGGAAGCGCATGCGGCGGGCGATGCGCAGACCGCAGCCGACATTTACGACGCCATCCTGGCGCAGGCGCCGGAGACGATCGAGGCGATTGCCGGGCTGGGCGAGCTTCTGTTCGAGGCTGGCGACAGCGACGGCGCCGAGGCGCTGCTGGCAACGGCGCCGGAGGCCAAGAAAAATGCGCCGGCACTTGCCGCGCTGCGTGCCAAGATGACGCTGGCTGCGGAAGCGGCAGCACTTGGCAATCCAGCTGAATTCGAGCAGCGACTCGCCGCCAATCCCGGCGACCACCAGGCGCGTTTCGACCTCGCCATGATCCAGAACGCCAGGGGCGAGCGCCATGCGGCGGCCGACAATCTTCTGGCGATTATAAAAGCCGACCGGACGTGGAACGAGGACGGCGCCAGGGCGCAGCTGCTGAAACTGTTCGAGGCCTGGGGCACGACCGACGAGGCGACGCTGGCGGCACGGCGCAAATTGTCGTCGCTGCTGTTTTCCTGAGCCGTTTGCCGGCCAAATTGCCGGGGCCGTGGCTGTCGGGCCTTGCGGTCGGCGGCCGCCGCGCCAGATTAGGCCGATAACATCGCGCCCGAAGCGGGTCGGAGGAGTGAAGGTGCAGGTCGGAAACGCATTTTACCGGGTCGGCAAGGATCTGCCGGCAACCATTCCGGTGTTTCCGCTTGCCGGCGCGCTGCTGCTGCCGGGCGGGCGCATGCCGCTCAACATTTTCGAGCCGCGCTATCTGCAGATGGTGGATGAGGCGATCGCCGGCGCGCGGCTGATCGGCATCGTCCAGCCCAGCCTCAATGGCGCGTTGCGCGCCGACGGCGAGCCGGAACTGTGCAATGTCGGCTGCGCCGGGCGCATCATCTCGATGGCCGAGAGCGGCGACGGCCGCTATCTGATTTCGCTGCAGGGCGTCTGCCGTTTCCGCATCACCAGCGAATTGCCGGTGAAGACGCCGTTCCGGCAATGCAAGCTGGCGCCGTTCCTCACCGATCTCGCCGAAGACCAGGCGGCAAGCGAGATCGACCGGCCGGCGCTGTTGAAAGCGTTTCGCGCCTATCTGCAGGCCAACGATCTCGAAGCCGATTGGGAAAGCGTCAGCCGCGCCGAGAACACCATGCTGGTCAATGCGCTGTCGATGATGGCGCCCTACGGACCGGCCGAGAAACAGGCGCTGCTGGAGGCGCCCGACCTGAAAGCCCGCGCGGAGACGCTGATCGCCATCACCGAAATGGCGCTGGCGCGCGAGAATGAGGACTTTGGTTCCAGCCTGCAATAAGGGCTGAGCCGATGGCTGAAGGGGGATCCAATGGCTGCGGATGGGCGTGACGGCAAGTCGGTCAATGTCGATCCAAAATTGCTGGAGCTGCTGGCCTGCCCGCTGACCAAGGGGCCGCTGGCCTGGGACCCGGTGCGCGGCGAGTTGATCTCGCGGCTTGCCAAGCTCGCTTATCCCGTGCGCGACGGCATCCCGATCATGCTGCCCTCGGAGGCGCGGACTATTTCGGCGGAAGACGTGCTGTCGCCGCCGCGATTGGGTGGGCCGGGCTGAAGGGCCAGGGGTGGTTCAAACGGACCTCAGCCTAAGAAGCCATTCTGTTGGCGATCCTTCGCGCCCCCCTCTGCCCTTGCCGGCATTAATGTCATGGGCTCCCGACCGCCCTGCACTTGCCTACTGAAAATTCCGCCCCTTGGGCATGACCCTTTCAGCTTTGTCCGAGAGGGTGGCAATGTCGGGCCGGGCAGCCGGCGTCATCTCTTCCAGCAGCACCGTCAGCCACGGCGTCAAATCCTCGATCTTCTCGGCGACGATGTGGATGACGTCGGATTCCGACTGCAGCTTGCCGGTGACCTTGACGAAGCGCGCGCCCATGACGATGGGCCGGAAACGGGTAAAGGTCCGCTCCCAGAAAATGACGTTGGCGACGGCCTTGTCGTCTTCCAGCGTCAGGAAGATCGCATTGCCCTTGCCGGGCCGCTGCCGCACCAGCACCAGGCCGGCGACCGAGACCCGCCTGCCGTCGCGCACCGAGCCGAGATTGGCATTGGGAATGACGCCGGCGCGGTCGAGCCGCTCGCGCAGGAAGGCGACCGGATGCGCCTTCAGCGACAGGCCGAGCGCGCGGTAGTCGTGGATGACGTGCTCGCCGAGCGGCATTGTCGGCAGTTTTGTCTCGGGCTCGAGTTCGCGCAGCCGGATCGCCGGCTGGTCGAACAGCGGCAGCCGTTCGGCGGCGCTCTTGCCATCCAGCGCGCGCACCGCCCACAAGGCTTCACGACGATCGAGGCCGAGCGAGCGGAAGGCGTCAGCCTGCGCCAGTCTTTCGATTTCGCCGACATCGAGGCCCGAGCGCAGCCAGACATCCCTGACGCTTGTATAGCCGGCGCCGCGCCGCGCGGTGAAAGCTTCCATACGCTTCTCGGCCAAGCCCTTGATCTGACGGAAGCCAAGCCGGACGGCGCACCGGGTCTTGATGACACCGCGCATTTCGGCATGGCGCCCCAGGATGCGGCCCGGATCGAATTGGGCTTTCTCCAGGGTGCAGTCCCAGTCGGAAAAATTGACGTCGACGTCGCGGATATCGACGCCATGGTCGCGCGCGTCGCGCACCAGCTGGGCCGGCTGGTAAAACCCCATCGGCTGCGAATTCAGGATCGCGGCGCAGAACACGTCGGGATAAAAGGTCTTGAACCAGCAGGAGGCATAGACGAGCAAAGCGAAGGAGGCGGCGTGGCTTTCGGGAAAGCCGTATTCGCCGAAGCCTTCGATCTGCTTGAAGCAGCGCTCGGCGAAGTCTTTGGTGTATCCCTTGCCGACCATGCCGTCGATCATGCGCTGGCGGTAATTGCCGATGGTGCCGGTGCGCTTGAAGGTGGCCATGGCGCGGCGTAGTTCGTCGGCTTCGCCGGGTTTGAAACCACCGGCGACGATTGCAATATTCATCGCCTGTTCCTGAAACAGCGGCACGCCGAGTGTCTTCTTGAGAATAGCCTCCAGCTCTGGCTTTTGATATTCAGCCGCTTCCTTGCCCTGCCGACGGCGCAGATAGGGGTGCACCATGTCGCCCTGGATCGGGCCGGGCCGCACGATCGCCACCTCGATGACCAGGTCGTAGAATTCGCGCGGGCGTAGACGCGGCAGCATCGACATCTGCGCGCGCGATTCGATCTGGAAGACGCCGAGCGTGTCGGCGCGGCAGATCATGTCGTACACGTCGTTCTCTTCCGGCGGCAGGGTGGCCAGCACATAGGGTCGGCCGTAATCATCCCGGGCCTTCGGATAATGGTCGGTGAGCAAGGTGAAGGCGCGCTTCAGGCAGGTCAGCATGCCAAGCGCCAGAATATCCACCTTCAGGATCTTCACCGCGTCGAGATCGTCCTTATCCCACTCGACCATCTTGCGCGCCTCCATCGCCGTCTTGACGATGGGGACGATCTCGTCGAGCCGGTCGCGGGTAATGACGAAGCCGCCGACATGCTGCGACAGATGCCGGGGAAAGCCCATGATCTCGTTGGCGTGGGCGATCACATGCCTGGTCGAGGTCTCGTTGCGGTCGAGGCCGCCGGCATGGGCCTCCTTCTCGCCGAGCTCCGAGGTCGACCAGCCCCAGATCGAACTGGAGAGCGCACTGCGGACATCGTCCGATAGGCCCATGGCCTTGGCCACCTCGCGCAGCGCCGAGCGGCCGCGATAGCTGATGACGGCGGCAGCCAGCGCGGTGCGCTTGGCGCTGTATTTGGAGTAGATGTACTGGATCACCTCCTCACGCCGCTCATGCTCGAAATCGACGTCGATGTCGGGCGGCTCGTTGCGCTCCTCGGAAATGAAGCGCTCGAACAACGTGTCGATGCGCTCGGGGCCGACCTCGGTGATGCCGATGCAGTAGCAGACGATCGAGTTGGCGGCCGAGCCTCTGCCCTGGCACAGAATGCCCTCATTGCGGGCGAACTGGACGATGTCGTAAACGGTCAGGAAATAGCGCGCATAATTCAGACGCTCGATCAGAGCGAGCTCCTCACTGATGCGCTGCAAGACGGAAGCGGGGACGCCCGCCGGATAGCGCGTGGCGGCCCCCTCCCTGGCCAGACGCTCTAGCTCGGCCTGCGGCCCAAGCCCTGATTGCGTCGGCTCGTCGGGATAATTGTACTGGAGGTCGCTGAGCGAGAAGGTCAGTTCGCCGGCAAAGCGCAGCGTCTCGGCCAGCGCCGGTGGATGGCGGCGGAAGAGACGGGCCATTTCCAGCGGCGGCTTCAGATGGCGCTCGGCGTTGGCCGTCAGCTCCAGCCCGACCTCGGCGACCGGCAAATTGAGGCGGATGGCGGTGAGCACATCTTGCAGCGAGCGGCGCTCGGCGCTGTGATAAAGCACGTCGTTGGTCGCCATCAGCGGCACGCCGGCGATGTCCGCCATGCCCGCCGCCTGCTCGATGCGGAAACGGTCATTGCCGCGATAATCCGGCGCCATGCCTAGCCGCAAATTAGCGCCGAAACGGTCTTTCAGTTGACGGACCAATGCCAGGGGATCGTCGGCATTCGCCGAGAGGTCCGGCAGCACCGCCAGCGACAGCAGGTCGCCCCATTCGAGCAGGTCGCTGCGCTGGAGAAGGGTCGCGCCCTTCTCGTTTTCATCGCGCAAATTGGCTTGCGTCAGCATGCGGCAGAGATGGCCCCAGCCCTTGCGGTTCTGCGGATAGGCGAGAATGTCCGGCGTGCCGTCGCCGAACACCAGGCGGCAACCGGGGTGATAGGCGAGCTTCTCGACCTTGGCCTGCTGCCAGGCGCGCACGACGCCGGCCACCGTGTTGCGGTCTGCCAGTCCGATCGAGGAAAAGCCGAGGAATTTGGCCGCCACCACCAGCTCCTCCGGCTTGGAGGCGCCGCGCAGGAAGGAGAAGTTCGACTGGATGCCGAATTCCGCATAGGGGATGACGGTCAACGCGTTCATGCGAAGACCCCATGCATGAACCAGCGCGGCGGCACCTGCGGGTTGCCATAGAGGCCTTGCCGGTAGAGCCAGTAGCGGCGGCCGTCGGCATCCTCGATCCGGAAATAGTCACGCGTCGATGTGAGCGGATCGCTTGACGTTTCACGCCACCATTCCGGCGCGATGCGTTCCGGCCCCTCGGCGCGCGCGACCCGGTAGAGCGCGCGGCGCCAGCGGAAATTCATCGGCGGACCCTCAGGCATTTCGGTGGCCGGCACCTCGATCGGCTCGGGCGAACGGAACAGCCGGATCGGCCGTTCCGGCGGGAAGATGGTTGCGCGCGGCGCGTCTTTCGAGCCCGGCTTCCTGAGCGGTGTTTTGCGTTGTGGCGCTTCCGAGAACGGGATGGTGGCGATGGCGCGCTCCGGCAGATGGCTCTCGAGGGCGACCGGTTTCAGCACCGCACTGTCGCCGAGCCTGGCGCGGATGCGGTCGGCAAAGAGTGCCATGTCGGCGCCGTCATCCTCGGTCTCGCCGGTCAAATCGGCCTGCTGCATGTCGAAGCCGGCGGCCGCCAGCACCGAAAGCCGCACCAGGTCGAAGCCGTAGCCGGCATCGATGTCCTGTTCGAGCGCGGCCAGCCGCTCATGGAACAGGCGCTGGATAAGCTTGGGTTCGCGCAACGGTCGCGAGGTGCCGACAGCGATGCGGCTGACGGCGCCGTCGACGCGAAACAAAAGCAGCGCCAGCATCCTTGCGCCCTCGCCGCGGCGTTCGAGATCGGCCTTCAGCGTCACCGCCAGCAAGAGCACCAGCCGTTCGATCTCGGCGGTCAGCACGACCGGCTCGGCCAGGTGGCGTTCGACCGAAAGCGGGGCCACGGGCAGGCGCGGCGATACCGCCTCGTCGAGACGGCCGAGCGCCTGGTCGAGCCGCAACAGCAAGGTCGCGCCGAAGCGACGGGCGAGCGGCGCGCGCGGCGCTGCCATGACCGCGCCGGCGGTCCGCAGGCCGACGCTTTCCAAGCTGGCGCGGATATCGGCCTCGATGCGCAGTGCCGCCAGCGGCAAGGGGGCGAGCAGCGCTTCCTCCTCGCCGGAGACAACGATGCGGTTGCCGCAGAAGCGCGCCGCCGCCCAGGCTGCACCCGGCGTCGCGGCCAACCCGGCGCGGACATCGAAACCCTGCTGGAAAAACCGCGCAAGGATGTCGTCCAGCATGGCGCGCTCGCCGCCGAACAGATGCGTGCAGCCGGTGACGTCGAGATAAAGGCCATCAGTACCGTCGAGCGCCACCAGCGGCGTATAGCGATCGCACCAGTCGGCGAGGCCTTCGAGCAGCCGGCGATCGGCGTCCGGATCGGCCTCGACAATGTCGATCGAGGGATGCATGGCGCGCGCATCGGCAATGCCCATGCCAGGCTTCAGATGCAGCGCCTCAGCCCGCTCGTCGAGGGCCGATATGCGCTGGGCGTTGCGGTCGCGATGGCTGATCACGAGCGGTGGGTGAGATGGGGGCAGATGATCCGAAGGCCGGGAACGCCACGACCGTCCCAGGCGCTGGCGCAGGATCCGTTCTGCCGCCAGATGCGGGAACCACAGCGACAGAATTCTCTGCCCGTTTTTCGCGGGGCTTTCTTTCTTCGAATGCGTGTTCATCGGGGTTCCACTCCAGTGTGAATTGTCCAGGCAGAGCGGTGCGGCTCTTGCCGATGCTGACGGTGAAGGCAGGCCGGCCGATCGAGCCGGCGAGCGACCCGGCGATCGTCCGGCGGCTCGCCGCTGGTGCAGCCGACACGATGAGGCGCACCGGGGCGGCGGTCGGCTCGGCTTCGCCGGCCTGGCGCAGCAGGAACACCGGCCGGCCGGCGTTTTGGGCGCGCGCGTGCAGCCGGCGCGTCGCGGTGAGGTCGAGCCGCTGCGGGCTGCCACGGATCTCGAGGATGATTGCGGCGAGCGCCGTCATCTTCGCGGCCTCCTCGGCTACCCACAGCGCATCGGTGAGTTTCGGCGCCTCGGAAAACAGCAATTGCTCCGGTGCGATACCGAACATGCCCTGCAATCCCCTGGCATAGGGAAAGCCGGCCTCGCGAAAAATCTCCGATGTGCCTATCCACAGCACGGGCAAGGGCTGGCCCTTGAGGATCAGGCTGACCAGCGACAGCACAAAGCCGGCGACGGCCCCGGCATTGCGGGTCTCAAGGCCATGGATTTCGCTCAAGGCGGCTTTCGGCAGGCCGCCGCTGAGGGCCGCATCGAGGCGTTCGACGCCGGTGGCCAGGAAAGCATCCGGCGAAGCCACGGCAAGCTCGCGCCGGATGATGGTGACATCGGCATCGGGTTCAGGCGCGGCGTCGAGACCGCCGCCAGGACCCGCGCGCAGCCCCTCGCCAGCCGGCGCGGCCAGGCGCTCGGGCAGCGTTCCCTCGATCTTCGCGATCTGGCGGCGCAGGGCAAAAACAGTCTCCCGCGCCACGGCTGATGTCGCCATGACGGTCAATTTCTCTCACAACTGTTCCTGTTATGTTCCCATAGATTCCAGAGGGTGCCGGAAGAGTCAAGCGGAGTCAGAAGGAATTTATTCCTCTATAGCCATTGACGTCATGGAATTACCGCTTCATTGCCGAGTCCGGAGGGAAAGCCTATATGCCGGGATCAAAGGACAAAGCATGGCCCGCATCTACAAGACCCGCACCTGGCACGATGAACTCTCGCCCTCGATCGAGGAGATGGAGTTTCTGGCGCTGGAGGCGTACGCGCATCTGCCGGACGATTTTCGCAAGCTGACCGGCGAGATCGTCATCATGATCGCCGAATTCCCGACCGACGAGATCATGGACGATCTGTCGCTGGAGACGCCGTTCGACCTGCTCGGCCTGTTCGAGGGCCGCGGCATCGCCGAGCGCTGGAACCCGCAGACCGGCGAAGGCCCGAACCGCATCACCCTCTACCGCCGCGCCATCCTCGACTACTGGGCCGAGAACGAAGAGACGCTGGGCGACATCGTCACCCACGTGCTGATCCACGAAATCGGCCACCATTTCGGCCTGTCGGACGACGATATGGAGAAGCTCGAAGAGGCGGCGGAGTAAGGCTGCGCCGATATTCAGGTGAAGCCGGCCTGCGAACGGCAGCTTCCTGCGCTTCCGGTGCTCGCGTACTTCAAGTACGCTCCGCTCCGGTTCTCGGAAACCACCGTTCTCGGCTCGGCCTGACCTGAATCTCGACACAGCCTGCGTCCGTGCCTGGCAAAGCCTACCAGTCGCTCAGCTTGGTATCCGGCCCGTATTCCTGGCCGTCGATATCCTTCACCACCGCCTGGCCGCAGCGCATCGATTTGGTCTTCTTGTCGTAGGCGTAGGTCGGCGAGCCGTACAAATGCCAGCCCTTGTTCAGCGCCGCGGTTACCTTGTGACAGAAGGTGGAATCATCGGGGGCGGACAGAAAGCGGTAGAGTCTCATGGGTCAGGTCCTGTCGTAAGTTCTGTCTTGTAGGGCGGGATATTCCGAAGCCGGCTTAGGCAATCATGCGCCGATGGCGGCGGCCTTCGCCAGCAGTTTTTCGACTTGCGCCAGGTGCAGCCGCTCGACCATCCTGCCGTCCAGCGCAATCACGCCCTTGCCGGCATTTTCGGGCAAGGCGAAGGCATCCTTGACCGCGCGCGCCTGGGCCAAGGCTTCGGGCGAGGGCGCAAAGGCGCGGTTGGCGGCGTCGATCTGGGCCGGATGGATCAGCGTCTTGCCGTCGAAGCCCATGGCGGCCCCTTCCGTGCATTCGCGCGCAAACGCGTCGAGGTCGCGAAAATCGTTGGAGACGCCGTCGAGCATGTCGATGCCGCCGGCCCGCGCCGCCAGCACCATCTGCATCAGCCAAGGCACGAGGTAGCACCGATCGGGCGTCGCCAGAATTCCGGTTTCCTTGACCAGATCGTTCGTTCCGGCAACGAAACAAGCTAGGCGCGAGGCCGGGTCGCGGCCGAGTTCGGCAATGGCGCCGATGTTGAGCATGGCCTTGGGCGTCTCGATCATCGCCCAGAGCTTGACGCTGTCGGGGGCAAAATTGTCGTCGAGCACGTCGCCGACTTCGAGGATATCGCGCGGCGTGGCGACCTTGGACAACAGGATGCCGTCGGGCTCGAATTTTGCCGCGGCGAGCAGGTCTTCAGTGCCCCATTCGCTGGACAGCGCGTTGACGCGCACGATCATCTCGCAGCGGCGTTTCGGTCGGCTGGCGAAAATGCCGGCCAATTTGTCCCGCGCGGCGACCTTGTCGGCGGGCGCAACGGCGTCCTCGAGGTCGATGATCACGGCATCGCAGGCCAGCGTCGCGATCTTGGCCAGCGCCTTGTCGTTGGAGGCGGGGACGTAAAGCACCGAGCGGCGCGGGCGGTAAGGTTCGCTTGTCATGGCCGATCTATGCCGCGTGTGGGCGGGGGAGGCAAGCGTCCGACCGGTACCTGATGACGAGCCAACCGCGAAAGCTTGCGCTGCCCCGCCCGTCCCGCAGCAGTTGCGGAAGGGGGGCCTTTCCTCTCCCCCGTCGATCGGGGGAGAGGTGTCGAGCGAAGCTCGACGGAGTGGGGGTCGACNTTCCTCTCCCCCGTCGATCGGGGGAGAGGTGTCGAGCGAAGCTCGACGGAGTGGGGGTCGACGGAGTGGATGTCGACCCTTGGGGCGCAAGGCGAGGCGATGTTTGCACCGAATGCCCTTCCTGTGTCCGTTCGCGGCGATTGCCAGGTGGTTCCCCCATTCCGTCTCGGCTTCGCCGAGCCACCTCTCCCCCCTCCTGAGGGAGAGGAAAGGAGCCTGGCTGGGACAGCGCCAACGTCCGGAAAGATGGCGGGCAGCGCCCCGGCCGTAAGCGCAGGTCCTGCACGAAAACTGCACATCCCTGCGGAAAACCTCCTCCGCTCCGCCCCGCCGTTTCCATGCGAGCCCGCGACAACAGCGGCATGCAACAGCGAAACGCTCACCTTTGGTCCTTGCCCTATCGCCTGCGCAGCGAAAGCTGGTGGTTGGTCGATCCGCCCCGGACGCAGGCCCGCCCGTACCTGGAAGCGAGCCTGCTCCCTTTTATCCGCCCACCGGCCGAGCGGACCCAGCCCATCAGGAAAATCCGCGCATGACATCGTTTGCAAGCTTTTCCAGCCGCTTCGGCATCGCCGTCCTGCTCGTGGCGCTGGCGGATTTTTTCTTTTACGGCCAGCCCGCCGGGATCACGGTGCTGCTGTTTGCCATCCTGATCGCCGGCGCGGTGGTCGCTGTGCATCCTGCCGCGCTGAAATCCACCCGACCCTGGCTCAAGCCGGCCGCTTTGTTCGTCGCGCTGCTGCCGCTGGCCGAGAACGTCAGCCCGCTGTCGGTGGCGATAGCTGTCGTGGCGCTGGTGGTGTTTGCGCTGTCCCTGTCCGGGCGGCTACGGCACGGCATCGCCCGCATTGCCGGCCAGGTGGCGCTGTTCCTGCTGGCGGCGCCGCTGCGCCTTATCCGTGACTTTTTCCAATGGCGCCGCACGGTGCGCCGGCTTGGCGGCCGCCGCATCCGCCTGGCGTCCATCATCGTCTGGGTCATGCCGGTGACGCTGGGCGCGGTGTTCCTGTTCTTGTTCGGCGCCGCCAATCCGGTCATCGAATATTGGCTGTCGCTGATCGACCTGATGAAGCTGCTCGATCTCATCCAACTGGCGCGGATCGTCTTCTGGCTGTTCGTGATCGCCGGCGTCTGGGCTTTCCTGCGGCCTCGCCTGCCGCGTTTCCCGCGCCGCCTTCCACCTTTGACGCCGCCTGCAGCCGTGGCCGCACCGGCCGCGACTAAACCAGCGACAACGATCGAGGCCGTCGTCTTCGGCAAGGCCGCGATCCTGCGCGCGCTGATCGTCTTCAACGCCTTGTTTGCGCTGCAGACCGGGCTCGACGCAGCCTATCTCTGGGGTGGGGTCGCCCTGCCGGACGGGTTGAGCTATGCCGCCTATGCGCATCGCGGCGCCTATCCACTGATCGCCACCGCGCTGCTGGCCGCCGGCTTCGTGCTGGCGGCGCTGCGGCCGGGCAGCGAAACCTCAGGCGATCCGCTGATCCGCCGGCTGGTCTATGCCTGGGTGGCGCAGAACATCGTGCTGGTCATCTCGTCGATTCTCAGGCTCGATCTCTATATCGGCGTCTATGCACTGACCTACTGGCGCATCGCCGCCTTCGTCTGGATGGGGTTGGTGGCGTCAGGGCTTGCACTGATCATTGCCCGCATCGCGCTTGGAAAATCCAACGAATGGCTGCTCTCCGCCAATCTTGCGACGCTATCGGCGACGCTTTATGCCTGCTGCTTCATCAACTTCGCCGCAACGATCGCCAACTTCAATGTCGACCATTCCCTTGAAATGACCGGCGACGGCACGCCTATCGATACCGAATATCTGCGCTCGCTCGGCGCTGCCGCCATGCCGGCGCTGGACCGCCTCTACATGCACCAATTCGGAAACCAAACCACCTATCTGGCCGAGCAAATGATGATCGACGACACTATCGCCGAGCAGAAGCAGTGGCGCGCCTGGAGCTTTCGCGGCTGGAGGCTCGTGCAGGTTCTCGACAAGAGAGGTCCGCTCGTGCTTCCTCCCCCTACCCAGCCCTCGCAACCTTCAGTGCCGGACCGTTAGATCCATGCCGCATCAGATCCTGGTCGCCGACGACGATCCGCACATACGCGAGGTCATCTGCTTTGCGCTGGAAAAGGCCGGGATGAAGACGCAAGCGGTGGCCGACGGCGCGGCCGCCTTGCAGGCGATCGAGCGCCGCGAGCCCGACCTCGTCGTGCTCGACATAGGCATGCCGGAGATGGACGGGCTGGAGGTCTGCCGGCGGCTCAGACAACGCTCCGATGTGCCGGTGTTGTTCCTGTCGGCGCGTGACGAAGAAATCGACCGTATCCTTGGACTGGAGATGGGCGGCGACGACTATGTGACGAAACCGTTCAGCCCGCGTGAACTGGTGGCGCGCGTCAATGTCATCCTGCGTCGCGCCCGCCCGCTGGCGCCGGATCCGGCCGATGACAGGGCCTTTGCGCATGGCAAGCTCAGCCTGGTGCCGGCCAGCCACGGCGCCAGTTTCGACGGCAAGGCGCTGGCGCTGACGGCGATCGAATTCTCGATCCTGAAGGGATTTCTGGCGCGGCCGGCGCATGTGCTGGGGCGCGACCTGGTGGTCGCCAGCGCCTATGCCGCCAACATCCATGTCGCCGACCGTACCGTCGACAGCCACATCCGCAACATCCGCGCCAAGCTGGGGGCGGCGGGCTGTCTCGACGCCATCGAAACCGTGCATGGCGTTGGTTTCCGGCTCGGCCGATGCGGCGCCTGAGCGACGCCAAATGGATCGGCACCAAATGGCGGCCAAGGCTGGCCACGGTGGTTCTCGCCATCCTCATCATGGTGCTGGCGCTGCCGCTGGTCGGCCTGTTCTTCTTCCGGCTTTATGAAAACCAGCTGATCCGCCAGACCGAGGGCGAGCTGATCGCGCAAGGCGCCGTCATCGCGGCGATCTATGCGCAGGATATCAGCGACGCCGGCATTTCCCCGGACAGGCTCGGTGCGCCGATGAACGCGGAGAGCGGCGATGCCAGCCGTGGCGACGACTCGCCTTACCAGCCGATCGAGCCGAGCCTCGATCTCGCTTCCGACTACCTGCTGCCGACCCGACCCGCCGGCATCGCCGCGGCCATCGATCCAGCCTTCGCGGCCATCGGCGCCAGCCTGTCCGGCATTCTCGACACGACGCAAAAAACCACGCTGGCCGGCTTCCGGCTGCTCGATCCGCGCGGCGTTGTCATTGCAGGGCGCGACGAGGTCGGACTATCGCTGGCCAATGTCGAAGAGGTGCGCACCGCCCTTGCCGGCCACTACGCCAGCGTGTTGAGACAAAGAATTCCCGACCAGCCGCCACCGCCCCTCTATTCGGTCAGCCGCGGCACGAAAGTTCGCGTCTTTGTCGCCATGCCGATCGCGGTCGACGGCCATGTCGCCGGCGTGATCTATCTCTCCCGGACGCCGAACAACATCGTCAAGCATCTCTATGGCGAACGCGGCAAGGTGACGCTGGCGGCCATCGCCATGCTGTTCGGCACGCTGCTGATCGCGCTGGTGTTCCTGCGCACCGTCAGCCGGCCGATCTACGCGCTGATGGAGCGCACGAGGCGCATCGCCGCCGGCGACCGCGACGCCATCCGGCCGCTCGACCATCACGGCACGCGCGAAATGGCCGAGCTGTCCGCGGCCTTTCTCGACATGGCCGAAAAGCTGCAGGCGCGCTCCGACTCGATCCAGACCTTTGCCACCCATGTCTCGCACGAGCTCAAATCGCCGCTGACGGCGATCCAGGGCGCGGCCGAACTCTTGCGCGATTCCGGCGAGGCGATGGACGCGGCAGAGCGCAAGCGGTTTTCCGGCAACATCGTCAACGATGCCGGAAGGCTCAATCTGCTGGTGCGGCGCCTGCTCGATCTGGCGCGCGCGGAAAACCTGGCGCCGAGCGGCGAAAGCACATCGCTCGATGCGGCGCTGGCATTGCTGCCGGTGGACGGCAGACTGGCGGTTCGCGTCGAGGCGGGCGGCGAAACCGGTCTGCGCATCTCGGCCGAGAATGCGGCGATCGTGCTTGCCAATCTGATCGACAATTCCGCCAGGCACGGCGCGACCCAGGTTTTGCTGGCGGCTGCCAGCGCCGAAGGCAAGGTGACCATTGCGGTCAGCGACGACGGCACCGGCATCTCGCCGAGCAACAGGGCACGCATTTTCGAGCCGTTCTTCACCACGCGGCGCGAATCCGGCGGGACCGGCATGGGCCTCGGCATAGTGCTGGCCCTCCTGAAAGCGCATGATGGCACGATCGCGCTGGTTGACTCCGGGCGCGGCACGCGCTTCGAGATCATTGTGCCGGGGGCATGAAGGATGCCGGCGGCCGGATCGGAGAAAAACGTGCGCTACGACATCGTCATCATCGGCGGAGCCATCGTCGGCTCCTCGGTCGCCTACTACCTTCGCGAGGAAGGCTTTTCCGGCTCCATCGCGCTGATCGAGCGCGACCCGCAATTCGCCCATGCGGCAACGACGCTGTCCATGGCCTCGATCCGTCAGCAATTCTCGATTCCGGAAAATATCCGGCTGTCGCAGTTCACGCTAAACCTGTTCCGGCGGCTGAAGGAGACCTTCGGCACCGACGCCGATATCGGTTTTCGCGAAGGCGGCTATCTCATCCTGGCCGGCGAGGCCGGGTTGCCGATCCTGAAAGCCAACCACCAAGCACAGGTCGCCGAGGGCGCCGACATTCTGCTCGAGGATGCCGACCAGCTGGCAAAGCGCTTTGCCTGGCTGTCGACCGAAGGCATCAGCGCCGGCGCCTTCGGCCGTACCGGCGAGGGCTGGTTCGACGCTCATGCGATGCTGACGCTGTTTCGCAAGGCATTGCGTGACAGACAAATAGATTTCATCGCCGCCGATGTCACCGGCATTGAGAGGCAGGGCAACCGCGCCACCGGAGTGGACCTCGACAATGGCGAAAGACTGCAAGCCGGCATCGTCGTCAACGCCGCCGGGCCGAATGCCGGCAAGGTGGCCGGCATGGCGGGACTCGTGCTGCCCGTCGAGCCGCGCAAGCGCAACGTTTTCGTCTTCGAGGCGCGGGAAAAATACGTCGACATGCCGCTGCTGGTCGACCCATCCGGCATCTATGTCCGGCCTGAAGGCTCGGTCTATCTCACCGGCGGCGCCGAACCGGAGGAGGGCGATGGCCCCGCCGACCCCAGGGATTTCGACGTCGACTGGCCGCTGTTCGAAGAGGTGATCTGGCCCGTGCTGGCAACCCGTATCCCTGCCTTCGAGGCGATCAAGCCGACACGCGCCTGGGCCGGCCACTACGACTACAACACGCTCGACCAGAATGCGGTGATCGGCCCGCATCCCGAGGTCGGCAATTTCATCTTCGCCAACGGATTTTCAGGCCACGGCCTGCAGCAGGCGCCGGCCGTCGGCAAGGCGCTGGCGGAGTTGTTGGTGCATGGCGGGTATCGGACGGTGGATTGCTCGGCGTTTGGGTACGCCAGAGTGGCTGAGGGAAGGGCGTTCCGGGAATTGAATGTGATTTGAGGCGGCAAAAGCTCACTGTCGAGTTCCTGCCTACCCCCCTCTGCCCTGCCGGGCATCTCCCCCGCAAGGGGGGAGATTGGCAGCTTCGGCGAAGGCGCCATTCTTGCAACGTCGGCGATTGGCGAAAGCGGTCGCGGCATCTGATCTCCCCCCTTGCGGGGGAGATGGCCGGCAGGCCAGAGGGGGGTGCTGTCCCGCGAGAGTCTAAGCAACCATCGCACTGACAGCCATCGCGTTGCCCAGTGCATGCCCGGCAGCCGTGTTGTCGAAAATGCCCCAGACCTCGGCACCGGAAGCGGCCGCTGCTTCCACTTGCCGCGCAAACCGGTCGAGCGTTTCGGCATCGTAACCCGAATGGTAGATGCGCGGCGCGCCGTGCCAGCGGAAATAGGCAAGGCCGGGCGAGCCACCCGGCCCTGCTGCCTCCGCAACCGGGGTCGGGTCAACGGCAACGCGCGTGATCCGGTTGTCAACAAGGAGTGCGTCGGCCTCGGCGCCGAACCAGCTGGGATGACGCGGCTCGCATGCCAGCCTTGCCAGGCTACGCCTGCCCAACATGTTGAAGAAGCCGCCGGCGACCTCCGGCTCGAAGGGCAGGCTTGGCGGCAGCTGCACCAGAAGCACGCTCAGCTTTTCGCCGAGACCTTCGACCTGCCCGAGAAAGTCCTCTGTCAGCCCCTCGCAATCGGCGAGGCGATGCTCATGGGTCATGCTCTTCGGCGCCTTGACCGCGAAGCGGAAGTGCTCCGGCACGGCGTGCGTCCAGCGCTCATAGGTCTCGCGGCGGTGCGGCTTGTAGAACGAGGTGTCGATCTCGACGACCGGAAAGCGTTTTCCGTAACGTTCGAGATGCGACCCGGGCTGCGGAAAGTCAGCCTTGTATCGAGACGGAATTCCCCAGCCGGCGGTGCCTATGAGAGATCGGCGATTTCCCATGCTGGGGATGTGGACCGGATGAAGCGCGGATCAAGGGCGACAAGGAGGCGTTGCTCCGCGGGGTCCTGAACACCGTTCCGCATTGCCGAGAACCTTGCCCGCCTTGACTGCCCAACCCGATCGGCAATTGCGCTCGACGCTCGTCAGCCCTCGCGAGAGAACCAGAACGCGTCGGCCATTCGCGTCATGCCGATACGCTCATAGAAGCCGACTGCGTCGGGCATCGAGATCAGGCTGATGGCGACCGAAGGCCCAAGCTGCCGGCGGGCCGCGTCCATCAGGCCCTTGCCGATACCGAGGCCTTGCGCAGATTGGGATACGGCGAGCTCTGAGACATAACACACCCAGGAAAAGTCGGTGATGGCCCTGATAACGCCTATCAGCGGCCTGCCTTCGATGTCGAGCCGCGCCGTCAGCACCAGGTTCGCGCCCGAAAGCATCGCCTGCAGCCGGGCGTCGTCATCGACGGGGCGTGTTTCGCCGAGCGTGGATTCGACCAGCACGCGGCGGAATTCAGCGACGTCGAGCTCAGGCTCACTGGCATAGATAATATTCGATTGTGTGGTCATGGGCGCAAGGTGCACCAGCGGCGGCCGGTTTTAAAGACGTTTGCCGCCGATCTTTCGATCGGGCCGCGCACCAACAGTTGCCTTTTATTTGCCGGCGGCTTTGTGTAAACCGGGCGCAGCAAACCCTGACGCAACGAATTCGATCAAGAACGGGCAAAAGCCATGGAAAAATTCACCAAGCTCACCGGCGTCGCCGCACCGATGCCGATCGTCAATGTCGACACCGACATGATCATCCCCAAGGATTATCTCAAGACGATCAAGCGCACCGGGCTCGGCAGCGGCCTGTTCGCCGAAATGCGCTACAAGGACGATGGCTCGGAAAACCCCGACTTCGTGCTCAACAAGCCAGCCTACCGCAAGGCGCAGATCCTGGTCGCCGGCGACAATTTCGGCTGCGGTTCGAGCCGCGAACACGCGCCGTGGGCGCTGCTCGATTTCGGCATTCGCTGTGTCATCTCGACGTCGTTCGCCGACATTTTCTACAACAACTGCTTCAAGAACGGCATCCTGCCGATCACCGTCAGTCCGGAAGATCTGGAGAAGCTGATGGACGACGCCTCGCGCGGCTCCAATGCGACGGTTTCGGTCGACCTCGAGGCCAAGGAAATCCGCGGCCCCGACGGCGGCGTGGTCACCTTCGACCTCGACGACTTCAAGCGCCAATGCCTGCTGAACGGTCTCGACGATATCGGCCTGACCATGGAGAAGGCCGGCGCCATCGCCTCGTTCGAGAAGAAGAACGCTGCCGAGCGTCCTTGGGCCTGAGTGGTACGAGATGGCCCGGCCGCCACAAAGCCGGGTTCGTGGCGGCTGAACGGAGGGGACAGTCATGACACGTTTTCTTCTTGCCGGCGCCTGCGCGCTGGCGTGGATGCTGATGCCGGTGGCCGGCGCGCAAGCACAGACCGACACGGTCCTCGTGCCGGCAGAAGATCCGTCCGCCGCCGATCCGGGCGCGTCGAGCAATGCGGCCCTGGCGGACGATGACAGCCAGGGGCCGGTCCCGTTCGAGGGCGGGCAGCTGACCATCACCCAGCCGGAGCAGGATGGCGAAAAGGTGCTGGCCTATGACGGCAAGCAGCTGGCCAGCAATTACGACGTGTTCTTCGACAGAACAGTCAAGGTCGGCGGCGTCGACGTGGCGCTGGTCGATGTCGGCGACGGCGGCAACCAGTGCGGCCCGGCCAAGGTCATCGTCTGGAAGCCGGAAGGCGGCGAGATAGAAAGCCTCAAGGTCGAACAGGACGAATGCGGCGCGCCGCCGGCGGCGGTGGCCGACAACGCCATCTATTTCGTGCCGTATCTGTTGCCGGGCGATACGAAGCAAGCGCTGCAATGGTCGCCCAGCGACGGGCTGACGATCTCGGGCGACCTGACCTACGCGCCGGAGCCGGGTACGGACTGGAAGGACGTCGATCCGGCCAAATACCAGAACATCATCGACGCCTTCCACAATGAGGCCGTCTACAAGGCGGCGCAGACGCTACTCGGCGACACCATGCCCGACATGGCGACCAGCCTGCTGGTCGGCGGCGGCACCGAAAAGACGGCGTCGGGCGCCTTCTACGCCACCGGCTGCGTGCCGCACGCATGCGGCAGCAATGACGGTTTCATGGCGGTCGACCCGGCCAAGCACACGCTCTACTTCGCCCGGCGCGGCGACAATGGCGAGCCGCAGGCGTGGCCTGACGTGAAGACCTGGCCTGCGGATGTGAAGGAAGCAATGGACAAGGCGCAGGAGTCGGGGAACTAGAGTTCGCGGCAGCGCGGCGAACACTCGGTGTTCATGCTTGTTCCGTCGCGCTCCGTCACACCCCCTCTGCCCTGCCGGGCATCTCCCGCTCAAGGGGGGAGATCAGACGTCACTCTGGCTTTCGCCAATCGCAAATGTGGAAAGCGAGAAAGGCGTCCGAACTGCTAATCTCCCCCCTTGAGCGGGAGATGGCCGGCAGGCCAGAGGGGGGTGCTGTCCCGCCGACGGCCAAGATTTGCACCTGACTTGGCCCATGGCCTGGCCGGCCCTTTCCTGCAAAGCGTCCGAAACCACAGCGAGGCTCCATGCGCACACTCATCTCCACCGGTTCGCCCTTCGAAAAAACCGCCGGCTATTCGCGCGCGGTGGTGCAGGGCGACTGGTGCTTCGTCTCGGGAACCACCGGCTATGACTATGCGACGATGGCCATGCCGGAAACGGTGGAGGCGCAGACGCGCAATTGTCTGGCGACCATCGCCGAGGCGCTGAGGGATGGCGGCTTCGACATGGCCGATGTGGTGCGGGCGCATTACTACATCACCGACCAGGCCTTCGTGGACGTGGTCTTCCCCATCCTCGGCGAGGCTTTCGGCGAGATCAGGCCGGCGGCGACGATGATCGTGTGCCAGCTCAACAAGCCGGAAATGAAGATCGAGATCGAAGTCACGGCGCTGCGGCGCACGGCTTGAGGAGGCAAAGCCATGACGGTCCGGCGCATCGTGGCCAATATCGGGACACCAGACGCGGCAGCGGCGAAACGCTTCTATCAGGACGTGCTTGGCCTCGATGTGCTGATGGATCAGGGCTGGATCGTCACCTTAGGCTCCGACGCACGGATGCAGGTGCAGATCAGCTTCATGGCCCAGGGCGGCTCCGGCACGCCGGTGCCGGACCTCTCCATCGAGGTCGACGATGTCGATGCGGCGCTGCAAGGCATGAAGGCCGCCGGCTTTGCCGTCGAATACGGTCCGGCCGACGAGCCGTGGGGCGTAGGGCGGTTTTATGTGCGCGATCCGTTCGGCCGGTTGGTGAATATTTTGTCCCATAAGTGATTTGTTCCTCTCCCCCGCCTCTGTCGAGGGCGAGGAACCCAGGTTCTGAGAGGCGGGCGCCGTCGTAGCGTTCTTCATCCCCTTGCGCCGCAAGCTCTTGGCGTTTAGCAAGGCCGCGGTTTCTCCAAACAGTGTTGGGACGGTTCTCCATGGCTTCGAAAAATCTTCTCCTGCTCGCCGGCGATGGCATCGGCCCCGAGGCGATGGCCGAGGTGAAGAAGCTGATCGCGGCCATGAACGTCAAGCTCGGCAGTGATTTCGTCACCGATGAGGGTCTGGTCGGCGGCTGCGCCTACGATGCGCATGGCGCGGCGATTTCGGATGCCGACATGGCAAAGGCGATGGCTGCGGATGCGGTTCTGTTCGGCGCCGTTGGCGGGCCGAAATGGGACAAGGTGCCTTACGAGGTGCGTCCCGAGGCCGGGTTGCTACGGCTGCGCAAGGACATGGAGCTGTTTGCCAATCTGCGCCCCGCCATCTGCTATCCGGCGCTGGCCGCGTCGTCCTCGCTGAAGCAGGAAGTCGTCGAGGGCCTCGACATATTGATCGTGCGCGAGCTTACCGGCGGCGTCTATTTCGGCGAGCCGAAGCAGATCATCGATCTCGGCAACGGCCAGAAGCGCGGCATCGACACGCAGGTCTACGACACGTTCGAGATCGAGCGGATTTCAGGCGTCGCCTTCGAGCTGGCGCGCACGCGCAAGAACCACGTGACATCGATGGAAAAGCGCAACGTCATGAAATCCGGGGTGCTGTGGAACGAGGTCGTCACCCAGACCCAGAAGACTTGCTATGCTGACGTCAAGCTCGACCACATGCTGGCCGATGCCGGCGGCATGCAGCTGGTGCGCTGGCCAAAGCAGTTCGACGTCATCGTCACCGACAATCTGTTCGGCGACATGCTGTCCGACATCGCCGCCATGCTGACCGGATCGATCGGCATGCTGCCGTCGGCCTCGCTCGGCGCGCCCGATGTGAAGACCAGGAAGCGCAAGGCGCTGTACGAGCCGGTGCATGGCTCGGCGCCCGACATTGCGGGACAGGGCATCGCCAACCCGATCGCCATGATCGCGTCGTTTGCCATGTGCCTGCGCTACTCCTTCGGCATGGTCGATGAGGCCGACAAGCTCGAAGGCGCCATAGCCGCCGTGCTCGACGACGGGCTGCGGACGAAGGATATTTTGTCCGAGGGCATGACCGAAGTCGGCACTGTCGCAATGGGCGATGCCATCATCGCCAAGTTCCTGGCTTAGCGGCCGACTCAGCGGATCTCGCCGGCCAGCCGTTTCAGCAGGCCGACGAGTTGCGCCTCATCCACGGCTGAGAAAAAAGCAGCGTCGGCGGCTTCGACGGCGACGATAGCGCGCTGGACTGCGGCCGTCCCCGTCGTGGAGACGCGGATCACCTTGGCGCGGGAATCCCGCGGGTTGGTGTCCCGCACAATCAGTCCCTTTGCCTCGAGCCGGGCGACGACGTCCGATGTCATCTTCACCTCGGTGCCCGCCTGGGCGGCGAGCTGCACCTGGTTAGGCGGCTCGCCATAGCGGCCGAGCCACATCGCCGAAGCCAGCAGCACGAACTGGACATGCGTAAGGTCAAGCGGGGCCAGCGCCGCCGTCATGACGCGCTGCCAGCGCATGGTGGTTCGCCAGAGCAACAAACCGGGGCTCTCGGATGGTCCGCTGAAGCGCGTTTGCAGATCCCCCCGATCAGCCACCGTTCGCCAACTCCCTTGCCTGCTCGAACAGTTTGGCCATCGAAGTGTCGAAATCGCCGCTGATCTGCGGCCCGAGCTCTGGTCCGACCTCGGCGGCCGATGGGCCGGAAATCTCGAGGCGATGCGTCACTTGAGTGCCACCCTCGACCGGCGTCAGCGTATGCCTGAACAGCAGTTTCGTGTCGCCGAACGAGGTCTCGTCGGCATACGTCACAGTGTCGACAAGATCGACGATCGTCGATTCGAAGGTGTCCTGCCCGACGGGCGTTACAGAGAGGCGGGTGCCCTTGGCGAACGGGCCGTGCAGCACGAACGTATCGGACCCTTCGTAGGTGAGGCGGCCTTCGTGCAGCGCCTTGAGCGCGTTCCAGATGGCCTGCGCCGAAAGGGGGGAAATTGCGGTGTACTCGTTGGTCCACATTGGTCTTGGCTCCATCATCCGTTTTCGATCGTCGATTTAATGAGTGCACAGATTATCTGTGCGCAGACAAAATGGCAAGAGAAATATTTTGTTCGTCCGGTCAAAACAGCAGCTGCCTTCCTGGCTGCGACCTAAGCCATTGTTAAAGCACGGCTGTCCGCAAATAGCCGGCAGCTCATTTCTGGTGCGGTCTAGGCTCCGCCTCCTCCAGGCACCGGCCCCCACTGGTTTTCGTGGGCCTGGGTCGGGATCAATCCGAGTATCAGCGCGAGGATCAGCGTAGCCGGAGCGAACATGAAGGTGATTGCGAAGTAAGGTATTGCCAGCCAGCCGGTCAGGCCGATGTCGTGCAAGCGGCGCACGACGAGCCCGACCCAGGGCAGGAACGTCGCCAGCCAAAACAGCCCCCAGACGCCGATCATCACAATCGGCCAGTTGCCGGCATCGAAATTGCCGACGGCCTGGTCGGCGAGGGCGCCGGCAATTCCGACCAGGATGAAGCTGACGGTCCAGAACAGGCAGTAGCCCCAGAATTCCTTGCGGCGGGCGCGTTCGGCGAAGTTGATGTAGTTGCGCGTCACGCCTCGCCAGAAATAACCCGGCAGTCCGCTATCGCGAACCGCGCCGTCTTCCGCCAGGCGGCCGAAATGCTGTGGCGCGGCTGAAGCGGCAGCCGCCTTGGGCGGCGCGGCGCTTGCCGCTGGCGCAGCGGTGGCGGGACTGGCGGGCTGGGCGCGGATTGAAAAAACGTCGCGCGCCTGACCGCTTGCCGGCAGAAACTCGACCACGGCGCCGTTCGCGATCACGGTATCACGGCGCAGATCCTCGCGCGCGAAGGTGTAGCGGTTGCCGTCCGCCCCGGTGATGAAGCCGAAACCCTGGGCCTCGTCATAGTGAAGAACTTCGCCGCGCATTTAGCCTCGCCCCCGTGCAGGCACAGACTGTTCAAAGTTGCGGCGGACTGCAAGCGGGTGGACGAAATGGAGGGCAAACGGTTCAGGCATGAGTTGCTTTATTTTCCGGTGCGTTGGCGCTGCCCCTCACCTGGCTGCCGGCATCCCCTCCCCGTATAGTGACGGGGAGAGGGGTCGCTGTTGCCGACGATTCCGCCAATCGCCAACGCTGCAAGAAGAGCGCCAAGGCTGCGGTCCGCCCTTTCTCCCGTCACTATACGGGGAGAAATGCCCGGCAGGGCAATGAGGGGCAGCGCCTGCATTTGTAATTGGCCGATAAGAGCCTCAAACCGGCCGCTTCTTCGGCTTCTTGTTCTTCGGCGGTCCCACCTTGTCGAATTTCGGTTTCCCGGCCCAAGGCTTTGCATCGCCGGCGGGCCGTTCCCGCTTCTCGAATTTCGGCTTGTGTGCGCTTTGCGGCGCCTCGAACGGGCGCTTGCCGCGATGCGGCTTCTTGTCGGGCTTCGGCGCCTGGTAGCCGGCCCGCGACAGGTCGGGCGTGCCGTCCAGGCGCTTCACCGCAATGTTGCCCTGCAGCTTCTTGTCGGGGCCGATGGCAGCGAGGAAGCGATCGGCCCAGTCGGCCGCGATCTGCACGTAGGTCTCATCCAGCTGCATCTTGATGGAGCCGATCTCGCGCTTGGAGATGTTGCCGGTGCGGCACAGCATCGGGATCAGCCAGCGCGGCTCGGCATTCTGCTTGCGCCCGATCGACAGCGAGAACCAGACACTGTCGCCGAAGTCGTCGCGCCGGCTTGGCGCTTCATCGCGGCGTTCGAATTTTTCGCCCGCCGGTCTGTCTCGCGACGGCGTGAAGGCCGCGACCTCCGTCAGTTCCTCGGGCGCCGAGCGGCTGGCGCGGCATTGGCGCACGAAGGCGGCCGCAATCTGTTCGGCGCCATGCCTGGCCAGAAGCGCGTCGATGAAGCCGCGCTCGTCCTCGGCCACCGGCTCGTCGAAGGCTGGATCGGCAAGGATGCGCTCGTCGTCGCGCTTGATCACGTCGTCGGCCGAGGGCGGGCTCGCCCATGTCGCCTTCAGCCCTGCATTCTGCAGCAGGCGCTCGGTGCGCTTGCGGGCGCCGTTGGGCACGATCAGCGCGCTGACACCCTTGCGGCCGGCGCGGCCGGTACGGCCGCTGCGATGCAGCAGCGTTTCGGGATTGGTCGGCAGATCGGCATGGATGACCAGTTCGAGATTGGGCAGGTCGATGCCGCGCGCGGCGACATCCGTGGCGATGCAGACCTTGGCGCGTCCGTCGCGCATCGCCTGCAGCGCGTGGGTGCGTTCGTTCTGGCTGAGCTCGCCCGACAGTGCGACGACGGAAAAATTGCGGTTGTTGAAGCGTGCCGTCAGATGATTGACGGCGGCGCGGGTGTTGCAGAACACCAGCGCGTTCTTCGCCTCGTAAAAGCGCAGCACGTTGATGATGGCGTTCTCGCGGTCGGGATAGGCGACATTCAGCGCCCGGTATTCGATATCGAGATGCTGCTTTTCCTCGCCGCCGGCCGAGATGCGTAAGGCGTCGCGCTGATAGCCTTGCGCCAGCGTGGCGATCGAGCGCGGCACGGTGGCCGAAAACATCAGCGTGCGGCGCTGAGCCGGTGCGGCATCGAGGATGAATTCGAGGTCCTCGCGAAAGCCGAGGTCGAGCATCTCGTCGGCCTCGTCCAGCACCACGGCTTTCAGCGCCGACATGTCGAGGGAGTTGCGGGTGATGTGGTCGCGCAGGCGGCCGGGCGTGCCGACGACGATGTGGGCGCCGCGCTCCAGCACGCGCCGTTCGGAGCGCATGTCCATGCCGCCGACGCAGGACGCGACGGTGGCGCCGGTCGGCGCGTAGAGCCATTGCAATTCGCGCATCACCTGCAGAGCGAGCTCGCGCGTCGGCGCCACGGCCAGCGCCAGCGGTGCGCCAGCCTGGTCAAAACGTTCGGCACTTCCAAGAAGGGTCGGTGCCAAAGCGAGGCCGAAGGCGACGGTCTTGCCTGAGCCGGTCTGCGCCGACACCAGAGCGTCGGACTCGCCGAGCTCCAGCACGGCCTTCTGCACTGGCGTCAGCTCGGTATAGCCGCGTTTTTCCAGCGCTTCTGCCAGCGCAGGAACAATAGCTTCGAAATTGGACATCTCACTCTTTCGGAATTCAGGGTCTGGGCTCATCATGGAGCACATGCCGGGGCTGACGCACGCCAGCCAAACACTATTTGGGCGTTCGTACTTCTTGCGGCCGCTATTGTACAGGGCAGGCGTGTGCCTGGCCGCAATTGACTCCTGACGCAAACCGCGTAAAAGCCGGCATCGAACGGGATCATTTTCGATGCGCGGCCTTCTGATGGCTCTTCTTGCATTCGACTTCCCCGGCCACAATCATGGGGCCGGGCGCGTTGGCGCGTCTTACCGTTCCAGCAAAACTATGGCCAAAACCACCACCAAAACGGTGTGATTCCCTTGGCCTAACCACCCTCTCCCGGGTCCGGCCCGGGGGACAAAACCCGCATTGGCCGGCGGGTTTTCTCCAAAAACCAAGCGGAGAGGGACAGGAGATTTCTGATGAGTTTCAAAGTTGCGGTAGTCGGCGCCACGGGCAATGTGGGGCGCGAAATGCTCAACATACTGGAAGAGCGCGGCTTTCCGGTAAGCGAAGTCGTGGCGCTGGCCTCGCGGCGCAGCCAGGGCACCGAAGTGTCGTTCGGCGACCGTTCGCTGAAGGTCAAGACGCTCGACCAGTATGATTTTTCCGACACCGACATCTGCATCATGTCGGCCGGCGGCAACGTCTCCAAGGAGTGGTCGCCGAAGATCGGCAAGCAGGGCTGCGTCGTCATCGATAACTCGTCGGCCTTCCGCTACGACCAGGACGTGCCGCTGATCGTGCCGGAAGTGAACCCGGATGCGATCTCGCTGTTCACCCGCAAGAACATCATCGCCAATCCGAACTGCTCGACGGCGCAGCTGGTCGTGGCGCTGAAGCCGCTGCACGATGTCGCCACCATCAAGCGCGTCGTCGTCGCCACCTATCAATCGGTATCGGGCGCTGGCAAGGAAGGCATGGACGAACTCTTTACACAGACCCGCGCGGTGTTCGTCGCCGATGGCGTCGAGGTCAAGAAGTTCACCAAGCGCATCGCCTTCAACGTCATTCCGCACATCGACGTCTTCCTCGACGACGGCTCGACCAAGGAAGAGTGGAAGATGGTCGCCGAGACCAAGAAGATGCTCGACCCCAAGATCAAGCTGACGGCGACCTGTGTGCGCGTGCCGGTGTTCATCGGCCATTCCGAAGCCGTCAACATCGAGTTCGAAAAGCCGATCACCGCCGACGAGGCGCGCGATATCCTGCGCGAAGCGCCGGGCTGCCAGGTCTTGGACAAGCGCGAGGATGGCGGCTACATCACGCCGCTGGAATCGGCCGGCGAGGACGCCACCTTCATCTCGCGCATCCGCGAGGATTCGACCATCGACAACGGCCTGTCGATGTGGATCGTCTCCGACAATCTGCGCAAGGGCGCGGCGCTCAACGCGGTGCAGATCGCCGAGCTTCTGGTCGAGCGCGGCCTGATCCAGCCGAAGAAGAAGGCGGCCTGACGGCTGGTTTGTTTTCGCTCACGGGGTTCGGCCTTCGGCCGATTCCGTTTATCGCTCACGGGCCGTATCGCCGCTGCCGCGGCTGGCCCTCCGCGGGGCGCCGGAAAGCCGGCGGCCCGTAGTCGCGGGCTCGGCCTTCGGCCGAAGCCTTCCTTCTCCCCGTTCACGGGGAGAAGGTCCCGGCAGGGGGATGAGGGCAGCGCTGACCTCTGTTGAGAAACGCCTTTGAACGATCCCACCAAAATCGTGCTGCGCCCCGCCACGGCTTTGGATGCCGCGACCATCGCCATTGTCATGCGGGCCGCACTTGGCTCGTTCTCCTGGATGCCGGTCATCCACACGCCGGATGAGGATCTTGCCTTCATCCGCGAGATCGTGCTGTCCCGGCAGCAGGTGACGGTCGCCGAGGCCGGCACCGGCATTGTCGGCTTCATTGCCCTGAGCGGCGATTGGGTGGAACAGCTCTATCTCGACCCCGCCTGGACGGGGCAAGGCATCGGCAGCCGGCTGCTGGTGCAAGCGACCGCCGCGCTACGGATCGTTAAACTGCATTGCTTCCAGGCCAACACCGGCGCGCGTCGCTTCTACGAGCGCCATGGCTTTCGCCCCGAGGCGTTCGGCGCGGGCACCACCAACGAAGAAGGCCTGCCGGATATTCTCTACGTGCGTCGAGCTTGATATTCAGCCGGCGTTATCCTTGGCCAGTTGGCGCAATAACTCCATCGCTTCCTCGGCCCGCTCAGCGGGCACGAACAGATGGTCATGATAGAAAGCAGAGACCGGATTGACGCCCATGCCGGCGGCGGCAAGCCGGGCGGTGATGGCGGCGAGGAAGCCGACGGCTTCCAGCGAGGAGTGGACGTTCAGGGTGATCATGCGGCAGCGGAACGAAGCGGTCAGCCCGGCCGCCCGTGCCGCGTCCTCGGTCACGATCAGTGTCACACCCTCGCGCTCGCGAAAGACCATCACGGGATCGAGGCCTGCCTGCCGGCTGATTCCAGGTGTGAGCGTAGCGAACACGTAGACGTCCGGCAGCAGTTCCGGCGTCATCGCCGCCAGCAGCTTTTTCAGATCAGTCTCGCCGGCCATTCGCTCGTCTCTCGCCCAGCCCTATCAATAGCCGTGACTGGTGGATGTCGATAGTCCGTCAAGGTGGAGGGACAGCGCCCCCCTCTGCCCTGCCGGGCATCTCCCCCGCAACCAGGGAGATCGGCGGTTTCGATGCTCCGCTCATTCATGGAACATTGCCGAAGCGGTCGAGCGTGTAATCTCCCCCCTTGCGGGGGAGATGGCCGGCAGGCCAGAGGGGGGTGTGAAGGATCGCCACGCAGCGGCTTTTGCTTGCTGCTACCCAAAAAGAATCCGCACCCTGTAGGATCGCCGCCCCATCGCTCGTCCTTGGTCCGAAGCCAGCAAACGGCTCGAACCGCTTAGGAGGGAACACCCGTGAGTATTTCTCAAACCATGCCCGTCTCATCGGGCGCCCTGTGGACCGGCCGCGTGCTCAGCGGCCTCATCATCCTGTTTATGATCTTCGACGGCGTCATCAAGCTGCCGCCGCTCGATGTCGTCACCCAGACCATGGTGCCGCTCGGCTGGCCGGCCGATGTCAATGTCGCGCGCACGCTCGGCATTATCGGGCTGATCTCGACCGCGCTCTATGCGCTGCCCCGCACCTCGGTGCTCGGCGCCATCCTGCTCACCGGCTATCTCGGCGGCGCCATCGCCACAAATATGCGCGTCGGCAGCCCGTTGTTTTCGCACACGCTGTTTAGCGTCTATCTCGGCATCATCCTGTGGGGCGGTCTCTATCTGCGCGACCCAAGCGTGCGCGCCCTGATCCCGTTCAGCCGTTAAGCGAGGAGAAAAACATGCTCAGCACCATTCTCATCCTCCTGGTCGTCATCATCGCCGCCGTGCTCATCTATGCGGCGACGAGGTCGAATGATTTCGTCACCGCCCGCACCGCCAGCATCAAGGCCGCGCCGGAAGCGATCTTTCCGCTGATCAACAATTTCAAGCACTGGCCGGAATGGTCACCCTACGAAAAGCTCGACCCGCTGATGAAGCGCACGCTGTCGGGCGCTGATGCCGGCAAGGGCGCCGCCTACGCCTGGGAAGGCAATGCCAAGGCCGGCAAGGGACGCATGGAGATCGTCAATTCCGTGCCATCCTCGCTGGTGTCGCTGAAGCTCGACTTCGAGAAGCCGTTCCGGGCCAGCAACAGCGTCGACTTCACCCTGAAGCCCTCGGGCGACACCACCGCAGTCACCTGGGCAATGCGCGGCAGCCGGCCCTTCATTGCCAAGCTGATGGGCCTGTTCATGAGTTTCGATACGCTGATCGGCAAGGATTTCGAGGCTGGCCTCGCCAATCTGAAAAAGGCAGCCGAAAGGTAGAAAAGCCTGGATTTTCAACAAGCTCGGCGGCGGTCGGCACGAATGTGACCGGCGCGGACACCGCGATCTCTCACGTCATCGGGATCAAATCAGCCGTCTGGGAGTTAGAGCCGTGGCGGCGAGGACGGCGATCCGCGTGAGAGAGGAACGATAATGAAAAGAGCGATGATCATTCTGGTACTGGCGACCGCACTGGGTGCGTGCTCGCAAACCGAAAAGGGTGCCGCGGTCGGCGGCCTCGGCGGCGCGGCGGTTGGCGCAGCTGTGGCAAATGATCCGGTTCAGGGCGCCGTCGTCGGCGGCGCCGTCGGCGCCGTGGCCGGCGCGCTGATCGGCCGTGCCAGCGAAAGCGGTCAATGTCGCTACCGCGGCCGCAACGGGCGCACCTACATCGCCAGCTGCCCCGACGGTTATTGAACACAGCCAGGTCCAACATCGGAAACCGGCGGCTATAGATCGCCGGTTTCGCTGTTGCCCAAGGCAGCTGGACCATGGCTGCCTGCGCTACAGCAATCCCCGGATATGCTCCCAAGCCAGGCGGCCCAGGCGTGTGTCGGCGTCGTCATTGCCGCCATGGGCGTGCAGCCCCGAGCGCGGCGTGTTTTCGCCCGGCAGCAGAATGCGGTGGCCGGCGTCGGGCACTGAGACGAGGCAGGTGGTCATTGCTGTGTCCTGGCGACGCCGAACGATCGACTGGGCAAAATCCAGCGATGGCCATAGCGCGTCGTCGCCGCCCGCAACCAGAACAATGTCGGCTGAAATAGCTTCGGCGGGAATGGCAGCCTTGGCCGCTGCGTCCTTGAAGGTTTGCAAGGCACGTAGGAAGAGCCCCCGGTAGGACACCAGACCATCGACATACTCAGCGTTCCAAGCGGGACTGCTTGGGACAAACGGCAAAGGAATCCCCTCGAGCGTCCACGACGATCGTTCCGGCCAGCTGACGCCGTCGCGGCCCGGCCCGATATTGCCCCAGACCACCGATGTCGGGCTGATCGCAACCACGAGGCCGATGCGTGGATCGTGAGCCGCCGCAAGCAGGGAGGCCTCGGCGCCTTTCGAGGTCCCGACATAGACGATGCGCCGGCATCCCATCTGGACAAGATAGTCGGTCGCCGCGAAAAACGTTTCGAGCGGGATCTCGCAAATGCCGGGCACCTGACCTTCGCCGCCAAACCATTGCAGCGCGAGAGCGGATGCTCGTTCCTTGGCAAAGAGCCGGGCGCGGGTGACGTCGATGCGGCCGCTCGATCCGCTGAGCACGACGACGCCTGTCGTGGCGCCGGCGCATCGCAACAGCGTTCCGGCTACGCCGCCGAAAAGGGTCTCTTCCGTGACGGTCCGCTCAGTCATCTTTCGTTCGAACGCATATGACATCGCCGCACATTAGCAAAACGGCGGGCACAGGCCCGCCGTTTTGTCGATGCGATGACGCGATGCTTATTCTGCGGTGGCGGCTTCCGCTTCGGCCGGGGCTGCAGCAGCGGCGGCAACGGCGGCGGCAGCGTCTTCCTGGGCCTTCTTCAGCAGAGAGGCGCGTTCCTGCGCCTTCTTGCCGGGCTCGGCCTTCTTCGGGTTGGAGCGGGCTTCGCGCTTGAGGAGGCCGGCCTCATCGAGGAAGCGCAGCACGCGGTCGGTCGGCTGGGCGCCGTGCGACAGCCAATGCTTGACGCGGTCGGCGTCGACCTTGACGCGCTCGCCGTCCTTGGGCAGCAGCGGGTTCCACGAGCCGATCGACTCGATGAACCGGCCGTCGCGCGGCGAACGGGCGTCGGCGATGACGACGTGGTAGTAAGGGCGCTTCTTCGAGCCCGCACGGGCCAGTCTGATCTTCAAGGGCATTTCATTTCTCCTAAAATTTCTGATCTCAGTGTTGGGTTAATGGCTTTGTCTGGTGCAGGTCGTTGTCCCAAAACCGCTGCGCACTTTTGGGCGACATGCACTTTGTTAGCCGGTTTTGCTTGCGCCGTTGGACGCGGCGATCTGCTCGTGATGGCGGATCACTTCGCGGACGACGAAGTTGAGGAATTTTTCCGCGAAATCGGGGTCGAGATGGGCGTCCTTCGCCAACTGGCGAAGGCGGGTGATCTGCTCCTGCTCGCGCGCCGGGTCGGCGGGCGGCAGGCCATGCTCGGCCTTGAGCACGCCGACCGCCTTGGTGCAGCGGAAGCGCTCGGCCAGCATATGAATGAGGGCGGCGTCGATGTTGTCGATCGAGGCGCGATAGCCGGCCAGGATGGTGCGTGCGTCGGCCATGTCTTTTTCTTCGTTCATAGCGTCCTCACTTCTTCTTTCCGAGGCCGGGCAGACCACCGCCGCCAAGGCCGGGAAGCTTCATGCCGCCGGGCAGACCGGGCAGGCCACCGCCGCTCGGGGCGGGCCGGCCCTTCATGCCGCCAAGACCGGGCATCTGCTTCTGCAAGGCTTCGAGCTGCTTGGGATCCATCTTGGAGAGGTCGGGCATGCCGCCACCCATCATGCCGCCGGGGCCACCCGGCATCATGCCGCCGAGGCCCATCTTGGAGGCAAGGCCGCCCATCATGCCGCGCATCAGGCCGCCGCCTTTGCCCTTGCCGCCCATCGCCTTCATCATGTCGGCCATGCCGCGATGCATTTTCAAGAGCTTGTTGATCTCGGCCGCATCCGTGCCTGAGCCGGCGGCGATGCGCTTCTTGCGCGAATGTTTCAGCATGTCCGGATTGGCGCGCTCGGCCTTGGTCATCGACGAGATGATGGCGAGTTGGCGGCCGAACATCTTGTCGTCGAGGCCGGCGGCCGCCATCTGGTCCTTCATTTTGCCCATGCCGGGCATCATGCCCATGATGCCGCCCATGCCGCCCATTTTCGACATCTGCTGAAGCTGGCCGGCAAGGTCGTTCAGGTCGAACTTGCCCGACTGCATCTTTTTGGCCATCGCCGCCGCCTGCTCGGCGTCGATGTTTTCGGCGGCCTTTTCGACCAGCGAGACGATGTCGCCCATGCCGAGGATGCGGTCTGCAATACGCTTGGGGTGGAATTCCTCCAGCCCGTCCATCTTTTCGCCGGTGCCGATCAGCTTGATCGGCTTGCCGGTGACGGCTCGCATCGAAAGCGCGGCACCGCCACGGCCATCGCCGTCCATGCGGGTCAGCACCAGGCCGGTGATGCCGACGCGCTCGTCGAAGCTTTTGGCAAGGTTGACGGCGTCCTGGCCGGTCAGCGAATCCGCGACCAGCAGGATTTCGTGCGGGCTCGACATCTTCTTGATGTCGGCCATCTCCACCATCAGCGGCTCATCGATATGGGTGCGGCCGGCGGTGTCGAGGATGACGACGTCATGACCGCCGAGCTTGGCTGCCTGGACGGCGCGCCTGGCGATGTCGACCGGGTTCTGGCCCGCAATGACAGGCAGGGTCGCGACTTTGACCTGCTCGCCGAGCTGGCGCAGCTGCTCTTGCGCCGCGGGCCGCCGCGTGTCGAGCGAGGCCATCAGAACCTTCTTGTTCTGGCGCTCGGTCAGGCGCTTGGCGATCTTGGCGGAGGTCGTCGTCTTGCCGGAGCCCTGCAGGCCGACCATCATGATGACGACCGGCGCCGGCGCATTGAGGTCGATGGCGACGCCCTCGGCGCCGAGCATGTCGACCAACTCGTCATGGACGATCTTGACGACCATCTGTCCGGGCTTGATCGACTTGACGACGGCGGCGCCGACGGCCTTCTCGCGCACCTTGTCGGTGAAGGAACGCACCACTTCCAGCGCAACGTCGGCTTCGAGCAGCGCACGGCGCACCTCGCGCAACGCCGCCGAGACATCAGCCTCCGACAGCGCGCCGCGGCCTGTCAGGCCGTTCAGGATGGAGCCAAGGCGCTCCTGAAGTGATTCAAACATTGGTCAACCCGCCGCGCGAGAGCGCCTTGGATTCATGGTGATCCCTGTCGGGCCGATGGCCCTCCACGCCTCTTGTGCGCTCCTGCAGCGATTCAAACATTCCGTTTCCTTTTCTCAGGCACCCCGATGGTGCCCGAGAGGTAGTGCGTTCGCGCCGCTCATCCAAGCAAAGCTCAAAACCAAAAAGCACCCGGGGGCGCTCAGCGCTGCCGGGTGTTGGCCTCCAGGATCTGTTTACAGCACCCACCTCAAAAGGTTTTGGCGTCCTGGTCGGCTTGCTCGGAGGGATACTCGTCGCGGATTTCGGGGCTGTAGACAGGAAATCGGCCGAAGAGTCAAGACAAGGGCGGCTTCCCGGTCTCTGGATCGGTCCCTGTTTAGTTCACCTTGCATCCCGAGGGTCGGCCGTAACCTTCAGCGGCGAGCGCGGGTGCAGAAGCAGCAGGATCGTCAGCAAGGTGCAGACGATACCGATGGCGGCGATGATGNTCAGCGGCGAGCGCGGGTGCAGAAGCAGCAGGATCGTCAGCAAGGTGCAGACGATACCGATGGCGGCGATGATGACGGCATCCGTCGTCGTCCAGTCCGGACCTTCCAGCGGCTTGGCGTTGAACAGGGCGAAGGAATTGTAGTTCTCCTGATGCGAGATCAGCAGGAAGCCGGTGAGATTGTTGCCGAGATGGGCGCCGAAGGCGGCGCCGAGATTGCCGGTGACATAAACCACCAGCGTCAACAGCAAGGCGAAGGCGGCGATCGAGGCCAGCACGCAGGCGTTGATGGCGGGGGTCGAGCCCGGGCTCCAATGCAAGGAGGTGAACAGCAAAGCGGGCAATAGCGCCCACACGTAAGGGCTCTCGAAGCGCCTGGCCAGGCCGCGCAGCAGATAGCCGCGAAACAGCATCTCCTCGGACGAGGTCTGCAGCAGGGTCAGCGCCACGATCGGGAGCAGGAACAGCAGCCAGGTCGACAGGTTGATCGTGCCGCGGGCGATTTCGGGCTGTAGCCAGTAGAGCAGGATTTCGGAAAGCGCCGATGTGATCAGCACCGCGACCAGGCCCTTGAGGAAGCCCGACAAGGACACGCGGCGGCTGGCGCCGAAAAGCGCCGAGAGCGGCTCGCCATGGACGAAACGCATGGCAAGCCAGAGGCCGAGCCAGATGCCGGTAAACGAAGTGAGTGCGGTGAGTATGCCGATGGGCGAGGCCAGAAAGCCCTGAAGCGGCCCGCGCGGATCGTCCGGCAATACATGCCAGACGATCGCGACATAGGTGCCGCCAAGCACCACAACCAGGGTGATCGCCACCCAGAACAGGACGACGACTGCCGTTCCAATTATCAGCCGCGGCAGGTTCGTCTTTTCGGTGGCCGTGTTGCTATAGCGCTCGAAGGCGGCTGGATCTGATATCACGCGAATTCCTCTGCCGAACGCATCGGGTCGCATGATCTAGGGGATCGTCGGCTCTCGCGCAATTGCTGCTGTTCAGCGACCCTTTTGCCGCCCTCAGCCTCGGCAGGAGGGCGGCACGAGTTCACTTGTCATTCTTTCCAGGCAAAATCAGCGCACGACGTACATGATGCGCCGTGTCTGCGGGTCGACCAGCGCCTGCTGGCCATTCACATAGACGTAGCGGTAGCGGTAGTCGGGGATTTCGCGCAGTTCGACCGTGTCGGGCAAGGTGGCACCGGTCACCACCTCGCCCTCGAGATAGACAGGATCGAGCCGGTGCGTGCTGACATAGGTGCCGACTTCCGCCGGTGGCCTGTCGATGGCGTCGACGGGGCCGTCGTCGGACAGAATCGCACCGGTATAGGTATCGGGATAATCATCCTGCGGCGGTGTAACCACGGTGATGGCGGCGTTGGCGGGGCGGCGTGTCAGAACGACCCGGTTGCCGCCGAAATCGGCCGTGACATAGTCGGAATAGACCCAGCCCTGGCCTCCGGCTTCGGCAATGGTGCACCATTTGCTGTTTTCGATGCAGCCATTGAGCGTCGCCGACTGGCCGGCGGCGAGCACGCCGATCACAGGATATTGCGGGCCGGGGCCGGCGCGCACATTAAGATCGGTGACGGCCGAGACGGCGGTATCGGCGAGTGCCGCACCCGACATCGCGACAAGCGCCCGGCGACGGCCGGAAACAATATGCGTCTCATGGTTTCTCTCCCTTTCATGGTCCCTCGCGACACCAAACGAAACCAGAACGCATGCGTTCCGGCTAAAATACCGACGCCAGCTCACGATTTGTTCCGGTTTCTTTCGGCAAACCGGTCAAAAGCTCATGCACGAAGCTGAGTTTCTGCGCCGTCACGTCCGAAATGACGAAGGGATAAAGGTCGGGCAGGCCCATGCAGCGGTTGATCGAGTTGGAGGCTTCCGAGAGTACCAGCCAGCGGGCGAGAATCTTTTCGAACGGCTCGGGCACGGCGTCAGGTTCCGCGGGCGCCGCCTGCAACCGGCCGCCGGTGTCGCCTTGCGGCAGCACATTGGTCTCCATCGTCTCAAGCTGGCCGAGTGGAAAATTCAGCGCGTGCACCATCTCCAGCGTGTCGGTGATGTGGAGATGGTGCGCCCAGGTCTCGGCCCAGTCTTCCCATGGATGCGACGTCGCATAGGCGGAGATGTGGTTCTGCTGCCAGTCGGGCGCAGCGCCATTGGCGTAATAGGCCTTCAGCGCCTGCTCGTAGTCGGGGCGTTCGTCGCCGAACAGCGCCCGGAAGGCATCGAGCCGTTGCGGCTCGTCGCGGATCAGCCGGTCCCAGTAGTAATGGCCAAGCTCATGACGGAAATGACCGAGCAGCGTGCGGTAATTTTCGCCCATCTCGACGCGACGCCGCTCGCGCTCGGCCGAGTCCGCCTCGGCGACGTTGAGCGTGATCAGGCCGTTGTCATGGCCGGTAAGGATGCGTTCGCCGCCGGGACCGCCGCCGATCGGATCGGCAATGAAGTCGAAGGCGAGGCCGATTTCGTCGCCGTGCTTGTGCTTGGGCACGACCGGAAGGCCGAAGGCGAGCAGCGAATAGACGGCGCGCTTCTTGGCCGCCTCGACGCGAATCCAGCGGCGGCGGTTGCCGTCGACGGAGAGGTCGGGGATCAGCTGGTTCAGCACGCAGGCGCGGCAGTAGGTATGACCCGGTTCGGCCATCCAGTTGCAGGCGCATTCATCCGCATTGGTGCAGTGGAAGATGCCGTCGACGTCAGACAAGGCAAAGCGCGCATGCTCGGGATCGTAAAGCACGAGACTCCCGCAATTCAGGCACTGCGCATTCTCGAAGTAGAGGCGATGGCCGCAATGCGGGCAGTCGAACAGTTTCATGTCGATCTCGATGCGTCAGGCGTTGGCGTATGGCGTCAGAGGAGGAATATGGTGCGGAGCGGCGCCTCGCCCAAACGCCCGCCACGGGCCGCCGTTCCATGCGCCCGTCACCTCTTTTTACCCGAGCAGCGAATTCGCCTGCCCGGCACCGGGCGTTTCGGCCACAATAAGCACTTGATCGTAAGCAAATTCCGCTGCATTGGCCAGGGTAGCGCCGGGGGTACGGTGACAATGGCGCGTTTCGCTGGCAAGTTCGCAACCGGGACGTGATTCAGGCAATCAGGAGAGAAAGCATGGCATTGCTTGCCAAGGGAAAGATTATTGCTGCCGCGGTGGTCGCGGTACTCGCGCTGGCGACGGGCGCGCAGGCGGCGGCCAGCTGCGGCAAGACCGGCGCGGGCTTCGAAGCGTGGAAGCAGGACTTTGCCGCGCAGGCCAGGTCCGAAGGTGTTGGTGGGAAGGGTCTGGCTGCTCTGGCCGGTGCCAGCTACGCGACAAAGACAATCTCCGTCGACCGCGCCATCCACAAGGCGTTCAGCGGTTCGGTGGACGCCTTCATGAAGCGCCGTGGCGGAGCTGCGATCATTTCCAGGGGCCGTGCGCTGAAGAAGTCGAATGCGGCGATGTTCGACAGGATCGAGAGCAATTACGGGGTGTCGCCGGGCGTGTTGCTGGCCATCTGGGGCATGGAAACCGGCTTCGGAGCCTCCCTTGGCAACCAGAACACGGTCTCCGCCATTCTGACGCTTGCCTATGATTGCCGTCGCCCGGGGTTCTTTTACCCGCATGCCATTGCGGCGCTGAAGCTGGTCGATCGCGGCGCGCTCAGCGCCTCGTCGGTTGGGGCTGCGCATGGCGAGATCGGCCATACGCAGTTCCTGCCCGGCAATGTCCTGAAGTATGGCGTCGGCAACGGAAATCTGCGCGACAAGGCAACGGCCTTGGCTTCGACGGCCAACTTCCTCAAGGCTCATGGCTGGCGGGCGGGTGCGAGCGCGAGTGCGAATATGGGCGCCATCGCCGGCTGGAATTCCGCCAGCGTCTACCAGCAGGCCATCGCCCAGATCGCCGACGCGATCGACGGCAGCTGATAGAAATATCCAGATCGAAGAACGGAAAGCCCGGCCATGCGCCGGGCTTTTCTGCAAGGACTGGAGCTTTTGGCGTTCAAACCGTTCAGCAGCCGAGCGGCTACCCGCCTTTTATGACCTTCCAGATGTCCGTGGACTGGTCGAACTGGAGGCGGTTTATGTCGGAGAAGGTCAGCCGGCCGGTCTTCATGGCATCGACAAGGCGGCGGCACAGCAGTGGCGGCATGCGCTCCAGGGAAACGCCCATAAAAGCGGCGATCTCGTGTTTGGCCGATATATTCGATATGGCCACCTTGCTGACGCAGCGATCGAATGCCGCCTCGGGATCCTGTCTCACTTGCTCCTGCCCAGTCTGGCAACCGGCCAGCATGACGACCATTGCAGGCAGGGCCACAAACCACGGCTTCATTGTCAGCTGCCCCCATCGATTGTGAGGAGGCTAGATAAGGGCCCGAAAAGATCAAGCAGGAAAAGCACTGAGTTCTTTGCCGCCGCTCTATTTCTTTGTTTTTACGCAGTTACGGACGAAGTCGGGCATGCTCTTTCTCGAATTGCTCGATCGTTGGCGCAAATGCCGGCTGAGCGACTGGGCTCTCAATAATGTGCGTAGCCGCTCAACGGGCACTTCTGGGAAATAGGAACCTCGAAGGCGCCTTCAGTACCTTTGCAGCTCCGGAATTTGGAGTTGCGCAGCACCGGCGCGGCCCTGGCAGCCGCCTTTGACTTGCCCTTGATGACCAGCCATATCTCGGTCGGCAGGTCTAGCTGCACTCTGTTCAAATCGGAGTAGCTGATCCCCCCGCTGCGTACGCCTTCGGTGATACGCTGGCAGAACAGGGCCGGCATGCGCTCCTGCGAGACGCCCATGAAAGAGGCGATTTCGTGCTTGAACGTGATGCTCCACAAATGGACTGCGGAGATGCACCCGTCCTGCTCGCGTTTCGCGGCCGCCTGCGAGGACTGGCATCCGGTAAAGACGATGGCCGCCGCAAGCATGAGAAAAATGGCGTTTTTCACGATCAGAATCCCTCGCCCCGCGAAGGAATTTAGATGAGGCTTTTAAAAGGTCAAACGGAAACCATGTCAGCCAGCTTGGCCTCTTATATTAGAGGTACCAAATAAAAACCCTGCGTGACCGCCGGGTTTTCCTGGAACACTAGTTTGGTTCACCCTTGCGGCTCCTTGCCGCCAGCGTCCTCAGCCGCAGCGCATTGAGGCGGATGAAGCCGGCGGCGTCCTTCTGGTCGTAGGCGCCGCGGTCATCCTCGAAGGTGACCAGCGCGTCGGAATAGAGCGTCTTCTTGGATTTGCGGCCGGTGACCATGACATTGCCCTTGTAGAGTTTCAGGCGCACCGTGCCTTCGACGTCTTCCTGGCTCTTGTCGATCATCGCCTGGAGCATCAGCCGCTCGGGCGAGAACCAGAAGCCGTTGTAGATCAGCTCGGCGTAGCGCGGCATGAACTCGTCCTTGAGGTGGCCGGCGCCGCGGTCGAGCGTGATCGATTCGATGGCGCGGTGGGCGACGATCAGGATGGTGCCGCCGGGGGTCTCGTAGACGCCGCGCGATTTCATGCCGACGAAGCGGTTCTCGACCAGATCGAGCCGGCCGATGCCATTGTCGCGGCCAAGATCGTTAAGCGCCGTCAGAATGGCGGCCGGCGACAGCTTCTTGCCGTTCAGTGCAATCGGATCGCCCTTCAAAAATTCGATCTCGATCTCGGTGACCTTGTCCGGCGCCTCCATCGGCGAGACGGTGCGCTGATGGACGAATTCCGGCGGCTCGCTCCACGGGTCTTCCAGCACCTTGCCCTCGGAAGAGGAGTGCAGAAGGTTGGCGTCGACCGAGAACGGCGCCTCCCCCCGCTTGTCCTTGGCCACCGGGATCTGGTGCTGCTCGGCGAAGTTGATCAGGTCGGTGCGCGACTTGAACGACCAGTCGCGCCACGGCGCGATGACCTTGATGTCGGGATTCAGCGCATAGGCCGACAGCTCGAAACGCACCTGGTCGTTGCCCTTGCCGGTGGCGCCGTGCGCAATGGCATCGGCCCCGGTCTCCCTGGCGATCTCGACCAGGTGTTTGGAGATCAGCGGCCGGGCGATCGAGGTGCCGAGCAGGTAGGTGCCTTCATAGACGGCATTGGCGCGAAACATCGGGAAGACGAAGTCGGCGACGAATTCCTCGCGCACATCGACGACGCGGATATCCTTGATGCCCATCATCTCGGCCTTCTTGCGCGCCGGCTCCAGCTCGCCGCCCTGGCCGAGATCGGCGGTGAAGGTGACGACTTCGGCGCCGAGCTCGGTCTGCAGCCATTTCAGGATGATGGAGGTGTCGAGACCGCCGGAATAGGCGAGCACGACCTTCTTGACGTCTTTTGTCTTGGGCATTGCTGAGGACATTTTGGCGGTTCCGCGCGATGAGTTTCGCGGGCGAGGTATCACGGCATTTCCGGCCAGCGCAAGGGATGAACGGGCGCCGGCCGCCGCAGCCGCTGGACCAGATGCCACGCCAGTCAGTTGCTGGCGTGAGCGGGGAGGCTGCGTTATAGACCGACGATCATTCGCCAGGGCCCACCGATGTCCTTCATTCCCGACACCACCACGCTGATCCAGTTCGCCATCGCCACCATGATCCTGGCGATCACGCCGGGGCCGGATATGACGCTGTTCGTCTCGCGGACACTGAGCCAGGGCCGCGCCGCCGGCTTTGCCTCGCTGGCGGGTGCTCTGTTCGGAACGCTGATCCACACAACTTTGGTGGCGGTCGGCATCTCGGCGCTGATCGTCGCCTCGCCAATGGCCTTCCTCGTGCTGAAAATTTTCGGCGCCGCCTATCTGGTGTTCCTGGCCTGGCAGGCGATCACCAAGGGCTCGGCGTTTTCACCGCAGAAGAAGAACGGGCCGCAAATTTCGCTGTTCCGCAGCTGGGCCGCCGGGCTTGGCGTCAATCTGCTCAACCCGAAGATCATCCTGTTCTTCATGACGTTTCTGCCGCAGTTCGTCTCCGCTCACGATCCGAACGCGCCGGGAAAACTGTTCTTCCTCGGCCTCATGTTCATCGTGCTGTCGATCCCGATGACAGCGCCGATGGTGTTTGCCGCGGAAAGGTTTTCGGCGGCGATGAAGGCCAGCCCGCGCGTAACGCGGGTCGTCGACTATCTCTTTGCCGGTGTGTTTTCGGCCTTCGCGCTCAAGATCCTGACCGCTCAGGCGAAGTAGCGGCCTGCCACCAGCTTCCGGCCCAGCGGCCGGCGCTTAGCCAGTAGAAGATGCCGCCGACCATGCCGCAGCCGATCACCGCGGCGATGGCGCGCGGTTCGGTGACGTCGAAATCCACGTTCTGATGGACGAAGCCGAGGAAGGCCGCGGCCACGAAGCCGCCCGCGAGTGCATAGAACAGCCAGTCGCGGCGGCTGAGGACCTCGGAGATCAGGATTGCGACCACCGCCGGTATGAAAGCGAAATAGGCGACAAACAGCGCCACGAACGGGATCGAAAAATACAGCGCCGCGGCCGCCGCTGGGTGCGCATCGTCCGGCATATAACCGACGGAAGCCAGGAACAGCACGTTGAGAAAGGCGCTCGCCGCCAATGAGGCGACGACATAGCCGAACAGGATGACAGCGAAACGGAGGATATAGGCGAAGAGGCGGCTCACGCCTCGCCATGCCCCGCAATCATCATGGCTTCCAGCGCCAGGCGGTCGACCTTGCGCATGCGTTCGGAGTCGGATTTGAGCTGCCCGCAGGCGGCCAGGATGTCGCGGCCGCGCGGCGTGCGGATCGGCGAGGCATAGCCGGCATTGTTGATGTAGTCGGCAAACTTCTCGATCGTCTCCCAGTCCGAGCACTGATAGTTGGTGCCCGGCCACGGGTTGAACGGGATCAGATTGATCTTGGCTGGAATGCCTTTGAGCAGCTTGATCAGCCCCTTGGCGTCCTCGATGGAATCGTTGACGTCCTTCAGCATCACATATTCGAAGGTGATGCGCTTGGCGTTGGACAGGCCGGGATAGGCGCGGCAGGCCTCGATCAGTTCCTTCAGCGGATACTTCTTGTTGATCGGCACAAGCAGGTCGCGCAAATCGTCATTGGTGGCGTGCAGCGAGATCGCCAGCATGACCCCGATCTCCTCGCCGGTGCGGAAGATCTCGGGCACCACGCCGGAGGTCGAGAGCGTAATGCGGCGCTTCGACAGCGACAGTCCGTCGCCGTCGGAGGCAATCAGCAGCGCCTTCTTCACCGCCTCGAAATTGTAGAGCGGCTCGCCCATGCCCATCATGACGACGTTGGAGACTTTTCTGCCCTCGGCAGGGACGATGGCGCCGTCGGGTGTGTCGCGGTCGGGGAAATCGCCGAGCCGGTCGCGGGCGGTGAGCAATTGCGCCAGGATCTCTTCCGCCGTCAAATTGCGCACCAGCTTCTGTGTGCCGGTGTGGCAGAACGAGCAGGTCAGCGTGCAGCCGACCTGCGATGAGATGCATAGCGTGCCGCGGCCTTCTTCGGGGATGTAGACGGTCTCGATCTCGACGGGACGGCCGGCGCCGCGCGGCGGAAAGCGGAACAGCCACTTGCGCGTGCCGTCGGAGGAAATCTGCTCCTCGACGATTTCGGGCCTGGCGATGGTGAAATGCTTGTCCAGTTCGGCGCGCAGATCTTTGGAGATGTTGAACATGCCGGCAAAGTCGGAGACGCCGCGCACATACATCCAGTGCCAGAGCTGTTGGGCGCGCATTTTCGCCTGGCGCTCGGGCACGATGCCGGCACTGATGAGGGCGTCACCGAGCTCGGCCCGCGTCAGGCCGATCAGCGACGGCTTCTCGGGCGTGGCGCGGGCGCGCAACGCATCGCGTGCGCCCTCAGTGGTGAGATCGAAGGAAAGGGTCATATCAGCGCCAATATAAGCGAATTGCGGCCGATTTCATCCATCGTGCCGAAAAGAAGCGCGGCGCATAGCACAGGTTGCGGCGAGAGTCATGCGGCGGGAACCGCGCTAGCCTACTTGCACTTGGCGATCGACGTCAGCGCGGCCGAGATGCCTTTCAGCGAAAACACATAGGTCGTCGGATTGCCGCGGCCAGACTTCGCCGAGACCTTCATGTCGGTGCCGGTTTTCATGGCGGCGATCAGCACCGGCTCTTCGGCGGCGTTCTCGACCCAGGCCGACTTGCCGCGGGTGAACATCGAGAACGTCTTCTTGTCGATGGTGACGGTGGCCTTGGAGCCTTCCTGGAATGTGTAGCCGGCGATGAATTGCGGCTCGTAGGACACTTGCTGGCCCGGCCGCTGGCTGACGAAGAAGAACATGTCGCCGTGATCGAGCGTCGGCGGCTGCTTGTCGGTCGGCACGGTGAGCACATAGCAGACCTTGCCGCCCTGCGCCTGGTAGCTGTAGGTGCCCCAGGCATTGTGCTGGCCGATCTTGGTCGCCTGCTGCGCCAGCGCCGGCGCGGCAAAGGCCACCAGGACCAGGCTCGAGACTAGTGCAATCAATCCGCGCATCGCTTTTCCCGTATTCCAAATGGTGCGGGGCAGGCCGGCTTGGCGTCCTGCCCGTCGCTTCATTTTGATTTAATCTGGGTTACCAAACGGTGAATTTCCCTTGGAAAAGGACATTCACCCATGGAAACCACCGCCATTTCCGCGCCGCTTCTTGAAAAAACGGCTTTCGCAATGTCCCTGCGGCGACTTGGAGGCCACGAAAGCGGCAAGAGTTTGACTTTTCGAACGGCCGCAGCGGAACCCGAAGCCAAGCCGCTATCGTCCTGTTTGAGCGGAGGATTTCTTCTGAACCCAGTTGCCAACGCGACGCCGATTCAGCTCTTGTCGGCGATCGCCTCCTTGGCGGCCTTGCGGTGCGCAGGGGTGATATGGGCGCTTACCGCTGAGATCGCGGCGGTCAGCACGGCAATGTCGTCGGTGAAGCCGAGGCCGAAGACGAAATCGGGTATGACATCGACCGGCAGCACGAAATAGCCAAGCGCTGCCAGCAATATGCCCTTGGCACGCAAAGGCGTCTTCCTGTCGAGCGCGCAATAATAGCCGGCGACGACCTCTTCCATGAACGGAATCTGCCGGGCGGCCTTCTTGGCCGTGCGCCAGAATTTGGCGCGCACTTCACTCTCGTCGCCGAGCTTGCTGCCGAAGCCGAAGAAATCAAAACCGGGCTGCTGCGCCATCAATCCTCTCCTTGCCGGCCGTCGCGCTACGCGTTTCGCGCGGCCGCCACGGAAAATGTGGTGAAAGTCCCGGTCCACTGCAAGAGGATGGCGCCGATTTGGCGTTGCCGCCCCAGCGTTCAGCCGCCTGCATACCCATTCATCTTCTTGGCCAGCGCGATGTCGAGCGCGGTGACACCGCCGGCATCATGGGTGTTGAGCGTCACGTCGACAGTCTTGTAGACGTTCGACCAGTCGGGATGATGGTCCATCTTCTCGGCGGCCAGCGCGACGCGGGTCATGAAGGCGAAGGCTTCGGAAAAATTCTTGAAGACAAAGCTGCGCTTGATGGAGGCGCCATCGGCTGCCTGCGACCAGCCAGGCAGTTCGGCCAGTGCGGCGGCGATGGCGTCCTTGCTGAGTTTCTCTCTCTTCATGATGATTTCCCATGCTATCAAAGATATCGACCCTCACCATAATGCAAGTCGCCCAAAAGTCCTTTGCGTTTTGGGCTTCCAAATGCACGAACGGCGCATATCGAATGAGCGTAAAGCCGATAAATTCCATACTCTTCGTCTGCCTCGGCAACATCTGCCGTTCACCCCTGGCCGAAGGCGTGTTTCGCGCCGTGCTGGCGGAGCGCGGCCGCGACATGGTGCTGGACGATATCGTGCTGGACTCTGCGGCGACCGGCGGCTGGAACCTCGGCGAAGCGCCCGACCCGCGCTCGATCGCGATTGCGGCCCGCCACGGCATCGACATATCAGGGCAGCGGGCACGCAAGGTCAGGCCGGGGGATTTTTCGCGCTTCGACCTGATCCTCGGCATGGATCGGCAGAATGTCCGCGACCTCAAGGCGTTGGCGCCGGCCGGTGCGCGCGAACGTATTCATCTCTTGGCAGAGTTTGCGCAGGGCAAAACCCGCGACGTGCCGGATCCCTATTATGACGGGGCCGAAGCGTTCGCTTCGGTCTACCGCATGATCCGCGAAGCGTCGGAGGCGCTGGCGACGAGATTGGTGGCGCGGGCGTCGACGCCGGAGAGCGGCCACGCCTCCTCGACAATGTAGGGACCGCCGCCGACCGAATCGCGCGACGACATCAGCACGAAGCGGCCGACGCGAAACGGTAGCGTCGCAAAATTGCCGCGCGCCGACAGGTACTGGGCGACGTCGAGCGGGCTCGAATTGCGCAAGCGTGCCAGCGTAACATGCGGGGTGAACTTGCGCGGGTCGGCGGGCAGGCCGAGCCGCTGGCAGATGCGGTCGATTTCGCCTTGCAGCGCCGAAAGGTCGGGCGAGGCGAAGACGCCGGCCCAGACGGCGTGCGGCTTCTTCTGGCCGAAAGCGCCAACTCCGGACAGGGTGAGCGAGAAGGATGGGCGGTGCACCCGGTCGAGTGCGTTGGCGATTTCGTCGGCGATATGGCCTTCGACGTCGCCGATGAAGCGCAGCGTCAGATGGTAGTTTTCGACATCGATCCAGCGGGCTCCGGGCAGGCCGCCCCTGAGCAGGGACAGCGAAAGAGCGGCGTCACGGGGTATTTCGAGGGCGGTGAAAAGACGCGGCATGGTGAGCCTCCCTTCCTCGAATCGAACTGTGCCCCCTAGCGAATCATCGATAGTCAAACGGGGCAAGTGGTTTGTTGGTTGCAGGCATTTTTACGAACAGGCGCCTCCAAGCGATGAATGAGCACTATTGCCGTGCCGCCTCGGCGCTTGCATTACCCAGATGCTGCATATGCTCTTCGAGCGCAGCATGGATGACTCGGGTCATCGGCAGCCCGGTCTTTTGTTTCAAAGTTCGCGCGAGGCGAACGCCGCGTTATTCTCGTCAGGCCGGCGTTCAACCGCCACCCTCAACTGCCGCAATCGCCTTCTCCACGGCGGGCATGATGCGCTCGACCATCGCTGCGACGCCCTTCGGATTGGGATGCAGGCCATCCTCCAACTGCAGGCCGGACTGCCCGGCGACGCCATCGAGAAAAAACGGATAGAGCGGCACATCGTATTTCGCGGCCAGCTTTGGATAGATCGCATCGAAGGCGTTCTGGTAGTCGGCGCCGAGATTGGGAGCGGCGCGCATGCCGGCCAAAAGCACCGCGATCTTGCGCGCTTTCAGCTTCGCCAGCATGTCGTCCAGGTTCTTTTCCGTGATGCTGGGCGAGACGCCGCGCAGCATGTCGTTGGCGCCGAGTTCGAGGATAACCAGCCTTGTCCCATCCGGCACCGACCAGTCAAGCCGCGCCAAGCCGCCGCTCGAGGTGTCGCCTGAAACGCCGGCGTTGGCTACGGTGACGTCATGGCCTTTGGCGCGCAGCGCAGCTTGCAATTTGTCGGTAAAGCCATCGCCAGGCCCGAGGCCGAAACCGGCCATCAGGCTGTCGCCGAAGCCGACGATGGTGAACGTCTCGGCGCGCACGGACGAAATGGCGCCGCAAAGGGTGACGAAAAGGACGAGCCCTGCGGCATTCAAGCGTTTGAAAGATATCTTGCGTTTGAAAGACATGTGGCAGGCCCCATATACCCGAGGAATTCTTCCGGCGTCGGCTTCCGGCAAGCAGAGCCTTCATCCTGATATAGGACGCTTTAATTGTGACAGAAGCCGTCATCGCGCTGAAAGACATATCCCTGACCCTGGGCCAAGGGGCTTCGTCGGTGCATGTGCTGAAAGGCGTCAGCCTTGACGTGACGCGCGGCGAGGCGACCGGCATTGTCGGCCCTTCGGGTTCCGGCAAGTCGACCTTGCTGATGGTGCTTGCCGGGCTGGAGCAGGTCGATTCGGGGACGGTGCGGATCGCCGGCGAATTGCTGAACGGCAAAAGCGAGGACCAGATCGCATCGTTTCGGGGCCGAAACATCGGCATCGTCTTCCAGTCGTTCCATCTCATTCCCAACATGACGGCGCTCGAAAATGTCGCGGTGCCGCTGGAACTGGCCGGCCATGCCGATCCGTTCGGCGTCGCCGCGCGCGAGCTGGCAGCGGTGGGCTTGAGCGACCGCGTCACCCACTATCCGGGCGAGCTGTCCGGCGGCGAACAGCAGCGCGTGGCGATCGCCCGCGCGCTGGCGCCGTCGCCGCGCATTCTCATCGCCGACGAGCCGACCGGCAATCTCGACCAGGCGACGGGGCGGCAGGTTGCCGACCTTTTGTTCGCCAAGGCGGCCGAGCGCGGCATGACCTTGTTGCTGGTCACGCACGATCCGGCCCTTGCGGCGCGCTGCTCGCGCCAGGTCTCGATGCGCTCGGGCCGCATCGAGGATGCGCCGGTAGCGCAGGTCAAGGTGCCGGCCTGATGCCACTGTCGCAGACGCTGAAGCTCGCGTTCCGCTTCTCGCTGCGCGAGATGCGCGGCGGGTTGTCGGGTTTCCTGATCTTCCTTGCCTGCATTGCGCTCGGCGTCGCTGCAATCGGCGGGGTCAATTCGGTGGCGCAGGCGATCACCGCAGGCGTTGCAGACCAGGGCCAGACGCTGCTTGGCGGCGACTTGCGCTTCCAGCTCAACCAGCGCGATGCGACGCCAGCCGAAAGCACCTTCCTCGACCGCCTCGGCACTGTGTCGCACAGCGCCAATATGCGCTCGATGGCGCGGCTGGAAGAAGGCTCCGACCAGGCGCTGGTCGAGGCCAAGGCCGTCGACGACGCCTATCCGCTCTATGGCGCGATCGAGACCGCGCCGCAGCTTGGCAGAAAGGATTTGTTCGGCGAGAAATCAGGCGTCTTTGGCGCCGCCGCGCCCGACCTGTTGTTCGACCGGCTGAATGTGGAGATCGGTGACCGGCTGAAGGTCGGCAGCGCGACATTCGAATTGCGGGCCAGGCTGGTGAGCGAACCGGATGCGGTGTCGGACGGTTTCGGCTTCGCGCCGCGGCTGATGGTCTCGACCGCGGGGCTTGCCGCCTCTGGGCTGATCCAGCCAGGCAGCCTGGTCGAGAATGCCTACAAGGTTCGGCTGCCGGCCGGCGCCAGCGAGGCCGATCTCAAGGCCATCCAGGATCGGGCGGCGAGCGATTTCCCCGAAGCCGGCTGGTCGATCCGCACCCGCTCGAACGCCGCGCCGGCGCTGTCCTCCAACATCGAGCGCTTCTCGCAATTTCTGACGCTGGTCGGGCTGACGGCGCTGGTCGTCGGCGGCGTCGGCGTTGCCAATGCGGTGCGCGCCTATCTCGACGGCAAGCGCGGCGTCATCGCCACCTTCAAGAGCCTTGGCGCCTCGGGCGGCTTCGTCTTCACCGTCTATCTCGTGCAGATCCTGATGATCGCCGGCCTCGGCATCGCGCTTGGCCTCATCCTCGGCGCCGCCATGCCGTTTGCTGCCAGCGCTGCGCTCCAGTCGGTCATTCCGGTGCCGGCTAAAGGCGGCTTCTATCCCGTTGCGCTGGCTCTTGCCGCGCTGTTCGGGCTGCTGGTGACGCTTGCCTTCGCGCTGTTGCCGCTCGGCCGCGCCCGCGATGTGCCGGCGACCGCGCTGTTTCGCGAAATGGGTTTTGAGGGCCGCGGCTTTCCACGCCTGCCCTATCTTGCCACGGCGGTCGGCATCGCGCTCGCTTTGGCGGCTTTGGCCATCCTGTTTTCCGGCGACCGGCGCATCGCCACGATCTTCGTCGGCGCGACGGTCTTTGCTTTTCTGGTGTTGCGCCTGGTCGGTGCGGTGGTGCAGTGGGTGGCGCGCAAAAGCCCGCATGCGCGCTCGGTCGCGCTTCGGCTCGCCATCGGCAACATCCACCGGCCCGGCGCGCTGACGCCGTCCGTCGTGCTGTCGCTGGGCCTCGGCCTGACGCTTTTGGTGACGCTGGCGCTGATCGACGGCAATCTCAGGCAGCAGATCTCCGGCAGTCTGCCGGAACGGGCGCCGAATTTCTTCTTCGTCGACATCCAGAATAGCGAGGTCGATGCCTTCTCGACATTGATCGGCAAAGAGGCGCCGAAGGGAACGCTGGTCAAGGTGCCGATGCTGCGCGGCCGGGTGATGGCGCTGAACGGCGTTAGTGTCGACAAGGCCAATGTGCCATCGGAAGGCGCCTGGGTGCTGCGCGGCGATCGCGGCCTGACCTACGACGCCAAACAGCCGGCCAATGCGACACTGACCGAGGGCAGCTGGTGGCCGGAGAATTACAGCGGCGAACCGCTGGTTTCGTTCTCCAACGATGAAGGCAAGGCGCTCGGCCTGAAGCTTGGCGATACCGTCACCGTCAATGTGCTCGGACGCAATGTGACGGCCAGGATCGCCAATTTCCGCGAGGTGCAATGGGAGACGATGGGCATCAACTTCGTCATGGTGTTCTCGCCCAACACTTTTGCCGGCGCCCCGCATGGCTGGCTGGCGACGCTGACCGAAAAGGATGCCACGGCAGCAGAGGATGCCCGCCTGCTGAACGCCGTCACCCGCGCCTTCCCGGCGGTGACGACAGTTCGGGTCAAGGACGCGCTCGATGTCGTCAACCGGCTGGTCGGCCAGCTCGGCACGGCGATCCGGGCCGCGGCCGGCGTTGCCTTGATCGCTTCGGTGCTGGTGCTTGCCGGCGCGCTCGCCGCGGGAAATCGCGCCCGCATCCACGATGCCGTGGTGCTGAAGACGCTGGGCGCCACGAGGCGCACGCTTATCGCGGCGTTTTCGCTGGAATACATGCTGATCGGCCTGGCCACCGCGGTGTTCGCGTTGGCTGCCGGCGGCGTCTCCGCCTGGTACATCGTTGCCCGCATCATGACACTGCCGTCGCATTTCATGCCGGAGGTGGCAGTGGCGACCTTGGTGTTTGCGCTGGTGATCACGGTCGGCATCGGCCTTGCCGGCACCTGGCGGGTGCTCGGCCACAGGGCGGCGCCGGTGCTGCGCAACCTCTAGGCCCCAAGCGGCAAGGTTGGCCGAATCTGCCGTTTCCGATTAAATCTTGGTAATGTGCAGTCATGGAAGCCCAAGAAAACCGGCTTCCTGCGATTCACCAAGCTTGCAGCCTGTTACGGTCTTGTTCTTGACGTCAAGAACCATCATATTTCGCCACAGGCATGCTGGAGCCCCGCCAGCGGCGCCCAGGTCCGAAAGGGCCTGACACCGTACGGGGCAGAAGCAACAGAGGATTCCAATGGCTGAGCCCATTCGCAACTACCAGACTTCGGCCGTGCCGGGCGCGCGCGCCGACATTGACCAAGGCCTGCGCACTTACATGCTCAAGGTCTACAATTTGATGGGGCTTGGCCTCCTCATCACCGGCGTCGCCGCCTGGGGCGCTTTCCAGCTCGCCGTCACCGGCGACGGACAGCTGACCGCTTTCGGCACGCTGATCTATGCCAGCGCCTTCCGCTGGGTGGTCATCCTGGCTCCACTCGCCGCCGTCTTCTTCCTGTCGTTCAGGATCCAGTCGATGAGCGTGGCCGCGGCGCAAACCACCTTCTGGGTCTATTCGGGCCTGGTCGGCCTGTCGCTGTCGACCATCTTCCTGGTCTACACCGGCGCGTCGATCACCCAGACGTTCTTCGCCACGGCGGCCGCCTTCGGCGCGCTGTCGCTCTACGGCTACACGACCAAGCGCGACCTTTCGGCCTTCGGCTCGTTCCTGGTCATGGGCGTGGTCGGCCTGGTGATCGCCATGCTGATCAACATTTTCCTGCAGTCGTCGGCGCTCGGCTTCGCCATCTCGGCGATCGGCGTGCTGATCTTCGCCGGGCTCACCGCCTATGACACGCAGACCATCAAGGAAATGTACTACGAAGGCGATCAGGCCGACGTTGCCGGCCGCAAGGCGATCATGGGCGCGTTGAGGCTATATCTCGACTTCATCAACCTGTTCATGTTCCTGCTGCAGTTCATGGGCGATCGCCGCTAGGCGGTCTTCCCATCAGGCAACTGGACCAGCTGATATCAAGAGGGCGGCCAACGGCCGCCCTTTTCTTTTGTGCCGGCCTTTGCTGTCATGGAGGCAGATGAATCGTCTGCATAAATCATGAGCACTATTTCCATCCGCGCGGCCTTGGAAGGCGACCTCGGCCGAATTACCGAGATCTACGGCGATGCCGTGACGCATGGCACCGCGAGCTATGAGCTGGAGCCGCCCAGCCGCACTGAGATGGGTACGCGCTTCGACAGCCTGACGGTGGGGGGCTTTCCCTATCTGGTGGCGGAACGAGGTGGCGCGCTGCTCGGCTACGCCTATGCCGGCGCGTTCCGGCCGCGCCCGGCCTACCGCTTCATCGTAGAGGATTCCGTCTATGTCGCGCCTGATGCGAAGGGCCAGGGCGTCGGGCTGCTGCTGATGCAGGCGCTGATTGAAGCCTGCCGTATGGCGGGCTTTCGCCAGATCGTCGCGGTGATCGGCGACGGCCATGCAGACAGCGCCTCGGTGCGGCTGCATGAAAAGCTCGGCTTTCGCCATTCCGGTCGCCTGGAAGGCTCCGGCTACAAGCATGGGCGCTGGCTTGACACGGTGTTCATGCAGCTGTCGCTGAATGGCGGCGTAACGGTTCCGCCCGATCCGCATTCGCTGCCGGAGCGGAAGTTTCGTGAGAGCCTGAGGAGGGGGAATTGAGGAGTTGAAGAACTGAAGAATTGAGGATTTGAATAGCTGAGAACAAACCCGGCGGTATTTCGACCGTTACATCCTCTTTTTTCAATTCTTCAGTTCTTCAATTCCCCAATTCTCAATTAGGCCTGGACAATCTTCAGCTTAGCATCGAAGACGTTGAGCACGCGACCGAGTTCCTGGCCGCGCTTGAGGATTCGGCCGCCGGCGGCGATGACGGCGAAGGCGCCTTGCCGGCGCGCCAGTTTCGGATCCTTGACGATCTGGAACAGCGGCACTTCGCTGGCCCGGCGGAAGACTGAAAACACAGCCCGATCAGACAGATGATCGATGGCATAGTCGCGCCATTCGTTGGCGGCGACCATGCGTCCGTACAGCCTCAGGATCTCGTCGAGTTCACGCCGGTCGAAACGGACCGGCTGGTCGAGGCGTTCGCGTCGCGCCTCGTGCAGCGGGATCAATATTGCGGATGCGTCCCCATCCTCCGTCCCACCGCTGCGATCGGTCATCCCGCGATCCCTTTGAAAATGAATCTCGCTTGCAGAAGTTGGCGTGTTCGCCGTGGAATTGCAAGGCCCGGCTAACCATCCCGGGACTGCGCTGTTTTCGCAACGTCCAGTCACTTTTATAAAACGCGGTGTTTGAATTGGTGATGCCTCGCCACATTTCCGCCTTTTTTTATCCGCGCTCATGCCCCAATGTCCGACGAATTTACCGGCGTTGCCTGAGACGGTTCGGTCCGGCACCGGCTCGTAAACCCCAAGCCCCCCGCCCACGGGTCTGCGTCGGATCGAACCAACCTCGGACTTTCCTCAGGGAGAGACCGGGTGCGACGATCCCAAAACCTAAATGACCGACGTCAGAAGCAAGCTGACGTCGGTTTTTTTGTTTTTGGCTGCTTGAAGAATTTGCCGGAGGCTGCGGTGCCCAGTTTGCGGGCGCATCCCCTCACCCGGATTGCCAGCCGAATTGCAACAGCAATTCGGGCCAATCCGACCTCCCCCGAGCGGAGAGGAGTTCGCGCCAGCGCTGATTCAGCCCCTTCTCCCCTCGGGGAGAAGGTGGCCGAGAGCGGCCGGATGAGGGGGCCTCTTAAGGCTTGTGAATAAACGCAGCGCCCAGAATAGGGCCCGGCAGGCCGTCCTTGCCGACCGACTGCAGCAGCACGGCGCAGCCGCCTTTCTTGGCGATCTCCGTCATCGGCAATTCGTAGCGCTGCGCCTTGCCGTGCCACATGCCGGCGGTCTGGATGCCGGTGACGGCGTTCCAGTAGGTCATGCTGCGGCCGGTGTTCTCGCCCTTGGCGATGGTCACCGTCTGCGGTGGTTCGAAATAGACGATGACGACATGGGCGTCGCTGGGGCCGCTACCGGCGTCGCCGGCATCGATCATGACGCGATCGCTGGTGCGGCTGACCTTGACGCTGACCCGCATGCCTTCACCGGATTTCTCCATGCGGGCAAGCGCGCCGTCGACCTCCTTGCGGCTGGCGCCGTTGACATCGCTGCGACCATTGATGACGGCTTGCGGCGTGTAGACGGAGCGGGTGCCGAAGGCGCGCATATAGTCATATTGCCGGTCAGTATTGTCCTTGCTGCTCAGCGTGTCCTGCCAGCCGAGATAGTCCCAGTAATTGACGTGGTAGGCGAGCGCGACGACGTTGTCCTTGGCCGCCAGCTCGGCAAAGAACGCGTCCGCCGGCGGGCAGGAATTGCAGCCCTGGCTGGTGAACAGCTCGACCACGCCCAAGGGCCTGTCAATCTGCGGTTTGTCGGTCTGGGTCGTTCCCGATTCCTCGGCGAACCCGGTCCCGGCAAGCGCCGAGAAGGCCAGCGCAAAAGCCGCAAGCCGCAGAGGGTGTCGAGGTGCCATGATCGTTCCGATTCCCGCCGGTGACGCCGGCCTTGTTCTGGTTGCCCAGATTTGTGGCAGAAGCGACAGTCAACGGGAAGTCACGTTGCGGTGAAATTTTTGCTGCCGCAACCATGGGTATGGCCATCACAGGGGGAGCACTTCACCGCCCGGTTCGATCGGGAGCATGGCATCAGGAGCGTGGGGCAGATCTTGCTGAGCCCAGCCGGTTTTTACTCCTGTCGTACAGGGCGGGGCTTCGATCGGGTCGGGCAATGCTTTGGAAAGACTGGGAGTAGGGAGTAGGGAGTAGGGAGTGGGGGATGTCCTTCCCCGCTACCGCCCAATCCCTACTGCCTAAGCCCTGGCCGCTACGCGGCCAGATCGCGCAGCACGTATTGCAAAATGCCGCCATTCTTGAAGTAGTCGAGTTCGTCCAGCGTATCGATGCGGCAGATGATCGGCACGTTCTTCACGGTGCCGTCGCCATAGGTCACCTTGGCGATCATCGTCTGGCGTGGCTTGATGGTGCTTATGCCGTCGATCTCGACCAGCTCGTCACCCTTGAGGTTGAGCGAGGCCCATGAGGTGCCTTCCTCGAAGACGAAGGGGATGACGCCCATGCCGACCAGGTTGGAGCGATGGATGCGCTCGAAGGACTGGGCGATGACGGCACGGACACCGAGGAGATTCGTTCCTTTAGCTGCCCAGTCGCGGGAGGAGCCGTTGCCGTATTCGACGCCGGCGAAGATGACCAGCGGCACGCCTTCCTTTTTGTACCTCATCGCCGCGTCGTAGATCGATTCCTCTTCCTTCGACGGGTAGTGGATGGTGTAGCCGCCCTCGCGGCCGTTCTCGCCCAGCATATGGTTGCGGATGCGGATGTTGGCGAAGGTGCCGCGCATCATCACCTCATGGTTGCCGCGCCTTGTGCCGTACTGGTTGAAGTCGGCAACGCCGACGCCATGGTCGGTGAGGTATTTGCCGGCCGGGGAAGCGGCCTTGATCGAACCCGCCGGTGAGATGTGATCGGTGGTGATCTTGTCGCCGAACAGGCCGAGCACGCGCGCGCCCTTGATGTCGCCGATCTTGCCGAAACCGGAGGTCATGCCGGCGAAATAGGGCGGGTTCTGCACATAGGTCGAGTTGTCGTCCCAGGCATAGGTCTGGCCTTCCGGCGCCTTGACGTTCTGCCAGTATTCGTCGCCCTTGAAGACGTCGGCATATTTGCGGGCGAACAGCTCACGTGTGACGTTCTTCTCGATGAACTCCTGGATCTCGGCCGAACTCGGCCAGATATCCCTGAGATAGACCGGCTTGCCGTCACGGCCTTCGCCGAGTGGCTCGGTGGTCAGGTCCTTGGTGACGGTGCCGGCCAAAGCATGGGCTACCACCAGCGGCGGCGACGCCAGATAGTTCGCCTGCACGTCAGGCGAAACGCGGCCTTCGAAATTGCGGTTGCCGGAGAGCACCGCGGCGGCGATCAGGCCCTTATCGTTGATGGTCTTGGAGATCGGCGCTGGCAACGGGCCCGAATTGCCGATGCAGGTGGTGCAGCCGAAACCAACCAGGTTGAAGCCGATCTGGTCGAGCTCCTTCTGCAGGCCGGACTTTTCCAGATATTCGGCGACCACCTGGCTGCCCGGCGCCAGCGAGGTCTTCACCCACGGCTTCTGCTTGAGGCCGAGCCGGTTGGCGTTGCGCGCCAAGAGGCCGGCGCCGATCAGCACGCTCGGGTTGGAGGTGTTGGTGCAGGACGTGATGGCGGCAATGACGACATCGCCATGACCGAGATCATGGTCGGTGCCTTCGACGGCATAGCGCTTGTGGATTTCGGCAGCCTTCTTGTACTCGGTTTCCATCGCCTTTGCGAAGCCGGCCGGAATGCCTTCGAGCGGAACGCGGCCTTCGGGGCGCTTGGGACCTGCCATCGACGGCACGACGCTGTCGAGCTCGAGTTCGAGCAGGTCAGTGAAGACAGGGTCGGCCGAGCCGGCGTCACGCCACATGCCTTGCGCCTTGGAATAGGCCTCGACCAGGGCGATGCGGCTTTCCTCGCGGCCCGACATTGTGAGGTAGCGGATGGTCTCGCCGTCGACCGGGAAGAAGCCGCAGGTGGCGCCATATTCGGGCGCCATGTTGCCGATGGTGGCGCGGTCGGCCAGCGTCATGTTGGACAGGCCCGGGCCGAAGAACTCGACGAACTTGCCGACGACGCCCTTCTTGCGCAGCATCTGGGTGACGGTCAGCACCAGGTCAGTGGCGGTGATGCCTTCCCTGAGTTTGCCGGTAAGGCGGAAGCCGATGACTTCGGGCAACAGCATGGAAACCGGCTGGCCGAGCATCGCCGCCTCGGCCTCGATACCGCCGACGCCCCAGCCGAGCACGCCAAGGCCATTGATCATGGTGGTGTGCGAATCGGTGCCGACGCAAGTGTCGGGATAGGCGGTCGTTTCGCCGTCTTCCGTGTTGGTCCAGACGACCTGACCGAGATATTCGAGGTTGACCTGATGGCAGATGCCGGTGCCGGGCGGCACGACGCGAAAATTGCGGAACGCCTGCTGGCCCCATTTCAGGAATTTATAGCGCTCTTCGTTGCGCTCATATTCGAGCTCGACATTCCTGGCAAAGGCCAGTGGCGTGCCGAATTCGTCGACGATGACGGAGTGGTCGATGACGAGGTCGACCGGCACCAGCGGATTGATCTTCTGCGGATCCCCGCCGAGCGCCTTGAGGCCGTCGCGCATGGCGGCAAGGTCGACCACCGCCGGGACGCCGGTGAAATCCTGCATCAGGACACGCGCCGGGCGATAGGCGATCTCGACGCCGGCGGTGCCCTTGTCCGTCAGCCAGCCAGCCACAGCCTGGATAGAGTCCTTGGTGACGGAGCGGCCGTCTTCATTGCGCAAAAGGTTTTCCAGCAGCACCTTCATCGAATAAGGCAGATGGGCAATGCCGGTGAGGCCGTTCCTCTCGGCCTCGACCAGATTGTAATAGACATAGTCCGCGCCACCCACGGTGAGGGTGCGGCGGCAATTGAAACTGTCGAGGGATTTTGACACGTGCGGTCCGTCCTTGTCTGTTCAGCCTGAAAGGGAACGGACGCCGATGGGCATGCAATCACGCGCAAAGGTGCGGGTACGGCCATTTCCGCTGTCCGTTCCCAGCCAACCCGAGCCGTTCAAGGCGGCGCGTGCGCTGGTTCGGCGCAAATTCTGTTCCCGTGCCGACCGCTGGCACGGATGTCCCGCATATAGAGAATTTTCTGGAATAGTTCTAGACAGTTGCGGAGCAAATTTGTGCGATGCGGCAGCTATCGCGCGGTAAAGTTTTCGGGACGGGCAGGCATGCGGCTGATTGCCGAAAATCTGGGCGGCGAACGCGGCGGCGAGACGGTCTTTTCCGGCATCGGTTTTGCGCTCGACAAGGGCCAGGTGCTGGTCGTCACCGGGCCGAACGGTTCGGGCAAATCGACGCTGCTCAGGGTCATCGCCGGGCTGCTGCCGAAGGCGCAAGGCGACGTGCGCATCGAGGGCGGCGGCGAGACGTTTCCGACGATCGCTTCGGCGGTCCACTATCTCGGCCACCTCAATGCAATGAAGACGGCGCTCAGCGTGGCGGAGAATCTGCGCTTCTGGCGCGATTTCAACGGCGATGGGCAGTCGGGTGTCGAAGAGGCGCTGGAGACGGTTGGTCTCGGCGGCATCGGCCACCTGCCTTTCGGCTATCTGTCGACCGGGCAAAGGCGGCGCGCGGCAATTGCGAAATTGCTGGTCAGTCATAAGCCGCTGTGGCTGCTGGATGAGCCGACGGCCGGGCTGGACAAGGCTTCGGATGCGCGGTTTGCGGGGCTGATGACGAGGCATTGCGCGGAGGGCGGGATTATTGTCGCGGCGACGCACCTGCCGCTGGGATTGGATGGAGCACAGGCATTGAGGATGGGAGCAACAGGGTGATGCCGGCATTCCCGCCCACCCCCCTCTGCCCTGCCGGGCATCTCCCCCGCAGGGGGGGAGATCAGATGTCATGCCGGCTTTCGCCAATCACCGGCATTGAAAAAGAGGCGTCAGCAGTGGAGCTGCCAATCTCCCCCCTTGCGGGGGAGATGTCCGGGAGGACAGAGGGGGGTGTGAAGGAACGCCACCTTCGGCAAGATGGCGATCAAACCGCAGGCGCGGCTTGGCAATGCTAGCCCTCTTCCTGCGCGACGTCCGTCTCTCAATCCGCGCCGGCGGCGGAGCGCTCACCGGCGTCATCTTCTTCCTCGCCGTCATCGCCACCATCCCCTTCGGTGTCGGACCGGACCTGAAGCTGCTCGCCCGCATCGGTCCGGCGATCCTTTGGATCGGCGCTCTGCTCGCCTGCCTGCTCGGCCTCGACCGGCTGTTTCAGGCCGATCGCGAAGACGGGTCGCTCGATCTTCTGGTGCTGGGCAATGACCGCCACATGCTGGCGTTGACGGTGCTGGTGAAGTGCCTGGCGCATTGGGCGGGCAGCGTTCTGCCGCTGGTTGTTGCGGCACCTCTGCTGAGCCTGTTCATGAACATGGAGCCGCTCAGCATCGGCGCCACCGCGCTCACGCTGCTGGCCGGCACGCCGGCGATCACTTTCATCGGCGCGGTCGGGGCNGCTCAGCATCGGCGCCACCGCGCTCACGCTGCTGGCCGGCACGCCGGCGATCACTTTCATCGGCGCGGTCGGGGCGGCGGTGGCGGTGGCGCTGCCGCGTGGCGGGCTGCTGATCTCGGTGCTGGTGCTGCCGCTGACGATCCCGGTGCTGATCTTCGGGGTGTCGGCGAGCTACGGCGCGGTGGCCGATCCTGATCCGTTCCTGCAGCCCTTCCTCATTCTTGCCGCGCTGACGCTGTTTCTTGCCGTGCTGGGTCCGGTGGCGGCAGCACTGGCGCTGCGGCATGGAACGGATTGATATGACCGCTGCGGCGCGACGATCAATTGCGAAGCCCCAGCCGCAAAGCTAAGAAAGCCGCAAAGCTATGGGAAGGCCATGATCGAGCACGACGAAGTGACGGTGGAAGGGGAGCGAAGCGCATGAGTGCACACGCACTCTATGTCGCGGCCGCCTATGGCATCACGGTGATCGTGCTGGCCGGGCTGATCGGCTGGATCCTGCTCGACCAGCGGACCCGCAAGCGCGAACTGGCGGAACTTGAAGCGGCCGGCGTGCGGCGTCGCTCGGACAAAGCCGGTACTGGGGCCAGCACTGGGGCCAGCAAGCCATGAGCACGGAAAGCGAAACGCCGGCGTCGCCGCGCCGCCGCCTGATCGTGCTGTTGCCGCTGCTGGTTTTTCTCGGCCTCGCCGGATTGTTCCTGTCGCAGCTTTTGTCGGGACGCGACGAGGCGGCAGTGCCGTCGGCGCTGATCGGCCTGCCGGCGCCGCAGACCAACCTGCCGGCGCTGGAAGGATCAAACCTGCCCGGGCTGGATTCAAAAGCCTTCGCCGGCAAGGTAACGCTGGTCAACGTCTTTGCATCGTGGTGCGCGCCGTGCCGGGAAGAGCATCCGGTGCTCCTGGCGCTGTCGCAGGACAAGCGCTTCGTCATGGCCGCGCTAAACTACAAGGACCAAGCGCAAAACGCGCGCCGGTTCCTTGGTGATCTCGGCAATCCGTTCCAGGCGATAGGTGTCGACGAGGCCGGCCGCACGGCCATCGACTGGGGCGTCTACGGCGTGCCGGAAACCTTCGTCATCGGCAAGGACGGCAAGATTGCCTACAAGCATGTCGGGCCGCTGACAGGGGAGTCGGCGAGGGATGTTCTGTTGCCGCAGATTGAAAAGGCGCTCGCGGCACCGGGCTGACGTTGGCGCCATGCCCCCTCATCGGGCCGCTACGCGCCCCCTCCTCCCCGTGAGGGAGAAGAGGGAAGCATCGTTACAGGCTAGCTCCTCTCCCCGAGGGGAGAGGTCGGATTGCCCGAATTGCTCATGCAATTCGGTTTGGCAATCCGGGTGAGGGGCGGTGCCCTGCTGACGTCTGAAATGCTCAGCCGTAGATCTGCCTGTGGACCTGGTAGAGCATTTCCGAGCGGTCGGCGCGCAGGTCGGCCAGATCGCGGCTCGTCAGGTTTTCGATTTCCGCGACGAGGCGGTTGTAGTGGCGGCGCTTGGCCATCGAGGTGCGCGCGCGGGAGAAGAGGTTGTCAAAAGCCATAGCAAGGGTCCTTTCGTACCGCATATCAGCGGTGAATTTGTTCCTCCCTTGGTCGTTCGCAACATGACATAGGAATGGTGCGATGCAAAAAGAAGATGTTGCAATGCACCATTGCGCAGGGCGCATAGCAGGTTAATACAGCGCTAACAGCACCATAAACGGCCGGGCAGGCTGGCGGGCCATGCCGGCCGGGCACCTTTTGTCTTACAATTGCGCCTGCGCCACCTTGCCATCGCGCCCGCAGGCTGGCTTGATCCGCGGGTCACGTGATGCCCGGAGGAAATGCATGGCGACCGCAGACTATTACGAAATTCTCGATCCACGTTTCGCGCGGCTGTTCAACGGCAACGCCCAGGTGGAAAAGCTGTTTACCGGATGTCAGTGGGCGGAAGGGCCGGCCTGGTTCGCCGCCGGCCGCTATGTCGTCTGGTCCGACATCCCCAACAACCGCATGCTGCGCTATGACGAGACCGACGGCAATGTCAGCGTCTTCCGTCAGCCCTCCGGCAATTCCAACGGCAACACCGTCGACCGCCAGGGCCGACTGGTGACGTGCGAGCATTCCGGCCGCCGCGTCAGCCGCACCGAGCATGACGGTTCCGTCACCACCATCGCGGCCGAATGGAAAGGCAAGCGGCTGAATTCGCCCAATGACGCGGTCGTGAAATCCGACGGCTCGATCTGGTTCACCGATCCGAGCTACGGCATCGACACCGACTATGAGGGCGACAAGGCCGAAAGCGAGATCGGCGCTTGCAATGTCTACCGGGTCGATCCGGATACGGGCGAGGTCGAGGCCGTCATCACCGACATGGTCCGGCCGAACGGGCTTGCCTTTTCACTGGATGAAAGCCAGCTCTATGTCGTCGACACCGGCCGCACCCATGGCGCGCAGAACCCCGCGCATATGCGGGTCTTCAACGTCGGCAAGCACGGCAAGAAGGTCTCGGGCGGGAAGGTGTTCGCTGACTGCACGGCCGGCCTATTCGACGGCTTCCGGCTCGACGAGGCCGGCCGCATCTGGACCAGTGCCGCCGACGGCATCCATTGCTACGATCCCGACGGCACGCTGATCGGCAAGGTCAAGGTGCCGGAAGTGACCGCCAATTGCGTGTTCGGCGGCAACAAGCTGAACTGCCTCTACATCGCCGGCACCACGTCGCTCTACATGGTGCGGCTGATGGTGAACGGGGCGAAGACGTATTGAGGCTGCTGCAAACGCTTCTCTGGCGGCCTTGATGGCGTTTCTGCGCCTGCCGGCGGCGCCTGTTGCGCTGCGGCCGCCGGAACCACCGCCAAGCGGTTCGCCGGAGCGGATTTCGGAGCCGCGGCGCGGCGGTATCAGACACAATTCAAGGGAGGACATCATGCCATTCGTCAACATCCGCATCGTCAAGGAAGTGATCGCCGCTGATCCCGCTGGCAAGAAGGCCGACATTGCCAAAAAGGTCACGGCGGCCATCATGGACGCCACCGGGCTTAGCAATGACGACGTCTGGGTGGTGTTCGAAGAGGTCAACGCGCGCGACTGGTATGTCGGTGTGACCGATGTCGAGACGTTGCGGAAGGGGTAGCACAGCGGCACGTTGGGGTGCGGCCGCACCCTTTCGTTCGTCATCCTAGGGTCTGCGCCGCGTCGCTTCGCTCCTTGCTCCGCCCTAGGATGACGAGGCAACGTCTGCGCGTATAAAACTCGCGAAAACCTGCACCGCTTCGCGCATGGCCCGCAGGTTCTCGTTCTCTCCCAGGATCGCTTCCATCTCCGGCGGTTTCTTGCCGAGCAAGGCAATCTCCAGAACCGCGTCCTCACAAAGCGCAAACGACATCGTCCGCATGATCTCCGCAAGCGCTGCGCGGGCGTAGAGCGAGCGCGCGGAGGCGTGGGCCAGCATGGCGGGCTTGCCGACTGCGGCGTCGCGCGAGACCAGCCAGTCGAGCGCGTTTTTCATGCCGCCGGGCACGCCATGGGCATATTCGGGGCAGGAGACGATGATGCCGTCGGCGCTGGTGACGGCCTCGATCAGCCGCATGGCCTCGGCCGGTGTGCGCTCGCCTTCGTCATCCGGGTTGAAGATCGGCAGCAGGCCGAGCCCGTCATAGACAGTTACGCGGCAATCCGAAGGCGCGTTCGCGGACAGCGCCGCCAGCAGCGCCGAATTGGTCGAGGCGGCGCGCAGGCTGCCGGAGATGGCGAGGAGTTCGATCACGGGCAAAGGACCGCAATGGCGAATCGTACCCGAAATCTACCACAGGGTCTTGCTGTAGGCTTCGTCCAGCGAGCGGTCGAAATCGTCGGCAGTTTCGGCATGCGCCATCTGATCGGACAGGATCTGACCGAGCGTCGGCAATGTCGCGCGGTCGTGCCAGCTGTCCGGCTTCCACAATTCGGAGCGCATGAAGGCCTTGGCGCAGTGCATGTAAGCGGCCTTGACGCTCACCACGACGACGCTTTGCGGTTGCTTGCCGTCGACGGTGAGGCGCTCGCGCAAACCGGCATCGACGGTTATGCGGGCGTCGCCATTGATGCGCAGCGTCTCGTTCATGCCGGGGATGAGAAAAAGCAGCCCGACCGAAGGGTTGAGCAGGATGTTTTCCAGCGTGTCCAGCCGGTTGTTGCCGGGCCGGTCGGGAATGGCGATGGTCGTGTCGTCTAGGACAAGGGCGAAGCCCGGCCTGTCGCCTTTCGGCGTCACGTCGGAATTTCCGGCGCCGTCGGAAGAACCAATCAGCACGAAGGGGCTCTTGCCGATGAAGGAGCGGCAGTGGCCGTCGAGCGCCCGGAGTTCCTTGCGCATTGAGGCGTCGGTCGGCCGCGGGGTCTTGTAGATCGTCCTCAGTTCGTCGCGCGTGGTGACGAATTCCATGGCCGTCTCCGTTTATTCGGACGCAATTCCGGACGGAAAACCGCTTCACACTTTTCCTGGAATTGCTCTACTTGCCGGCTTCTTCCACCTTCTCGGCCTTATCCTCGATCGAATGGTGCAGGATCAGCGGCATCTGGCTGAAGGTGAACAACAGGGTGATCGGCATGATGCCCCAGACCTTGAAGGTAACCCAGAAGTCGGTGGAAAAATTCCGCCACACCACTTCATTGGCAAGAGCCAGGAACAGGAAGAACAGGCCCCAGCGGAAAGTCAGCTTGCGCCAGCCTTCGGCATCGAGGCGAAAGGCCGAATCGAAGACATAGCCGAGCAGCGATCGGCCGAAATACAGACCGCCGAGCAGCACGCCGCCGAACAGGGTGTTGACGATGGTCGGCTTCATCTTGATGAACACGTCGTCCTGCAGATAGAGCGTCAGCGCGCCGAAGATGAAGACGACGACGCCCGAGACCATCGGCATGATCGGCAAGGTGCGCAGCAGCAGCCAGGAGGCGATCAGCGCGATCGCGGTCGCCGCCATGAACAGGCCGGTGGCGACGAAGATCGGCCCGCCGAATTCGGCCAGGACAGGAAATTTCTGCACCAGCCAGGCGCCGCGTGCATTGGCGAAGAAGAACACCATCAGCGGCCCGAGTTCCAGCACCAGCTTGAGCAGCGGATTGACGCTTTCTTTCTTCTTTCGCGGGTCGGACGGGTCGCGTTCGAGGATGGGTGGGTTCATGACTTCCTTCTGACGCATGATCTTGTCCAAAAAGCCGTCAGCTCTTCGGGATCATTGCCTGTTACGCTACGCCGGCGATCGCCCTGGCGAATTCGCCGGCCGAGAATGGTTCGAGGTCGTCGACCTGTTCGCCGACGCCGATGAAATAGACCGGCAGTTTGTGCTTTGCCGCGATCGCGACCAGAATACCGCCGCGCGCCGTGCCGTCCAGCTTGGTCATCACCAGGCCGTTGACGCCGGCGACATTGCGGAAGATCTCGACCTGATTGAGCGCATTCTGGCCGGTGGTGGCGTCGACCGTCTGCAGCACGGTATGCGGCGCTTCCGGATCGAGCTTGCCCAGCACGCGCACGATCTTTTCCAGCTCCGCCATCAGTTCGGTCTTGTTTTGCAGCCGGCCGGCGGTGTCGATGATCAGTACGTCGGAGCCGGCCTCCTTGGCGCGTTCGAAAGCGTCGTAGGCAAGGCCGGCGGCATCCGCGCCGATCTTCGAGGCGATGACCGGAGACTTCGTCCTCTCGCCCCAGATCTTCAGCTGCTCGATGGCTGCAGCGCGAAAGGTATCGCCGGCGGCCAGCATCACCGACAGGCCACCATCGGTCAGTTTGGCGGCGAGCTTGCCGATGGTCGTGGTCTTGCCGGTGCCGTTGACGCCGACCACCAGAATGACATGCGGCTTGTGCGACAGGTCGAGCTCCAGCGGCATGGCGACATGGGCCAGCACCTTCTCCACCTCGGCCGCCATGATGGTGCGGACATCCGCGTCGGAGACATCCTTGCCGTAGCGGCTGGCAGCGAGGGCATCGGTGACGCGCAAGGCTGTTTCCATGCCCAGATCGGCACGGATCAGCACGTCCTCCAGATCCTGCAGCGTCTCCTCGTCGAGCTTGCGCTTGGTGAAGACGCCGGCGATGTTGCCGGTGAGTTCTTTCGAGGAGCGGGCAAGCCCGTCGCGCATGCGCTGGAACCAGGAGCGTCGCGGCGCCGGTTCGGGCGCCTTTTGCGGCTCGGCTTTCTGCTCGACCTTTTTGGTGACGGTGACTTTGCCGACTGACGGTGTCGGCTGTGGTGTCGGCGGAAAACCCGGTTCAGGCATGGGCGCAACCCCCGCCGTGGCAGCCCGGACTTCGACCGGCGCGGGTGTGGCTTCGACCGGAGTGCGCTTTACCTCCCCCTCGATGGGGGAGGTCCCAAGCGAAGCTTGGGGGTGGGGGTGATTTGCGCTGGCGTCAGCGCTGTCACCCCACCGCGCCGCTTCGCGTCGACCCTCCCCATCGAGGGGAGGGTGGGTCGCCTCGTCCTTCTCCCCGTGGCTATACGGGGAGAAGGTGCCGGCAGGCGGATGAGGGGCGGCGCTGACCTCTGAGGTAGGCTGTGCGGGAGGCGCGGACGGTTGCGGCACTTCGATCGGGGCGGCCGGTTCTGCGGGAGTCTCGGCAGGCGTCGGCACTTCGACGGGAGCGGGCTCCAGCTGCGGTTCCGGACGCGATGGTTCGATCTCCGGCTCGGCCGGCGCCGGCGGCACTTCTTGGGGCTGCGGCTCGGGAGCCGGCTCCGGAACGGCTGGCGGCGCAGGAACTTCTTCCGGTGCAGGCGGCTCGGGTATCTCCGGCTCAGGCTGCGGTTCTTCTACCGGCGCGGGCTCCGGCAACGGTTCCGGCTCGGATGGGACGACCGGTTCCGGCGCGGGCGGGATGGTCGGCGTGGGTTCGGGCTTCGGTTCTTCTGGCGCCGACTGCGGCGCAGGCTTTACCTCCCCCTCGATGGGGGAGGCCCCAAGCGAAGCTTGGGGGTGGGGGTGAGTGGCGTCGGCGTCGGCGCTCTCACCCCTCCCCGCCACTTCGTGGCGACCCTCCCCATCGAGGGGAGGGTGGGGCGTCGGCGGCTCGGGCTCCTCGCGCTTCAAGAACTCCGGAACGACCTGCTCGGCCGCCGGCTTCAGCGCCTCAAGCGCATCCCATTTGATCGGCGGCAGGGGAGCGGTTTCGTCGATGCGCTCCTCGACGACTTCCTTCTTGCCGAACGAAAATATGTTCTTGAAAAAACCGGCCATGCTTCAATCGTCGCAGGCGGCGCGGGCAGTGAGCGGGGCCGCTATCAGGCGCACGCCGTCATGGCCGGTGATGTCTGCCTCGACGATCTCGCCCGGCGCGCCTGTGCCGAGCCCGGCAAGCGTGAACCCTTCGGTGCGGCCGACGCCGTCGCGCTCGATAAGGATCGTTTGGCGCGTTCCGGGAAGCGACGACAGATGGCGGCGATACGCAGCCTCACCAGCGGCGCGCAGCTGGGCCGCGCGCTGCTTGACCAATTCGCGGCGGACCTGCGGCATGCGCGCGGCGGGCGTGCCTTCGCGCGGCGAAAACGGGAAGACATGCAGGTGCGTCAGCCCACATTCCTCGACGATCTTTATCGAATTCTGAAACATTTCCTCGGTCTCGGTCGGGAAGCCGGCGATGATGTCGGCGCCGAAGACGATTGCCGGGCGCAATTTGCGCACATCCTCGCAGAAGCGGATCGACTGGTCGCGCAAATGCCTGCGCTTCATGCGCTTCAGGATCATGTCGTCACCTGATTGCAGCGACAGATGCAGATGCGGCATCAGCCTGGGCTCGGTGGCGATGGCGTCCAGCAGATCGTCGTCGGCCTCGATCGAATCGATGGAGGACAGCCGCAGCCGCCTCACATCAGGCACCTGCTTCAGGATGGTCTTCACCAGCTTTCCCAGCTTCGGCGCGCCCGGCAGGTCGGCGCCGAAAGAGGTCATGTCGACGCCGGTCAGCACGATCTCGGCGTAGCCGTTGCCGACGAGACGCTTGACCTGCTCGACAACCGCGCCCATCGGCACCGAGCGTGAGTTGCCGCGGCCATAGGGGATGATGCAGAAGGTGCAGCGATGGTCGCAGCCGTTCTGCACCTGGACGAAAGCACGTGCCCGGCCGTCAATGGCGTCGACCATGTGGCCGGCGGTCTCGCGCACCGAGAAAATGTCGTTGACGCGCGCCTTCTCGCTGTCGTTGACGCCGAAATCCGGCAGCGCGCGGTAGGAGTTGGCCTTCAGCTTCTCTTCGTTGCCAAGCACGAGGTCGACCTCGTCCATGGCGGCAAAATTCTGCGGTTCGGTTTGCGCGGCGCAGCCGGTGACGATGATGCGCGCCGCCGGATTTTCGCGGCGGGCCTTTCTGATCGACTGCCTGGCCTGGCGCACCGCTTCGGCGGTGACGGCGCAGGTGTTGAAGATAATGGCGCCGCCTTTGAGCGCGCCGAGACCTGCGCTTTCGGCCTCGCGGCGCATCACTTCGGATTCATAGGTGTTGAGACGGCAGCCAAAGGTGACGACGTCTATGCCTTGGGAGTTGGGGCCCTTGGTATCGGCAAGCGCAGACATCAGGCCGCGCTTTCGGTGTCGCGGGCCCAGGTGCCGGTCGACGGATCGAAATTGCCGGAAAACTCCCATTCGGCAGCGCCGGTCAGGATGACGTGGTCGTCGTCGCGCCATTCCACATGCAGCGAGCCGCCGCCGGGCGTCATCAGCGTAACGCTGCGGCCGGTGCGCCGGGTGCGGGCAGCGGCGACGACGGAAGCGCAAGCGGCCGAGCCGCAAGCCCTGGTCAGGCCGGCGCCGCGCTCCCAAGTGCGGATGATCATCGTCTCCGGCGACGTTACCTGGGCGATGGTGATGTTGGCGCGCTCGGGGAAGATCGGATGGTTTTCGAGCAGCGGGCCGAAACGCTCGAGTTCGTAGGACCAGACATCGTTGTCGACCCAGAAGATAGCGTGAGGGTTGCCCATCGAGAGAGCCGAAGGCGAATGCAGCACCGGCGCGTCGATGGGGCCGATCTGCAACTCGATCATGCGGGTGTCGCGGAATTCCTCGGCCAGCGGAATGTCCTGCCAGCCAAAGCGCGGAGTGCCCATGTCGACCGAGATGGTGCCGTCGGCATGTTCGACGGCGTTGAGGATGCCGGCGCGGGTCTCGAAGGTGAAAGTCTTCTGGCCGGTTTCGGCGGCCAGCGCCTGGACGACACAGCGCATGCCGTTGCCGCAGGCCTGCGCGCCCGAGCCGTCGGAATTCAAAATGTCGATGTAAAACGCGGTGCCCGGCGTGCGCGAATCGTGGATCGCCATGATCTGGTCGAACCTAGTCGCCGCATCGGCGTTCAGCGCGACAGCCGACGCCGCCGTGACCCTATCGGCACGGCCACGCATGTCGGCGACGATGATTTCGTTGCCGATGCCGTTCATCTTGGCGAAGGGGGCAGTGCCTGCCATGATCTGAGGTAATTCCTGTACGTTTCGCCGCTATATGGCGGAAACGGGCGGGAATTACCAGTGTGGGCTGCGTTTAGGTTACCGCGAAAACGCCGAGCACGATCAGCAGGAAGATGACGAGAACGATGCCGATCAGCACGCGCGCGCCGGTGGCGGCGGCACCGGCCAGCGCCGGCATGCCGAGCAGGCTGGCGGCGGCAGCAACGATGAGAAGAATGATGATCCATTTGATCATGGACAATGCCTCGCAAATTGACTGGCCTGCAGCCGGCTTAAGAACGCATCTGCGGCGCTCTGGTTCCGTTGCCGCGAGGCTCTTTCCGACTGGGCGCGCTATTCGGCAATCTCGAAGTCGGTCGTGAAAGGCGCCGTCTTTTGCGAGTTCTCGTCGTGCATGAGGAAATCCGCGCGGTATTTGCCGGGGGGAACGCCATCCAGGGAGACGTTTAATTTGAAGAACATCTCTCGGTTATGCGAGCGCGAGGCGAGCTGGACCCGGCCAAGCTTTTCGACGGTTCCCAGCTTCTCGCCCGACTGGGAAAGCACAGTAAGGTCAACGTAAAGCGCGATCTGGTTGTTGCCGAGCCCATCCGAGCCGTAGCCGTAACCGACCGGCTCCATATAAAGCACAATCTCTTCGCCCGGCTTGTAGACATGGTTCGGGCGCTCAGCGTAGGCGCCGAAGCCGCTGGCCGACATGATATGCTTCACATTTTGCACGCCAAGCGGCATCGCTTGCCACAGAGCGTCCTCGGCGCTGCGGAATTTGTCCAGCGCGCCGGCGCCATCACCCGCCTGCAGTGCCTTTTCGGCTTCAGCGGCGCGATCGGTGATTTCACCCGCGAAAGCGGCCGGCGTCGAAATTACCAGCGCGATCAAAACTGCCAAGATTGATTTCATCTGTTCCCCCTGTTGCGATAGACCATCGGCTAAAATGGCAGTGCCGTAAACGGCCAAATGCAGACTCCAGCCGCGCTCGATCTCGGGAACGTCCCAAACCTCGCCCGGACGCAAGGCGCGAAACCGCTCACGCGCCAGGCCTTGCGCCTCAAGCGCTTCAGTCAGTTTTGCGCCGGCAGTTGCGCTCGACCGCCGATGCGCCGACCTGCTGCGGGCTCCGGTGCCGCTTTCGCAACCAATGTACCGGTTGGAACCGCGCTAGAGCGAAGACATGCCTTTTGTCGCGCCAGCCATTTTGCGACAAATTTACAACAATTCGTGGTGCAAACCCTATTTTAACCATATCGGGTTGAAATTTCGCCACCTTCTCCATCTTGGTGAGGGGTGAGATTGTGCGGACGGCTTCCCCCCAGCCGGATCCGACGGAGGTTGGAATGATTTTTTCGAGAAGCGGGCTGATGGCCGTATCGCTGGCAGCGCTCGTTGCGAGCGGCTGTTCGACCTCGCGTTTTTCATCGATGGATGACCAGCAGCCCGCCCCGCTGCAGCCCGCGCCCGCCGGCACGGTGAGCGGAAGCCAACTGCCGCCCCCGGCAGCGCCGGGCACCACCGACCCATCGCAATTCCCGACCGCGCCGGCAGGCGCGCAGGTCGCCTCGCTGCCGCCGGACGGATCGGCGCCGGCCGGAGCCTCCGACCTTACCGCTGCGAGCGTTGCCGGCGTCTGGAACGCCAGCGTGTCCGGACAGAGCTGCAAGGTGGCGACGCCGCAGACCAAATTCGGCGCCGGCTTCCGCGCCGGGCCGCTGCATTGCCCGCCGCCCATCGACGGCATCAAATCGTGGAACGTCGCCGGCAAGCAGCTGACGCTCTATGACGAGAATGGCGGCACGCTGGCGCGGCTCTATTCCTCGGGCGGTTCGAAATTCGACGGCCAGACTACCAACGGCTTGCCGATATCGCTTACAAGATAGGCTGCCTATCCCTAGACAGCGACGTGACCGATGCATCTGCGTGACGGCCTCCAGACCCATGCGACCGTCAGGCAGCGCTACGACCATCTGGTCGCAACCGGCGCCATCGAGCGCGATGCGGCGCAGGAGCGCATCGCCGCCGCGCTCGACCGGCTGACCGACGAGATCTCGGTCAAGCGGCTGGCGCACAAGTCGAGCGCGCTCGGCTGGCTGTTTGCCCGCAAGCGCGAGACGCGCGAGGTCGTCAAGGGCCTCTACATTCATGGCGGCGTCGGTCGCGGCAAGACCATGCTGATGGATATGTTCTTCGAGCTGTTGCCGGTCAGGCGCAAGCGCCGCGTTCATTTCAACGACTTCATGGCCGATGTGCAGGACCGCATCCAGAAGCACCGGCAGGCGCGCAAGAACGGCGACGTCAAGGAGGACGACCCGATCCCGCCGGTCGCGCTTCAGCTTGCCGAACAGGCCTGGGTGCTGTGCTTCGATGAGTTTTCGGTCACCGACATTGCCGATGCGATGGTCCTGTCGCGGCTGTTTTCGGCGCTGTTCGCCAATGGCGTGGTTCTGGTCGCCACCTCGAATGTCGCGCCGCAAGACCTTTATCGCGACGGGCTGAACCGCCAACTCTTCCTGCCCTTCATCAGCATTCTCGAGCGCCACGCCCATGTGCTGACGCTCGATGCCGACAAGGACTACCGGCTGGAAAAGCTCGCCCGCACGCCTGTCTATGTCACGCCGGGGGATGCCGAAGCCGATCGTATGCTCGACGAAGCCTGGCAGGCGATGACGCACGGGGCGGCAACGGCCGAGACCGCGCTGACGCTCAAGGGGCGGCAGGTGAGAATACCGGCTGCTTCCGGCAATGCGGCGCGGTTTTCCTTCGCCGATCTCTGCGAAAAGCCGCTCGGCGCGCGCGATTTCCTGGCGATTGCCGGCCGCTTCTCGACCGTCTTCATCGATCACGTGCCGGTGCTGGGCGAAGGCAAGCGCAACGAGGCCAAGCGCTTCATCCTCCTGATAGACACGCTCTACGATCATCACACGCGGCTGGTGGTAAGCGCCGATGCCTCGCCCCCTGAGCTCTATACGGCCAGGCGCGGCAACGAGGTGTTCGAATTCGAGCGCACGGCCTCGCGGCTGATCGAAATGCAGAGCCGGGATTGGCTGGAGGACTGGGCGGAACGGCAAAAGGCGAAGGCGGAAGTGCAGGTCTGAGGGTTCGAAGAGGTCATTATGTAGTGATCCTTCGCGCCCCCCTCTGTCCTGCCGGACATCTCCCCCACACGGGGGGAGATTGGCGGTTTCGGCGCTCCGCTCATTCCTGCGGCCATTGGAGATTGGCGAAAGGTCGCGTGACGTCCGATCTCCCCCCTCGTGGGGGAGATGCCTGGCAAGGCAGAGGGGGGCGCTGTCCCGCCGACGCCTAAAGGTCATACGCATACATTACAAACGCCTCCGCCTGCCCATGCTCCTCCCTGCGTTTTTCATAAAGCCCGCGCGATGGAACATTGTCCGGCTCGGTTCCAACACAGGCTTCGCCGCAACCTTTGCTCGCGGCCGAGCGCGAACATCGCGTCGAGCATTTTTCGCGCGATGCCTTGGCGCTGGTAGGCGGGTGAGACGCCGACTTCGTCGAGTAGAGTCCGTTGACCTTGTCGGGATGGCGGTGGATGATTGTGGGGCATTGGTCGACGACGCCGCCGGCCAATGCCACGATCATGAGATGACCTGATGATGAGGCGAGGTAGGCAGCAAGCCTGTCTGCCCGGACCGGCTCGTCGAACACGTCCTCGGCGATGCGCTTCACAAGGGCGTCATCGCCTGGATATAGTCTTCTGATTTCCACGCTCATTGTATAAAATCTCCCAAGCTGGCCTACAAACTTTGACGTTTACGTAAGTCCCAATGTTTCTAACCGATTGAAATCATTCACTCGAAAATAATCGATTGAATATATTTTCCACCGGGGCTACTGGATGCGGCGAAATCTAGCTGAGACCATAGCATTCCGGCCTCTTCCTCGACGCCGTCAACAGATCGCCAGGGATTTTGGGCGTCGTCACAGACAAAGGGAAAATTTCCTCACATGGCACGCAACAAGATAGCGCTCATCGGCTCCGGCATGATCGGCGGCACGCTCGCTCACATGATCGGCCTCAAGGACCTCGGCGACGTGGTGCTGTTCGATATTGCCGAGGGCATTCCGCAAGGCAAGGGGCTCGATATCGCGCAGTCGTCGCCGGTCGACGGTTTTGATTCCCGGCTGACCGGCGTCAATGATTATGCCGGCATCGAGGGCGCCGACGTTTGCATCGTCACCGCGGGCGTGCCGCGCAAGCCAGGCATGAGCCGCGACGATCTGCTGGGCATCAACCTCAAGGTCATGGAACAGGTCGGCGCCGGGCTGAAGAAATATGCACCCAAGGCCTTCGTCATCTGCATCACCAACCCGCTCGACGCCATGGTCTGGGCGCTGCAGAAGTTTTCCGGCCTGCCCAAGACCCATGTCGTCGGCATGGCCGGCGTGCTCGACAGCGCGCGCTTCCGCTATTTCCTAGCCGAGGAATTCAAGGTCTCGGTCGAGGACGTTACCGCCTTCGTGCTCGGCGGCCACGGCGATTCCATGGTGCCGATGATCCGCTACTCCACTGTGTCAGGCATTCCGTTGCCCGATCTCATCAAGATGGGCTGGACCTCGAAGGAAAAGCTCGACCAGATCGTCCAGCGCACCCGCGACGGCGGCGCCGAGATCGTCGGTCTGCTCAAGACCGGCTCGGCCTTCTACGCGCCAGCCGCCTCGGCGATCTCGATGGCCGAATCCTACCTCAAGGACAAGAAGCGCGTGCTGCCTTGCGCGGCGCATCTCTCGGGCCAGTATGGCGTCAAGGGCACCTATGTCGGCGTTCCCGTTGTGATCGGCGCCGGCGGCGTCGAGCGCATCATCGAGATCGACCTCAACAAGGCCGAGCAGAAGATGTTCGACGCCTCGGTGGCGACGGTGCAGGGCCTGACCGAGGCCTGCGTCAAGATCGCCCCGCACCTCGCCTCGAAGTGATCCCCCCAAGCAGCCGATCCGGAGACCATCCAGATGAACATCCATGAATATCAAGGCAAGGCGCTGCTGAAGAGCTTTGGCGCGCCGGTGGCCGAGGGCGTGCCGGTGTTCAAGGCAAGCGAGGCGGAAGCCGCGGCACAAGCGCTGCCCGGTCCGCTCTATGTGGTGAAGAGCCAGATCCATGCCGGCGGCCGCGGCAAGGGCAGGTTCAAGGAACTGTCGCCCGACGCCAAGGGGGGCGTGCGGCTGGCGAAGTCGGTGGCCGACGTCGTCGCCAACGCCAATGAGATGCTCGGCCACACGCTGGTCACCAAGCAGACCGGCCCGGCCGGCAAGCAGGTCAACCGCCTTTATATCGAGGACGGCGCCGACATCGATCGCGAGCTTTATCTGTCGATCCTGGTCGACCGCTCGGTCGGCCGCATCGCTTTCGTCGTCTCGACCGAGGGCGGCATGGACATTGAAGGCGTCGCCCACGACACGCCGGAAAAGATCATCACCCGCGCCATCGACCCGCTGGCCGGCGTGACGACCATCGACGTCGACATATTGGTGGAAGCGCTGGGCCTCACCGGCGATGCCGCCAAGGATGCCGGCACGCTGTTCCCGATCCTCTACAAGGCCTTTGTCGAGAAGGACATGAGCCTGCTCGAGGTCAACCCGCTGATCGTGATGAAAAACGGCCGCCTGCGCGTGCTGGACGCCAAGGTGTCGTTCGACAACAACGCGCTGTTTCGCCACCCCGAACTGATGGAATTGCGCGACACCACCGAAGAGGACGAGAAGGAGATCGAAGCGTCGAAATACGACCTCGCCTATGTCGCGCTCGACGGCAATATCGGCTGCATGGTCAATGGCGCCGGCCTCGCGATGGCGACGATGGACATCATCAAGCTCTACGGCGCCGAGCCCGCCAACTTCCTCGATGTCGGCGGCGGCGCGTCGAAGGAGAAGGTGACGGCGGCGTTCAAGATCATCACTCGGGATCCGGCGGTCAAAGGCATCTTGATCAACATCTTCGGCGGCATCATGAAGTGCGACATCATTGCCGAGGGCGTGATTGCCGCGGTCAAGGAAGTCGGCCTGGAAGTGCCGCTGGTGGTGCGCCTCGAAGGCACCAATGCCGAACTCGGCAAGAAGATCATCAACGACAGCGGCCTCAACGTGGTGTCGGCGGACGATCTCGACGACGCAGCCAAGAAGATCGTGGCGGCGGTGAAGGGCTGAGGAAACTAGGAGCGCGCTAGGTGGCTGGCTTCCCCCTCCACTGGGAAGAAGAGGTACAAAGTCTTGATCTATTACCTGACCACTGCCCGTATTCCATCGAAGAAATCGAACAGTACCTTTGGCGGTGCCACTATCACTGGATGCTGGACGAAAAATCGATGCACTACAAAGTGCGGGGTGTCGTCGCAGAGCAGATAGAGAATGGGCGGCGTTTCTGGCTTTATCAGGCATCAGATGAGATTGGACGTGAGTGGTACGTTGTTGTTGGAACAGGAAAAAGCCCGCTCAAATCTACGATGAAAATGCGGGGCTGGATGTATGGCAAAGAGAATGTTCTCGGACATCCGCCTGATCGTTTCTTGAGAGACGAGATTGATGAGCAGCACATTGCAGACGCCAAATGACGAAAAAGGAATGAACCTGTGCCTCCGCGCAAGATAAACCTCGTCGAGGCGGCGGATGCGAAGATCAGCAAGGTCTTCGATCCGCATATTGCCGGCGACTTCAATGATAGCCAGGCGAAGGTTGCCAAGTTCGGCGAGACCTTCGACTGGCATGCGCATGAGCATGAGGACGAAGCCTTCCTCGTCCTGCGCGGGCGCATCGCCATCGATTTCCGCGACGGTCCGGTCGAGCTCGGCGAGGGCGATTTCATCGTCGTGCCGCGCGGCGTCGAGCACCGGCCGCGGTCGCTGACCGCCGAGCCGGTGGTGCTGATGTTCGACCCGGCAACGGCGCTCAACACCGGCAACGCCAAGAGCGACCTCACCGTCTCCGACCTGAAGCGGCTCTGATCATGAACGCCTTCTCGCTCTCGGCCGATCACCAGCGCCTGCAGGCGCTGGTCGGCGCGTGGCGCGGCGAGGAAGAGGTGGCGGAAACGCAGTGGGCCGATGGCGGACCGGCGACGTCGGACGTGCTGGCAGAGGCACAGTTCGGCGGACTGTTCGTGGTCCAGCGCTATCGCCAGCGCCGCGACGGCACGGTCTCGTTCGGCTCGCACATCGTGTTCGGCTTCGATCAGCCAAACAGGCTCTTCACCATGCACCAGTTCGACTCCATGGGTTTTGTGCCGGCCTCGCCGGCCACAGGAACGTGGAACGGCGATGAGCTGGTTCTGGAGCGGTCGTCGCCGCGTGGCTCAGCGCGCGTGACGTATATTTTCGACAATGCCGATGCCTACCGGATGCGACTGCATTTCAAACCTGCCGGCAGCGACAGCTGGCAAGACATGGTGAGCGGCGTCTACCGGCGCGTCTCGCCTTCCCCGATCAACGGCTTTTAGAAAAGGGCTCCGATGTCCATTCTCATCGACAAGAACACCAAGGTGCTGGTTCAGGGCCTGACCGGCAAGACCGGCACGTTCCACACCGAGCAGGCCTTGGCCTATCACGGCACCAAGATGGTCGGCGGCATCCATCCCAAGAAGGGTGGCGAGACCTGGACCGGCGCCAAGGGCGAAAACCTGCCGATCTTCGCTTCCGTTGCCGAGGGCAAGGAAAAGACCGGCGCCAATGCCTCGGTTGTCTATGTGCCGCCGGCGGGCGCCGCCGAAGCCATCCTCGAAGCCATCGAAGCCGAGATCCCGCTGATCGTCTGCATCACCGAAGGCATTCCGGTGATGGACATGGTCAGGGTCAAGGCGCGGCTCGACCGCTCGACCTCGCGGCTGATCGGCCCGAACTGCCCCGGCGTGCTCACCCCCGACGAATGCAAGATCGGTATCATGCCCGGCAACATCTTCCGCAAGGGCTCGGTCGGCGTTGTTTCGCGCTCGGGAACGCTTACCTATGAGGCAGTGTTCCAGACCACCAATGTCGGCCTCGGCCAGACCACCGCCGTCGGTATCGGCGGCGACCCCGTAAAAGGCACCGAGTTCATCGACATGCTCGAAATGTTCCTTGCCGACGACGAGACCAAGTCGATCATCATGATCGGCGAGATCGGCGGTTCGGCCGAGGAAGACGCCGCGCAGTTCGTCAAGGACGAGGCCAAGCGCGGCCGCAGGAAACCGATGGCGGGCTTCATCGCCGGGCGCACTGCGCCGGCCGGTCGCACCATGGGCCATGCGGGCGCGGTCATCTCCGGCGGCAAGGGCGGCGCGGAAGACAAGATCGCGGCGATGGAATCGGCCGGCATCAAGGTATCGCCATCGCCGGCGCGTCTGGGCACGACCCTGGTCGAGGCGATCAAAGGCTAAGTGAGTAGCGAGTAGTGAATAGTGAATAGGGAAAAGAGAGTAACGGCGCGACCCGGAAAAAATCCCTACTCGCTATTCGCTACTCACTATTCGCTTTTGAAAAGGAGACGGAGCCAGGCTCCGCAGACAAAAATGGCAAGACAAGATCAGGCCAACGACCAATTTTCGCTCACCTCTTTCCTGTATGGCGGCAATGCCGACTATATCGACGCGTTGTATGCCTCCTATGAGGATGATCCAGAGTCAGTAAACCCCGAATGGCAGGACTTCTTCGCCGGGCTGAAGGACGACGCCGGCGATGTGCGCAAGAACGCCAAGGGCGCTTCCTGGGCAAAGCCGTCTTGGCCGCTGCAGGCCAATGGCGNCGCCGGCGATGTGCGCAAGAACGCCAAGGGCGCTTCCTGGGCAAAGCCGTCTTGGCCGCTGCAGGCCAATGGCGAACTGGTGTCGGCGCTGGACGGCAATTGGGGCATCGTCGAGAAGCATCTGGAAAAGAAGGTCAAGGACAAGGCGGTCACCAATGGCGTCGTGCTATCGGATGCCGACGTGCATCAGGCGACGCGCGATTCGGTGCGCGCCATCATGATGATCCGCGCCTTCCGCATGCGCGGCCATCTGCACGCCAATCTCGACCCGCTCGGCATCGCCAAGCCGCTTGAGGACTATAACGAGCTGTCGCCGGAAAATTACGGTTTTACCGCAGCCGACTACGACCGGCCGATCTTCCTCGACAATGTGCTCGGCCTCGAATTCGGCACCATCCGGCAGATGCTGGAGATCCTGACCCGCACCTATTGCTCGACGCTAGGTGTCGAGTTCATGCACATTTCCGATCCCGAGGAGAAGGCCTGGATCCAGGCGCGCATCGAGGGTGCCGACAAGGAGATTTCCTTCACCGCTACGGGAAAAAAAGCGATCCTGCAGAAGCTGGTCGAGGCCGAAGGCTTCGAGCAGTTCATCGATGTCAAGTACAAGGGTACCAAGCGCTTCGGCCTCGATGGTAGCGAAGGCCTGATCCCGGCGCTGGAGCAGATCATCAAGCGCGGCGGCCAGCTCGGCATGAAGGAGATCGTGCTCGGCATGGCGCATCGCGGCCGGCTGAACGTGCTGTCCCAGGTGATGGCCAAGCCGCACCGCGCCATCTTCCACGAGTTCAAGGGCGGCTCGGCCGCTCCTGACGAGGTCGAGGGCTCGGGCGACGTCAAGTACCATCTCGGCGCCTCGTCGGACCGCGAATTCGACGGCAACAAGGTGCATCTGTCGCTGACCGCCAATCCCTCGCATCTGGAAATCGTCGATCCGGTTGTGATGGGCAAGGCGCGCGCCAAGCAGGACTATCTGTTCGGCCGCAGCCGCGAGGAGATCGTGCCGCTGGAAGAGCGCGCCAAGGTGCTGCCGCTGCTTCTGCATGGCGATGCCGCCTTTGCCGGCCAAGGTGTGATTGCCGAAATCCTCGGCCTGTCGGGGTTGCGCGGCCACCGCGTCGCCGGCACGCTGCATTTCATCATCAACAACCAGATCGGCTTCACCACCAATCCGCGCTTCTCGCGCTCGTCGCCCTATCCGTCCGACGTCGCCAAGATGATCGAGGCGCCGATCTTCCACGTCAATGGCGACGACCCGGAAGCGGTGGTGCATGCCACCAAGGTGGCGATCGAATTTCGCATGAAGTTCCACAAGCCGGTGGTGGTGGACATGTTCTGCTATCGCCGCTTCGGCCACAATGAGGGCGACGAGCCAGCCTTCACCCAGCCGATCATGTACGCCAACATCCGCAACCACAAGACGACGGTGCAGATCTATGGCGAGCGGCTGATCGCCGAGGGCCACATCAGCCAGGCCGAACTCGACAAGATGAAGGCCGACTGGCGCGCCCATCTGGAATCCGAATGGGAAGTCGGCCAGCACTACAAGCCTAACAAGGCCGACTGGCTGGACGGTGCCTGGTCCGGCCTGCGCACCGCCGACAACCAGGACGAACAGCGCCGCGGGAAAACCGCGGTGCCGGTCAAGGTGCTGAAGGACATCGGCAAGAAACTGACCGAGGTGCCGAAGGGTTTCGAGGCGCACAAGACCATCATCCGCTTCCTCGAAAACCGCCGCCAGGCGATCGACTCCGGCGAAGGCATCGACTGGTCGACGGCCGAGGCGCTGGCCTTCGGCGCCATCCTGCTCGACGGCAATCCGATCCGGCTCTCCGGCCAGGATTCCGAACGCGGCACCTTCTCGCAGCGTCATTCCGTGCTCTACGACCAGCGCGACGAGACCCGCTACATCCCGCTCAACAATCTGTCGGCGGCGCAGGCCGGCTACGAAGTCATCAACTCGATGCTGTCGGAAGAGGCGGTGCTTGGCTTCGAATATGGCTACAGCCTGGCCGAGCCGAAGGCGCTGACGCTCTGGGAAGCGCAGTTCGGCGATTTCGCCAACGGCGCCCAGGTGGTGTTCGACCAGTTCATCTCGTCGGGCGAGCGCAAGTGGCTCAGAATGTCAGGCCTGGTTTGCCTGCTGCCGCATGGCTATGAAGGCCAGGGTCCAGAGCATTCCTCGGCCCGGCTCGAGCGCTTTCTGCAGCTTTGCGCCGAAGACAATATGCAAGTCGCCAACTGCACCACGCCGGCCAACTACTTCCACATATTGCGCCGGCAGCTGAAGCGCGACTTCCGCAAGCCGCTGATCCTGATGACGCCGAAGTCGCTGCTGCGCCACAAGCGGGCAGTGTCGACGCTGCCGGAAATTTCGGGCGAAAGCTCGTTCCATCGGCTGTTGTGGGACGATGCCCAGCTGTTGCAGAACCAGGCGATCAAGCTCACCAAGGATTCCAAGATCCGCCGCGTCGTGCTGTGCTCGGGCAAAGTCTACTACGACCTGTACGAGGAACGCGAGAAGCGCGGCATCAACGACATCTATCTCTTGCGCGTCGAACAGCTCTACCCGTTCCCGGCCAAGGCGCTGATCACCGAGCTGTCGCGCTTCCGCAATGCGGAGATGGTGTGGTGCCAGGAGGAACCCAAGAATATGGGCGCCTGGTCGTTCATCGATCCGTATCTGGAATGGGTGCTGGCTCATATCGACGCCAAGCATCAGCGGGTGCGCTATACCGGACGTCCGGCGGCGGCATCGCCGGCGACCGGTCTGATGTCGAAGCATTTGGCGCAGCTCGCTGCCCTGCTCGAAGACGCGCTCGGCGAATAGAACAAACCCGGCGAATAGAACAGACAGAGAAGAAACGGACAGCACAATGGCTACCGAAATCCGCGTTCCCACTCTCGGCGAATCCGTCACCGAGGCGACCATCGGCAAGTGGTTCAAGAAGGTCGGCGATGCCATTGCCGTCGACGAGCCGCTGGTCGAGCTCGAAACCGACAAGGTGACGGTGGAAGTGCCTGCCGCCGCCGCCGGCACGCTTGGCGAGATCACCGCCAAGGAAGGCGAGACCGTCGGCGTCGGTGCGTTGCTGGGTTCGATCTCGGCAGGCGTCGCCACGGCCGCCCCGGCGTCCAAGCAGGAGACCAAGCCGCAAGCTGTGTCGCAGGCGTCGAGCCCCGACGCGGCACATACGACCAAGCAGGCCGCGGCCGAGACCGCCAAGATAGCCGGCGATGCCGGGCCGGTCGAGCCGCGCACAATGCCGCCGGCGCCAGCTGCCGCAAAGCTGATCGCCGAGAACAATCTGTCGGTCGACCAGGTTTCTGGCTCGGGCAAGCGCGGCCAGGTGCTGAAGGGCGATGTGCTCGACGCGATTTCCAAGGGCGCGCCGTCGCAGTCGGCCGAAATTCCGAAGGCCGCACCGGCTCCGGTCGCCGTGCGTGCGCCGTCCTCGGGCGACGATGCGTCGCGCGAGGAGCGCGTGCGCATGACCAAGCTGCGCCAGACCATTGCGCGCCGGCTGAAGGAAGCGCAGTCGACCGCCGCCATGCTGACCACCTTCAACGAGGTCGACATGTCGGCGGTGATGGCGCTCAGGACCAAGTACAAGGACATCTTCGAGAAGAAGCACGGCGTGAAGCTCGGCTTCATGGGCTTCTTCACCAAGGCCGTCACCCACGCCTTGAAGGAGATCCCCTCGGTCAATGCCGAGATCGACGGCACCGACATTATCTTCAAGAACTATGCCCATATCGGCGTCGCCGTCGGCACCGAAAAGGGCCTCGTCGTGCCGGTGGTGCGCGACGCCGATCAGATGTCGATTGCCGAAATAGAGAAGGATATCGGCCGGCTGGGCATCGCCGCACGCGACGGCAAGCTGTCGGTCGCCGACATGCAAGGCGGCACGTTCACGATTTCCAACGGTGGCGTCTACGGTTCGCTGATGTCGACGCCGATCCTCAATGCGCCGCAGTCGGGCATTCTTGGCATGCACAAGATCCAGGACCGGCCCGTCGTGGTCGGCGGCCAGATCGTGATTCGGCCGATGATGTACCTGGCGCTCAGCTACGATCACCGCATCGTCGACGGCAAGGAAGCGGTGACCTTCCTGGTCCGCGTCAAGGACAGCCTGGAAGATCCGGAACGGCTGGTGCTTGATTTGTGATCGGAGCTGATCCGTCATGAGCGGCTGGCTGGCGCGGTTTGGGTTCAAGCTGGGTCGAGTAGCGGGTAGCGTATTGAGGCGTTCCCGGCCGGCGGCTTCCGCCGCCATCTCTCCGCCGGCGACATCGACTGAATGGGATTCGGCGCCGGCGAGCAGCAATCTCGGTGTCTTCGCTCTCAGCGAAGCCGAAATGGCGGAGCGGAAGATCATCGTCACCGCGATCGGTGAGCTTGAGCTACCGACCGGCGAAATCATCGCTTGCGATCCACTGATTACCGGGCTGGAACGGCCTGTGTTTAGCCGTAAGGTCAGGCCGGGATGCTATCCAGTCACGTTGCTTGAGGCGCAAGGCCGTGTTGCTGCAGCGGTATTGCGGTTTGGCACTGGCTTGCCGGTGCGGTGGGAGTTGGCTGCCTTCGTCCGCGACGTCGGCACATCGTCCTGGAAGTCTGGATTTATTGTCGATGATAATGTTGCTTCGTTCATGGACAAGTCGGTTCTGACGCTGATGTCCGACCAGGAGGAACTCGACAGCTATCTTGCTGACGTTGCATGCTCGTTCGACAAGTTCCGCATGGATAATCCGGTTGATGGAAATCCGCTTAATATAGCCATGTTCGACACTGGCTTCGGTGATGGGAACTATTATTCCTTCTGGGGACTGGATGCGGCCGGCGAGCCGCTGGTCTTGATGACCGATTTCGAGGTGCTCGAAAACGCCGACGGCCGCGAGAGCAGCCAGAGCAATTCATGACAAACATCGCTTCGCCAATGATCGGATTTATGGCCGGGCTGGCTGTTCTCGCAGCGGGTTACGAGGCGCATGCCGCCTGCCCGCTGGCGCTTGCTGTCTATGGCGATGCCGAGAGCGATGCCGGCATCGATTTCCGGCCGACGACCGATGCGGTCACCGTCACCAACTCCTTCACGATGGTGCTCGATAAAGGTGTCGTCCTCGACGGCATCGTCATGTGGACCTCCGGTGTTTCGCGACCGCATGGCTCGCTGATGTACAAATGCTCGACCGGCGACGTCACCGGTGACGAGCTTGCCGCCTGCACGGTCTGGCAGGGCGTGGTCTACAGCGCCGACGACAAGGGCAACATTGCGTTGCTGGCGGCCGAAGGCACGGACGCGCCGCAGAGCCTGATCTTCCCCGATCTGGGTCCATCGTTGCAGATGTCGTCCGCCTTTGGCTCCATCGGTTTTTCGAAACTGCCGTGGGATGTGTTTTTGCTGAAAGGTTGCCAGGAATGAGCGCGGCGAAGAAAGTTCTTCTGGTCACCGGCGGCAGTCGTGGCATTGGTGCGGCCACTTGCCGGCTTGCGGCGAAGGCCGGCTACCGCGTCGCGGTCAACTATGCCGCAAACGAGGCCGCGGCCCAGGCGCTGGTCGCCGAGATCGAGGCCGGTGGCGGTGAAGCGATAGCGATCAAGGGCGATGTCGGCGTCGAGGCTGACATCGTCGCCGTGTTCGAAGCCGTCGATGGCGCCTATGGCCGGCTCGACGCGCTGGTCAACAATGCCGGCGTCGTCGACGTCAAGGCGCGTGTCGACGAGATGAGCCTGGCGCGGCTGGAGCGCATGATGCGCATCAATGTCATCGGCTCGTTTCTGTGCGCCCGCGAGGCGGTGAGGCGCATGTCGAGCAAGCATGGCGGCCAGGGCGGCGCCATCGTCAACATCTCGTCGGCTGCGTCGCTACACGGCTCGCCCGGCGAATATGTCGACTATGCAGCGTCCAAGGCGGCGATCGACACTTTTACGCTCGGCCTGGCGCGCGAAGTCGCGACCGAAGGCGTGCGCGTCAACGCGATACGGCCGGGCATCATCGACACCGAGATCCACGCTTCGGGCGGCCAGCCGGACCGGGTCGAGCGGTTCCGCGACATGCTGCCGATGAAACGAGCCGGCACGGCGGATGAAGTCGCGCATGCCGTTCTCTATCTTTTGTCGGATGAAGCGTCCTACACGACGGGCGCAATCCTGAATGTAAGCGGCGGCCGCTGAGCCCCAAGCTAAGGGAAACGAACATGGCTTATGATGTCGTTATCATAGGGTCGGGACCGGGCGGCTATGTCTGTGCCATCAAGGCGGCACAGCTCGGGCTCAAGGTCGCGGTGGTCGAGAAGAACGCCACTTTCGGCGGCACCTGCCTGAACATCGGCTGCATCCCATCCAAGGCGCTGCTTTATGCCTCGGAGATGTTCGCCGAGGCCGGCCATTCCTTCGATGCGCTGGGCGTCGAGATACCGGCGCCGAAACTCAATCTGAAGAAGATGATGGCGCACAAGGACGCGACCGTTTCGGCCAACGTCAATGGCGTCGCCTTCCTGTTCAAGAAAAACAAGATCGATAGTTTCCGTGGCACCGGGAAGGTGGTTGCGGCCGGCAAGGTGTTGGTGACGGCTGAGGACGGCAAGGTCGAGGAGATCGAGACGAAAAACATCGTTATTGCCACGGGCTCCGATGTCGCCGGCATTCCCGGCGTCAAGGTCGACATCGACGAGAAGGTGATCGTATCGTCGACCGGCGCGCTGTCGCTGGAGAAAGTGCCGGGACATCTGGTGGTGGTCGGCGGTGGGGTCATCGGTCTGGAGCTCGGCTCGGTCTGGGCACGGCTCGGCGCCAAGGTCACCGTGGTCGAATTCCTCGACACCATCCTGGGCGGCATGGACGGCGAGGTCTCCAAGCAGTTCCAGCGCCTGCTTTCCAAGCAGGGTTTCGAGTTCAAGCTCGGCGCCAAGGTGACAGGGGTGACCAAGGCCAAAAAGGGCGCCGCCGTTGCGTTCGAACCGGTCAAGGGTGGTGCGGCCGAGACCATCGAGGCCGACGCGGTGCTGATCTCGACCGGACGCCGGGCCTATTCCGACAGCCTCGGGTTGAAAGAAGCCGGCGTCGAGGTCGACGAGCGCGGCCGGGTCAAGACCGACGGGCATCTCAGGACCAACGTGGCCGGCATCTACGCCATTGGCGACGTCATCGCCGGGCCGATGCTGGCGCACAAGGCCGAGGATGAAGGCGTGGCGGTGGCCGAGACCATTGCCGGCCAGGCCGGCCATGTGAATTACGACGTCATTCCGAGCGTCGTCTACACCAGCCCGGAAATCGCTTCGGTCGGCAAGACAGAGGAAGAGCTGAGGAAGGCCGGCATCGACTACAAAACCGGCAAATTCCCGTTCACCGCCAACGGCCGCGCGCGCGCCATGCTGCACACAGACGGCTTCGTGAAAATCCTCGCCGACAAAGCCAGCGACCGCGTGCTCGGCGTCCACATTGTCGGCTTCGGCGCCGGCGAGATGATCCATGAGGCGGCGGTGCTGATGGAGTTCGGCGGCTCCTCGGAAGACCTCGCCCGCACCTGCCACGCGCATCCGACGATGTCGGAAGCGGTCAAGGAAGCGGCGCTGGCGACGTTCTTCAAGCCGATCCATATTTAAGGAAACGCTGGAGGGACAGCACCCCCCTCTGGCCTGCCGGCCATCTCCCCCCACAAGGGCATAGGCGCTAAGATAGGTATTGCCCTGCGGAATCGGGTGTGATTCTACACTGCGATGACACACGAATCGCTTGTTGATGACGGCTGGGCCGAGACGATTGAGCTTCTCGGCGGCGAAGAGTTGATCGCAGCAAGTGCCGCGAGACGAAGGCGTTCCTGCGCCCGCGCGGCGTCAGGTCGGCGAGCGACCTGTTGCGCCTGACACTGGCTTACTGCCTTGGCAAGGTTGGCATGCGGGGTGTCGTGGCCTGGGCGGCGGCGAGCGGGATTGCCGACATTTCGGACGTGGCGTTGCTTGGCCGGCTGCGCAATGCAGGACCATGGCTGCAGCAGTTGATTGGGCACCTTTTGAAGCGCGAGGATGCAGGTTTGGCCAAAGGCCGGCTGATCCGCATCCTCGATGCGACAGCGGTTGCCAAGGCCGGTGCGTATGAGAACAATGGTCCTTGGCGCATGCACTGCGCCTTCGAGCTTGAGCGCGAGCAGTTCGACTTCCTCGAGATCACCGACCAGAGCGAGGCCGAGCTGATCGACCGCGTGCCGGTGGTGCCGGGCGAGATCCGCATCGGTGACCGCGCCTATCTGCAGGCCGAGCGGATCGCCAAGGTGATGGCGCAAGGCGGCGATGTTGTTGTGCGCGCGTCGTGGAAAAACGCGCGATGGCTCGACGCCAACGGCAGGGCGTTCGATCTCATCGGCTACCTGGCGAACTGCCGGGAGGAAGTCTGCGAAACGCCTGCCCGGCTGGCACTCAAGAAGGGCGAGCCTGTCAATATGCGCCTGATCGCCTTGCGCAAATCCGAGGCCGCGGCACAAGAAGCGCGGCGCAAAATCAGCCAGGGCCAAGGGCAACAAGGTTCAACCGCAGACGCTGATTGCGGCCGGCTTCGTCCTGCTTGTGACCTCGCTTGACCGGGAGGAGTTTCCCGCCGATACGGTCCTCAAGCTCTACCGCATGCGCTGGCGCATCGAACTCGCCTTCAAGCGCCTGAAGAGCCTGATCGGGCTGCGCTCTCCTCCCGCCAAGGACCCAAGGATCGCAAGGCCTTGGATCCTTGCACACTTCCTCATCGCGCTTGTGACCGAACCCCTCTCGCAGGAGTTGGGTGTCTCTCCCCCTTGAGCGACGGGCGCCCGCTGCTGTGGCGCGCCACCCGCCAGATCGTCGCCTCTCGGTTGTGTGCGTCAAGTTCTGCAAAATGGGCGATCATGAAACTGGTCATGCGGCTTGGCGTAGAGCGAGCTTCTTGTGCTCGCGCAGATCATCNTGACGTTGAACATCACCAGCCTGCCATGACCGCCCTCTCTCAGCGAATTTGCAGAACTCTCAGCACACTACCCGCCTCTCTGATCGCGACCATCTTTACTCAACCTTCCTTGGCCGCCCTGCGCCACAATCTCCATGCCTTGCGATATCGCTGGCGTGAGCCACCGCGAAAGCGCAAATTTCAGTCCATGCCAAAGCTATCTTAGCGCCTATGCCCACTTTGGGGGGAGATTGGACTTCACCGCCGCGTCGCGAGCTTTCAAGTTTCTCACGTTTCTAACCTGGCGCTGTTCGTGAGACAGCCGATCTCCCCCTTGAGGAGAGATGTCCGGCAGCACAGAGGGGCGGTGAAGAATCGCGACGCTCGCCGATAGGTGCCCCAAACAAAACGGCCCGCTTTTCAGCGGGCCGTTCTTGGGTTGGAAGCAAGATGCCAGATCAGTTGGCCAGATTACGGGCTCGGCGCCGGAGCAGGCGCGGGCGCCGGGGCTGGCGCAGGAGCCGGTGCGGGCGCAGGGGCTGGTGCGGGAGCCGGTTCGGCGGGCTTCATCGGCTCAGCCGGTGCAGGTGCGGGCGCCGGTGTGCTGGCTGCCGGCGGCTCTGCGGGCGCAGGATGTTCGCCGCTTCTGCCGAAAACATAGTACGCGACAATCGCAAGGATGACGACGACCAGCGCAATCAGCCAGCCGCTGCCACCACCCGACCTGGGCGCTGGATCGTTAGGGTTCGCCATAAAAGTGTCCTCCGTGGATGAAAAGCATCAATCAACACCCCTCAACGCGCAACCGTTGAACGGGTTCATACTAGGCCTTCAAATTGACGAACGCAGGAAAATTCTGATTCGCAACCGCTTGTTGGCCTGTATTTCCCCCGCAAAATCAATCACGAACGAGGTAGAACGAGCTTAGCTGGCCTTTTCCGCCAAAAATAGGGCCAACCGCCTCCGCTTTGCGCATCAGTTGCGCACCGCACAGAGCCCGGCTTACGTGATTCGGTATTCAAGACGGGCGCTGCTCAGTCGACGGCGGTGACGGTATAGCCGGCCTTGCGAAAATCCTCGACCAGGCCTTCGGGGCCGGGAAGATGCATGGCGCCGACGGCCATGAAGGCATTGCCCTTGGCCAGGATCGGTGCGGCATGGTCGGCCATGACCTTGTTGCGGCCGGTGATCAGCGTCCGGTCGAATTCGGCGTAACCTGCGTCGTCGTCTTCGTCGGGCGAGATCGAACGCAACAGCGGCCAGAAGGTGCCGGTGTCGCCGCGCTGGTAAAGCACGATCATGGTTTCGTTGATGTCGTTTATCTTGTCGCCGAGCTTCAGGGTCTCGACCAGCCCTTTGATGTGGAACGCAATCGGCAGCGAGGCCATGGCGTGCAGCTGGCTGGCAGCGGTCTCCAACCCTTCCACCGGCTTGCCATTAGCCTTGGCGTCCTGCGCCAGCTTGACGTCGAGAACCGGTGCGCCGCCTGCCTGACGGGCGACCTCACAGACCGGCAGCGCGACCATGGCCGACAGCAGCCACGGCTTCATCTTGGAGACGCTCGCCGGCGGAATGCCGCGCGCATCGAGCCCTTTGTTCACCACCGCCGCATCCTCCGGCGACAACAGCGACGACAACGTCGTGTTGTCGGTGAACATCATCAGCTCGGGTTCCTTGAGCATGGCCTCCATCATCTTCTGCTTGTCGAGCACGTCGGTGGTCTCGATGATGATGGTGCCGGCAGCGTCATAGGCTTTCCTGGCTGCCGGCGGCAGAGTGGTCACGCGCGGGTCGGTCATGTGCATGGTGCCGAACAGGAAGGATGGCTTTTCGCCTGATTTCTCCAGCTTCCACAACAGGCCCTTGCCGTTCAGCGTCGCTGCTGCTTCCGTCTCGATCCTGGAATAGGTGGCGGGGTCTTCCTTCTGCAGGGCCGACAGCAGATCGGCGCCGGCGCAGGCCGGGGCTTCGGCATGCGCCCTGCCCATGGCAAGCAGCAGCACGATGAGGAAAGACAGGAAAAACAGGGCGTTGAGCGCGACGAGCAGCTTCAGCGACACAAGGGCCGCGCGGTCGGCGATGGCAAGGGCGCGTTTCATGGTGCGGTTCTAGGACTGAAAAGCGGCGAAACGGTTAACCGACGTGGGGAAATTGTCCTGGACTAATACAGTGTCACGCGCGGGGATGGGCGGATTCGTAAATCTCGAGCAGTCTTGCGGTGTCGACGCCGGTATAGACCTGCGTCGTTGACAGGCTGGCGTGGCCGAGCAGTTCCTGGATGGTGCGCAGGTCGCCGCCGCGCCCGAGCAGATGGGTGGCGAAGGAATGGCGCAACGCGTGCGGCGTCGCGGTGTCGGGCAGGTTCAGCGCCGAGCGCAGCCTGGCCATGTCGCGCTGGACGATGGCCGGGTTGAGCGGCCCGCCGCGGGCGCCGCGAAACAGCAGGCCCTTGGGATCGAGATGGTAGGGACACAGTTTTCGGTATTCGGCGATTGCCCTGAGCGCCACCGGCAGCACCGGCACCAGCCGTGTCTTGCCACCCTTGCCGGTGACGCGCAGCACGGTGTCGGCTTCCGATGCCAGGTCGGCGGCGCTGAGGCCCAGCGCTTCGGAAATGCGCAGGCCCGATCCATAAAGCAGCGTCAGCACGGCGGCGTTGCGGGCGGCGATCCAAGGCTCTTCAGCCAGCTGGCCTTCCACCGACACGACATGTTTGGCATCGCTGGCGGTCAGCGGCTTGGGCAGCGATTTCGGCTGGCGCGGCGCGCGCAACGCAGCGGCACCGGCGGCATTGGCGAGACCGCGCCGTTCGAGGAAGCGCAGCAGCGAGCGGATGCCGGCGAGGCCGCGTCCGAGCGTGCGGGCGCCGGNCGAGACCGCGCCGTTCGAGGAAGCGCAGCAGCGAGCGGATGCCGGCGAGGCCGCGTCCGAGCGTGCGGGCGCCGGCGCCGGCGTTGCGCCGCGCGGCAAGAAAGCCGCGCAGATCGGCCGGGCGCAGAGTGGCGATGTCGGAAAGACCAGGCGAGCCGCCGCAATGCCCTGTGAGGAAATGCAGGAACTGGCGCGTGTCGCGCTCATAGGCTTCGACGGTCGCCGGCGCCAGCCGGCGCTCGCGCGCCAGCATCTTCAGCCAGCTTTCGCGCGCTGCCTGGAGGTCGGGTTTTGCCGGGATGAGAAATTCCTGCATGCCGCCATTGTCAGGCAGCCGGGTTAGGAAGCGGTGAAGAACCTGTCATTGAAATGGCCACGGGCGATCATTGAAATGACGCCGGTAGGGCGTTAGAGCAGGGCAAAGGATATCAGCCATGTCGAAGCCCCAGAACCCCGTGCAAATGGCCGTGATCGGCGCCGCCCACGGCATCAAGGGCGAATTGCGGGTGAAGACCTTCACTGGCGAGCCGATGGCGCTGGCCGATTATGGGCCGCTCTATGCCAAGGACGGCCGCGTTTTCCAGATCACCGACATAAGGCCGGCCAACACCGTCGTGGTGGTGCGCTTCAAGGGCATTGCCGATCGCAATGCCGCCGAGGCGCTGGCCGGAACCGAGCTGTTCGTCGACCGCTCGATGCTGCCCGACGATGGCGAGGAGGACGAATTCTACCACGCCGATCTCGTCGGACTTGAAGTCCGCGACGATAAGGGCGCGGTCATAGGCAAGGTGGTGGCGATGCATAATTTCGGCGGCGGCGACATTCTCGACGTTACCCTCGGCGGGCGCAAAGGCGTGCTGATCCCGTTCACCCAGGCCGCCGTGCCTCAGGTTTCGATCGCCGAAGGTTTTCTCCGCGTCGACCCGGCAGCCGCCGGCCTTGTCGAGGATGAGGATGGCGACGCGCCGCGCGAAGAAGATTTCGACGCGAAGGGCCGACCGCGCGGGCCGCGCGAAGCCGGAGGCAACCGGTGACGTTCAAGGCGTCGGTGCTGACGCTCTATCCCGAGATGTTTCCGGGCGGGCTAGGCCTGTCGCTGGCCGGACGGGCGCTCGCAGTCGGGACATGGTCGCTGGAAGCTATCCAGATCCGCGACTTCGCCAGCGATCGCCATCACACCGTCGACGACACGCCGGCCGGCGGTGGCGCCGGCATGGTGATGCGCGCCGATGTGCTGGCCAAGGCGATCGACCACACGTCGCCGGCGGGCGATCCGCGGCCGCGTTTGCTGATGAGCCCGCGTGGAAAGCCGCTGACGCAGGCGCACGTGCGCGAACTGGCTGGCGGGCCAGGCGCCGTCATCGTTTGCGGCCGGTTCGAGGGCGTCGACCAGCGGCTGATCGAGGCGCGTGGACTGGAAGAGGTCTCCATCGGCGATTTCATCCTGTCGGGCGGCGAGCCGGCGGCGCTCGTACTGCTCGACGCCGTTGTGCGGCTGTTGCCCGGCGTCATGGGCAATGCGGTGTCGGGCGAGGAAGAAAGTTTCGAGAACGGCCTGCTCGAACACCCGCATTACACGCGGCCACAGGAGTTCGAAGGCCGCCCCATCCCCGACGTGCTGGTCTCCGGTAATCACAAGAAGATCGCCGCGTGGCGGCGCGCCGAGTCCGAGAAGCTGACCAGGGAGCGCCGGCCGGATTTGCTCGCCGCTCAGCCCTTGGCAAAATAGTAGACGGCGAGAAACAGGCCGACGGCGATGACGAAGCCGCGTACTGCGTTTTGCGGCACGCGCTTGGCGATCCAGACGCCGGCATAGCCGCCGAGCGCGCCGCCGGGGATCATGACGATTGCCTGAGGCCAGGCAACAACGCCGCCGGAAACGAAGACCAGTATGGCAACGGCGGCGATGACCACGGCCAGCATGTTCTTCAGCGCGTTCAGCCGGTGATAGTCGCCGGATTGCGTCAGGCCGAGCGTCGCCAGCATCATGACGCCCATGCCGGCGCCGAAGAAGCCGCCATAGATGGCGGTAGCGAACTGCGCCAGCGAACCGGCCAGAGAGCCGACCGTGGCTTCATGCCCAGGCTTCGGCGTTGGTTTCAGCCACGGCCCGGCGGCGAACAAGGCGGTTGCGGCCAGCAGCAGCCACGGCACGAGGGCGCGGAACGACGGATTTGAGAGCGCCAGCAGGATGAGCGCACCAGCCAGCGCGCCCAAAGCCGAGATCAGGCAAAGCAGCAGCGCGCCGCGCCAGAAATGCTTGATGTCGGTCCAGTAAGCCAGCGTCGAGGTGATGTAACCGGGAAACTGCGTTACCGAGGACGTGGCGTTGGCGACGATCGGCGGCAGGCCGGCCAGCGTCATGGCGCCGAAGGTTATGAAGGTGCCGCCGCCGGCAACGGCGTTGACGGCGCCTGACAGAAAACCCGCGAGGAAGAGCAGGACTGCGTCGAAAACAGACATTGTGAGGCCGCCGGACAAGTGTGCTGCTCCCGGATTAGGAAGCTTGAAGGGCCGGCGCAACCCTGCACTGGACGATTGCGTGGTGGCATGCGACCAAAAAAGACAGGGCCAAGGCGTGACAAGTCAGTGAAATAGCTGTATGTGCCCGCCCGTACTGGCGAGAAAAATCTCCCGGACCCGTCAACAATGACGGTGTAGTCGCCCCTGCCCAATGTTTCGAAGACAAGATGTCTCGGGGACAAAGGGCATAGCCGAGCGGTCAATGGAACTGCAAGGCGAGTGTCGGACGCTCTGACTGTCGGAAGAACAAGAAGTGGACTATTGAGATGGATATCATCCGTCAGCTCGAGGCCGAACAGGCCGCCAAGATCGAAGCCAAGCGCAAGCTTCCCGAGTTTCAGCCCGGCGACACCGTGCGCGTCCAGGTCCGCGTGACCGAAGGCACCCGCACCCGCGTCCAGGCCTATGAGGGCGTCGTCATCGCCCGCGCCGGCGCCGGCTTCCAGGAAAATTTCACCGTCCGCAAGATCTCCTACGGCGAAGGCGTCGAGCGCGTTTTCCCGGTCTACTCGCCGATGGTCGAAGGCGTCGAGATCGTGCGCCGCGGCAAGGTGCGCCGCGCCAAGCTCTATTATTTGCGCGACCGTCGCGGCAAGTCGGCCCGTATTTCGGAAAACACCGGCGTGCGCGCCCGCAAGCTGAACGATGAGGAGCGCGACGCGCTGAACGCTGAGAAGGCCCGCATCGAGGCCGAGAAGATCGCCGCCGTGCAGGCGCTGGCAGCCGAGAAGGCCGCGCAGGAAGCCGCCGAGAAGAAGGCCGCCGACGAAGCCGCCAAGGCCGCCGACGAGGCTGCAAAGGCCGCGGAAGCGACCCCGGCCGAATAAGATCTCGACCAAGGATTTTGAAAAGGCGGCTTCGGCCGCCTTTTTCGTTTCACCAGACTGTGAACGATTGCCGGCCGAGAGTTGCGCCACGGCTGTTGACTCGAATTATCTTGTACACTAAATGATCGGATACAAAGCAAATGGAGAACTGACATGGCACTCTACACCACACAGGCTCGCGTCACCGGCGGCCGCGCCGGCCACGGCGAGACCAGCGACGGCCTGCTGAAGGTCGACCTCGCTTTGCCGAAGGAGCTCGGCGGACAGGGTGGCGCCACCAATCCCGAGCAGCTGTTCGCGGTCGGCTATGCCGCCTGCTTCGAAAGCGCCATCCGCTTCGTCGCGCGCAAGCAGAAGCTGCCGCTGGACGATGCGGCGGTGAGCGCCACCGTCAGCCTGCTTCCCAATGGTGAAGGCTTCAAACTTGGTGTCGCACTGGCCGCGGAGACCAAAGGCCTTGATCAGGCGGCGGCGGAAGCGCTTGTATCGGCAGCGCATCAGATTTGCCCCTATTCCAATGCGATCAAAGGCAATATCGAGGTGGCGCTTTCGACCGTGGCGCTTCCGGCAAAGGCAGCATGACGACGAAGACCGAAACCAGGGCCAGCGAAGTCCCGGCGGACACCGCCGGGAGGATCGCCGTTCCGCGCCTCGACCAGCAGCTCTGCTTCGCGCTCTATTCGGCGAGCGGGCTGATGACCAAGCTCTATCGGCCGCTGCTTGACCCGCTCGGCCTGACCTATCCGCAATATTTGGCGATGCTGGCGCTGTGGCAGCATGCGCCGAGCACGGTCGGCGAACTCGGCGAGGCGCTGGGGCTGGATTCGGCGACATTGACGCCTCTGCTCAAGCGGATGGAAGCGGCTGGTCTCGTCACCCGCCGTCGCGATCCGGCCGACGAGCGCCGCGTGCTGGTCGAACCGACTGCCAAGGGCCAGGCGCTGCGCGCCCGCATCAAGGACGTATCCGCAGGCCTTGCCTGCGCCATGCCGCTGGAAGTCGAGGAGCTGAAGTCGCTGCACCGGACCTTGACCGGATTTGTCGCCAAGCTGCGTGAGGCTACGTCACCATCCTGATCCGTCATCTGACGGGTTCCCGTGTCCAGGAGGGGCCTGGTTTGCCGGCGGCGCAATCACGGAATAAATTCCGACCACGGGGCGTTCTAAAACCGCGTTGGTTGAAGGCATTGGAATCCGCTTTCACCGGACGCTGAGCACCGGACCGGCTTGCAAGCCGTCTGCGGACGGCTAAAGTCGCGCCTGGATTTTCATGCGAGCCCGGCTGCAAGCGGGCTTCTCATCCTGGAGCGTGTCATGACCAAATCGAAGCTGCTGCTGGCCGCCCTCGCGGCCTGTTTCCTCGCGCCCGTCGCTGCATGGGCGGCCGATGCGCTGCCCGATCTCGGCGGCAAGAAGGTCGTGGTGGTGACGGAAAACGCCTATCCGCCGTTGCAGTTCATCGACGCCAAGACCGGCAAGCAGATCGGCTGGGAGTATGACGCGATGGACGAAATCGCCAAGCGGCTGAACTTCAAGGTGGAGTACCAGAACACCTCCTGGGACGCGATGATCCAGGCGGTTTCCGACAACCAGTACAACATTGGCATGACCGGCATCACCATCAAGGACGACCGAAAGGAGAAGGTCGATTTCTCCGACCCCTATATGCGTTCGGAGCAGTTCATGCTGGTGCGCGCCGATGAAAGCCGCTTCACCGACGCCAAGACCTTCGCCGCCTTCAAGGACGGGTTGATCGGCGCGCAGGCCGGAACGACGCCGTTCTACACCGCCGTCTACAGCGTGCTCGACGGCAATGAGCAGAACCCGCGCATCAAGCAGTTCGAGACCTTCGGCGCTTCGGTGCAGGCACTGAAATCCGGCGACGTCGATGTCGTCCTGACCGACGGCACCGCCGGCAAAGGCTATGTCGATGCCTCCGGCGGCAAGCTCAAGCTGATCGGCGGCCCGCTCGGCACCGAGGATTTTGGCTTCATCTTCCCGAAGGGCTCGGACCTGGTGAAGCCGGTCAACGCGGCGATCGCGGCGCTGAAGGCCGACGGCACGATCGAGGCGCTGAACAAGAAGTGGTTTCTCGACTACAAGATGGGGCAGTAGGCCGTCTTGGCGCGACGGCCGCTGACCCCCCTTGCGGGGGAGATGCCCGGCAGGGCAGAGGGGGGTGTGAAGGATCGCCTCCCTTTTGTTTTGAGCTTTTCCAAAGAGGCCAAAGGTTGTGACTGTAACCGTTTGACAGGTTGGAGGGACAGCACCCCCCNCCCCCCTCTGTCCTGCCGGACATCTCCCCCGCAAGGGGGGAGATCGGCAGATCTTGCGAGCGCAGCTGTTCACCAGCGTTGGGCATTGATGCTCGCCTCAACCTCAAAACCCGATTTTCCCTGGTGGCTTGCCGCCGCGATCGCGCTCGCCGTCGTCGCTGCGTTCTCCATTGCCGCCAGCGATCTCTACGCCCAGGTTTTTGCCACCGTCGCCAAAGGCATCGGCATCACCATTCTTGTCACCGTGGTCGCCTTCGCGCTGGCTTCCGCCATCGGGCTCGGCATTGCGCTGATGGGGCTGTCGGGGTCGCGTTGGCTCAGGCAGATCGCTCGTTTCTATGTCGAGATCATCCGCGGCGTGCCGATCCTGGTGCTGTTGTTCTGGATCGCCTTCGCCGGCGCGCCGGCCTTCGTGGCTGCGTGGAATGCGCTGACCGCGCCGCTGCAAAACGCCGGCTATCTCGGCGAGCTTTTGGTGCGCGACGTGTCGCTGTTGTGGCGTGCAATCATGGCGCTGACCATCGGTTATTCCGCCTTCATCTCCGAGGTCTTCCGCGCCGGCATCCAGTCAGTCGAGAAAGGCCAGATCGAGGCTGCCAAGGCGCTCGGGCTGACGCGCACGCAGCGCTTCCGGCTGATCGTGTTCCCACAGGCGATCCGCACCATCCTGCCGCCGCTCGGCAATGACTTCGTCGCCATGGTCAAGGATTCCTCGCTGGTCTCGGTGCTCGGCGTCGCCGACATCACGCAGATGGGCAAGATCTACGCCGCCGGCTCGTTCCGCTTCTTCGAGACCTATTCGATCGTCGCCTATATCTATCTCATCCTCACCGTCAGCCTGTCGCTGGCGCTGCGGGGGCTGGAGCAACGACTGCGGCGGGCGCAGCAGGAATAGAAGTCCGACGCGGGCACGGCTACGATCGCGGAGGACAGGATTCCGGAGGATGCAGGCGATGACGATCGACAAGGCCAATGCGGCGCTGGGTACCGTCTATTCGGCCGACACGCCGGAAGGGCTGGCCAAGGCCTATGCAGACTGGGCCGCGACCTATGACGGCGAGACCGCTTCGCTCGGCTATCTGCTGCCGTTCCTGATCACCGCCTGGGTGGCGCGCCATGTGAAGGTGGGTGAAGGCCCGCTGCTCGACGCCGGCTGCGGCACCGGCCTGTCGGGCCCGTCATTGAAGGCGCTGGGTTATCACGACATTGCCGGGCTCGACCTCTCCGACGACATGCTGAAGATCGCCGGCAGCCGCAATGCCTATGGCGATCTGAAGCAGGCAATGCTCGGCGGGCCGCTGCCCTGGCCGGACGGGCATTTCCGCGCCTTCTTCTCGACTGGCGTGTTCACCATCAGCCATGCGCCGGCGTCCGGCCTGCACGAGCTTGTCCGCATCACCAGAAAAGGCGGCCACGCCATCTTCACCGTGCGCGACCAGGTGTTTGACAGCGGCGGCTTCCAGGACGTGTTCGATGAGTTGGAACGGGCCGGGAAATGGCGGCCGGTCGAGCAAAGCCCATGGTTCCGCTGCTATGCGATCGCCGAGCCGGATGCGTTGGTAAAGACTTTTGTGTTCGAGGTGCTTTGAGCGCCGCCCCTTCCCCTTCTCTTACAAGGGGAGAAGGGAAAACACGCCGCAATTGCCGAAAAGCCAAAACATTGGTATGAGCCACGCCATGGAAGAGCTTTTTGGCGATCCGGCCTATAAGGGTTTCGTGCTGCAGGACAGAAAACGCCTGCCGTCGCGTTTCTCTTCGCGCATTTCCGGCGCGCTCACCAGCCGACTTAGCTAAGCCGCTTTCGCTGGGCCGAAGGCTTAGGCGCGTCTGCCCCTCCCCTTTTTTGCAAATCGACGGATTTACGCACATGAGCGCACCGCGCACCCTCTACGACAAGATATTCGACGACCACGTCGTCGACCGCCAGGACGATGGCACCTGCCTGCTCTACATCGACCGCCATCTCGTCCATGAAGTGACCAGCCCGCAGGCCTTCGAAGGTCTGCGCATGACCGGCAGAAAAGTCCGGCATCCGGAAAAGACGCTGGCCGTGGTCGATCATAATGTCTCGACCTCGCCGGAGCGCAAATTCGGCATCAAGAACGAGGAAAGCCGCATCCAGGTCGAGGCCTTGGCCAAGAACGCTAGGGATTTCGGCGTCGAATATTACTCCGAAAACGATATCCGCCAGGGCATCGTCCACATCATCGGGCCGGAGCAGGGCTTCACGCTGCCTGGCATGACGATCGTCTGCGGCGACAGCCACACCTCGACGCATGGCGCCTTCGGCGCATTGGCACATGGCATCGGCACCTCCGAGGTCGAGCATGTGCTGGCGACCCAGACGCTGATCCAGCGCAAGGCCAAGAACATGCTGGTGCGCGTCGACGGCGTGCTGCCGGAAGGCGTCACCGCCAAGGACATTATCCTCGCCATCATCGGCGAGATCGGCACTGCCGGCGGCACCGGCTATGTCATCGAATATGCCGGCGAGGCGATCCGCGCGCTGTCGATGGAAGGCCGCATGACGATCTGCAACATGTCGATCGAGGGCGGCGCGCGCGCCGGCCTGATCGCGGCCGACGAAACCACCTTCGCCTATGTCAAAGACAAGCCGCGCGCGCCGAAGGGCGCGTCGTGGGACGCCGCCCTCGAATACTGGAAGACGCTGCAGTCCGACGAGGGCGCGCATTTCGACAAGGTGATCGTGCTCGACGCGGCCAAGCTGCCGCCGATCGTCTCCTGGGGTTCCTCGCCCGAGGACGTCGTTTCGGTGCAGGGCGTCGTTCCCGATCCGGAAGAGATCACGGACGAGAACAAGCGGACGTCAAAGATCCGCGCGCTCGACTATATGGGGCTGACGCCGGGCACGAAGATCACCGACATCACGCTCGACCGCGTCTTCATCGGCTCCTGCACCAATGGCCGCATCGAGGATCTGCGTGCGGTGGCCAAGGTGGTCGAAGGCAAGACGGTGAGTGCGCATGTCGATGCGATGATCGTGCCGGGCTCCGGTCTGGTCAAGGAACAGGCGGAGGCCGAGGGTCTCGACAAGATCTTCATTGCCGCCGGTTTCGACTGGCGCGAGCCGGGCTGCTCGATGTGCCTGGCCATGAACGACGACCGGCTGAAGCCGCATGAGCGCTGCGCCTCGACCTCGAACCGCAATTTCGAAGGCCGGCAGGGCTTCAAGGGCCGCACCCATCTGGTATCGCCGGCCATGGCGGCGGCGGCGGCGATCGCCGGCCATTTCGTCGACATCCGCGACTGGAAATAGCGCAGACTGGTTCAAGCCTGATCTGAGCGTATGCAAAACCCCGAACGGCAAAACCGTTCGGGGTTTTGTTTAAAGCGCGCCGCTCTAAGACCCTTGGGGTATATGCCCTAGCCGGCACGGCGGATGATTTCATGAAATTCCTCCCGGCTGCCGGGTTCGTCGGCCGCGACCACCAGCGCCAGTTCGCGCTCGTCGAAGATCTTGAACCACTCGTCCCATTCGACCAGCTCGTAGCCGCCTGCGTTGACCGGGCGTTCAGGCTGATCCTGGTCCTGATAGGCGTGCTGGCCGAAGACGAGCCTCAGCAACGGCTGCGTTCCGGTCTCGGGCGATACATCGACGATCGCCGGAAATCCGGCGCGCCCTGCGGCCCATGAGCGAATTGCTTCGTGATCGGTCAGCGTGATCGTGTCGGCCATGAACAACTTCTCCTTGATTGCTGTCAGGAAACGCCGGCCTCAGGTCCCGGTTCCGTGCACCAGCTTCATGAGTGGCGACTTGCATATTCGTCCCGGCTTAACCGCTTGTTGGGGCTTGCGCTCTAAGGTCTTCCCTGACGTCAAGCGGGAAGTCACCGTCCTTTGGACACCGGCCTGTTCATAGCGCTGCTCAATCCGACGATCGCGCTGGCGCTCGGCGCGGCGTTCCTCGTGCTGTGGTTCTATCAGCGCCACCGGCCCTATCTGGCTGTGCTCGGCACGAGCTATTGCGTGTCCGCGCCCGGCTTCCTGCTGCAGTATTTCACGCTGCCCGGCGGCATGGTGCTGACCAAGCTGGTCTCCAACCTCTGCTTCACGCTCGCCGCCTGTTGCCTCGTCGGTGCGATCATCTCACGCTACGGCAGGCGCGTGCCCTATATCGCGATCGGCATTCTGGCGGGTGGCGGGATGGTGGCATTCTGCTGGTTCCTGTTCGTCCAGCCGGACTTGACTTGGCGCATCCTGTCGATCAATTTCGGCTTTGGCGGCCTCAGCCTGCTGGTCGCCGCCGAGCTGCGCGCCGTGCGCAAGAACGGCCCGACGGAAAAAATCCTGTTCGTATTGTCGCTGCTGTCCGGGCTGAACTTCATCGGCCGCACGCTGCTCGTCGTCATCTCGCACGGGCCGTTCACCAGCTATGACGGGTTTTATGGCTCGTCCTACTGGACGACGGCGCTTTTGACGCACGCGCTGCTGTCGTTGCTGATCGCGCTCTGCCTGTTCTCGGCAGCTGCGCTCGACGTGATGAAGGCGCTGAAGACCGAGACGCACACCGATCCGCTGTCTGGCCTGCTCAACCGCAGGGGTTTCGAGGAGCGCGCCTTGCTGGTGCTGCAGCATTGCGCTGTTACCAAGGTGCCGGTCGCGCTGGTGCTGGCCGATCTCGATCACTTCAAGGCGCTCAACGACAAATACGGACATGCCGCGGGCGACCAGGTGATCGCCGACTTCGCCGCCAAGCTTCGCGCGGCCGCCGGCACGCGTGCGGTTGCCGGCCGCATCGGCGGCGAGGAGTTCGCTGTGCTTCTGTCGCTGAGCGATCTTGCCACGGCGCGGCTGTTTGCCGAAGCCGTGCGCACGCACTATTCGGCCGGCAGTGTCGACGGGTTGCCGCCGGGCACCAGGGTGACCGCGAGCTTCGGCGTCGCGGCGCGCACCGGCGACGAAGGGCTGGAGCCGCTGATGCGGCGCGCCGACGAAGCGCTCTACAAGGCCAAGAAGAACGGCCGCGACAGCGTGCGATTGTCCTATGAGCGGGCGGAAACGGTGTTCATCCCGGATACAGGCAGCGTCGGTTAGCGTCTCGCTTAAACGGCCTCTCGGCCGTGCCGGATCATCAGCGGCAAGGGCTGAGGTTGGGCATTTCGCCATCGGAGAGGCCGTACATATAGGAGCGGCCCTTCACGAACACCGGCGGCTGGTAGCAGCCACGCCTGGAGATGTGATCCGCCTCGTCTTCATAAAGGACTTCCGGTTCCGCTTCCGGCTGCCCGGCGCTGGTGTAGTCGGACAATTTCTTGGCCAGCCTGCCTTGGCCGACAATGATGCGCTTGTAGCCGGCGGCGCTGTCGATGACGAGATTGCCTAGGGAATCGGCATAGACGCGGTCATGATGGCGCGACCAGGCCATTGCCGGGGCGGCGAAGCCGAGACTGGCTGTCGCCAGCACAAGCGCCGCAAGGCGCGCTCTTCCTGAATTCGAAAGCATGGTGTCCTCTCTGCTGTGGACCCGATCGAATCGGAAATTAACCTTTTCTTAACCTTTGTTAAGAGGGCAGGCGCATCCGGCGGCGATCTCTCGCCAAACATGGTTAATATCCGACGGGATGAAAACCGGGCGTCATCATTCGGCCATGCTTGCCCGCACCATCGGCCGCGACGCACACAACTACGCTGACGTCGGGTGAGCTTGATCTTGGTGGAACATCGCGGCTAGTTAGCCGCGCAGGAGGACAGCATATGGCGTTACGCCGGACGTTTCGGGTGACGCTGTTGTCGATCCCCTTGCTGACTGCCGCAGCCTGCGTGCCGCAGAACGGCGCGCCGACGGCGGTGAATACCGTACCACCCACTGTCGCGCCCGTGCCGGCTCAGCAGTCCGCCGCACCTGTGGCGCCCCCGGCTTCCGCAACGGCTCCGACAGCGCCTGCCGCACCTTCAGCCAAGATCGTCACCGACCTTACCGCGCCGCGGTCTGCTGTCGGCACGGCAACTTACAGATGCGGCAATGGCGGCATGATCACCATCCAGAACCTCGGCACGGCGTTGCGCGTTGTCAGGCCCGATGGCACGACCGAGGAGTTTGCCGCATCACCCGCCAACCAGTCCAGCCGCTACCAGGAAGCTGCGTCGCATGACGCAATCGTGATCGACGCGCGCGAGGCGCTGGTGATGAAGAGGGGCTCGACACCACAGACCTGCAAACGATAGCCTGGCGTCGATTGCAAAGGAAATGCCGCACTGCAGCGAACGGTGCGCTGGCTTTCGACGGTGGCCAAATCGATTGAAGCGAAACAGCAGCCTTTTGTCAGACTAAATGACGTTTTCAAAACGATTTTCCGGCTTTGACGCGGTGCAAAAAGAGCATTAGAAACCGGCTGTCTGAAGTCATATATCGAGGCGGTAAGTGCCGCTTTCCACCGCGGCTCCGGACATCGAACTGGGGCAGCCATGAGCAAATCACCAGCCACCCGAACCGCCAGACGTGAACGGCCGCTCTCGCCGCACCTGACGATTTACCGCCCACCGATCACCATGACGATGTCGATCATTCACCGCATCACTGGCGGGGCGCTGTATTTCGGCACGCTGCTGGTCGCCGCGTGGCTGATGGCGGCGGCGAGTTCGCAAGGCGCTTTCGATTGGATCAACTGGGCCTTCGGCACCTGGCTCGGCCGGCTCATCCTGTTCGGCTACACCTGGGCGCTGATGCACCACATGCTGGGCGGCGTGCGCCATCTCGTCTGGGACACCGGCGCCGGGCTGGAGAAACACACGGCATCGAAGATCGCCTGGGCGACGCTCGCCGGTTCCATCCTGCTCACGCTGCTGATCTGGGTCGCCGGCTACATGGCGCGGGGAACCTTGTGATGAGCGGCACGAACAACAACGATATGCGCACGCCGCTGGCCAAGGTCCGCGGTCTGGGCTCGGCCCGCGAAGGCACCGGGCATTTCTGGCGACAGCGGCTGACGGCCATTGCCAACATCCCGCTGATACTGTTCTTCGTCGGGTTCCTGATCGCGCTCAATGGCGCCGGCTTCGCCGAGGTGCGGGCGGCGCTCGCCAGTCCGTTCGTGGCGCTGGTGTTGGCGCTGGTGCTCGTTTCCGGTCTCACCCATATGCGTGTCGGCATGCAGGTCATTATCGAGGATTACGTGCATGCCGAAGGCATGAAGCTGGCGCTGATCGCACTCAGCACGTTTTTCACCATAGCGGTCGGCGTCGCCTCGATCTTCGCCCTGCTCAAACTGGCATTCGGAGGCTGATTTGGCCAAGGACGCGAAATCGGCCACCGGCTATACCTTTGTCGACCACAAGTTCGACGTGGTGGTCGTCGGCGCCGGCGGCGCCGGCCTGCGCGCCACGCTCGGCATGGCCGAGCAGGGCCTGCGCACGGCCTGCATCACCAAAGTGTTCCCGACCCGCTCGCACACGGTGGCGGCACAAGGCGGCATTGCCGCGTCGCTGTCCAACATGGGTCCGGACTCCTGGCAGTGGCACATGTACGACACCGTCAAGGGTTCGGACTGGCTGGGCGACGTCGACGCCATGGAATATCTGGTGCGCGAGGCACCGGCGGCGGTCTACGAGCTCGAGCATTACGGCGTGCCGTTCTCGCGCACCGAAGAGGGCAAGATCTACCAGCGGCCGTTCGGCGGACACATGATGAATTATGGCGACGGCCCGCCGGTGCAGCGCACCTGTGCTGCCGCCGACCGCACCGGTCACGCCATCCTGCACACGCTCTACGGCCAGTCGCTGAAGAACAATGCACAGTTCTTCATCGAGTATTTTGCGCTCGACCTGATCATGGAACCGGACGGCACCTGCACCGGCGTCGTCGCCTGGAACCTCGACGACGGCACCATCCATCGCTTCTCCGCCAAGATGGTGGTGCTGGCGACCGGCGGATATGGCCGCGCCTATTTCTCGGCGACGTCGGCGCACACCTGTACAGGCGACGGCGGCGGCATGGCGGCACGGGCCGGCTTCCCGCTGCAGGATATGGAGTTCGTGCAGTTTCATCCGACCGGCATCTACGGCGCCGGCTGCCTGATCACCGAAGGCGCGCGCGGCGAGGGCGGCTATCTCGTCAATTCCGAGGGCGAGCGCTTCATGGAGCGCTACGCGCCGTCGGCCAAGGACCTGGCGTCGCGCGACGTCGTCTCGCGTTGCATGACGCTGGAGATCCGCGAAGGCCGCGGGGTCGGCAAGAACAAGGACCATATTTTCCTGCATCTCGACCATCTCGATCCGGCCGTGCTGCATGAGCGGCTGCCGGGCATTTCGGAATCGGCCAGGATTTTCGCCGGCGTCGACCTGACCAAGGAGCCGATCCCGGTGCTGCCGACGGTGCACTACAATATGGGCGGCGTGCCGACCAATTACTGGGGCGAGGTGCTGAACCCGACGGTCGAGAATCCTGACCGGGTGTCACCCGGGCTGATGGCGGTCGGCGAGGCCGGCTGTGCCTCCGTGCACGGCGCCAACCGGCTGGGCTCGAACTCGCTGATCGATCTGGTGGTGTTCGGCCGCGCCGCCGCAATCCGCGCCGGCCAGGTCATCGACCGTAATTCGGCGATCCCTTCGCCCAACGAAGCCTCGGTCGAAAAGATCATGGACCGCTTCGACCGGCTGCGCCACGCCAATGGCTCGACGCCAACCGCTGTTCTGCGTGAGAAAATGCAGAAGGCGATGCAGGAAGACGCCGCCGTGTTCCGCACACAGGAGTCGCTCGAAAACGGCTGCAAGCGCATTTCGCAGATATGGACCGAGCTCAAGGACCTGAAAGTCTCCGACCGCTCGATGATCTGGAATTCCGACCTGGTCGAGACGCTGGAGCTGGAAAATCTGATGGCCAACGCCATCACCACGGTCTACGGCGCCGAGGCGCGCAAGGAGAGCCGCGGCGCGCATGCGCGCGAAGATTTTTCGGCCCGAGACGACATTATCTGGCGCAAGCATACGCTGGCTCGGCTAAGCGAGGACGGCCAGGTGAGCCTCAGCTATCGTCCCGTGCACACCGAGCCGCTGGTGGCGGAAAAGGACGGCGGCATCAGCCTTGCCAAGATCGCGCCGAAGGCCAGGGTGTACTGACCATGGTGCCGAAGCCCGTCATCCGAAAGGACCAGAGGTAATGGTCGAACTAACGCTTCCCAAGAACTCCAAGGTGCAGCCGGGCAAGACCTGGCCGAAGCCGGAGGGCGCCACCAACCTGCGGGAATACCGCATCTACCGCTGGTCGCCCGACGATGACGAGAACCCGCGCATCGACACCTATTTCGTCGACATGGACGATTGTGGGCCGATGGTGCTCGATGCGCTGCTCTGGATCAAGAACAAGATCGACCCGACGCTGGCGTTGCGCCGCTCCTGCCGCGAAGGCATTTGCGGCTCCTGCGCCATGAACATCGATGGCTCCAACACGCTGGCCTGCACCAAGGGCTGCGACGACATTTCCGGCGCCGTCAAAGTCTACCCGCTGCCGCATATGCAGGTGGTCAAGGACCTGGTGCCCGACCTCACCAATTTCTACGCCCAGCACGCCTCGATCCAGCCATGGCTGAAGACAGTGTCGCCAGAGCCAGCCAAGGAATGGCTGCAGAGCCATGAGGACCGCGAAAAGCTCGACGGGCTCTACGAGTGCATCCTATGCGCCTGCTGCTCGACCTCGTGCCCGAGCTATTGGTGGAACGGCGACCGCTATCTCGGCCCGGCGACGCTGCTGCAGGCCTATCGCTGGCTGATCGACAGCCGCGACGAAGCCACGGGCGAACGGCTCGACGATCTCGAAGACCCGTTCCGGCTCTACCGCTGCCACACCATCATGAACTGCGCCCAGACCTGCCCGAAGGGGCTCAACCCGGCCAAGGCGATTGCCGAGATCAAGAAGATGATGGTGGAGCGCAGAGTCTGACGCCGTCGCTACCCGCCGACTTTTCGCCGGACGCCGTCGCGGCGCTGCGCGCCCGCCTCGATCTGGTGCGAAGCCAGCCTGTAAAAATCCTGTTTGCCATCGAAAGCGGCAGCCGCGCCTGGGGGTTTCCGTCTCCCGACAGCGATTATGACTGCCGCTTTGTCTATATCAGACCGGTAACCGATCACCTCGTGCTGCAGCAGGCGCGCGATGTGATCGAGTTTCCGATCGAAGGCGAGATCGATGCCGGCGGCTGGGATCTGCGCAAGGCGTTGCTGCTGGCGCTTGGCGGCAATGCCGTCATAGTCGAATGGGCGAAGTCGCCGATCGTCTATGAGGAGGTTTCGGGGTTTCGCCAGCGCCTTCTCGATTTGCTGGCCGAGATCGTCGATCCGGCGAAGGTATCGCACCACTATCTCGGCCTTGCGCGTTCGCATGTCGCCAAGATCGGCAGTTTCTCCGGCGAGGTGAAGCTGAAGAAGCTGTTCTATCTGATCCGCCCGCTCGTGGCGCTCGACTGGATGGAACAGCGCGGCTTTGCCAGCCTGCCGCCGATGAACCTTGGCGAATGCCTCGATCAGACCGAGATACCGGCTCAAGCCAGCGACGAAATCCGCGGCCTGATCGAGCGCAAAAGCCGGACGCGGGAGATGGGTCTCGGGCCTCATCCCGACCGCAATCGCGCGCTATCTCGAAGCCCGCTATGGTCACCACGAAATGAACCTAGTCGGCCCCGTCAGGGACAAAGCCGGCCAAGCGCGCAAACATGCCCTTGCAACCGAATTTTACCGCCGGGAGGCTGAACTTCAATGAGCGATGACCTTCCCATTCTCAATCCCGTCGAAGCCCGTGTGCTCGGCTGCCTGATCGAGAAGAGGGAGCTGACGCCGGATGTCTATCCGCTGACGCTGAATGCAGCACTTGCAGCCGCCAACCAGAAGACGGCGCGCGAGCCTGTCATGGCGCTGGAGCAGACGGAGGTGCATCGGACTCTCAAGCTGCTCGAGCAGAAGGGGCTGGTGCGTCAGATGTTCGGCTCGCGCGTCGAGCGCTATGAGCATCAGATGGCGCAGCGCTTCTCGCTGACCACGCCGCAGACCGCGGTGATCGGCCTGCTTTTGCTGCGCGGGCCGCAGACGGCGCATGAGTTGCTGGCGCGAGCTGAGCGCATGGCGCGGTTTTCGTCCGTCGAGGACCTGCGTGGCGAACTCGACATGCTGATCGGCCGCCGCCCGCCGCTCGTCCAGGAAATACCGCGCGGGCCGGGGCAGCGCGAGGACCGTTTTATGCATCTGCTCGCAGGACCGGTGGACGTCGCGGCGTTATCGGTGCAGCGGAGCGCGCCGGCCTTGCCTGCTTCCGACCTGGAAGCGAGATTGGAGGCTCTGGAGCAGGAAGTCGTAGCCCTTCGCGCCCGGCTTGATGCGCTGGGCGCCCAATAGTATCCGAGACGTCGGCGGGACAGCACCCCCTCTGGCCTGCCGGCCATCTCCCCCTCAAGTGGGGAGATCAGATGTCACGCCGGCCTTCGCCAATTACGAACGTCGAAAGAAGAGTGCCAGCTACCGAGCTTCCAATTTCCCCGGGAGATGCCCGGCAGGGCAGAGGGGGGCGCGAAGAATCGCTACCCCGGGCAAAATCGGCGGATCACCCCAGTTTCGCGTCGAGCGACACTTTGATGGCGCCGAGCGCCTTCGAAACCGGGCATTCGGCCTTGGCCTTCTCGGCCAATTCCTTGAACTTCGCCGCATCGATGCCCGGTACCTTGCCGATCAGGGTGATGGCGCTGCCGGTGATGCCGGTGCCGGGGACCAGCGTCACCACCGCCTTGGCGTCGAGCTCGGTGGCGGGCGTGCCGTTCTCGGCCAGGAAATGCGACAGCTGCATGGCGTAGCATCCGGCGTGTGCCGCCGCGATTAACTCTTCGGGATTGGTGCCGGATTTGCCGCTCTCGTCCTCGAAGCGAGCCTTGAACGAATAGGGCGTGCCCTTCAAGGTGCCGCTCTGGCTGTCGAGCGTGCCCGTGCCCTCCTTCAGATTGCCTTTCCAGACGGCGTTTGCGGTACGGTCCATAGAATTCTCCTTGATTACAGCGACAGCGCCGGCCACGCGGCGTTCCCTCCAACTATAGCGCGGCGGCAGGGGAAGACCACCGCGCTGTTTCGGCCGGATGCGACGCCGGCGTGCCCTGCAAATTTTTCTGAAAAAATGTGCGTGCAAAAATGTCGACTTGCATCGGCGCCGGCCGTCCTGCGAGCGTCCACGGATTCTCGTGGCGGATGGAGATCCAAGATGAACAATCTGTTTTCTGCCCATTGGAACGACGCCGACAAAAGCGCGCGTCTACACGAGATCGACTGCTCGCGACCTTCCGGCTTCGGCCGGCTGCTTGCTGCGGTCGCCGTGATCGGCATTGCGGTCTGCGTGCTCGACAACGCTGCTGCCGGCAAGGATGCCGCCGGCACCGTGATCGCCTATGGGTCGTCACAGCAAGGGAGCTGGAAATGAAATATGTCTGTCTGGTCTACGGCGAGGAAAAGGACCTCCATGCCATGACGCCGGAGCGTCTGGCCAAGCTCGACGCCGATTCGATGGCCTATGACCGGTCATTGGACCAGCAAGGCAAGCTGATCATCGCGCAGGCGCTGCAATCGGTGAAGACGTCGAAGACGGTGCGGCGGCGCCAAGGCAAGCGGCTGATCACTGACGGTCCGTTTGCCGAAACCAAGGAGCAGTTGCTCGGTTTCCTCATGATCGAAGCCGACACTCTCGACAAGGCGCTGGAGATCGCCGGCAAAATTCCGCTGGCCGAAATCGGCACCGTCGAAGTCAGGGCGATCTACGACGTGCCGGGGTCGTAAGGCAGCAGCGGCGAGGTCATGCAGGCCGGCGGATCATATCCGCCGCCTTCTCGGCGATCATCACCACTGGCGAGGCGGTGTTGCCGGAGACGATGCGCGGCATGATCGAGGCGTCGACGACGCGCAGGCCCTCGACACCGGTCACGCGCAGGTCCGGGCTGACGACGGCGCGGTCGTCGACACCCATCCTACAGGTGCCGACCGGGTGGAAGATGGTCGTCGCGATCGAGCCGATCTGGTGCAGCAGGTCCTCGTCCGACTGGTGGGTGAGGCCCGGCAGGATTTCTTCCGGATGGAAGCCGGCAAGAGCCTTGGCGGTCATGATACCGCGCGCCTGGCGCACCGAACGCAGCGCGATCTCGCGGTCGCGCACCGTCGAGAGATAGTTCAGCCGGATTTCCGGCTGCACGGCTAGGTCGCGGGTTGTGGCGTGCACCGAGCCGACGCTCTCGGGCCGCAGATTGCAGACCGACATGGTGATTGCCGGGAACGGGTGCAGCGGGTCGCCCAGCCGGTCGGTAGACAAGGGCTGGACGTGGTACTCCAGGTCCGGCGTCGCCATCGACGGACCGGACTTCGAGAACATGCCGAACTGGCTCGGCGCCATCGACATCGGTCCCGACCGGCCAAAGGCATATTGCAGCGCGATCTTCGCCTTGCCGCTCAGGCTGTTGGCTAGCGTGTTGAGCGTCAGCGCCGACGACACTTTGTAGACAGTGCGGATCTGCAGATGGTCCTGAAGGTTCTCGCCGACATCGGGGCTGGCGTGAACCACATCGATGCCGAGCGCGGCGAGGCGATCCGGCTCGCCGACCCCGGAAAGCTCCAGCAGTTTCGGCGTGTTGATCGAGCCGGCGGTCAGCAGCACCTCGCTCCTGGCCTTTGCCTCGATGGTTTGGCCGCCGACGCGATAACAAACGCCGATAGCACGCTTGCCCTCGAACAACACCGTCTCGACATGCGCGTTGACGACCAGCCTGAGGTTCGGCCGTCGCAGCGCCGGGCGCAAGAATGCCTTGGCTGTGTTCCAGCGCACGCCCTTGCTCTGGTTGACTTCGAAGAAGCCGGACCCCTCATTGTCGCCGTCGTTAAAATCCTCGCGCGGCATGATGCCGAATTCCTTGGCCGCCTCCTGCACGGTGTTCAGGATCGGCCACGACAGGCGTTGCCGCGCCACTTTCCATTCGCCGCGGGAGCCATGCAGCTCGGTCTTGCCGCCATGATGGTCCTCGGATTTGAGGAAGTAGGGCAGCACATCGTCCCAGCCCCAGCCGACATTGCCCATCTGCCGCCAGCCATCGTAGTCCGCCGCCTGGCCGCGCATGTAGATCATGCCGTTGACCGAGGTGCAGCCGCCCAGCACCTTGCCGCGGGGATAGACCAGCGAGCGGCCGTTCAGGCCGGCTTCGGGGGCAGTCTTCATCATCCAGTCGGTGCGCGGATTGCCGATGCAATAGAGATAGCCGACCGGGATATGCACCCAGTGATAATTGTCGCTGCCGCCGGCCTCGAGCAGCAGCACGCGCGTCGCCGGGTTTTCGCTCAGGCGATTGGCCAGCACGCAGCCGGCGGTGCCTGCGCCGACAATGATGTAGTCGTAGTCGCCATCGAGCCGTTGGGTCATTGCGGTGGTTTCCTCGGCGGTGTTCTACTCGGTTCTGCGGCGTGTTCGGCCCAGAACGATCGCAGCGTATCGGCAAGGCCGCAATAGGCGCGATAACGCCTGTTGTAATGGTCCTGCATGGCCGGGTTCGGACGGTAGGCGGCGCTTGACCGGGTCATGGCGTCGACGCCGGCCTCATAGTCGGCGAACAGGCCGGCCGCGACCCCGGCGCCGATTGCCGCGCCAAGCGCGCCGGTCTCGCGCGCCTCAGGCACGGTGATCGGCACCCCAAGCCCGTCGGCGAAGATTTGCGGCCAGTGCTCGCTGCGCGAGCCGCCGCCGGACAGGACCGCCTTGTCGAAGCTGACACCGGCGTCCTTCAGGACATTGATGTGGCGCCTATGCTCGAACATCACGCCCTCGAACAGCGCGCGCAGCATATGGCCTTCCTTGTGCCAGCCGGCAAGGCCGTAGAAGCCGGCGCGGTATTCCGCCCCTTGCCACGACCCGTAGAGAAACGGGTGGAACATCGGATCGTCCCAGGCCGGCGTCACCGCGCCGACAGCCGCATTGCAGTGGCCGAACGGATCGTCATAATGGGCACCGCGCTCGACGCGAAGTCGGCGTTATCGCTAAGCGGTTGCATCATTCGTGCCCGTGACGAGCGACCTGAGTCCGATCTCGGCGTCTGGATGATTAGGGGGCCAGCTCTGTTTTCTCATCAGATACAATTCTTGCGTGTTGAAGCAACGCCGGAGTTCTCCTATCGTCGCCGCAATTTTCGGGGGAATTCGACATGCCTTTCCTGATTGCTATTCTCGGCGTGCTGGGAGCCGGGGCGTTCTGGTGGTATCGCATGAAGGCCATGAACGAAGCCGCGCGCGAGGTCGCCGACGTCGTCGGCCGCGTCCAGGGCAACATAAGGCGCAAGAAGCTGCGCAAGCAGGCGGCGCTGTCGCCGCTGACGGCGATCGACGATCCGGTGGTGGCGGCGGCAACGCTGATCACCGCACTGGCAGCGGAGCACGGCCCGATCCTGCCGAAGCGCGAAACGGTCATCCGCGAGGTGATCTCGCAGATTGCGGACAACCAGAAGAAGACCGATGAAGCCGTCGTCTACGCCAAATGGGCCGCGGCGCAGATCGACGACACGACGATCGTCATCGACAAGCTGGCGCCCTTCCTGCGCGAGCGCCTCGATCCGCATGAGCGCGAAGATCTGCTGCAGATGCTGGATCGTGTTGCCAAGAGCGGCGAGCAGAGTTTCAAGGTCGCCGACCAACGCATGCTGCGACTGCGGCAGAAGCTGGGGTTTGAGGTCAACTGAGAAACAGCCCGGGCGCATGTCATTCTGGATAGCGAGCGTGGTAGGATCGGCTGCCGCTTACCTTATCGGCTCTACGCCTGCCGGCTATCTGGCGGGGAAACTGCTTAAGGGCATCGATATCCGGGAGCACGGCTCCAAGTCCACCGGTGCGACAAATGTATTGCGCACACTCGGGAAATGGCCAGCATTGGTGGTGCTTCTGGTGGACGTGCTGAAAGGGGCGGCAGCGGTCATCTTTGCCCGTTGGTTTTGTTTCTGGTCCTCCGCAACGCCGCCGTCGGCAATATCTGATATGCCCGTTTGGGCTCCTTGGATTGTATGCCTGGCCGGACTCGCTGTTTTGCTTGGGCATAGCCGTTCGATCTGGCTGAATTTCACCGGCGGCAAATCGGCTGCGACGGGGTTGGGTGTTTTGTTGGCGATGTCCTGGCCTGTGGGCCTAGGCGCGGCGACGGCATTTGCCGTGGTGTTGGCAGTTTCCCGAATTGTGTCCCTGAGTTCGATGCTGGCGGCGCTCACCGCGATCGCCCTCGTCGGCGGCATGGGACAACCATTGCCCTACCGGTTGCTGGTCATCGCCGGCGGCATCTACGTGATCGTGCGCCACCGCGCCAACATTGCGCGGCTGATGTCAGGAGCCGAGCCGCGTCTATGACAAAGCGGCACTCATTCCCGGCCTAAATCGCCTCACCCTTGAGCAGCCGTGGTGTGCCGTTGGACAACCCCGACGCCTGGCGGATGAAGAACTCCTTCAGCCTGGGCATCCGTTCGACAAGGCCGAGGCCTATGTCGCGGAGCTGGCGCAGCGGACCGATGTCGTTGGAAAACAGCCGGTTCAGCACATCTGTGGTGACGCCCATCTGCACCGTGTCGAAGCGGCGCCATTGCTGGTAGCGCTCGAGCACGTCGAGCGCGCCGATATCCTGTCCCAAGCGATCGGCCTCGACCACCACTTCGGCAAGGGCCGCCACATCCTTGAAGCCGAGATTGAGGCCCTGGCCGGCGATCGGGTGGATGCCGTGCGCGGCGTCGCCGGCAAGTGCTACGCGCGGGGCGACGAAGGCGCGCGCGATGGTCAGGCCGAGCGGCCAGGCGCGCGGCTTGTCGGTGACGCGGATTTCGCCGAGCTTCAGGCCGAAGCGCATTTCAAGCTCCTGCTCGAAGACGAGGTCGTCGCCCGAGACCAGCTTCTCGGCATCCTCGGAACGTTCGACCCAGACCAGCGACGAACGGTTGGTGCCGTCCTCGGTGGGCTTGAGCGGCAGCGTTGCAAACGGGCCGGCCGGCAGAAAATGCTCTTCGGCGCGGCCATTGTGCGGGCGCTCATGCGCCACCGTGCAGACGATGCCGGACTGGCCATATTCCCATTTCACCGTCTTGATGCCGGCCATGTCGCGCAATTTGGAATTGACGCCGTCGGCGGCGACCAGCAGCCGCGCCTTAATCGCCGCGCCGTCGGCCAGATGCACGGTGATGCCGGCGCCATTGCCGTCGAACGATGCGACCGCGACACCTTCGATGATGTCGATGCCGAGCTTTTGCGCGCGGCGGCGCAAGGCGCCGTTCAGGTCCTTGTTGGTGACCATGTGGGCGAACGGTTCGCCCGGCGCGACCTCGCCATCGAAGGTGAGAAACACCGGACGCACCGGATCGGCGGTGCGCGAATCGGTGACGATCATCTCGGTGATCGCCTGCGATTGCCCGACGATTTCCTGCCAGACGCCGAGCTGGTCGAGCATGCGGCAGGCGGCGGCGGCGATCGCCGAGGCGCGGCGGTCCTTCTGCCAGACGCCGGCGGGGGCAGCATCAACGACCGCCACGGCGAGGCCCGGCCGCGCCTGTTTCAGCGACACGGCGGCGGCGAGGCCGACATAGCCGGCGCCAGCGACCAGCACGTCGAGCGGGTTTTTTGCGTCCGTGTTGCGGTTCGCCATGTCAATTCCTTTCGAAGTCTCGACCATCCCCGCCCACTGGGGCATTCCGGCCTTGACTGCCCGCCATTCCTGTCGGAAACCGCCATAGCATCTTACGGCGAGGTCACGAAGCATGACGGCGGCCATGGACGAGCTTCTCAGCATTCTCGACCTCGAGCAGCTGGAACACAATCTGTACCGTGGTCGCAGCCCCAAGCTCGACTGGCAGCGCGTTTTCGGCGGCCAGACCATTGCCCAGGCGCTGGTCGCCGCGCAGCGCACCGTCGAGCCCGAGCGCCACGTGCATTCGCTGCACGGCTATTTCATGCGGCCCGGCGACACCAAGGTGCCGATCGTCTACGAGGTCGACCGCATCCGCGATGGCGGCTCCTTCACCACGCGGCGCGTGGTGGCGATCCAGCACGGCCAGGCGATCTTTTCGCTGGAAGCCTCGTTCCAGCAGGATGAGGTTGGCCTTGAGCATCAGCTGCCGATGCCGCGCGACGTGCCGCCGCCCGACAGCCTGTTGTCGCAGCGCGAATTGCTGGGCAAGTTCGGCGAGGCGGTGCCGGACGGCATCAAGCGCTATTGGGAGCGTGACCGGCCGATTGAGATGAAGCCGGTGATGCTGAAGCATTACACCAGCCGCGAAAAGCTGGAGCCGCAGCAGAACATCTGGATCCGCACCACCGGCCCGGTGCCGGCCGACCGCGGCATCCAGGCGGCGGTGCTTGCCTACCTCTCCGACATGACGCTGCTCGACACCTCGACCTTTGCGCACGGCCGCGCCATTTTCGACCGCGACATCCAGGCGGCGAGCCTCGACCATGCGATGTGGTTCCATCGCAGCCATCCGCTCGATGACTGGATCCTATACACGCAGGACAGCCCCTCGACGCAGGGGTCGCGCGGCTTCACCCGCGGCTCGCTGTTTGCCCGCGACGGCACGCTGATCGCCTCGGTTGCCCAGGAAGGCCTGATCCGGCTGAAACGGCCGCCTGCCGAATAGGCATTTTCGAAAAATTGCCTACTTTTTAATCAGTGACTGTCCGTTGACAGTGCGCACCGTGCCGCCGGGACTCGAGCAATCCGTTTATTTACAATGAGTTAACACCCTGCTTCGGCAACTGGCACGGAGCTTGAATCCTGTTGGGCACTCTCCGGGCTTTTTGGGATCGGTGAAGGTGTGCAAACGCGGGGGACCGCAACAGCAAAGGGTGAAACCTTATGAAAATCGTGATGGCAATCATCAAGCCGTTCAAGCTCGACGAGGTGCGCGAAGCGCTCACCGCCGTCGGCATCCAGGGCCTGACCGTCACCGAAGTCAAAGGCTACGGGCGTCAGAAGGGACACACGGAAATCTATCGCGGGGCGGAATACGCGGTCAGTTTCCTGCCGAAAATCAAGATCGAAGTCGCGGTCAGCACAGACCTGGTCGACAAGGCCGTCGAAGCCATCACGGCGGCGGCCAAGACCGGCCAGATCGGCGACGGCAAGATCTTCGTCTTCGGCATCGATCAGGCGGTGCGCATCCGTACCGGCGAAACAGACACCGACGCACTTTGAGCGGCGAACACGTATTCCAATGGAGAGTTCAATGAATATACCTTCCACCTTGAAGTCAGTGGCACGCTCCGCGCTGCTGGGCTCCTTAGCGCTCGGAGCATTGGGCACGGTTGCTGCCTTCGCGCAGGAGGCGGCTCCCGCCGTCGCGGCGGCAGCGCCAGCAGCGCCGGCTTTTACTGTCGACAAGGGCGACACCACGTGGATGATGATTTCCACCGTGCTGGTGCTGTTGATGACCATTCCCGGCCTTGCGCTTTTCTACGGCGGCCTGGTTCGTACCAAGAACATGCTGTCGGTGCTGATGCAGGTCTTCACCATCACCAGCGTGGTCATGATCATCTGGGTCTTCTACGGCTACAGCCTCGCCTTCACCCCGGGCAACGCCTTCGTCGGCGGCCTTTCGAAGATGTTTCTCTCCGGCGTCAACGTATCGACGCTTTCGGAAACCTTCAGCAAGGGCGTCGCCATTCCTGAACTGGTGTTCGTCGTCTTCCAGATGACCTTCGCCTGCATCACGCCCGCCCTGATCGTCGGCGCATTCGCCGAACGCGTCAAATTCTCCGCCTTGATCCTTTTCGTTATCCTATGGGTGACGTTAATCTACTTCCCGATCGCGCACATGGTCTGGTTCTGGGGCGGCCCGAGCGCCTATGCCGACCCGTCCGGCCTGATCTTCAGCTTCGGCGCCATCGACTTCGCCGGCGGCACGGTCGTTCACATCAATGCGGGCATTGCCGGTCTCGTCGGCGCGCTGATGATCGGCAAGCGCATCGGCTACAAGAAGGACATCATGGCGCCGCACTCGATGACGCTGACCATGGTCGGCGCTTCATTGCTGTGGGTCGGCTGGTTCGGCTTCAACGCCGGTTCGAACCTCGAAGCGAACGCCTATGCGGTGCTGGCGATGATCAACACCTTCGTCGCCACGGCGGCGGCGGCAGTGGCCTGGATCGTGCTTGAATCGCTGCTGCGCGGCAAAGCCTCCATGCTCGGCGCTGTTTCGGGCGCGGTCACCGGCCTCGTCGCGATTACGCCGGCTGCAGGTTTTGCCGGCCCGATGGGCGCTATCGTGCTTGGCATCGTCGCCACCTTCGTCTGCTACTTCTTCGTCTCGGTGGTGAAGAACACGTTCGACTATGATGACAGCCTCGATGTCTTCGGCGTCCACTGCGTCGGTGGCATCATCGGTGCGCTCGGCACTGGCATTCTGGTCAATCCCGCCCTCGGCGGCGCCGGCATCGTCGACTATTCGACGGCCGACTTCGCCGCCGGCTATGCCGGCACGGCCACGCAGCTCCTGGCGCAGGGCAAAGGCGTCCTGGTAACTCTGCTGTGGTCGGGCATCGGCAGCGCAATCCTCTACAAGGTCGTCGACTTGATCATCGGTCTGCGTCCGACAGCCGACGCCGAGCGCGAAGGCCTCGACCTGACTTCGCATGGCGAAGCGGCCTACCACTCGTAAGCCTTGCGGGGCGGCTCGGCCGCCCCGCATTCTCCCATCCCGTCGTGACGCTCCCGAAAGGAGTTCACGCTTTGAGGCCCGGGTCATTCCGGGCCTCTCTTTTTGGCAACCGTGCTGGCAGGCCTCGGTCCCTGCGCAATCACGTTCTAGTGAGGGCCGCCGGCGGGGAGACGTCGACCGGATTGGTTCTGAACTGTTGAGACTGCCTACAGTGGAGTGAGCAAGATCGTGGCTCCGGCTGCCGTATAGTTAATGCGGCCTTAACTTCCCCCCGATAGTCTGACATCCGAATCTGCCGGAGTGCGTCATGCGCCCGGCCAGTCCATGACAGACGGGGAACGAAGCATGCGTTCAGGGGCTTCAGCACCGCTCGCGCTAACCGATACGGGGCACGGCATCCAGGCATTCGCGCGGCGCCAGGTCGGGCGGCTGGTCGGCGCCGGCCTGTTTGCGCTGGTCGCCTTTGGCGTCGCGGCGCTGGCGACCTGGAACGTCGCCGATCCCAGCTTCTCGCACGCCACCGACAACATCGTCACCAACGCCATGGGCTATGCGGGCGCGGTATTCTCCGACCTCGCCATGCAGTTCTTCGGCCTTGCCGCGGTTGCCGCCCTGGTGCCGGCGGTGATCTGGGGCTTTCTTCTGTTTTCGGCGCGCGGCGTCGACAGGCTGCCGAAGCGCGGCCTTGCCTGGTTCGGCTTCGCGCTGCTCGCGGCGGCGATGGCCGGCTGCGTGGTGCCGCCCAAGACGTGGCCGTTGCCGACCGGCCTCGGTGGCGTGTTCGGCGACATGGTGCTCAATATTCCGGGCCTGGTCATTGGCGGCTACCCGACCGGCATCGTTGCCAGCATCATTGCCATGGTGCTCATTGCGCCGGCGCTGTGGCTGTTTGCCTATGGCTCGGCGCTGATTGCGCGCAAGAACGGCTTTGCCGTCATGGAGCGCACCGCGGAGCCCGATCCCCGAGAGGACGACCTGCTCTTCGACGAAGACGAGGATGAGGGCGACGAGGGGATACTGGCGCTCGGCGCCGTTACCCACTGGTGGCTGTCTTTCCGCGCCTGGATGCATCGCCGGGCTGTGCGCCGCCAGCAGGAGCGCGACGAGTTCGAGCCGGAGATGGAGCAGCGCTCCACCGCATGGCGCCGCGCCGCCGAACGGGTCGAATCGGCGGAATTCGCCGAAGCGCGGATGAGCCCGGATGGCCGCGCCCGCGTCGAGCCGGAATTCTTCGCCGCCATGGTCAATGACCGCAGCGTTTCCGTCGATCCGGACGATGACGACGTCCTCGATGCCGGTTTCGACAATGGCGACGAGGAGGTCGAACTCGACGACGAGCCGGTCCAGCGCCGTGCCGCGCCGAACGCCAAGGTGCAGAACTTCCGGTCAGATGCGGCGACCCGCGTCGCCGCACCTGCGCCGCGTCCCGCTCCCGGCGCGCGCGTCCAGCGCGAGGCGCAGACCTCGCTGATCGGCTCGGAAACATTCGAAATGCCGTCGCTGCATTTCCTGTCGGAGCCGAAGAACGTGGTGCGCGACGCCAGCCTGTCCAAGGACGCGCTGGAGCAGAATGCGCGCCTGCTCGAAGGCGTTCTGGAGGATTTCGGCGTCAAGGGCGAGATTATCGCGGTACGGCCCGGCCCCGTCGTCACGCTCTATGAACTGGAACCGGCGCCCGGCATCAAATCGTCGCGCGTCATCGGCCTGTCCGACGACATCGCCCGCTCGATGAGCGCGATTGCCTGCCGCGTCGCCGTGGTGCCCGGCCGCAACGCCATCGGCATCGAATTGCCGAATGCCAAGCGCGAGACCGTCTATCTCCGGGAGATCCTGGCCAGCCGCGATTTCGAGACGACCAAGTCCAAGCTGGCGCTGGCGCTGGGCAAGACCATCAATGGCGAGGCGGTGATCGTCGACATCGCCAAGATGCCGCATGTGCTGGTCGCAGGCACCACCGGCTCCGGCAAGTCCGTCGCCATCAACACCATGATCCTGTCGCTGCTCTACAAGCTGACGCCGCAGGACTGCCGGCTGATCATGATCGACCCGAAGATGCTCGAACTTTCCGTCTATGACGGCATCCCGCACCTTCTGACGCCGGTGGTCACCGACCCGAAGAAGGCCGTGGTGGCGTTGAAGTGGACGGTGCGCGAGATGGAGGACCGCTACCGCAAGATGTCCAAGGTCGGGGTGCGCAACATCGACGGCTTCAACGCGCGCGTGCAGTTGGCTGAAAAGAAGGGCGAAAAAATCTCGCGCACCGTGCAGACCGGCTTCGACCGCCAGACCGGCGAGGCGATCTACGAGACCGAGAACCTCGATCTTGAGCCGATGCCCTACATCGTCGTCATCATCGACGAGATGGCCGATTTGATGATGGTAGCCGGCAAGGACATCGAAGGCGCGGTGCAGCGCCTGGCACAGATGGCGCGCGCGGCCGGCATCCATGTAATCATGGCGACGCAGCGTCCGTCGGTCGACGTCATCACCGGCACCATCAAGGCCAATTTCCCGACCCGTATCTCCTTTCAGGTGACGTCGAAGATCGACAGCCGCACCATTCTGGGCGAGCAGGGCGCCGAGCAGCTGCTCGGCATGGGCGACATGCTGTACATGGCCGGCGGCGGCCGCATCCAGCGCGTGCACGGCCCGTTCGTCGCCGACGACGAGGTCGAGAAGATCGTCGCCCATCTGAAGCTGCAGGGCGTGCCCGAATATCTCGACGCCATCACCGAGGATGACGGCGAGGACGATGACGAGCCGTCGGGCAGGGGCGGCGCTGGTGGTGGCGGCAACAGCAATTTCGAGGATTCCGACGATCCCTACGACCAGGCGGTCTCGGTCGTGCTGCGCGACGGCAAGGCGTCGACCAGCTATATCCAGCGCCGGCTCGGCATCGGCTACAACCGCGCCGCCTCGATCATCGAGAAGATGGAGAAGGAAGGCATTGTCGGCCCGGCCAACCATGCCGGCAAACGCGAAATCCTGGTGCCGACCGAGGACGACAAGTTCTGATCAGCCGATACGGCCCGGCGGCAACCTTGAACCTTTTGGCGCGTTACAGCGACTGAGCGCTGTCCGGCCCGCCAAACTTAAGTCTAACTGGGGGTCCACGGACTGCAACGAGACACACACCACACGAGAGTGACCGGCATGAAAAACGATCTTTCCGCGATCAGCGATTTCGCTCCAAACCGTCGCCAGTTGCTCGGCCTTGGCCTGATGCTTGCCGGCGCCGCGGCCATCAACGTCGTGCCGGGGTTCCAGCTCCTGGCCTCGGCGCAGGCGGCGGTGCCGCCGACGGCGCAAAAGATCGCCGACCATTTCTCCTCGGTCAAATCGATGAGCGGCGAGTTCGTCCAGTTCGGCCCCAACAACCAGCAGACCGGCGGCAAGTTCTTCCTTGAGCGGCCAGGCAAGATTCGCTTCAACTATGACGGCAAGTCGAATTTCCGGGTGATTTCCGACGGCAAGTCGGTGGTCATCCTCAACAAGCGGCTGAAAACGTCCGATCTCTATCCGTTGTCGAAGACGCCGCTGAAGCTGTTGCTCGACACCAAGATCGACCTCTCGGGGGGCCGCGTGAAATCGATCAAGGAAGAGAGCGACCTCACCACCATCCAGCTTGCCGACAAGTCGGTGTTCGGCAATTCGAAGATCACTATGATGTTCGATCCGAAATCCTATGATCTGCGCCAGTGGACCATCACCGACGCGCAGGGCAAGGACACCACGGTGATGATCTACAACACCAAGGAAGGCGTCAGCTTCCCTGCGGACACCTTTGCCATCGACTATGCGGCGAACCGCGAGCTGAACACCAACCAGCGCTAGATGCGGTGAGGCCGGCCTGCCAATGGCGATCTCCTGCGCTTCCGGTGCTCACGTGGTTTAAGTACGCTCCGCTCCGGTTCTCGGAGACCGCCATTCGACTCGGCCTGATCTGAATCAGAGCCGCCGCCCGCAAAGGCTGGCTTGTGTTTGTGGCGCTAGGCTGGCAGTAGATCGGCGACCTTGTTCGGACCGCCGCATGCCCTTCTCCATCGCCACCTGGAACATCAACTCCGTGCGCCTGCGCATGCCGATCGTCGAGCGGCTGCTGACGGAGCAGGCGCCCGATGTGCTTTGCCTGCAGGAGACGAAGGTTCCCGACGAGCTGTTTCCGGAAAAGGCGTTCCGCAAGGCCGGCTACGAGCACATCGCATTCCATGGCCAGAAGGGCTATCACGGCGTTGCGACGGTGGCGCGGCGGCCGATCGAGATTGTCGAGAAACGGCGCTTCTGCGAGATCGATGACAGCCGGCATCTGTCGGTCAAGGTGCAGGCCGGCGGCAAGGCAATCCTGGTCCACAATTTCTACGTGCCGGCCGGCGGCGACGAGCCCGATCCGGAGATCAACCGCAAGTTCCGCCACAAGCTCGATTTCGTTGCCGAGATGAACGCCATCCGCGCCGCGCATGACGAGGTGTCGGCCTCGATCCTGGTCGGCGACCTCAACATCGCTCCGCAGGAGCACGATGTCTGGTCGCACAAGCAATTGCTCAACGTCGTCAGCCACACGCCGGTCGAGACGCAAAATTTCGACGCGATGCGGATCGCCGGCGACTGGGTCGACCTGATGCGGCTCGACGTGCCGCCAGAGCAGAAGCTCTACACCTGGTGGAGCTATCGCGCGCGGGACTGGGAAGCCTCGAACCGCGGCCGCCGGCTCGACCATGTCTGGTCGTCACCGAACCTGGTGCCGAGCTTTGCCGGCTATGAGATCCTGCGAGAGGCGCGTGGCTGGGAGCGGCCCTCGGACCATGTGCCGGTGATTGCGCGGTTCGACCTGGATTAGGCGGGCCGATATTCAGGTGAGGCCGGCCTGCAAATGGCCGATACCTGCGCTTCCGGTGCTCGCGTACTTTGAGTACGCTCCGCTCCGGTTCTCGGTATCAGCCATTTTCGACTCGGCCTGACCTGAATCTCGACACACCCAAGCGTGAGCGCGGTCGCGGGGACCTACCCGCCAAACCTTGGCGCCAGCTTCGCGATGCGGGCGATCATGGCCTGGAAATCATCGAGGATGCGCTGGTGCAGTTTCACCGCCACCTCGGGATATTCCTCCAGGATGCGGCGAAACATCTTGCGGCTCAACCTTATCACTTCCGAATCGGTCTCGGCCGAGGCGCTGGTCAGCCGTCTTGAGTCGGCGATCAGCGCCAGTTCGCTGAGGATCGTGCCGGGGCCGGCGGTGCCGATCGGGATGCGGTCGCCATCCTGCTCCCGGTAGAGCACGATGCGGCCACTGACCACGATATAGGCCGAGTCGGCTTCGTCATCCTCGCGGTACAGCTTGCGGTCGGCCTGCAGATGGGTGGCTTCGGCGCCGAAGGCGAGCAGGCGCAGCTGTTCCTGCGTGAAACCCTCAAAGAGCTTCACGGCGGACAGGATGCGGATGTCGTCATCCAGCGCCATCTCTAGCTGCGTCCCCGAACGGTCAGTCCAATCCCTCCCTTAGAGCGCCGCGTGTCCAATTGAACGCGCAAAGGACGCTCTAACACTTCAATCTGCGCAGCGGGCCGATCCAGGCTCCCCCAGCCGGATCCTCCCCGAAACAGTCCCGCCCCGACCGCTTATTGAACAATGAAAAGTTTAAGGAACCAGCTTGTAGCCGCCGCTTTCTGTCACAAGAATTTCAGCATTGGAAGGATCGCGCTCGATCTTCTGGCGCAGCCGGTAGACGTGAGTTTCGAGCGTGTGCGTTGTGACGCCGGAATTGTAGCCCCACACTTCCTCGAGCAGGACGTCGCGCGTCACCACCTTCTGGTCGGCTCGATAGAGATATTTGATGATCGAGGCTTCCTTCTCGGTCAGCCGCACCTTGCCGCCGCGCTGGTCGATCAGAAGCTTCTGGCTGGGCTTGAACGTGTAGGGCCCGACCGAAAAGGTGGCGTCTTCGCTCTGCTCGTGCTGGCGCAGTTGTGCGCGTATGCGGGCGAGCAGCACGGCGAAGCGGAACGGCTTGGTGACATAGTCGTTGGCGCCGGCCTCGAGGCCCAGAATTGTGTCGGAATCGGTATCGTGGCCGGTCAGCATGATGATCGGCGCCTTGTAGCCGCCCTTGCGCAGGATCTTCACCGCCTCGCGGCCATCCATGTCGGGCAGCCCGACGTCCATGATGAGCAGGTCGATGAGCCCGCCGCGCGCCGCGGCGACGCCTTTGGCGGCGGTCGCTTCCTGCAAGACGTCGAATTCTTCGTAAAGGGCCAGTTGCTCGACGAGGGTTCCGCGCAGGTCGTCATCATCGTCAACGATCAGAATGGTACGTGATGTCATGGATCAATCCATTGTTTTGAAAAGAATTTTCAGTTGACCGCCCCCCATTTATGCGGAAGCTGACCGGCGCAACAGTCCGATCACAGTGATTTGTTCCGTGACACGATCATACAAGAAAAAACGCGATCGCAATGCAGCCGGCGCAATTTTGCCGAAAAGGCTGCGTGTGCTGGTGGTTCGGGCGAGGCCGGGCAACCCCAGCCAGGGGATATTGCAGGCCGGCAGCAAGGTGTTTGCCTGTGCGCTCGGACGCGGCGGCATCTCGGCCAACAAGCGCGAAGGCGACGGTGCGACGCCGCTTGGCGAGATGCGGATTTTGTCAGGATATTTTCGGGGCGATCATTTCGCGGCCGGCCGCAAAACCCGGCTGGCGATGGCGCCGATCGGCGCCGATCTCGGCTGGTGCGAGGTGCCGGACGACCGCAACTACAACCGGCCGGTGAAAATCCCCTATGGCGCCAGCCATGAGCGAATGCGGCGCGACGACCGCCTCTATGACGCCTGCCTTGTGCTGGACTGGAACATGGCGCCGCGCCGGCGCGGCCGCGGCAGCGCCATCTTCTTCCATCTGGCGCGCCCAGGCTTCACACCGACGCAAGGCTGCGTGGCGGTGACAGCGCGGACAATGGCGCGGCTGTTGCCGCTGGTGTCGGACCGGACGGTGGTGAGGGTGGTGAGGTAGGGAGTAGGGAGTAGGGAGTAGGGAGTAGGGAGTAGGGAGTAGGGAGTAGGGAGTAGGGAGTAGGGAGTAGGGAGTAGGGAGTAGGGAGTAGGGTAGGATAGTGTCGGCGTCGTTTCAATCCTTCACTACTCACTACTCACCATTGCCTAACGCCTTCTCGGCTTCTGCCACCCAGTGTCCAGCAATCCAAGCCGGCCGATTTCCCGGTCCACGGCCCGCGTCACGTCCTTGCGCTGCGCGCCGACGTCGCGCAACTGGCGATCCGACAGATCCTCCACGTCCTGGCGCGGCAGGTTGATGGCGACTTTCGCCTGGCGAAGCCAGTCCGTTACGGCATGCAACCAGTTCGAGCGAGCTGCTGGCGGGTTCAAAACGAAGATGGACATGATGCGCTCCGTGTTCCGCCGGATATCAAATCCGGCTTGATGGTGTTTCGATGGATGCATCATGCCGCATTGAAATCCATGCGAGAAACGAGTAGTTCTTTTCGGATCGCCAAGTTTTATTTGAGGATACGGTGATGTCCCGTCTGTTGCCCGGAACGCGCGCGCTGAGGACTCTGGAAGCCGCCGCCCGCCACCTCAATTTCACCCGCGCTGCCGACGAGCTCGGGCTGACGCCGGCGGCGGTCAGCCACCAGATCAAGGAAATCGAGGATCAGCTCGGGCTGGTGCTGTTCACGCGAACCAGTCGTACCATCCGGTTGACCGAGGCAGGTACGGTGCTGTTCGAGGCCTCGATCGATGCGCTCGACCTGCTCAACCGGGCGGTGTCGCGGGCGCGCAAGCTGACGCGCGGCACGGCATTGCTGAAGGTGACGCTCGACGCGCAGTTCGCGTCAAAATGGCTGATGCGGCGCGTCGACGATTTTCGCAAACTTCAGCCCAGTATCGAGCTGAGGTTCGACATCGGCTACGAAGTGCGCGATTTCGAACTCGACGACGTCGATGTCGGCATCCGGTTCGGGGTTGGCAAGTATCCGGGGCTTCGCGCCCATCGCCTGTTCGACAACATCCTCATTCCGGTGTGCAGCCCGAGCCTGCTGACCTCCGGCCCGCCGCTGCGCGAACCGCGCGACCTCTTCAACCACACGCTTGCCCATATCGAATGGTCGCGCCAAGGCGTGACATGGCCGAACTGGCGCATGTGGATGGCGGCGGCCGGCATCAACGATTTCGACGACAGTCGGACTATCGTGTTTGGAACCTCTACCGATGCCGTGCAGGCGGCGCTCGACGGCAATGCCGTGGCGCTCGCCGAGTTCGCCATGGTGGCAAACGACCTTTCCCAGGGAAGGCTGGTGCAGCCCTTTGAACTCGGTCTGCGCGTGGGGCCGGAGTTCGGCTACTTCCTGGTCTATCCCGAGAGCACTGCCAACGATCCGCGCATCATCGCTTTCCGTGAATGGATCCTCGACGAAGTCGCCAGGACGCAGACCTGACGACTTCAGCAGGCCTCAGCCGGCGACCGGCGCCCCGAACCAGCCGATCACCGCGCCGATGAGCAACAGCACGCCGAGCCAGTGGCCGCCGTCGATCAGGGTCAGGTCCCAGCCGAAATTCTCATAGCGATGGTTGGCCGTCAGCGTCGTGGCGACGAAACCCAGCCAGAGGACGAAGCCGAAGACCAGCCCTGCGACAAGGACCGGCTCGCCGCCGGTCATCGCGCCGACGACCAAGGCTAAGACCAGCGCCATGATCAGCTCGGCGATGAAGGAGATGATGAAGGGCAATATCGATTTCTTTGACGTTGACGGATCGATCCTGGCCGCCCTTATCCAAGGCCTGCTGAGGGCCGTGTACCAGACCGCGCCAAACAGCCACGCCGCGACGGCCGCGACAACCACCGCCAGCCAGTTCACCACTGAAAAATCCATAAAGTCCTCCCCTCAAGCATGCCGCCCAAAGCCTGGCGGTTCTGGGATAACAACATGCGTATTCTTCAAAATGCGCGATGGAACGCCTGTTCGGCAATGCCGTCAAGCGAAGCGCCACACCGTGGTGCGCTTGACCAGGGCGTCCTCCAGCGCCCGCGTCACCGCCACTTCGTAGACGGCGAGCGGCTCCAGTCCCGCCTTCGGCATGTAGGAGCGGCCCGGATCGCCGACGAGGATGTCAGCGCCGCGCGCCTTCAGTGTCGAAAACCACGGCATCAGCGTGTCGGCGAAGGATTTGTCGTAGAAGACGTCGCCGGCCAGCACCACGTCCCAGCCCGCGTCGGTGCCGATGCAGTCCGTGCCGCAAAAGTCTATGGCAACGCCATTGGCCTCTGCGTTGAGGCGGATCGCCGTTTCGCAGAACGGGTCGATGTCGGCGGCGATCACGTGCGCCGCACCCGCCTTGGCGGCGGCGATGGCGACAAGGCCGGAGCCGGAGGCGAAGTCGAGCACGCGTTTGCCCCGCACATCCGACGGATTGTCCAGCACGTAGCGGGCAAGGCCCTGACCGCCGGCCCAGGCAAAGGCCCAAAACGGCGGCGGCAGGCCGATTTCGATCAGCTCGTTCTCCGTGCGCTGCCAGAGGTCATGCGCTTCGTCGGCAAGATTGAGGACAATCTCCGGCACATGCGGCGGCGACATAAGCGCCGTGTTGTCGAGAATGAACTTTTTCGCGCTGTTCGGCGTGAGGACCGTCACGGAGCCGGCGTCAGGCCGCCCATGCGGCAGACTTCCTTCCATTCGGCCGGCGTCACCGGCTGTACGGAAAGCCGTCCAAGCCGCACCAGCGCCATCTCGGCAAGCTTCGGATTGGCCTTGACCTGCTCCAGCGTCGGCGGGTTCGGCACGTCCTTGAAGGCGCGGATGTCGACGCATTCCCAGCGCGGATCGTCGGTGGTGCTGTCGGGGTGGGCAAGCCCGCAGACCTCGGCAATGCCGACGACGTTCAGCCCTTCATTGGAGTGATAGAAGAAGCCGAGATCGCCGATCTGCATCGCCTTCATGTTGTTGCGCGCTGCATAGTTGCGCACGCCGTCCCACTGCGTGCCGGCCTTGCCCTTGGCCTTCAGCGCCTCGAAGGAGAAGACCGAAGGTTCGGATTTGAACAGCCAGTAGTTCATGTCTTTGCTCCAACTACTATTTTTTGCGCAATTCCGGACGGGAAACCGTTACACAATTTTTCCTGGGATCGCTCTAGGCGCCGCCGGAACTAACTAGCCGCCGGCTTGTTGAAGGTCCAGTTCCACTGGCGGATTTCGACACTTTCGAACAGCCCGGCCTTGGCATAGGGGTCGGCAGCCGACAGCGCCTGCGCACCGGCGAGGTCGGGCGCTTCCACGACGACGAGGCTGCCATTGGGCTTGCCCTCGGCGTCGAGGAACGCGCCGGCAAAGGCCAGTTTGTTGTCGGCGTTCAGGCGTTCGAGAAAGGCGACATGGACCGGCCGCGTATCGACCCGCACCTGCAGGCTGCCCGGCTTGTCCTTGCAAATCAACGCAAACAGCATGTTAAACTCCGGTTTGTTTGGGGATCAGATGTCGGTTTCGGTTTTCAGGGGTCGCGTCATCAGCGCGGACACAGCCTGCCGAATGGTGATCGTGCCGTCCAGTATCGCCGACACCGCAGCGATGATCGGCGCGTCGATGTGGCGCTCGGTGGCGATGCGGGCGGCGATCGCCGCCGTCGGCACGCCTTCGGCGAGCGGCAGTCCGGACAAGGGCTTACCTTGCCCCAGCGCCAGCCCATAGGCGAAATTGCGCGACTGGGCCGAAGAGCAGGTGAGCAAAAGGTCGCCGAGGCCGGAAAGCCCCATCAGCGTCTCCGGCTTGGCGCCGAAGGACGCGCCGATGCGGCGCAGTTCGACGAAGCCGCGTGTCACCATGGCGGCCTGCGCGCTGGCGCCGAGCCCAGCGCCGGTGACGGCGCCAGCGGCAATGGCGAACACATTCTTCAAAGCGCCGCCGATCTCGACGCCGATCAAATCGTCGCTGGAATAGCAGCGCAGATTCTGCGCCGAAAAGCGCGAGGCAAGCTCGGCCGCCAAGGCGTCGTCGCGTGCAGCAACCACGACAGCGGTCGGCAGACCCCTGGCGACGTCGGCGGCAAAGCTCGGACCGGACAGGGCCGAAACCGGAGTTTCGGGCAGAATCTCACCAACGATCGCCGACAGCAGCGCGCCGGTGTCGCGCTCGATGCCTTTGGCGCAGAGAACCAGCGGGATGCCTTTCGGCATATGGGGCTTTGCCGTCGTCAGCATGGCGCGCAGCGCCTGCGCCGGCGCCACGGCCAGCGCGCAATCGGCATCGGTCAGGGCCGTGCCGATATCGCTCGTCGCCGCAATGCCTGTTTCAATGGCGATGCCGGGGAGATAACGCGGGTTCTCGCCGCGGCGGATCGCGGAAACCGTCTCTTCGTCGCGGGCGTAGAGCCGGACATCGTGACCGGCGCGCAGCATCGCCAGCGCTAGCGCCGTGCCCCAGGCGCCGCCGCCGAGCACGGCGACGCGCCAGCCGGTTCTGTCCCTGCCGCTTGTGTTGCCGGCGCTCATGCTTTTGCTCCGCGCCGGCCGGAGCCGACCATCGGGGCCGAAATGCTGTCCAGCGGCCAGCGCGAACGCGGCACGAAATCGAAGCCGTTCTCTTGCGACAAGCCTGCCCGCAACCGCTCGATCCCGGCCCAGGCGATCATCGCCGCATTGTCGGTGCAAAGCTTCAGCGGCGGCGCGACAAAGGCGAAGCCGGCCTCGGCGCACTGCTTCTGCAGCGTCGCCTTGATCGCTCTGTTGGCGGCGACGCCACCGGCAACGACCAGCGCCGGCTCGGCCTTGTCCGGAAATTCGTCACGGAAGCGGGCCAGCGCGCGGGCCACGCGGTCGCCAAGTGCGTCGGCTACCGCCGCCTGGAACGAGGCGCAGATGTCGGCGACATCCTGCTCGCTTAGCGGCTGGATGGCGGTCGCCGCCTGGCGCACGGCGGTCTTGAGGCCGGAGAAGGAGAAATCGGGCTGCGCCGAGCCCCTCATCGGCCGCGGAAAGGCAAAGCGCGTCGCATCGCCCGACATTGCCGCCTTTTCGACGTTCGGGCCGCCGGGATAGGGCAGGCCGAGCATTTTGGCCGTCTTGTCGAAAGCTTCGCCGAGCGCGTCGTCGATGGTCGTCGCCCAGCGCTGGTAGTCGCCAACGCCGCGCACGGCGACGATCTGGGTGTGGCCGCCGGAAACCAGCAGCAGCAAATAGGGAAAGTCGAGCCCGTCGGTCAGCCTTGCGGTCAGTGCGTGGCCTTCGAGATGGTTGATGGCGATCAGCGGCTTGCCGGCGGCCGCTGCAATCGCCTTGGCCGTCATCAGGCCGACGATCAGCCCGCCGACCAGGCCGGGGCCGCCAGTGGCGGCAATGGCGTCGATGTCGGCCAGGGCTACGCCCGAATCCGCAAGAGCGGCCTCGACAATGCCGTCCAGCGCCTCGACATGGGCGCGCGCGGCGATCTCCGGCACGACGCCGCCGAAGGCGGCGTGCTCCTCGATCTGGCTGAGCACGATGTTGGACGCAATCACCGGCACGGAATCGCCTTCCAGCGTCACCACGCTGGCGGCGGTCTCGTCGCAACTCGTCTCAATGCCCAGAACGCGGATCAATTCGTCGCTGTCTCCAGAGATTGTGTCGCCGGACTTTCCTAGTTAGAGGGAGTGCCGGAAACGCAAAGCCAGCCGGGGGTTATCACGGACCGCGCGCCATGCAAACTTTGAAAATCGGAACACGCGGCAGCCCGCTGGCGCTCGCCCAGGCGCATGAAACGCAGGCGCGGCTGATGGAAGCGCACGGCATGCCGGCGGAAGCCTTCGAGGTCGTCGTCATTTCGACCAGCGGCGACCGCATCCAGGACCGGCCGCTGTCGGAAGCCGGCGGCAAGGGCCTGTTCACCAAGGAAATCGAAGAGGCGCTGCTGGCCGGCACGATCGATATCGCCGTGCATTCCTCCAAGGATATGCCGACAGTGCTGCCGGACGGGCTGGAGCTGTCCGCCTTCCTGCCGCGCGAGGATGCGCGGGACGCCTTCATCGGAAAGGCGGTGAAGCGCATTGTTGATTTGCCGCAAGGCGCCAAGGTCGGGTCGTCTTCGCTCAGGCGCCAGGCGCTGATCCGGCGCATGCGGCCGGACCTAGGCGTGGTCATGTTCCGCGGCAATGTGCAGACCAGGCTGCGCAAGCTGGAGGAAGGCGTCGCCGAAGGCACGATCCTCGCTTATGCCGGGCTGAAGCGGCTCGGGCTCGGCCATGTCGTCACCGATCTGATGCCGCTCGATGCTTTTCCGCCGGCGCCGGGACAAGGCGCAATCGGCATCGAAACCCGCATCGGCGACAGCGAGGTCGAAAAGATGCTGGTGGCCATCCATGATGTGCCGACAGGCCAGGCGCTGGCCTGTGAGCGCGCCTTCCTGGCGGCGCTCGACGGCTCCTGCCGCACGCCGATCGCCGGCTATGCGACGATCTCGGGCGGCAGGCTGGTTTTCGCCGGGCTGATCATTTCGCCCGATGGCACGCAATCGCATGAGGTCAAGGCCGAAGGCTTGGCGCTGGATGCCGCTGACATCGGCACGGACGCGGCCAGGATGGTGCGGGTCAAAGCGGGCGAAACCTTCTTCGACGGCTGGGTCTGACATGCGTGTCCTGGTGACGCGACCGCAGCCCGGGGCGTCGCGAACCATGCGGCGGCTGCAGGAATTGGGATTTGAGCCTCTCCTTCTGCCACTGACCGAAACGGTGACACTGCCGGTTGGCGCCGATGCTGCGTGCGACAATGCCGTGGCCGTCGCTGTGACCAGCGCCAATGCCGTGCGGCATGCGCCGAAAGAACTCATTCGTGCGCTCGCCGCCTTGCCTTGCCATGCCGTCGGACGCAGGACGGCTGAAGCGGCACGTTCGGCAGGGTTCTTGTCGGTCAGCGAAGGGGCGGGCGACGCCGAGCGGCTGGCCGAGGCGATTGCCGCCGGCCTTTCCGGCAAGGCGGTCGTCTATCTCACAGGGCGCGTGCGGTTTCCGCCCTTCGAGGCGCGGCTGCGAAATGCCGGCGTCGAGGTCCGCACCGTCGAAACTTACGACACGATTTCGCTCGATTATTCCGATGCTGAAACCCGTACACGCCTGTCCGACAAGGCGGTCGACGCGGTGCTGCTCTATTCAGCCAAGGCGGCGGCAGCGTTGCAGGCCTTGACCAACAGGGCGGGGCTGCGCGATCTCTTTGAAAACATGCAGGCTTTTGCGCTCTCCGAGCGCGTGGCAGCGGCATTTGACAATGCCGCCGGCAAAAAAATACGCATGGCGCGGGAACCGCAGGAGGAGGCGCTGCTTGAGCTGTTGCACCGCGGCGACTGAGCCCCGTGTCATCACGCCGCCCCTTTTCACCTGATGATGATGTGCTAGACCATTTTTCAAACCATCACGCGCCGTCGGGCGCCCAGACGAAGCAGGATTGCGGAGCCCAGGCATGGTCAAGACGCCGAAGATGCGACATTCGAAAAGCCGCCGCGAGCCGGTGACCATCGAACTCGAACCCGGCGCTGTCTCGCGCATTGCCGATGCGGATGCCGCCAAGACGGATGTCGCCAACTCGGATGACGTCGGGGCCCCGGCAGAATCGGTTGCGGCCGAGGATGCGGCTGCCATGGCCAATGCGCAGCCGGAGACGCCTGACGAGCCCGTTCATGCCGATCAAGCCGATCTCGAGCCGTGGGAGCACTCCGACGCCGCGGCGCAGGCCGCTCCCGAAAGCGCCGATGCCAAGGCGTCCACCCAGGCGGAGCAGCCTTACCCCACCGCTTCGGATGCGCCACCGCGCGCCAGAACCTCCGACTACAGTTTCGAGGATGCCTCGCCCAAGCCGGGTGCACCCAAGGAAACCCCAAGGACAGCCGGGAACCAGCCCATGGCCGCGCAACCGAAGCGCACGAGCGGCATTGCCGCCGGCATCATCGGCGGTGTCATCGCGCTGGCTGCCGCCGGCGGGCTGCAGTTTGCCGGCGTGCTTGGCGCTCCGGGCTCAGGGGCGGGCACGGTCTCGCTCGACGGCGTCAATGGCGAGATCGCTTCGCTGAAGCGCGAAATCGCCGACCTCAGGGAAGCCAGCGGCAATGGCGCCGCAACGGCCAAGGTCGACGGGCTGTCTTCGGCGCTGGATCAGGTCAAGGCCGATGTCGCATCGCTGAAATCGGCGGTCGAAAAGGGCGGCGCCGGCGACAATGCCGGGCTTGCCGCGCTTGGCGACAAGGTCAAGCAGATCGAGACCGCGGTCGCCGCCCTTGGCCAGGCCGGTGGTGCAGCGCCCGTCGATCTCGCGCCGCTCAATGAAAGACTGGCGGGCCTCGACGCACTGGTGAAATCGGCCGGCGAGGCAGCCAAGGCGCAGGAAGGCAAGATCGCCGCGCTGGAGCAGTCGGTGATGCAGCTCGCCGGCAAGGTCGATGCGCAGGCCTCGCAGCCAAAGATCGCGATGGCCATCGCCGCTTCGGCCTTGAAGGCGGCGCTTGACCGCGGCGCGCCGTTCGCCGCCGAGTTGGAGACCTTCGCGGCGATCTCGCCCGATGCACCGCAGATTGCAGCGCTGCGCCCCTACGCTGAAAAGGGCGTCCCGACCCGCACCGAGATCGCCGGCGAGGCCGACGCCGCGGCCAATGCGATGGTCGCGGCGGCGACGCCGGTCGATGAAAATGCCGGCTTCTTCCAGAACCTTTTGTCGAGCGCCGAATCGCTGGTCAAGGTCCGGCCGATCGGCGCCGTCGAAGGCGCCGGCGCGCCGGAAACCGTGGCGCGCATCGAAGTGGCGGTCAACCAGGGCGACTACGCCAAGGCGCTCAGCGAATACGCAACGCTGCCGGATGCGGTCAAGGCTGCCGGCGCCGACTTTGCCGGCAAACTGAAGGCGCGCATCGACGTCGAGACGCAGGTCGACGCGCTGATTGCAGGAGCGATGAAGGCATGAGGACGACACGATGATCCGCATTCTCATCTTTCTCGCCGCCGTCTTCGCCCTCGGTCTGGGCTTTGCCTGGCTGGCCGATCGTCCCGGCGAGATGGTCGTTACCTTCAACGGTTACCAATACCAGGTCAGCCTGATGGTGGCGGCGGTGGCGATCGTTGCCGTCGTCGCAGCGGTGATGATCGTCTGGTGGCTGATCAAGTCGCTGTGGAACAGCCCATACACGATCTCGCGCTATTTCCGCGTCCGCCGCCGCGACCGCGGCTACCAGGCGCTGTCGACCGGCATGATCGCAGCCGGCGCCGGCGACGGCGCGCTGGCCCGCAAGAAGTCCAAGGAAGCCGCCAAACTGATCCGCTCCGACCAGGAGCCGCTGATCCAGCTGCTCGAAGCGCAAGCCTCGCTGCTCGAAGGCGACCATGAGGGCGCGCGCGAAAAATTCGAGGCCATGCTCGACGACCCCGAAATGCGGCTGCTTGGCCTGCGCGGGCTCTATCTCGAAGCCGAACGGCTCGGCGACCGCAACGCGGCGCGTCACTATGCCGGCCGCGCCGCTTCCGTCGCGCCGCAACTGGCTTGGGCCGCCGAATCGACGCTGGAAGATCTGACCGGGCGCGGCGACTGGGACGGCGCGCTGAAGCTGGTGGAGGCGCAGAAGTCGACCAGGCAGATCGAACGCGACGCCGCCAATCGCCGCCGCGCCGTGCTGTTGACCGCCAAGGCGCAGGCGCTGACCGACAGCGACCCCAATGCAGCCAAGGCAGCGGCACTCGAGGCAAACAAGCTCGCGCCCGATTTCGCGCCGGCCGCGGTTGCAGCCGCCAATCTTCTGTTCAAACAGAACGATGTGCGCAAAGGCTCGAAGATCCTTGAGGCAGCCTGGAAGGCTGAGCCGCATCCCGAGATCGCCGAGCTCTACACCCACGCAAGGCCGGGAGATGCCGTGGTCGATCGTCTCAACCGGGCGAAGAAGCTGCAGGAGCTGAAGCGCAACAATGCCGAATCGTCGATGACGGTGGCGCGCGCCGCGCTCGATGCGCAGGATTTTTCCACCGCCCGCCGCGAGGCGGAAGCGGCGATCCGCATGGATCGCCGGGAAGGCGCTTACCTGCTGCTGGCCGATATCGAGGAGGCAGAGACCGGCGACCAGGGCAAGATCAGGCAATTGCTGTCCAAGGCGGTCAGGGCGCCGCGCGATCCGGCCTGGGTCGCCGACGGCGTCGTCTCCGAACGCTGGGCGCCGGTATCGCCGGTCAGCGGCAAGCTCGACGCTTTCGCCTGGCGCGCACCGATGGAGCGGCTGGGCCAGCTCATCGACAGCCATGAAGACGAAGCCGATGTGCCGGTGCTTGCGGCACCCGCCAAGCCGACAAAGGAAGCCGAAGTGGTCGATCATCCCGCCGTTGCCAGGAGCAGCGAGGCGCCGACCGAGTCGAAGCCCGCTGTGGGCGATGAGCAGGTCACACCGGTCACTTCCGCCGCTTTCGCCGCAATACCGCCCGATGCCGAACCCGTCGAACCTGCCGAGGAACTGGCTCGGCTGCCCGACGACCCTGGCGTCGACCCCGACGACGAAGCGGAGAAGTCACCGCGCCGCTTCCGCCTGTTTTGATCCCTGAAGCATGATCCCAAAAAGTCGATAGCGGTTTTGGAAAAGATCATGCTCCAATAAAGTGAAGTTAGCACCATGTTCGAACGCGTCCTGGCCTTTCTGAAAGACCTGCCCTCCGGGGCTGGGGCTCGCGCCAATGCGGACGATCCGCGCGTTGCGGCGTCGGCTTTGCTCTATCATGTGATGAATGCCGACGGCGTGCGCCAGGATGTCGAGTGGGAGCGGTTCAAGCAGGTGCTGGCGCAGAGCTATTCGATCAGCGGCGACGAGCTCGATGCACTGGCTGCCGCCGGCGAGCGCGCCGACAATGAGGCGATCGACCTCTATGCCTTCACCAGCGTCTTGAAGCGCCATCTCGACGCCGAGGCGCGCAAGGCTTTCATCGGCCTGATGTGGGAAATCGTCTATGCCGACGGCGAACTGCATGAACTGGAGGACAACACCGTCTGGCGCGTCGCCGAGCTAATCGGCGTCGAGCGCCAGGATCGCGTCGAGGCGCGCCGCAAGGCGGCGGCCGCCGCGCCCGGCGCCAGCGGAACGTCGAGCGACGAATAGGATTCCGCCTTTCCATGCCGCCCAGACCGAGCTCGAAACCAAAAATCCTGATCGTGCTGCATCAGGAGACTTCGAGCCCCGGCCGGGTTGGCCACATGCTGCTCGAGGAAGGTTTCGACCTCGACATCCGCCGGCCGCCTCTCGGCGACAGCCTGCCGGAGACGCTGGAGGGACACGCCGGCGCCGTGGTGTTCGGCGGGCCGATGAGCGCCAATGACGAAGATGAGTTCGTCCGCCGCGAGACCAACTGGCTCAATGTTCCGCTAAAGGAGAACCGGCCCTTCCTCGGCATCTGCCTTGGCGCGCAGATGCTGGCCAATCATCTCGGCGGCAAGGTCGAGGGGCATGGCGAGGGGCTGGTCGAGATCGGCTGGTATCCGCTGCAGCCGACCGAAGCCGGCAAAAAGCTGCTGCCCTGGCCCGACATGGTTTACCAGTTTCACCGCGAAGGCTTTTCGCTGCCCAGGGATGCGACGCTGCTGGCCACGGCGGAAACCTACCCCAACCAGGCTTTTCGCTATGGCGACAATGCCTGGGGCATCCAGTTCCATGGCGAACTGACCCAGTTGATGATGCAGCGCTGGGTGGTGCGCGGCGCACACCGTTTCGAATTGCCCGGCGCGCAGCCCGGCCGCGACCATCTCGGCGGCCGGCTGATCTGGGATATGCACCTCAAGCGCTGGCTGAGCGAATTTTTGAGCCTGATCTTCGGCAAGCCTACTGAGGGATAGAGCAAAATCCAACTACTCTGAACGGCCGAGCTTGCCCAAAGACGACTTACCTCTGGGAGGCGTGTACGATGGATCCGGGACCTTAGCCCGTTCCCGCAGATTTGGATTGCGCCCCAAACACTCCGATGGATCGAAAAACTCCGTGGCGCATTTAAGCTTCGGCTAATAACGGCCCCAGGAGAGAACCAATGAAGAAGACGCTGCTCATTTTGAGCCTACTCATTCCGCTCGCGGCATGCTCCCGCACCGAACAAGGCGCTGCCGTCGGTGGTTTGGGTGGCGCAGCTGTAGGCGCAGCAGTGGCCGGCGACCCGGTAAAAGGGGCGGTTGTTGGCGGGGCGGTCGGAGCGCTGGCCGGGGCGGTCATCGGGCACGCCAGCGAAGCCGGCCAGTGCAGATATCGCGGTCGGAACGGTCGAGTTTACGTTGCTCAGTGCCCGGACGGCTACTGATCTCAAAGACGCGTGATCTCTTTCGATCACGCGTCTTTTCGGGGTAGGATAACTGAATGGCATATAACAGCAAAAGACTGCGGGCTTTCTGGTTCGCCGTTGTCAGCGCTGTCGCGATAAACGCCGAACTTTCGACCGCGGCCTTGGCCGCACCTGTAGAAGCGAAGACGATTGCCGATCACTTCTCATCGGTAAAGTCCATGTCCGGGGACTTTGTCCAGTCGGGCCCAAGAGCGGAAAGGACCAAAGGGAAATTTTTCCTCCAGCGGCCGGGCAAGATCCGGTTCAACTATGCAGGCCAATCAGGGGTCAGCGTAATTGCAGATGGAAAATCCTTGGTGGTCTATAACAAGAAGCTCAAGACATCGCGGCTTTATGCTCTCTCGAAGACGCCGCTCAAGCTGCTCCTCGACAATCAGGTCAACTTTTCCGGCAATCGCCTCAAAAGTATCAAGGACGATGGCGCCCAGGTGATCATCAGGCTGGCCGACAAGTCGGCCTTCGGCAATTCGAATATCACTATGGTGTTTGACAGGGAATCGCTCGATCTACGCAGATGGACCCTGACTGACGAGAGGGGCCTTACCTCGACAGTCACCATATCCAACGTGAAGCAGGGCGTTCGCGCTCCTGCGGGCACCTTCACTATCGACTATGCCGCAAACCGTGAATTCAACACCAAAACGAAATAGTCGGCAGCGCCACGAACTGCCCGTGTAACACTACTCGGCGGCCGTCTCCGACGGCACCTCTGCCGGTGCCGAAGGCTCGGCCTCGGCATGCGGCTTGCGCCGTGAAAACAGCGACCTTAGCGTGACGTAGAACACCGGCGTCAGGAACAGGCCGACGAAGGTGACGCCGAGCATGCCGGAGAACACCGCGGTGCCGAGCGACTGGCGCATTTCCGCGCCCGGGCCTGTCGCGATCATCAGCGGCACGACGCCGAGGATGAACGAGAAGGCGGTCATCAGGATCGGCCGCAGCCTGAGCCGGCAGGCTTCGACGGCAGCCTCGGCGGCCGACAGGCCGCGTTCCTGCGCCTGCCGCGCGAATTCGACGATGAGGATCGCGTTCTTGGCGGCAAGTCCGATCAGCACGATGAGGCCGATTTGCACGAGGATGTTGTTGTCCAGCCCTCGGAACGACACGCCGAGCAACGCCGCGAGCACGCCGAGCGGCACCACCAGCACGATGGCGAACGGCAGCACCCAGCTTTCATATTGCGCCGCCAGCGCCAGGAACACGAACAGCACCGACAGTCCGAAGATATAGACAGCGGCATTGCCGGTGTTGCGCTCCTGATAGGCGAGTTCGGTCCATTCGTAGGAGGTACCGGCCGGCAACGTCTGTGCCGTGATCGCTTCCATCTTGGCAAGCGCATCGCCGGTGGAAACACCGGGCGCGGCGTTGCCCTGCAGCGGCACGGAGACGTACATGTTGTAGCGCTGGACCAGCGCCGGGCCGGTGACGTCGCGGATCTCGATCAACGTGCCCAGCGGAACCAGCGCGCCGGTCGCCGAGCGCACCTTCAGTTTCAAGATGTCGGCGCGATCGAGGCGGAACGCCTGGTCGGCCTGCGCGCGCACCTGGTAGACGCGCCCGAAAGCGTTGAAGTCGTTGACGTAGGCGGTGCCCAGATTGATCGACAGCGTCTCGAAGATGTTGGGGATCGGCACGTTCAGGATGCGCGCCTTGTCGCGATCGATCGCCAGGAAGAATTGCGGGCTGGACGCGGAGAAGGTGGTGAACACGCCGGTCAGCCCCGCCGTCTTGTTGGCCTTGCCGGCAATTTCATAGGCAAGCGCCAGGATCTGCCGCATGTCGGCGCTGTTGCGCTCCTGGATCTGCAGCTTGAAGCCGCCGGCATTGCCGACGCCGCGGATCGGCGGCGGCGGCAGTGCGATAATGAAGGCTTCCTTGATGCTTTGCAGGCTGCCGAACAAATTGCCGATGACCTGGGTCGCGGACTGGCCGGCTTCCAGTCGCTCGTCAAACGGCTTGAACCTGGCGAAGATCACGCCCGCGTTGCTGGCATTGGTAAAGGTGGCACCGGAGAAGCCGGCGAAGGCGACCGCGTAGTCGACGCCCGGCGTTTTCTGGATGATCTGCGACGCCTGCTGGATGACGGCATCGGTCCGCGATAGCGAGGCGCCGTCCGGCAACTGGACGACGACGATCGCATACCCCTGGTCGAGCGACGGAATGAAACCGCGCGGCACCGTCTGAACCATATAGACCGTGGCGTAGATGAGGGCCGCGAAAACGGCCAGCGTGGCGGCCATCGCTATCCGCGAGCCGACCAGCACGCGCACGATGCTCGAATACCAATGGGCGACCTTGTCGAAGCCGCCATTGAAGCCGTCGGCGAGCGCCCGTCCGAACCGCGCCAGGAAAAAGCGCGGCGGCGCCGCAGCAGTGTGGTGCGGCTTGAACAGCAGCGCGGCCAAGGCCGGCGAGAGCGTCAGCGAATTGAATGCCGAGATCGCCGTCGACACCGCGATGGTGATCGCAAACTGCAGGTAGAACTGCCCGGAAATGCCGGGAATGAAGGCTGTCGGCACGAACACCGCTATCAGCACCAGCGAGATCGCGATGACCGCCGTTCCGACTTCGTCCATGGTCAGATGCGACGCCGGATTGGGCGCCAACCCCCTGGCGATATTTCGCTCGACGTTCTCGACCACGACGATCGCATCGTCGACGACGATGCCGATGGCCAGAACGAGGCCGAACAGCGTCAGCATGTTGAGGGAGAAGCCGGCGGCGTAAAGCACCGCCAGCGTGCCGATCAGCGACACCGGGATCGCCACGATCGGCACGATCGCCATGCGCCACGATTGCAGGAAGACGATGATGACGATGATGACCAGCACCATCGCCTCGAGGATCGTCTTGTAGACCTCCTGGATCGACTCGGCGACGAACTCGGTCGGATTGTAGACGATGTCGTAGCTCAATCCCTTCGGGAAGTCCTGGGAAAGCTCCTTCATCTTGTCCTGGATCTCCGCGGCTGCGGCGAGCGCATTGGTGCCTGGCCGCTGGAAGATGGCGAGCGCCACCGCCGGTTTGCCGTTGAGATAGGAGTTGGTGACGTAATCCTTGGCGCCGAGCTCGATGCGCGCCACGTCCTGCAGCTGGATCAGGCGGCCGTCTTCGGCCGATTTGACGATCACGTATCGGAAGTCGCGTGCGTCGTTGAAGCGGCCTTGCGTGGTGACCGTGTACTGAAACGCCGTGCCGGTATTGGTCGGCGGCGCGCCGATGGAGCCGCCCGACACCTGGACGTTCTGGTCGCGCAGCGCCTGCACCACATCGCCCGAGGTCATCCCCAGGGCGGACAGTTTTTCCGGATCGAGCCAGATGCGCAGCGAATATTCGCGTTCGCCGAAGATGATGAGGTCGCCGACGCCGTCCAACCTGAGCAGTATGTCGCGCACCCGCGAGCGGGCGTAGTTCGAGACGTAGAGCTGGTCGTAGGTATTGTCGGGCGACAGCATGTGCACGACCATCATCAGGTCGGGCGAGCTCTTGATGGTGGTGATGCCGAGGCGGCGGACTTCTTCGGGCAGGCGCGGCTCGGCGACCGACACGCGGTTCTGTACCAGCACCTGCGCCTGGTCGAGATCGGTGCCTAGCTTGAAGGTGATGGTCAGCGCCATCGCCCCGTCGCCGGACGAATAGGACGACATGTAAAGCATGCCCTCGACGCCGTTGATCTCCTGCTCGATCGGCGTTGCCACCGTCGCTGCGACCGTCTCGGCGTCGGCGCCCGGGTACTGGGCGCGAACGACGATGGTCGGCGGCGCGATCTCGGGATATTGCGCGATCGGCAGCTGGGTATAAGCAATCCCGCCGAGGATCAGGAGGACGATCGAAACCACCGATGCGAAGATCGGACGGTCGACGAAGAAATGGGCGAACCTCATTGCTGCAACCCGGCGGTCTCGACCTTGGGCGGCAACGTCACCATCTCGACTTTCACCTTGGTGCCGGGCCTGGCGTGCATCAGCCCGTTGACGATGATCGTCTCGTCGCCGGTCAGGCCCGCGCGGATCACCCGGTAGCCGTCGAGAAGCGGGCCGGTGCGCACGGGCTTCGCCGACACCATCCCGGCCTCATCCACCAGGTACACGATGCGGCGATCCTGATCGGCGCCGACCGCCTCGTCGGGCACCAGGACGCCGCTATGCGGCAGCGACCCCGGCACGTTGATGCGCCCGAACATGCCTGGCTGGAGAACGCCGTCGGCGTTGGCAAACCTTGCACGCACCCGCATGGTGCCGGTCGCGTTGTCGATCCGGTTCTCGGCAAAATCGAGCTTGCCCTTGAATACCGCCTCCGCGCGGTCAGCGACGCGAACCACCACCTCGAGCCCGCCGGCGCCTTCCTGCATGCTGCCGCCGCGCTCCTTCGCGTCGCGGGCGTAGCTGAAATACAGGCGCTCATCGACGTCGAAATAGAAGTCGATCGGATCGCGCGTGACGATGGTCGTCAGCAAGGTGGAATCCGGCTGCACGAGGTTGCCGACCGACACCAGCCGGCGGTCGATGCGGCCGGACAAGGGCGCCTTGATCTCGGTGAACTCCAGATTCAGGTTGGCCGTCGTCAGCGCAGCCGTCGCGCCTTGCATCTGCGCCTGCGCCGAAAGGTATTCCCGCCGACGGTCGTCGACCGTCGCGGCCGAGATATTGCCGGTCTTGGCGAGTTCATCGGCGCGATCCAGCTGCATCTTGGAGAATTCGAGCAGGGACTTGGCGACGTCTACTTGCGACTTGGCGGCATCGTAGGCCGCCTGGTACGGACGCTGGTCGATGGTGAAGAGCAGGTCGCCCTTGTTGACCAGTGCGCCGTCCTGGAAGCTGATCTTGTCCAGATAGCCGCTGACGCGCGAACGGATGGCAACCTCGTCGACGGCTTCGAAGCGCCCGACGAACTCATCGTCTTCGACGATTTCACGCACCACCGGCTTGGCCGCCGTCACCACCGGCAGTTGCTGGTCCTGCGCAAACGCGTTGCTGCTGAAAGCCATGCCGAGCAGGAATGCCACTGGGACGGCGGAGCGGGCCAGCCAGCCGACCGATCGGCTGGGTCGCCCGCTTGCGTCGCGATGCGATTGCCGATTCCCTGAAGTGTCCATTTGCGTCCCCGCTAGCTGGACCCGGAGGTCGGGTGGTTCTCTTCTATATTTAAGGTTTCTCGTCGAGACCAGAGCACTGCAGTATTGTGCATGGCAACATAATCATTTTCCATATGGACTGAAATGTCCACCCTGTGGCTGCCCCGCCATCTGGCTAGTTCGCCCAGAACCGGCCCATCCGCTTCCGGCCCATCTAAGCCGTCATCGGCGCAAGCTGATTTGGACCGAGCGCCGGATCCTGCGGCTTACTCGATCAGTTGCGGCTGTTGAGATGCCGCACCCTTCGCAGTTGCGGAAACAGCACCGCCCACAGTCCGGCGACGGCAATCGCACCGACGCCGCCGATCACCACCGCCGGCACGGTGCCGATCAGCGCCGCCATGGTGCCGGCGCGGAACTCGCCGACTTCGTTGGAGGCGCCGACGAAGACCTGGTTGACGGCGTTGACGCGGCCGCGCACCTCGTCGGGTGTCCACAGCTGGATCAGCGTCTCCCTGATATAGACGCTGAACATGTCGGTGGCGCCGAGGCCGGCAAGGGCCAGGATCGACAGCCAGGTGATGGTCGAGACGCCGAACAGCACGGTGAAGGCGCCGAACCCGGCGACGAAGCCGAGCATGATCTTGCCGGCACTGTCGCGCAGCGGATGCCCGGCAAGCCAGACCGCGACACAGATGGCGCCGATGCCGGGCGCCGAGCGCAGCAGGCCGAGGCCCCACGGGCCGAGTTCCAGAATATCGCGGGCATAGACCGGCAGCAGCGCCGAGGCACCGGACAGAAGCACGGCGAAGAGGTCGAGCGAGATGGCGCCCAAGACGATCTTCTCGCTCCAGATGTATCGGAAGCCGGCAAACAGCGTCTCCATCGTCGGCTTGTCGGTGGCGCTCTGCTGGGCCGGTTTCGGAATGGTGAAGATCAGCAGACCGGCCACCAGCATCAGCACGGAGGCAACGGCGTAAGCGGCTTCGGCCGAGACGCCATAGAGCAGGCCGCCGGCGACCGGGCCGACAATGGTCGCCGTTTGCCAGGCGGACGAGTTCCAGGCGATCGCATTGCCGAAATCTTCCGGCGGAACAAGGTTGGCGAACAGCGACGACGAGGCCGGCCCATAAAAAGCGCGCGCCAGGCCGAACATAGCCAGCACGATGAAGATCGGCAGCGGGCTGACGAGACCGCGCAGCGTGAAGTACAACAGGACAAGCGCACAACCTGCCTCGACTACCGTCGCCAGCGCCATGATCAGGCGGCGGCCGAAACGGTCGGCGACAACGCCGGTGACCAGCACCAGCAGCAGCGACGGCAGGAACTGGACGATGCCGACAATGCCGAGATCGAAGGGATCGCGCGTCAGATCATAGATCTGCCAGCCGACGGCGACGGACACGATCATGGTGGCGAAGGTGGTCAGGAAACGCGCCGCCCAATAGCTCAGGAAGGAGCGATGGCGGAAGGCGGCGTAACGCCGGTCAGGCGGTGTATGGGAATGGGATGTCATGGATACAGGCCCCGTTGCTTGCATTGGCCGGCGGGGCACTTCCCGGAAATGGGCGCTGTTCCGGCCAATGAAACTTATCAAAGTTCGGGGCGCGTATGCGTGAAAATCGGGCCTGGATCAAGCGGTTTTCCAGCCGCTCGCCCGATTGCACGCGGACGTTACTGCCTCAGCGCGGCGGTGATGGCGTCGAGGCCGCCCTGTAATTCCGCCTCTTTCGGCCAGCCGAAACCGACGCGGAAGAAGCGCTTGGGCATATCAAACCAGTGGCCGGGACCGACATAGGTGCCGTGGCTTTCCAGCAGATTGACGTAGAAACGGTCGAGGTCGAAGTCTGGACTGACAACGAGCCTTGGAAATCCAACGACGCCGCCTTGTGGCCGCACCCAGTCGACCAGCGGCTCGCGGTCAATCCAGGCTTGCACGATGTCGCGGCGTTTCGCCATCTCGGGCAGCAGCGCGGCCAAGAAAGCGTCGCGGCGCTCCAGCATGCCGCGCGCAATTCCTTCGTCGATCACGCTGCCGCAAATGCCGATCTGCTCCTTGGCGGCGAGGAAGCGCTCCTGCAGTTCAGCATCGCTGGTGATCAGCCAGCCAATGCGGATGCCGGGAATGCCGAAGGCTTTCGACAGCGACGAGACACTGATCGCCTTGGGGCTGAGAGAAGCCGCCGCCGGCAGGCGCTGTCCATAGGAGAGGTCGCGATAGGTCTCGTCGACCAGCAGATGGCAGCCGCTCGCTTCGGCCAGCGCAATCAGCGCGTCGAGATCGGCCCGGCCCATCATCGTGCCGGTCGGGTTGTGCGGGCAGGTGACGCTGATCAGCTTGGTGTTCGGTTGCATGCTGGCGGCGACGCGGCCGAAATCGATGGCAAAGCCTGCGTCGAAATCGAGATCGACATAGGAGATGGCGCAGCCGATCGCCTTGGGGGTCTCGATGTTGGTGGCGTAGTTCGGCCGGACGACGACAAGATGGTCGCGCTCCGACAGAAGCGAGGTCGAAATGATGAAGAGCGCGCCCGCCGCACCGGCGGTCACCAGAACATCGTCAGCGGAGATGCCTTTGTCTTGCGCCGCGATCAGCGCCCGCAACTCCTTGTCGCCGCGATGCTCGCCGTAGAACAGCGTGAGATCCGGCAGCGACAGGCCGACGTCGGAGAGTTTCTGATCGGCGATCGAGCTTTCGGAGAGATTGAACCGAATGCGATCGTAGCCGTATTCCTCCGGCGCCTCTTTCTCGATCACCATTCTGGCGTAGTTCATCGCTGCTCCCCCAAAGCAATCTCTGTGGTGTATCCAAGCCACAAAAGCACGAAGCCTGCCAAGGCTCATTCGCCGGCAGGCTTCTGTTCCAGTCGTCCAAACGATTGGCTCAGGGCCGAGGCGCTGATCCCACTCAGGCCGGAACTTTGGCCTTCCGACCCTTGGCTTTCGCCGGCGCGGCCACTGCAGCCTTGCGGCCGAGGCCGATCGACTTGGCCAGCTCGGAGCGCGACGCCGCGTAGTTGGGGGCAACCATCGGATAGTCGGCCGGCAGGCCCCATTTGGTACGATAGGCTTCCGGCGTCAGGTTGAAATGGACGCCGAGATGGCGCTTCAGCGATTTGAATTTTTTGCCGTCCTCGAGGCAGATGATGTAATCCGGCGTCACCGACCGCTTGGGATTGACGGCCGGGATCTGCGGCGCCGCCACTGGGGCCGGCGGCTGGCTGAGCCCGCCGATCGACGCCGCAACGCTGGCGATGAGATCGCTCAGGCCGGCAACGGGCAAGCGGTTCTTCTCGACGTAAGCGGACACGATATGGGCGGTAAGCTCGAGCAGGTCGATGTCCTTGTCAGAGTCGTTGCTGTCGTCGGCCAATTTATCTCTCCGTCGCTAGGGGGGTGGCGGAAACTCCCAGAGTGGTCCCAGCGGAGCCGGAAATCCGCTCTAGTCATTTGTCTTGCCGCATATGTGCGGTTGCGCCAGATGATTCCATCCGGTGCCACCGATCTAATCGCCAAATCTGCGTAACGCAATGACTTCGTATCGCGCCACACGTCATTTTCAACAACTATACTGAATTTTAATACTATCAGACGATCAGCGCCTTGTCGCGCCATAGTCGAAAACCGCCCTCGAAAGCGCGCGTATTGTCGCCGCGCCTGGATGTGGCGGGCAATTCATCCAGTCTGTCGACATTGCCGCCGCCGATGACGACATAATCCGGCTGCAGCGCCGCACGCAGCCGCTCGACGACGTCGACAACGTATTTGCGCCATTTTTTCTTGCCGTATTTCTCCAGGCCGCGCTCACCGACATAATCTTCGAAACTGCCGCCCTTGCGGTACGGCAGATGCGCCAGTTCCATTGGCTGGCCGACATTGTTGAGGATCATCGCCGCGCCCAGGCCGGTGCCGAGGCCGAGGAACAGCATGCGCCCGCCATCGTAGCTGCCGATCGCCTGCAGCAGCGCGTCGTTGACGACCTTGACCGGCTTGCCGAAGGCGGCGGCAAAATCGTAGCCGTCCCAGCCCTTGCCGAGATTGGCGGGATCGAGCGAAGGCCTGTTGTGCCTGACCGGGCCGGGATAGCCCATCGAGATCAGGTCATAGGCCAGCCCTTCGGCCAGCGTCTTCACCGTGGCGACCATCTGCTGCGGCGTCAGGTCCGGTCCGGAATCGGCGCGGCGCATCTCGCCGCCTGCGCTGGTGAGGATTTTCACATGCGAGCCGCCGACATCGATCGTCAGCACGATCGGTTCGGCCTTGGCCTTCGCGGGCCTGGCTGCCTTGGCCATGTCGTTTCCTCCGCTCACTTGGCGCATTCCCGCGTTTCAGGGAAACGGGGGAATGCTCCAACTCTTTGTTTTTACCCAATTTCGGACGGAAAGACCGCTCGCACTTTTCCTGGAATTGCTCAACTCGGATTGATCCAGCCGTTGGGCGGCCCGAAGCTGACCATGGCGTCGGCCGGCCCCCAGGTCTTCGGCTCATAGATATGCGGCGGCGTGGTGTCGCCGAGCACCGGGCCGACAATGCGCCAGGCAAGCTCGCTGGCATCCTGGCGGGTGAACAATTGGCCATTGCCGTTCATGGCATCGCCGATCAGCCGCTCATAGGGCGGCATGTCGCCCTTCGAATCGTCGAGCGCGGTGAGCTCGACCTGCTCGCCGACCATGTCGTCGCCGGGCGCCTTGCGCTGCGCGCCGATCGAGATCGCCACCTGCGGGTCGATGCGGAAGCGCACGTAATTGGCGTCGCTGGGCTTGATCGGATCGAAGACGTCGAGCGGCGGCCGCTTCAGCCGCACGATCACTTCGGTCACATGCACCGGCATGTTCTTGCCGGTGCGGATGAAGAAGGGCACGTCCTGCCAGCGCCAGGTGTCGACCATGAAGCGCACCGCGGCAAAGGTTTCGACCGGCGAGTTCGGCTTCACGCCGGGTTCAGCGAGGTAGCCGGTGAACTGGCCGCGCACGACGTCGTCCTTGGTCAGCGTGCGGATGGCGCGCAGCACCTGCACCTTCTCGTCGATCAGATCGTCGGCCGAGCGGCCGACCGGCGGTTCCATGGCGAGCAGCAAAAGGATGTTGAGCAGATGGTTCTCGATCACATCGCGGATAGCGCCGACATCGTCATAGAATTTGCCACGGCCTTCGACGCCGAAGTCCTCGGCCATGGTGATCTGTACGCTTTCGACGAAGTTGCGGTTCCAGATCGGCTCGAGAAAGGAATTGGCAAAGCGGAAATAGAGCAGGTTCTGGATCGCCTCCTTGCCGAGATAGTGGTCGATGCGGAAGATCGACTGCTCTTCGAACACCAGATGCAGCACGCGGTTCAGCCAGCGCGCTGATTGGAGATCGTGGCCGAACGGCTTTTCCACCATCAGCCGCGCGCCATGCGCGGTACCGGATTGCTCCAGCCCCTGGACAACGGTCTCGAACATGGTCGGCGGCACCGCCATATAGTGCAGCGGCCGCTGCGCCGAGCCGAGCGCCGTCTTCAGCTTCTCGAAGGTCGCGCCGTCGCGGTAGTCGCCGCTGACATAGCGCAGCAGACTGGCGAATTTGGCGAAGATCTTTTCGTCGATCTTGCCGACAGCGTTGACGATGCCGTCGCGGGCCCGCGCCTGCAATTGGTTGATGTCCCAGGCATCGAAGGCGACGCCGATCACCGGCTCGGTCAGCGTCCCCTTGGCTACCATCTGGTAGAGGGCCGGAAATATCTTCTTGTGGGCAAGGTCGCCGGTTGCTCCGAAGAGCACCAGCGTGTCGGACCGTTCCGGGTTCATCTTGCGCGTCTCCCCTGCGGCCTTCACTTGCCGGCCTTCGGCTTTTCGACATGGCCGCCAAAGGCATAGCGCATGGCCGACAGCAGCTTGTCGGCGAATTCGGATTCGCCCTGCGAGGAGAAGCGGTCGAACAAAGCCGAGGACAGAACCGGCGCCGGCACCCCGGTGTCGATCGCCGCCTTCAGCGTCCAGCGTCCTTCGCCGGAATCGGAGACGCGGCCGCCGAACTGGGTCAATGCCGGGTCGCTCTTCAGTGCGCCGGCGGTGAGGTCGAGCAGCCACGAGCCGATCACACTGCCATGGCGCCAGACCTCGGCCACTTGCGGCAGGTCGATGTCGAACTGATAGTATTGCGGGTTTTCCAAAGGGCTGGTCTCGGCGTCCGCCGTGCGCTGTCTTTTGCCGGCATTGGCCGATTTCAGGATGTTCATGCCTTCGGCGTAGGCGGCCATGACGCCATATTCGATGCCGTTGTGGATCATCTTGACGAAATGACCGGCGCCGCTCGGTCCGCAATGCAGGTAGCCAAAGGGTGCGGTTCCGCCCGCCTTGTCGGGCGTGGCGCCGGCATCGGCGCCGGGCGCCAGCGTGGCGAAGATCGGATCGAGGTGTTTAACCGCCGTATCGGGGCCGCCGATCATCAGGCAATAGCCGCGCTCCAAGCCCCAGACGCCGCCGCTGGTCCCGACATCGACATAGTGCAGGCCCTTGGCCGCAAGCTCGGCCGCCTGGTCGACAGCGTCGTGATAATAGGAATTGCCGCCGTCGATAATGATGTCGCCGGGCTCCATCAGCGCCGCCACCTGGTCGGCGATCTTGCCGGTGATCGCCGCCGGCAGCATCAGCCAGGCGCTGCGCGGCTTGGAAAGCTTGCCGACGAACTCCTCCATCGATGCGGCGCCGATGGCGCCATCGGCAACCAGGGCGGCAACGCTTGCCGGGTTGATGTCGTAGACGACGCATTCATGGCCGTCGCGCATCAGGCGGCGCACCATGTTGGCGCCCATCCTGCCCAGTCCCATCATTCCGATCTGCATGGTCTTGTCCTAGTCGCTTGAGGAAAGAAATTGCTGGCGAGTTAGTTCTCAATGCCGACGGTGAAGTCGACATTCTCCCAACGGTCGCCGTCGGGCCAGAAAAAAGTGAAGACGATCGTATTACCTCGCGGAATATCGGTCACCGGCAGATCCGCCATATGGACGCCAAAGACATTCACGGACGTGTTGATTTCATGGCTGGTCTGCCACTGGTCGCCGCTCCAGCGGATCAGTGCCGGCTGCAGCAGTTCAACCCGCAGCGTCTTGCCGGCTTCCATGGTGCGCAGCCTGTTGTTGAAGCGCCATATCCTCAGCGGCGAGCCGGTCTTGTCCCTGACATAGCGCTTGACGCCTTGCGGCGGCATGTCGAAGACGGCGCCGTCGCGGAGCGAGCGCAACAGCTTGATGTGTTCCGAATGCGCCCAGACCAGCGGCATGGCGCTGCCCGACGGCCTGCCCAGCCACAATTCGCGCTCCGGTATGTCGGCGCCGTCCCAGACCTGTTCCGGCAGCAGACCGCCCACACCAGCCGAAGCCTCGAATGTCCTGAGCAGGCTTGCCGCCTTGTCCTTGTTACCGGCGGCCAGCTCGTAGTGGGCGCGTTCGCCGGCCAGCAACGGCCAGGGTCGGCCCTGGCCGTTGCCGTCGAAGGGGGCGCCGTCGGCGTGTTCGCCATAACCGTCGCTGGTGTAGCGGTACCATAGAGGCCCTTGCGGCAGGTCGCAGCGCAGTTGCGCGTCGATGATCTTGACCGTGCCGACGATGCGCGGATCGTCCGCGGCCCTGAGGCCGAAGCGGACCAGCGCCAGCGCGTCCGGGCTGACAATCGCTTCGGCCGGCTTGTCGGTATCGCCCGGCGGACGGTTCTTGATCGGTACGAAGCCGTCCTTCGGCGATGCGGCGCCTGAAGCGTCGGCCGGCGCGATGCGGATGTAGTACCCGTCGACGCCAGCCTCGTGGCACTCCGGTGTGCCGCTGACATAGGTCCAGCGCTCGATCTGGTCGTTCCAGCAATCTGCGACCTCGCGCAAATAGTTAGCCGGCTCCGGTTTTCCGTCAACGTCGAACAGATCGGCGGCGCCAAGCAGTGCCGATATTTCGACGGCGAGCGTGAATGGGCTGTAGCCGGCATCCTCCTCCCAGCGGTCCTGCCCGGTGACGGGGCCGTTGCGCACGACATAGGATGCTGCTTTCTCGACCATCGGCATGAAGGCGGCGAGCTTTGCGCGCGGCAGGTGGCCGGCGCGGTGCAGCGCATCGGCAAGCAGCAGCGGGAAGGCGCATTCGTCCATCTGGATGCCCGGCCAATAGAGCGAGCCGTCGAGCCACACATTTTGTGGCCAGTGGCCGTCCGGCCGCTGGATGGAACGGAGATAGGCGAGGATCTCAAGCGCCTGCGCCGGATCGCCGGCGGCGAGGAAGCCGCCCGCGGTTTCCACAAGGTCGCGCGGCCAGACCAGATGATAGCCGCCAAGGTCGTCGTCGCCCTTGCTCGCTCCCCACGGGATCGACAGGCTGGCAACGGCCGCGCCGGGCCTCGCCAGCGACAGGTGCGTCGCCAGCACCGCTGTGCTGACGCGGTAGGTGTTGAGGCCGGATGCATCATGGTGGTCGAGCGGCGTCAGGCCTGCCTGCCATTTCCGCCATTTCGCGACATAGGCCTTTGCCGCCGGCTCAAAACCGCGTTTCAGGCTGGCGGCGGCGTTTTCGGCCGCTTCATCCGGCGTTGCCCCAAACCCAAGCGCAAGCAAGGCTTTGCTGTTGGCTAAGGAAAAGCCGATCTCACCGGTCAGCGCGACATTGCCGTCCTCCGCGCTTTGGCAGGCAGGATCGAGCCGGCCGGCGCGGCTGAGTTGCTGCCAGCCGTCGGAAAAGCCTGCATAGCCGGCCGAGCAGTCGCCCCAAGGCAACGACGAGGCAAGCGCCAGGCAGGCGCCGCGCCCGGACGCAAACAGCATCGGCTTGCCCTTGTGCTCGCCGATCCAAGCGGTGTTGCCCATGCCGGCATTGACCAGATGCGGCGCCAGCAGGGCGTAGACGCGGTAGTCCGTGGCCACGCCCTCGAGTGCCGTGAAGCTGGTTTCCTGCAGCAGGGCCGGGCGCGCCGGATCCGCCAGGATGCGCTTTTCGATCCGGTAACGCGCCGTCGCGTTGACCAGCCGGTAGGCGGGCACGCCTTCCTCGAACGGCTCGATGGCATGCGTAGCGTCACGCTTCTCCTCGGAAAACCAGCCGCCGAGGCCGGTGACCAGCAGTCCCATGTCGCGCGTGCAGGCGCTGTCGAGGCCGGGATAGTAGACCTCGTTGACGATGCCATGGCTGAGCGTGAACCAGACGCGGCTCGCCGGCGAAAGCGCGGCACCTACGCCGCTCTTGGCGCTTGACGTCCAGCGCGCCGGAATTCCGGGGGCGCCCATTCTTTTGGGTGCACTGGGGGGAAGGGTCGGCGGCATCGCTGCCATGCATGGTCTCCTGGACCCTTCCCTAGACCAGCACGCGAAGGCTTTTCAACCGCCGCACCTGAAGTTGATCGTCCAAGCGTGATCGATCGCAGTTGACAAGCGGGCGTATCTGAATTTGTCTGACAATAGATAAAAAACAGGCAGACAACGCCAAAACCATCTGCAACAGTCGGCGGGGCCGACAATCTATGGGAGGATTATGACATGAAGACACTGCTCGTCCTGAGCGCTCTGGCGGCGATGCTCGCCTCGGGCACGGCGCTTGCCGACACCAGCGGCAAGAAGATCGCCTTCTCCAACAATTACGCCGGCAATTCGTGGCGCCAGGCGATGCTCGACAGCTACGGCATCGTCACCAAGAAGGCGGTGGAGGATAAGATCGTCGGCGCCGCCGACATCTTCACCACCGCCGACAAGGAAGTGCCGACCCAGGCTGCCCAGGTGCAGAACCTGATCCTGCAGGGTTATGACGCCATCGTCATCAACGCCGCATCGCCGGATGCGCTGAACGGCGCCATCAAGCAGGCCTGCGATGCCGGCATCGTCGTCGTCTCCTTCGACGGGACCGTCACCGAACCTTGCGCCTACCGCGTCGTCGTCGACTTCAAGGACATGGGCAAGCAGGAAGTCGAGCAGATGGCCAAATTCCAGCCCAAGGGCGGCAATCTCCTGGAAATCCGCGGCCTTGCCGGCACCTCGATCGACGATGCCATCCATGCCGGCATCCTCGAAGGCGTCGCCGCCCATCCCGAGTTCAAGATCGTCGGTTCGGTGACCGGCGACTGGGACCAGACGACGGCGCAGAAGGCAGTCGCGACGATCCTGCCTTCGCTGCCCGACATCGTCGGCATCGTCGACCAGGGCGGTGACGGTTATGGCGCGGCACAAGCCTTTGCCGCCGCAGGCAAGCCGCGTCCGACCATCATCATGGGCAACCGCCAGGACGAGCTGAAATGGTGGAAGGAGCAGAAGGACAAGGACGGCTACCAGACCTGGTCGGCCTCGATAGCGCCCGGCGTGTCGTCGCTGGCCTTCTGGGTGGCGCAGCAGGTGCTCGACGGCCGCACGGACATTCCGCATGACCTTTTGGTGCCGTATCTCGCCTTTACCCAGGACAATTTCGAGACCGAGCTGCCGAAAATCAAGGAGGGCGGCGTCGCCACCCACGAATACAGCCAGGAAGACGCAATCGCGGCGATCAAAGCCAATATCAAGTGATGCATTGCATTCATTGCCAGCGGCATGACCGACCGGATATCGTTGAGCATGCCTGAGGCCAATACGGACATCATCAGACTGGGCGGCGCCGAAAAACATTTCGGCGCCGCCCATTTGGACATCATCAGGCTGAACGGCGCCGAAAAACATTTCGGCGCCGTTCGGGCGCTTAACGGCGTCGACTTCCATGTTGTATCAGGCGAATGCGTCGGGCTGGTCGGCCACAACGGAGCCGGCAAATCGACGCTGATGCACATGGTGGCCGGTACGCTGCAGCCCGATGGCGGTGAGATCGCGGTGCGTAGCAATGCCGAAACCGACTACTCGGTGGCGCGCGCGCTGAAACTCGGCATACGCTGCGTGTTCCAGGAACTGTCGCTCTGCCCTAACCTCAGTATCGCGGAGAATACGCGCATCAACCATCCGGCGCTCACCGGCTTCGGCTGGCGACGCAAGGCGGCTGCTCTCATTGCCGCCAAGCTGGACGAAATCTTTCCGGATCACGGCATCTCGGCGGACGACATTGCCGGCGATCTCTCCATCGGCCGGCGGCAGATGGTCGAGGTGGCGCGCGCCTTCACGGTGACGCGCGATCCGCTCGACCTGGTCATTCTCGACGAGCCGACCTCTTCGCTGGACGCGCATACTGCGGGCCAGCTGCTTGCCTTCGTGCGCCGTTTCGTAGCCACCGGGGGCAGCTGCATCCTGATCTCGCATGTGCTGGGCGAGGTGCTGCAAAATGCCGACCGCATCGTGGTGATGCGCGACGGCAAGGTGGTCGCCACGGACGTTGCAAAAGCGTTCGACCGCGACCGGCTGGTGGCCACCATGGGTGGCGCGGAAGCGCGCGAGAAGATCGCGGCGGAGATCGCCGCCAGGCCGGCGGGTGGCCCGGTCAGGGTGCGGGCGCGGCCCGAGCGGCAGCAGGACGGCAAGGAGCTTGTCGCCCGCGCCGGCGAGATCATCGGGCTTGCCGGGCTTGCCGGCCATGGCCAGACCGACCTGTTGCTGGCGATCTTTGCCGCCGCGACGCGTAGAAGGCTTGATATCGAGGTGACCGCCCCGGTGGCGCTGGTGGCCGGAGACCGCCAATCGGAAGGCATCTTTCCGCAATGGTCGATCTCGGAAAACATCGGCATCCGCTCGCTGGCGCGGCTGCGCAAAGGGCTGCTGATCTCGCCGCAGCGCGAGGCCGAGCTTGCTGAGTTTTGGAAGCAGAAGATCGGCATCCGCACGCCTGACATGACCAACAACATCTTCTCGCTGTCCGGCGGCAACCAGCAGAAGGCGCTGTTTGCCCGCGCACTGGGTTCCGATGCGCAGATCGTGCTGATGGACGATCCGATGCGCGGCGTGGACATCGGCACCAAGCTTGAGGTCTACGATCTCGTGCGCGAGGAGGCGGCCAAGGGCCGGACCTTCCTCTGGTACACCACCGAGACCGAAGAGCTCGACAATTGCGACCACATCCATGTCTTCAAGAACGGCCGCATCGTCGCCAATCTCACGCGCGACGAGCTGACCGAGGAAAAGATCATCCAGTCCTCATTCGGCGACGCGGCCTGAGATGACGGCAATCGCTCCCGGCCCGACGACCTCGCCGCGCAGCAGTGCCGCCCGCGCGCGCCTGTTGCGCAGCCTGTTGCCGGCGCTGTCGCTGGCGCTGGTGGTTATCGCCATCGCCTGGCTCAACCCACGCGCCATCAGCTATTTCGGCTTCAGCCTGATGTTGAACCTGGCTATCCCGATCGCGCTGGCGACGATCGCCCAGATGTTCGTCATCGCCGGCAATGAGCTCGATCTGTCGATCGGCACTTTTGTCGGCTTTGTCGGCTGCGTCACCGCGACCTGGCTGAAGGACGCGCCGCTGCTCGGCGTGGTCATCCTGCTCGGCGCCATCGGGGTCTATGCACTGCTGGGCGCATTGATCCATCTGCGCAATCTGCCGTCGATCGTGGTAACGCTGGGCATGAGCTTCGTCTGGCAGGGGCTTGCCATTCTGGTGCTGCCCAAGCCCGGTGGCAAGGCGCCGGACTGGCTCTTGTCGCTGATGGCCTTCAAGCCGCCCTTCATTCCGTTCCCTATCATCGCCGCGCTGGCGATCGCAGCGGTGGTGCATTTTGGGCTGATGCGCACCTCCTGTGGCGTCATCCTGCGGGGATCCGGCGGCAATCCGGCGGCGCTCAGGCGCGCTGGCTGGTCGCTGCTTCGAACCAAGATCGTGCTGTTTGCGCTGACCGGCCTATTCGGCGTTCTGTCCGGCATGGCGCTGATCGGCATCACCACCTCGGCCGACGCCAATATCGGCAATGGCTACACGCTGCTGGCGATCGCCGGCGTCATTCTCGGCGGCGGCGAGTTCGTCGGCGGCCGGGTGTCGCCGATCGGCGCCGTGCTCGGCGCGCTGACACTGGCGCTGGCGGCATCGCCTCTGCTCACCTTCATGCACATTCCGCCGGACTGGCAGGTCGCGGCCAACGGCGCCATCCTGATCATCGTGCTGGCAGCCCGCGTCCTGATCAGCCGCAGGGAGAGGTAGCGATGACGCTGGTTAAATCGCTTGTCGCCAAACCCTGGATCTGGTCGTTCATCGGCGCGATGTTCGTCTGGCTGGCGACCATCGCTTTCACCGGCGGCTATGGCGGCGGCGGCATGATCACGGCGGCACTTTCGCTTGCCGTGTTCACCGTGATCGTCGGCGTCGGCCAAATGTTCGTCATCACGCTCGGGCCAGGCAATGTCGACCTGTCGCTGCCGGCCAATATCGGGCTCGCCAGTGCCGTCGCCATGAAGGTCATGGGCGGCAGCGATTCCATGATCGTGGTCGGGCTGCTCGCCGCGCTCGCCTGCGGCGCCGCCATCGGTGCCGTCAACTATCTCCTGATCTGGGCGCTGAGGATCCCGCCGATCATCGCCACTCTGTCGGCCAGCTTCATCATCCAGTCGATCGACATCAGCTATGGGCGTGGCCTGCAGATCAAGCCGCCGCCCGGCTTTGCCGATTTTGCGAACTGGCAAATCCTGGGCATTCCAGTGCTGGCGATCCTTACCGTATTGTTCAGCATCGGTGCGGCCATCGCCTTGCAGCGCATGATCTATGGCCGCTCGGTGCTGGCGATCGGCCAGAACATCCGCGCCGCGTGGCTTGCCGGCGTCAATGTCGGCCGCACCCGCTTCCTGACTTACACGCTGTCGGGCGCGCTCGGCGGCATGGACGGGGCGCTGCTCGCCGGCTATTTCCGCGGCGCCAATGTTGATATCGGCAACGAGTACCTGCTGGCCTCGATCGCCGTCGTCGTCATCGGCGGCACCTCGGTCGCCGGTGGCAAGGCCAATGTTCCCGGTGTCTGGGGCGCGGCGCTGTTCCTGGTGCTGCTTCTGACCATGCTCAACACGTTCGGCGTCAGCGCCGGCGTTCGGCTGTTGCTGACCGGGCTGATCATCGTCGGCGTCATCACCGTAGCCGGCGGCGAGAAAGCGCTGCGCTAAAAGGCGTGAGCCCGGCAGCAGTCCCGCCAAATTTGACCATGTGGACAAAAGTCCGCACCCGTTCCATAGTTCCGCGTCTGATTTCGGAACAGTCGGCTCGACACGGCTGTCAAACAGAGGGGCACTAGATGGAAAACCGGAAAAACAAATCGCAATCGACCGGCCTGTCGCGGCGCGACGTGCTGGAACTCGGCGCACTTGGCCTGGCCGCAGCCATGCTGCCGGGTGCAGCCCTCGCCAAGGACAAGAAGCTGAAGGTGGCGGCGATCTTCGCCACGCCGATCGAGGAGCCGTGGGACAACCAGATCCACGTCGCCCTGCAGAAGGCCGAGAAGGAACTCGGCATCGAATACAAATGGTCGGAAAAGGTGCAGACCGCCGATTTCAGCCGCGTCATGCGCGAATATGCGCAAGGCGGGTACCAGCTGGTGCTGGGCGACGCCTTCGCCGCCGAGCGTGAATCGCGCCGCACGGCAAAGCAGTTCCCGAAGACGGCATGGCTGTTCGGCTCGGGCGCCGGCCCGGCCGAGCCCAATTTCGGCGTCTTCGACAACTGGATCCACGAGCCGGCCTATCTGTCCGGCATGATCGCCGGCAAGATGTCGAAGTCGGGCACGATCGGCGCGGTGGCGGCCATGGGCATTCCGGAAGTGAACCGGCTGGTCAACGCCTTCTTTGCCGGCGCCAAGGAGGTCAATCCCAACATCAAGAAGAAGGTCGCCTTCATTGGCTCGTTCTTCGATCCGCCCAAGGCCAAGGAAGCGGCGGTCGCCCAGATCGATGCCGGCGTCGATGTCATCTATGCCGAGCGCTTCGGCGTCATCGAGGCGGCGGTGGACAAGAAGATCCTCGCCATCTCCAACATGTCCGACCAGTCGAGCCTCGGCCCCGACACGGTCATAACCGGGCCGGTCTGGGACATGTATCCGACGGTCGAGCAGGCGATCAAGCTGGTCAAGGCCGGTGTCTTCACCGCGCAGGATTATGGCGATTTCTCGCGCATGGCCAAGGGCGGGTCGTTCCTGGCGCCCTACCATAAATTCGACAAGACGCTGCCGGCGGATGTGAAGGATCTGGTCGAGAAGAAGAAGGCCGAGATCCTGGAAGGCAATTTCCGGGTGGATGTGGATGAGAACACGCCGGTTTCGGATTAGCTCGGCGTACCCTCCCCCTTGAGGGGAGGGTGGCCCGCAGGGCCGGGTGGGGTCCTCCGCGAAGTGCTCCATCCTGCTAAGTCATGGGTTGAGGCAGTTGAGGTGACCCCACCCGCCTCGCTTCGCTCGGCACCCTCCCCTCGAGGGGGAGGGGTATCCCGCAGGAGCATCCTTGTCCGCCCCTCTCATCGAAATGCGCGGCATCACCAAGAGCTTCGGCGCCGTCAAGGCGAATGAGGCTGTCGATCTAAGCGTCGCCCCAGGTGAGATCCTCGGCCTGCTGGGCGAAAACGGCGCCGGCAAGACGACGCTGATGAATGTGCTGTTCGGCGCCTATGCGCCCGATGCCGGCGAAATTCTTATCCAGGGCAAGACCGTGCGGATCACCAGTTCGGCCGATGCGCTGGCCGCCGGCATCGGCATGGTGCACCAGCATTTTCATTTGGCGCCAAGGCTGACGGTCCTGGAAAACCTTCTGATTGGCATTCCCGGCAAATCCGGCCGCATCGACCGCGCCGGCGGACTTGCCCGGTTGTCCGACATCAGCCGTCAGCATGGGCTGACGCTGGACCCCAACCTGCCTGTCTCCGCGCTGTCGGTCGGCGAGCAGCAGCGGCTCGAAATCGTCAAGGCGCTGTTTCGCGGCGCCAGGCTGTTGATCCTTGATGAGCCAACCGCGGTGTTGGCGCCGGGCGAGGTCGACGGGCTGTTTTCGGCGCTGCGCTCGATGGCGGCGCAGGGGCTCGGCATCATCTTCATCTCGCACAAATTAAACGAGGTGCGGGCGCTCACCCATCGCTGCACCGTATTGCGGCATGGCCGCGTCGCCGGCCGTGTCGACGATCCGGCGAACACGACATCGGCAGAAATGGCGCAGCTGATGTGCGGCCATGAGATAGTGCCGCCGGCAAGAGGACCTTCGACCCCAGGCGCGGCGGTGCTGACGCTCGACGGTATTTCCACCTCACGGCATTCGGGGACGCCGCTGCGCGATGTATCGCTTGCCGTTCGCGCGGGCGAAATCCTCGGCATTGCCGGGGTCTCCGGCAATGGCCAGCGGGCGCTGGCCGAGGTGATTTCCGGCACGCACGCGCCCGACGCCGGCGCGATGACGATAGCCGGCAAACCTGTTACGCGGTTCTCGCCGCGCGAGGTGCAGGCGCTCGGCCTTGGCCGCATCCCGGAAGACCGTATGACGACCGGGCTGGTCACCAATCTGCCGCTCGCCGATTCCATGGTGTTGCCGCGCATCGGCACCGAGGCGTTCAGCAGCAAAGGCCTGCTCAAGCCCGACGCTATCCGCGCTTTCGCCGAAGAACAGATCAAGGCTTATGATATCAGGTGCCCCGGGCCGATGACCCGCGCCGGCGCGCTGTCGGGCGGCAATCTGCAGAAGGCGCTGCTGGCGCGCGAACTGGCTTTCGACCCGAAGGTGCTGATCGTCTCGCAGCCGACGCGCGGCCTCGACATCGGCGCCGCCCGCTTCATCCACGAAAAATTCCTCGCCATGCGCGCCAAGGGCTGCGGCATCATCGTCATCGGCGAGGATCTCGAAGAGCTGCTGGTGCTCTGCGACCGCATCGCGGTGATGTATGAGGGCCGCATCGCCGGCACGCTGGACAGCGCCGATGCGACCATCGCGCGGCTTGGGCTGCTGATGACCGGGGCGGAGGGCAGAGCCTAGATGGACTTTCTCACTCGGTTCCTCGCAGAAACCTCAAATAATACTGCCCGCTTTTGGCTGACTTTAAGCGTCAGCGCTGCCCCTCACCTGCCTGCCGGCATCCTCTCCCCGCATAGAGACGGGGAGAGGGGCTCTCACCCATGGTTTCGCCAATCGCCACAGCTGCAAAGGGGAGCTGCCATAGGGCCCAGATCCGTGTCTATACGGGGAGAAGGTGCCGGCAGGCGGATGAGGGGCGGCGCGACCGTCTGGGCGGCGGAGGGGCATAGCTGATGTTCCGCCTCGAAGCCCGCAGTTCCACCCCCGCCTGGTTCAATCTCGCTTTGCCGCTGCTGGCCATCGGCGCAGCGCTGGTCCTGTGCAGCGGCCTCATCGCGCTGGCCGGCGCCGGCGTGCTTGAGGCCTATGGCGTGATGCTGTCGGCCTCGTTCGGCGACAGCTATGCCATCACCGAAACGCTGGTTCGCGCCGCCCCGATGATCTTCACCGGGCTGGCTGTGGCCGTCGCCTTCCGGGCCAAATTCTGGAACATCGGCGCCGAGGGCCAATTGCTGGCCGGCGCCGTGGCCAGCTGCTTCGTCGGCGCCATCCCAATGCCGGGCGCGCTGGCGATCCTGTCGATGGCGCTGGCGGGCGCTGCTGCCGGTGCCGCGGTAGCGCTGGTGCCCGCGACGCTCAGGGTCAAATTCAAGGTGGATGACGTCGTCAGCTCGCTGCTGCTCAACTCGGTCATCTACTATGCGCTGATGGCGCTGATCGAGGGGCCGTGGAAGGACTCGTTCAGCGGCTATCCGATCTCGCCGCCGATCGAGGATTCGGCGAATTTTCCGGTGCTGCTCGAAGGCACAAGGCTGCATCTGGGTGTCATCGCCGCGTTGATCGGGGCCCCGTTGATCTGGTTCCTGATCGTGCGCACCACGCTCGGCTTCCGGATCAGGGTCACCGGCGAAAGCCCGGAAGCCGCCCGCTATGGCGGCATACATGTCGAGCGGGTGCTGATCTCGACGGCGCTGCTGTCGGGCGCGCTGGCCGGGCTTGCCGGCGTCGGCGAGGTCGGCGGCGTGCATTTCCAGGTGATGAGCGACATTTCGCCGGGCTATGGCTATTCCGGCATCGTCGTTGCCATGCTGGCCAGGCTCAATCCGCTCGGCGTCGTACCGGCGGCGATCTTCCTGGCCGCCGTGATGACCGGCGCCGAAGCGATGTCGCGCGCCACCGGCGTGCCGGCGTTCCTCAGCGATGTCATCCAGGGCACGGCGCTGCTCGCCATGCTGGTGGCGCTGCTGTTCACGGCCTATCGCATCCGCCGCGTCGGTGCCGCCTTATGAGCGCGGTGTTCGAACAGATCTTTCAGGTCGGCTTCCTCGCCGCCATTATCCGCATCGCCACGCCGCTGGCATTTGCCACGCTGGGCGAGATGTTCTCCGAGCGGGCCGGCGTGCTCAATCTCGGTATCGAAGGCATCATGCTGCTCTGCGCGATGACCGGCTTCACCGCCGCCAGCCTCAGCGGCAGCCTGTGGCTCGGCGTGCTGGCCGCGGTGTTGACCGGCATGGCGATGAGCGCGCTGCATGCGCTGTTCACCGTGGCGCTCGGCCTCAGCCAGCATGTCTGCGGCATCGGCGTTACTTTGTTCTCGTCCGGCCTTGCCTATTTCCTCTACCGTCTGACCTTCGGCCAGCAATCGGTGCCGCCCAGCATCAAGGGTTTTCAGACGGTGCCGATCCCGCTGCTGTCGGATATTCCGGTTCTGGGGTCAGCGGTTTTCAACCAGTTTGCGCTGGTCTACTTGGCAATCATTGCCATCCCGCTCGCTGCTTTCGTGCTCTACCGCACGCCTTGGGGGCTGTCGGTGCGGATGGTCGGCGAGAACCCGCGCGCCGCTGATTCCGCTGGGGTCAGCGTCATCGCCACGCGCTTCCAGGCGGTCATCCTCGGCGGTGCGCTGATGGGGCTTGCGGGCGCCTTCCTCACCATGGCACAGTTCAACGCCTTCACCTTTGGTGTCGTGTCGGGCCGTGGCTGGGTGGCGATCGCGCTGGTCGTGTTCGGCCGCTGGGACCCGTGGCGCTCTGCGGGCGCGGCGCTGCTGTTCGCCTTCGTCGATGCGCTACAATTGCGCATGCAGGCGAGCGGCCTCGGGCATATTCCCTATGAGGCGTTCTTGATGCTGCCGTTCATTTTCACCATCGTCGCGATGGCCGTGATGTCACGCAACGCGGTTGCGCCGTCGGCGCTGCTGAAGCCGTTTCGACGAGAAGAACGGTAAGCGAGTAGGACTTGGCGCCCTTCCTCTCCCTCCGGGGGAAGAGGTGGCGCTGCGAAGCAGCGACGGAGCGGGGAACCACCTCGCCACTGTTGCCAACGGGTGCGCATGAATCTTCCTTGCGCCAAGGGTCGACCCCCACTCCGTCGATCTGCGCTCGACACCTCTCCCCCGATCGACGGGGGAGAGGAAGGGCGCCAAGCCTGGGATACTCACATCGCCGTAAAACCATTATCGACAAACAGATGCGTCCCGTTAACGAAGCTGGACTCATCGCTGGCGAGGTACAGCGCTGCCTTGGCCACTTCCTCCGGCTCACCGATGCGGCCCTGCTGCGCGGCCAATGCGGCGTCCGACACGTCGACGCCGAGCTTGCCGAGATCGGCGACCTCGCGCAGGCCGTGCGGCGTGCGGATGAAGCCGGGACAGACGGCGTTGCAGCGTATGTTGCGGTCGCGGAATTCGACTGCGATGGCGCGCGCGAACATGTGGCAGGCGCCCTTGGTGGTGTCGTAGAGCACCTCCATGGGTGTGGCCGCCACAGCCGAGATCGACGAGGTGCAGACGATCGAACCGCCACCGGCAGCGATCATGCCCGGCAACACGGCGCGCGTCATCAGGAACATCGAGCGGACATTGACCGCATGCAGCCAGTCCCATTCCTGCACTGTCGTCTCCAGGAACGGCTTTATCACGATGGTGCCGGCATGGTTGAACAACACCGTGGCCGGGCCGAGCCTGGCAGTCGCCGCCTTCACTGCGGCCTCGACCTGCGCCTCGTCCGAGACGTCGGCCACCCAGTGTTCGGCGATATGTCCCCGCGCGCGTATCGCCGCCGCAGTGGCTGCCGCCGCCTCGCCATTGCGGTCGATGATCGCCACCTTGGCGCCTTCGGCGGCGAACAATTCCGAGGCCGCTCCGCCCATTCCGGTCGCGCCGCCCGAGATGATTGCAATCTTGCCGGCTAGTCTTGTACCCATGTTCTGTTCCCCGTTCCCGATCGAAATGATCCGCATTTACGCCGGAATGGCGATGCTATCGCCTATGCAGACGTCGGCCAAGCTTGTCGCTCGCTTGTCTCCAACAGGGGTCTCCCAGCAATGCCAAACCAAATAATAAGGAATACTGAGAAAATCATTCTACATATCTCCAAAAAATAGCACTCGACAAAGTCTACTGATTTTATAGATTAATCCGCAAGACGGAGGTCGATATGTCCTATATCCAGAACGCCGAGACGGACCGCACCAGCCAGAGGCTGGCCGATAGCCAGGCTTTCCGCCCGGCCTATGCCGGCGCTTTCGCCTATCTCGTCTTTGCCCTTGCGTTCGTGTTCACCGGGGCAGTCGTGCTCGGCTTGATTCCCTGACCGATCAGGCCGAAAGGGTGGCGACCTAGCGCTTTCAGTGAGTGACCGGAGTTGATGAACCGAACGCGGACGCGCTTTGGCGCTGATGCTTGTTTTTACGCATGTCGTCGTCTCAAAACCGGGGGCGACATACATCCAACGTGATGGAGGAGATGGCAATGCCGATCGAGTTCACGCATGTTCCCGGTAAAACGCACGCCGCCGATGCCGGTTCGGCCGTACCGTTCTTCTATGATTTCGTCGAGACGGCGACCAAGCTGTCGCTGATCGAGGATTCCGGCTTCCAGAACATCGTCGTCGACGACCCGGCCGGGCTGTTGACCAATATGGACATCGCCGCCCAGGCGCTGGACCGCACCTCGTCGCTGGAAGTGGTGCTGACGCACTGGGCCGGCGTGATCGCGCCAGCCGTTGCGGCGCGGCAACTGGCGGCGCTCGACGCCAGGAGCGGCGGCCGGCTGGCGCTGAGGATGCTGAGCGAGCCGCTGGATGACGACGATGCCGAGACGCGTCCGGTCGGCCACACCGTGGTCTGGCAGCGCATCGACGAATATCTGGTGCTGCTGAAGCGGCTGTGGTCGAACGACCGGCCCTTCGACCATGAAGGTGCATTCTACAGCATCAAGGGTGGCTATGTGCCGCGCAAGGGGCCGCATGGCGTCGACGTGATCATCCGCATGGGTGGCCAGTCCGGCACCGCGCTCAAGGTCGCCGGCCGCCATGCCGACGTGTTTGAACTCACGGCTGGTTCGCTCGACGAGATCCGCCAGCTGATGGAACGGGCGCGCAGCGCCGCCGCCGAGCATGGCCGCGCCGGCAAGCTGCGTTTTGCGCTTCCGGTCCGGGTCCGCTCGGAGGGTGGCGCCTCTACCGTCGGCCACAAGGCGGTCGAACTTTCCGGACCACCGGCGCAGATCGCCCTGTCGCTGCTGCCCTATGCGGCGCTGGGCATCAGCGAGTTCATGATCGTCGGTGTCGACCGGCCGCGCGAGATCGCCAGCGTCGGCCGCGAGACGATCGCGCTCTTGCGCAACTCGCTGGCACGCCGGGAGGCGGAGGTGCCGCAGCCCGGCGCGTTTGCCTCGCGGGGCGGGTCGGATATTCACGCAGGGTGAATTTGCGGGTGGAATGAAAGCTATTTCGTAGCGTTCCGTCACACCCCCCTCTGCCCGGCAGGGCAGAGGGGTGCTGTCCCGCCAGCGTCTAATCACCACTCAGCACTGCCAGCGCCTCCAGCACCGCGCCAGATTCCGTCAGCGCACCAAACACCCCGTCCTCCACCGTCACCATATGCAGCGCCGCGTCATGCGCGTATTGGTCGCCGCTGGCGCAGGCGTCGGCGATGGTCAGGCACTGGAAATTGAGGTCGCAGGCCTCGCGCAGCGTCGTGTGCACGCAGACATCGGTCGTGCAGCCGGAAAAGATCAGATGGGTGATGCCGCGTGCGCGCAGCACAAGCTCCAGATCCGTATAGGTGAAGGCGCTGTTGCAGGTCTTGTCGACGATGATGTCGTGCGGCGCGACGTCGATCTCGGCGACGATCTGAAAGCCGGGGCCGGAGCGCAGCAGCACGTCGGTGCCTTCTAGACCCGCCCGCTTGCGGCGCCATCTCTCGTACGGCGTCATGTCGGCCATGTCGCCGCGATATCCCTGCCTGGTGTGAATGATGGTAAGGCCGGCCGCGCGTGCCGCTGATATCAGTCGGTTGACCGTAGGCAGGATGGCGCGCAGCGGCGCGGGGTCATAACCCTTCCTGGCGAAATAGCCGGTCGGCGAGAGGAAATCCTCCTGCAGGTCGATGACCAGCAGCGCGGTGTTTGCCGGCACCAGCCGGCCGTCATAGGGGAAATCGAACGGTATCGCCTTGATCATCGCAGCCTGCCTCAATTGCTGCTCGGCATCGTGGCCCAGCAACCCTGGGCCGTCCATCCCTCGGTGCGACGACCCCAGGTAGACCGATGCCAGGACGATGTGCCGTTGAGACATCGCGCCCACAATCGTCGGCCAAAAAGCCATCTTGTTTGTTGACTACAAAGCTCATGTTTTATAGTCAAGCAGGGGCACTCGGCCGCCTGAATTGTTTTCCAGCGGCGGTGCCGCGTTTGAGAGAAGCCAGAATCCGTGGCTGGAGTTTTCGGGGTCGAGATGGGGGTGTTCCCGCATCCCGTCACCGGCCAGCCGATCGGTTACGTGCAATGACGAAGCGAGGACGAAGCGTGTCCAGAAATGGTTTGTTGGCGGCGCTGGCCGCGGTCATGCTGTCGGCCGGCAGCGCTGCTGCGCAAGAGCAGCCAAACACGCAGCCCAGGGTGACGACTGTGCCCGCTGCAGATCCCCAGTCGGCGCCAACCGTAGTCGAACAGCCCGCACCGGCTGCGCCTGTCGCGCCGGCTTCGCCAACTGCCGGGCAGGCGGCGCCGACCGCGCCACAGCCGGCAACCCAGCCCGGTGCATCCGCGCAGGCCGAGGCTTCGGCAATATCGCTGACGCTGCCGCACGATCTGTCGCCCTGGGGCATGTTCATGGCCGCCGACATCATCGTCAAGGCGGTGATGATCGGGTTGGCCTTCGCCTCGCTCGTCACCTGGACGGTGTGGCTGGCCAAATCGCTGGAGATTCTCTTCGGCAAGCTCGGCGCCCGGCGCGCTGCGCGCGCCATCGGCAATGCCGCCACACTGCGCCAGGCCGGGCGCTCGCTTGGCAACAGTGGCGGCCCCGGTGCGCTTTTGGTGCGGGCAGCCGAGGAAGAGACTGCCCTTTCGGCCGGTGCGCTCGGCCATGTTACCGGCGACGGGCTGAAGGAACGCGTGACGTCGCGCCTGTCGCGCATCGAGGCGGCGGCGGCGCGGCGCGTGTCGCGCGGCACCGGCGTGCTGGCGACGATCGGCTCGACGGCGCCCTTCGTGGGCTTGTTCGGCACCGTCTGGGGCATCATGAACGCCTTCATCGGCATCTCGCAGGCGCAGACCACCAACCTCGCGGTCGTCGCGCCCGGCATCGCCGAGGCGCTGCTCGCCACGGCGATGGGCCTGGTCGCGGCCATTCCCGCGGTGGTCATCTACAACGTCTTTGCGCGGTCGATAGCCGGCTACCGGCAGCTTCTTGCCGATGCCTCGGCCGGGGTCGAACGGCTGGTCAGCCGCGATCTCGATTTCCGCACGGTGCCGCAGGCGCCCGCGCTGGCGGCGGAGTGATGGGCCATGGCGGCTAGAATTCGCGAAACTATCGACGGCGATCTCGAGGAAAACCACGAGATCAACGTGACGCCGTTCATCGACGTCATCCTGGTGCTGCTGATCATCTTCATGGTCGCTGCCCCCTTGGCGACAGTCGACGTCAATGTCGATCTGCCGGGTTCGACCGCGACACCGGCGCCCCGGCCGGAAACGCCGCTGTTCCTGACGCTGAAGGACGATCTGACGCTGGCGATCGGCAATGACAGCGTGTCGCGCCAGGCTTTCGCCGCGGTGCTCGACGGCAGAACCAAGGGCGACAAGCAGACCCGCATCTTCCTGCGTGCCGACAAGGCGGTCGGTTATGGCGAGCTGATGGAGGTGATGAACCTGCTGCGCGGCGCCGGTTATCTGAAGATCGCGCTGGTGGGGCTGGAGACGGTGCCGGCGGACGCATCCGCGGCGCACCCGGGCGCCGTCCCGTGACGCAACTGGCCGCCGCCGCCCCCGCGGCCGACCCGCCGCGCGCCGGCGTGCGCGAAATTGGCTTGTGGGCGGCTGCGGCCATTGTCATTGTCGGCGCGCATGTCGCGATCGTCTATGCCGTCCAGAGCTTCAGCCTGGCCAACATGGCCGATGGCAGCCCGCCGCCGGCTGTGGCTATCGAGCTGTCGCCGATGATGGTGGCGCCGGCGGTGCGGGTGGACTCAGCGGCCGACGTGGTGACGCCCGAGCCGCCGAACCAGATTGAGGAGGCGGTTGCCGAACTGAAGCCCGTCGTAGAGCCCGAGCCCGGTAAGCCGGAGCCGGTCACCGAGAAGAGGGAAGCGGCTCAACTCGATAAGACCGCTCCGATCGAGACGGCAGCGGCCGAGCAGCCCGATCAATCGCCGCCGCTGGATGAGGTGGTGCCCGACATCGTCCCGACCATAGCGCCGGATGTGGTCATTCCGCTGCCCCAGACCAAGCCGGCGGAGACCAAGCCGGTGGAGGCCAAGCCGATCGAGAAGGCGAAGAAGGCTGCCGAAAAACCCAAGCCGAAACCGAAAGAGAAGAAGGAAAAGGCCGCGCCGGCGAAAGCGGTCGTGACCGCCAGTGTCGATCAAAAGGCAGCGGCGAAGGCGTCGGCGCCGAAGGCTTCGCAATCGAGAGGATCATCAGTCAGTGCAAGCAAATGGAACTCCCAGCTGATCGGATGGATCAATCGGCACAAGCGCTACCCGAGCGCGGCAAGGTCGCGGCGCGCCGTGGGTACCGCAAATGTGACCTTCGTCGTCAGCGCTTCGGGCAAGGTGACCTCCGTCCGGCTGACACGATCTTCGGGGGACGCCGATCTCGATCGCGCCGCGCTCAGCATTCTGCAGGGTGCGACGGTGCCCGCGCCACCGCCTGAGAAGGCCGGTACGGCTGTCGTGGCGCCTTTGATGTTCACGCTGCGGAACTAGAAGCAGCCGGACAAGGCCGATCCCATGACCACGTACTTTCCCGCTTGACTGACCCGCCGGACCGAATACGCTAGCGCAAAATACCGGCCTTGGTCGCCGGGCGGCAAATATGCCTCGTATGCCTCGCCCTCCGGCGCTGGCTGCGGGGCATTGTCATTTCTGAGGATCGGTTTGAAACGGCGTATCGAGATCGGCATCCTGTATTCCCGCTCGGGCAGCTACCAGCTGGTCTCCGATGCGTGCCGGATGGGCGCCATGCGCGCCATCGCCGACATCAATGCCGATCGGAGCTATGGCATCGAACTGGTTCCGGTCGAGCGCGATCCGCAAAGTAATGCCGATCGCTACGCGACTTTGTGCGATGACATTTTCAGGACCAGCAGCGCGCGCCATGTCGTCGGTTGCGTCACCTCGTGGAGCCGCAAGGAAACCATCCCGGTGCTGGAGAAGGCCGGCGGCATGCTCTGGTATGCCTGCCCCTATGAAGGGTTCGAGGCCAACGAGCATGTCGTCTACATGCACGCCTGCCCCAACCAGCATCTGGTTCCGCTGATGGCGCATGTCGTGCCGCGTTTCGGCGCCAACGGCTTCCTGCTCGGCTCGAACTACATTTGGGGCTGGGAGATGAACCGCGTGGCGCGCGACCTGATCGCGGATGCCGGCGGCAAAGTGCTGGGCGAGCGCTATCTGCGCATCGGCGAGACCGACGTGTCGCGGTTGATCGCGGAAATCCGGGCGACGAGGCCGAGCTTCATCCTCAACAATCTGATCGGCACCTCGTCGTATGCCTTCCTGGCGGCTTACCGCGAGTTGGGCGATGAGGATGCGGCATTCAGGCCGGAAAACTGCCCCGTCATCTCCTGCAACCTCACCGAAGGCGAGTTGCCGGCGATCGGCGATACAGGGAAAGGGCATCTGTCGGTCGGGCCCTATTTCGCGCCCCGGCCGGCTGCCTTCGCTTCGTCCTTCGAGGCCTCCGCCTATGCCTCGGTGCAGGTGATGGCCGACGTGCTGTCGCGCGACACTGATGCCGGCCCGGCGGAATTTTCCAAAGCCTTCGCCGAGCGGCGCTTCTCCACCCGGCTCGGGCCGATCGCCATCGACGCCCACTCCCAGCACGCGACGCTGCCGGTGATCATCGGCCGGATCGCCGATGGCTTCTTCGAGGTCGTCAGCCAGGAGGATGAGGTCGCGCCGGATCCATATCTGTCGCGCTACGACCCCGCCAACACGTTCGGCCGTCCGCGTCTGAGAGTGGTGTCATGACCCGGACGCGCATCCCCAATCTCGGCGGCGCGCGGGCTTTCATCCTGCATCGCCCGCATCCGACGGTGCAGGCAATCACCAGGCAATTGTCGGCCATCGGCCTGGCTACGATCGACTGCTGGCCGGAATTGCCGCCGGAAGCTCTCGCCGCCGATTTCGTCTTCTTCGATGCCGATCTCGGTTTCGACGAGCAATTCCCGTGGAAGCCGGGCGAGGCGCCGATGCCGCTGGTGGCGCTGATCGGTTCCGAGGCGCCGGGGCGTATCGAATGGGCGCTGTCGCACAAGGCCGATGCGCAGCTGCTGAAGCCGGTCGGCAATGCCGGCGTCTACAGCGCTCTGTTGATCGCGAGACAGAGTTTCGAGGCCCGAAAACATTTAGCCGGCGAGATAGCGTCGCTGCGCCAGCGCGTCGCCGAGCGCCAGACCATCGTGCGCGCGGTGACGGCCTTGTCGAAAGGCAGCGACGACGAGCGCGCCTATGCGCAGCTGCGTTCGCTGGCGATGAGCTGGCAGATCAGCGTCGAGGATGCCGCGCGTCGGATCGTGGCAATGACAAGCGAGGAAGCGACGGGGGAAGAAGGCGGCGATGACCAGTCCCATCGCGCCTGATCTACCGGTGCGCATGCCGGCAAAACCGCGCGCCGGTGTCTGGCGCCGGCTGGTGAAACGCCGCCTCGCGCTGCTCGGCCTGGTCATCGTCGCCATTGTCCTTGCCGGCGCTGTGCTGGCGCCCCGGCTGACCGGCTATGACCCCAACGAGCAGATGTTCGACGGCCTGACCATCGAGGGCTCGCCGCTGCCGCCCAGCGCCCAGTACTGGCTCGGCACCGACCTGCTCGGACGTGACCTCTTGACCCGCATCCTCTACGGCGCCCGCACCTCGCTGATCATCGGCATCGTCGCCAATGGCGTGGCGCTTTTGATCGGCACTTTGGTGGGCGTCACCGCAGGCTATTTCCGCGGCTGGATCGGCAGCGCGCTGATGCGCTTCACCGATCTGATGATGGCGTTCCCGGCGCTGCTGCTCGCCATCTGCCTGGCGGCAGTGTTTCAGCCCAGCCTGTGGATCGTCGCCATGGTCATCGCGCTGGTCAACTGGGTGCAGACGGCGCGTGTCATCTACACCGAGACATCGTCGCTGGCCGAACGCGAGTTCATCGATGCCGAGCGCAGCATCGGGGCGAGTGCGCCGCGCATCCTGTTTCGCCACATCCTGCCGCATCTCCTGCCCACCATCATCGTCTGGGGCACGCTCGGCATCTCCACCACGGTACTGCTGGAGGCGACGCTTTCCTTCCTCGGCATCGGCGTGCAGCCGCCGACGGCGTCGTGGGGCAACATCATTTTCGAGAACCAGACCTATTTCCAGGCCGCGCCCTGGCTGGTGTTCTTCCCCGGCGCCGCAATCCTGGCGTTGGCGCTGGCCTTCAATCTGATCGGCGACGCGCTGCGCGACATCCTCGATCCGACGCAAAGGGGCCGGGAATAATGGAGGGCCGGTCATGATCGCCTATCTCGGCCGCCGGCTGATCCAGTCGCTGCTCATCCTGCTTGGCGTCTCGCTGATCACTTTTGCGCTGCTCTACCTCTTGCCGGCCGACCCGGTGCGGCAGATCGCCGGCCGCAGTGCTACGCCGCAGACGGTGGAAAACATCCGCCAGCAGCTCGGCCTGGACCAGCCTTTCGTGGTCCAGTATTGGCACTACCTGACGAAGCTCGTCAGCGGCGATCTTGGCCGCTCCTACATACAGCGCTCGGAGGTTACCGAGCTCATCGTCTCGCGGCTGCCGGCCAGCCTGCTTTTGATGGTAGGCGCCATCCTGTGCGAACTGCTGATCGGGCTCTCCATGGGCCTGATCGCCGCCGTCAAGCGCGGCACCGCCACCGACCAGACCCTGATGGTGGCCTCCTTCGTTGGCGTCTCGGCGCCGCAATTCGTCGTCGGCCTGTTGCTGCTCTACGTCTTTGCCGTGCGGCTGAGCTGGTTTCCGATCGGCGGCTACGGCACATGGCGCCATCTGGTGCTGCCGTCGCTGACCATGGGCATACTCGGCGCCGGCTGGTATGCGCGCATGATGCGCTCCTCGATGATCGACGTGCTGCGCCAGGACTATGTCCGCACCGCGCGGGCCAAGGGCCTGGCGCGCAGCGCCATCATCTTTCGCCATGCATTGCCCAACGCCATCCTGCCGGTCATCGCCATGATCGGTATCGACATCGGCATCTTCATGGGCGGCATCGTCGTCGTCGAAAGCGTGTTCGGCTGGCCCGGCATCGGTCAACTGGCGTGGCAGGCCATCCAGCGCGTCGACATTCCGATCATCATGGGCGTCACGCTGGTCTCGGCCTTCGCCATCGTGCTCGGCAATCTGCTCGCCGACATCATCGCGCCGTTCATCGATCCCCGCATCAAGCTCAGATGAAAATGAAACAGAGAAAGGAACACAACAATGAAAAAGTTTCTCGCATCCACAGTCGCGGCATCCGCCTTGGCCCTCATGCTCGGCATGACAAGCGTCCGCGCCGAAGACACGGTCGATCCCAACGCCAAGCAAGGCGGCGCCATCACCATCACCTACAAGGACGATGTTGCGACCCTCGATCCGGCGATCGGCTATGACTGGCAGAACTGGTCGATGATCAAGAGCCTGTTCGATGGGCTGATGGATTACGAGCCGGGCACCACCAATTTGAAGCCCGATCTGGCAGAAAGCTACGAGATTTCGCCCGACGGCCAGACCTTCACCTTCAAGCTGCGCCATGGCGTGAAATTCCACAATGGCCGCGAGATGACGGCCGACGACGTGAAATATTCGCTCGACCGAGTCACCAATCCGAAGACGCAGAGCCCCGGCGCCGGCTTCTTCGGCTCGATCAAGGGCTATGACGATGTCGCCGCCGGCAAGGCCGAAGGCCTGTCCGGTGTCACCGTCATCGACCCCTACACGGTCAAGTTCGAACTGACCCGGCCCGACGCCACCTTCCTGCATGTCATGGCCATCAATTTCGCCCATGTCGTGCCGAAGGAAGAGGTCGAGAAATATGGCGCCGATTTCGGCAAGCATCCGGTCGGCACCGGCGCCTTCAAGCTCGCCGAGTGGACGCTGGGACAGCGCATCGTCTTCGAGCGCAATGCGGACTATTGGCACAAGGGCCTGCCGCATCTCGACAAGATCACTTTCGAGATCGGCCAGGAGCCGATCGTGGCGCTGCTGCGCTTGCAGAAGGGCGAGATCGATGTTCCCGGCGACGGCATTCCGCCGGCCAAGTTCCAGGAGGTGATGGCCGATCCCGAGCAGAAGGCGCGTGTCGTCGAAGGCGGTCAGCTGCACACCGGCTACGTCACCATGAACACCACCATGGCGCCGTTCGACAATGTTAAGGTGCGTCAGGCCGTCAACATGGCGCTCAACAAGGCGCGCATCATCCAGATCATCAACGGCCGCGCCGTGCCGGCCAACCAGCCGCTGCCGCCGTCGATGCCGGGCTACGACAAGGACTACAAGGGTTATCCCTATGACGTAGCCAAAGCCAAGGCGCTGCTGGCCGAGGCCGGTCATGCCGATGGTTTCGACACGCAGCTGTTCGCCATGAACACCGATCCCAACCCGCGCATTGCCCAAGCGATCCAGCAGGACCTGGCGGCGATCGGCATCAAGGCCAGCATCCAGTCGCTGGCGCAGGCCAATGTCATCGCCGCCGGCGGTGACAAGGCCGGCGCGCCGATGATCTGGTCGGGCGGCATGGCCTGGATCGCCGACTTCCCCGATCCGTCGAATTTCTACGGCCCGATCCTCGGCTGCGCCGGCGCGGTGCCCGGCGGCTGGAACTGGTCGTGGTATTGCAACAAGGATCTCGACGCCAAGGCGGCCGAGGCGGATTCGGTGGTCGACCCGGCAAAGGCCGGCGAACGCGACAAGATGTGGAGCGCCATCTACGACAAGGTGATGGAAGACGCGCCCTGGGCGCCGGTCTTCAACGAACAGCGCTTCACCATGAAATCCGCGCGCATGGGCGGCGCCGACAACCTCTATGTCGACCCGGTCCATATCCCGATCAACTACGACAATGTGTACGTAAAAGATGTGCAATAACTGCGACTACACCATCCATGGGCGCCACCACCATTTCGGCTGGGACAATTCCTTTGTCCCGGCCGAGCGGGTGGCGCCCGGCGCGACCATCGAGTTCCAGTGCCTCGATGCCGCCGGCGGCCAGCTGAACGCCGACAGCACGGTTGCCGAAATCGCCAAGCTCGACTTCGCCGGGGTCAACCCGGTGACCGGGCCGATCTTCGTCGAGGGCGCCGAGCCGGGTGACGCGCTCAAAGTGACGATCGAGATGTTCAAACCGTCCGGCTTCGGCTGGACGGCGAACATTCCGGGTTTCGGCCTGCTCGCCGACGACTTCACGGAACCGGCGCTGAACATCTGGAAATACGATGCAGCCGCGCTCGAACCGGCGCTGTTCGGGAAAAACGCGCGCGTACCACTGAAGCCGTTCGCCGGCACCATCGGCAATGCGCCGGCTGAGATGGGGCTTCACTCGGTGGTGCCGCCACGGCGGGTCGGCGGCAATCTCGACATCCGCGATCTCGCTGCCGGCACGACGCTCTATCTGCCGGTTGAGGTGGCCGGCGCGCTGTTCTCGGTCGGCGATACGCACGCCGCACAAGGCGATGGCGAGGTCTGCGGCACGGCGATCGAGAGCCCGATGGACGTCGTGCTCAAGCTCGACCTTGTCAAGGACGCCAGGCTGAAGACGCCGCGCTTCACCACCGCCGGTCCGGTGACGCGCCATCTCGACGCCAAGGGCTATGAGGTGACGACGGGTATCGGGCCGGACCTGATGGCCGGGGCCAAGGAGGCGGTGACGCAGATGGTCGATCTGCTCGCTGGGCGCTACAAGATCGACCCGGTCGAGGCCTACATGCTGGTTTCGGTGTGCGGCGATCTTCGCATCAGCGAGATCGTCGACATGCCGAATTGGGTGGTGTCGTTCTATTTTCCGCGTTGCGTGTTCGAATGATGTCAGGTCGGCGCTGCACCCCCACCCCGCTGCTTCGCAGCGACCCTCCCCACAAGGGGGAGGGTAAAGCGCTGCCGCCCTACCTCCCCCTTGTGGGGAGGTCGGACCGGAGGTCCGGGTGGGGGTCAGCGCCAAGGTCTGTGCGAATGGTGCGACGGAACCAATCCGTCGCAGGGCTCCACCTACAATGACCCTCGCCGACACCCCCGTCCTCTCCATCGCCAACCTCTGCGTCAGCGTGCGCGGCGAGGACGGCGAACGCCAGGTTGTCTCCAACCTGTCGCTGACGCTGGCGCGCGGCGAGACGCTTTGCTTTGCCGGCGAATCCGGCTCCGGCAAGTCGATGACCGCGCTGGCGATCATGCAGCTTTTGCCGCAGCCGGCGGCGCGCATATCGTCAGGCATGATCCGTCTTCGGGATGGGAATCGGGGCGACACCGACCTAGCAACCCTCGACGAACGCCAGATGCGGCGCATTCGCGGCGACCGCATCGCCATGATCTTCCAGGAGCCGATGACCTCGCTCAATCCGGTGCTGTCGATCGGCCGGCAACTGACCGAATCCATCGAAGCGCATACCAGCCTGTCGTCGGCGCAAGCCCGCCAGCGCGCGATCGAGGCGTTGAAGGCGGTGCGCATTTCGGAGGCGGAAAGCCGGCTAAAGCAGTTTCCGCACGAATTCTCCGGCGGCATGCGCCAGCGGGTGATGATCGCCATGGCGCTGGCGCTCGAGCCCGACGTGCTGATCGCCGATGAGCCGACGACGGCGCTCGACGTCACCGTGCAAGGCGAAGTGCTGGAGCTGTTGCGCGACCTGCAGCGCCAGCATGGCACCAGCGTCATCCTGATCACCCACGATATGGGCGTGGTTGCCGAAATGGCCGACCGGGTCATCGTCATGCGCGACGGCCGCATGGTCGAAGAAGGCACGACATCGGATATTTTTGCCCGCCCGCAGGCCGACTATACGCGCGAACTGCTGGCTGCCGTGCCGCGCATCGGCAGTGGTGTCGGTCGACAGAAATCCAGGGATGCGATTGACGTCTTGAAACCGGCCAAAGTCGCCGAGGTCAACGACCTGCATGTCCGCTTCGATCTGCGTGGCGGCATCTTTGGCCAGGTCACCCGCCGCGTCCACGCCGTCGAGGGCGTCAGCTTCTCGATCGCGCCCAACGAAACGCTCGCTCTGGTCGGCGAATCCGGCTGCGGCAAGTCGACCACCGCCAAGGCGCTGGCCGGACTGGCGCCGTATAGCGGCGACATCGTCATTGGCGGGCGCAATCTCTCCGGTCTTGGCCGCGACGAACGCAAGGCGGTGCGCCGTGACGTCCAGATGATTTTCCAGGATCCCTTCGCCTCGCTCGATCCGCGCATGCGCGTCGGCGACCTCGTTGCCGAGCCGCTGGTGATCCATGGCATCGCTTCGAAGGACGAGCGCCGGGAACGGGTGGCGGCGCTGTTCGAGCGTGTCGGCCTGTCGGCCGAACAGATGGAGCTTTACCCGCACGAATTCTCCGGTGGCCAGCGCCAGCGCGTCTGCATCGCCCGAGCGCTGGCGCTCCGACCAAAACTGATCATCGCTGACGAAAGCGTCTCCGCGCTCGACGTCTCGGTGCAGGCGCGTGTGCTCGATTTGCTGAAGGAATTGCAGCGCGAATTCGGCGTCGCCTATCTCTTCATCTCGCACGACATGGCGGTGGTCGAGAACATTTCCGACCGCGTTGCCGTCATGTATCTCGGCCAGATCGTCGAGATGGGCACGCGCGACCAGGTGTTTTCCAACCCGCTCCATCCCTATACGAGGCGGCTGATCGAAGCCGTGCCGGTGCCCGATCCGGCGCAGCGCAGAACGCGCTTCGCGCGCCTCGACCAGGAAATCCCGAGCGCCACCCGCAGGATCGGGGAGGCGCCGCTGAAGCTGGCGCTGAACGATGTCGGCGGCGGCCATCTGGTTGCTGCGGAAAGCTGAGCCCGCACTGGCTGGCAGCTGTTCTTTTACTTTGTTGAGTACACCCAAGAACTGCCGTCTCGGGTTTACCGCGTCTTAGGTGGACGGCGGCCACTATACGGTCGGCGTTCTTGCCACGGGGAAAAATAGTGCTCAAGGCGGTTCTGCAACTGCTGCCGGGTCGGTTCATGGATGTGCGCATGCGCGTGTCCGAGGGCTACGAGACGCGCGTGGTGGAGCGGCCCGGGCGCTGGATGAAGGCTGCCGAACTGGAGCAGCTGAGCAGCGATCTGCGGCTGGTAGCGTCCAAGACACTGAAGTTCGGCAGCCTGACCTATGGCGTGTTTTCCGGCGACCGCAGCCGGCTGGAACATTCCATCATCACCATTGTCTACCGGCGCAGCGACCGGCAGCCGATCGCCTTCAACTCGCTGGCGCTGATGGAGATATCGCTCGCCGGCAAGCCCTATGAAGTCTTGCACCTCGGTTTGGTCATGATCGATCCCGACGAGCGCAGCCGCGGGCTGAGCTGGATCCTCTACGGCCTGACCTGCTTCCTGATGTTTTTGCGCAATCAACTGCGGCCGATCTGGATTTCCAATGTCACCCAGGTACCCGCTGTCGTCGGCATGGTCGCGGAGGCGTTCAGCAATGTGTTCCCAGGACCGCATGCCGGCGCGCGCCGCTCGCTTACCCATGTGCTTCTGGCGCGGCAGATCATGGCGCGCCATCGCCATGTCTTCGGTGTCGGCCCCGAAGCTGGTTTCGACGAAGAGCGCTTCGTCATCACCAACGCCTATACGGGCGGCTCGGACGATCTGAAGAAGACCTTCGACGAGGCGGCCAAGCACCGCGTCGAGACCTTTAACGAGTTCTGCCGCAAGGAACTCGACTACACGCGCGGCGATGATGTGCTGCAGATCGGACAGATGAGCTTTCAGTCGGCGCGCACCTATCTCGCCGACGCGGTTCCGCGCGGCTCGCTTGCCGCCCTTGCGGTAGCAGGTGCGGCGGCCACGCTGCAGCGGCTGGTTTTGCCGGTGGTACACTGGGCGGATAGCAGCCGCCAATGGAATGTGCTGAGACCATGGACACGCTGATGGCTTCATCCGTGATGATGCCTGGGTGTGAGCTGATGGGCGCTGACCGATGAACCTCGACGACACGCTCGTGGCCGACACCATCACCTCGCTGGCGGCGCTGTTCGGGCTGCTGATCGTGATATCGGTCGTCGGCGGGCGCGACACCGGCGATCCGCTGTCGCGGCGTTTTCTGTTCGGTTTGCGGGTGCTGACGGTTCTGCTCGCCTGCCGCATCCTCGACTGGACTACCGGCCTCGCACTCTTCCGCTTCGTCACCATCGCGGCGGCGGGCCTGCTGCCGCTGGCCGCACTGCTGCTGACCGAGGGGCTGTTGCGCCGGCATGCGCCGTTTGCGCTAAAGTTCTTTGCCGCCGGCGGCGCCCTGCTGTTTCTACTGCTGGCGCCGATCCCGGAACGCTTTGCCGAGCCATGGCGGATGGCGGTACTACTTGCCTTCCAGTTCGGAGGTTTTCTCGCCATCGGCTGGCTGGTGATGACGCGCGATCGCGACAGCCTGTCGGCGGCCGAAAACCGCACGGTCGAGCGCATGGCGCTGTCGCTGCTGTTGATCATTCCGTTCATGGTCACCGACTACCGGCCCGGCCTGTTCGAAGTGCCGGTTCGGCTTGGCGGCATCGCCATCCTGTTCCTGTGTTGGCTGACGATCGGCCTTGGACGCGCGAGCCTCGGCCATCGCGACACGATCGGCGCCTTTACCGTGATTACGCTGAGCTCGGTTTTCGCCGGGCTGGCGCTGGGCGGCATCGACGATCTCGGCTGGCGCGGCAGTGTGCAGGGCGTGGTGATCGTGCTGTCGGCGACGCTGCTGGCAGTCATCTACAATGACAGCGTCAGCCTCACCGCGGAGAAGCGCCGCGACTCGTTGCTGAAGCATATGGCCGAGGGCGACCTCACCGATTCGGCGCGCTTCCTGCGCGGCCTGCAGAGCCATATTCTTGTCGACGGTGCGCTGATCCTGCCGGCAGCCGACCTCGGTGATTTCGACCTGAAGGTGCTGGCCCGTGCACTAGAGCAGGAGCCCGTGCGCTCGCTCGCCGATACGCAGCCGGGGGCGCCAGTCGACCAGGATATACGCGAGCAGCTGGCCTGGCTGTTCGAGAAATTTGAGGCGACCCATGTGCTGCTGGCGACGCTCGAGCCGTTGACCGTGGTGGCGCTCAACATGCCGGCGCTGGCATCGTCGCCGGGCGTGGAAATGGAGCTGCGGGCAGTCCAGCGCATGGCGATGCTGATCTCGCAGCGGCATGCGAAGGGTTGATCATACTGAACGGGCCGGCTCTTGCGTCGGCCCGTTGCCGTAGCCGGGTCAGGCGGCCTTGGTCTTCAAGGTCTCTTCGTCGCGCACCATTTTTGTCACGGCGGCGAAGTCGAGCTTGCCGGAGCCAAGGACCGGTACCTTTGAGACCACCCGCACTTCGGCCGGGACCATCAGGTCCATGGCGCCGTTGGCCTTGGCGTAGGCGAGGAATTCCGCTCGTGTGGCGCCGGATGCCTCAGTGATGAGGATCAGCTTTTCGCCCTTGCGGGCGTCGGGCACCGTAGCGACCGCCGACAGCGAGCCCTTCCACAATTCGCCGGCCAGCGCTTCGACAGCAGCCAGCGAGATCATCTCGCCGCCGATCTTGGCGAAGCGCTTGGCGCGGCCGCGAATGGTGATGAAGCCACCCTCGTCGATAGCGACGACGTCGCCCGTGTCATGCCAGCCGTCCTCGAGCGGTTCGAGCACGCCGGGCTTCTCGGCCCGGAGATAACCGGCCATGACATTGGGACCGCGCACGAACAGCCGGCCGCCTTCGTCGACGCCGGGGACCGGATCGAGGCGGTATTCCATGCCGGGCATGATCTTGCCGACGGTTCCAGAGCGATTGTACATCGGCGTGTTGATGGAGATCACCGGCGCCGTCTCGGTGACGCCGTAGCCCTCGAGGATGCGTAGGCCGAACTTCTCCATATAGGTCATGCGCGTCGCTGTCTTGACCGGCTCCGCGCCGGCAAAACAATAGCGTATCGAGCGGAAGTCGTAGGGGTGCGCGGTGCGGGCATAGCCGGAGAGGAAGGTGTCGGTGCCGAAGATGATCGTCGCGTTCGAGCCGTAGATCAGTTCCGGCACGAGGCGGTAGTGCAGCGGCGAGGGGTAGAAATAGACCGGCACGCCGGAGATCAACGGCAGCACCGTGCCCGCGGTCATGCCGAAGGAGTGGAAGATCGGCAGCACGTTGAACAGCTTGTCGCCCGAATGGAAGTCGATACGCGACGCCGCCTGGGCGGCGTTGGCCAGGATGTTGCGGTGGGTCAGAACGACGCCCTTCGGCGTACCTTCCGAACCCGAGGTGAACAGGATCACCGCCGCATCGCCGGGCTTGCGTTTCGCGCGCGGCGTCGACTTGCGCAGCAAGCCGAGCAGCTTATCCTTGAGACTGATGGTCTTTCTGAGATCGTCGAGCCACACGATGTCGACCGAGCGACCGAGTTCCTCGACTACAGCGCCGAGCTTTGCCTGTTCGACGAACGCGCGGGAGGTAAGCACGGTGCGGACTTCGGCGGCCTTGCAGGCGGACAGAATATTGGCAGCACCTGCGGTGAAGTTCATCATCGCCGGAACCTTGCCGGCGGACATGACGCCGAGCAGTGTCGCGCAAGAGCCGTTGGCGTTGGGCAGCATGATGCCCAGCGTCTGCTGGTCGGCATAAAGGTTCTGGAACTTCTCACCAAGCACGGCGGCAGCCGTGAGCAGCTTGCTGTAGCTGAGAGAACCGGTGACCGGATCCTGAACTGCGAGCTGTTTCATGCCGCGTTCGTTCGCCGTCTCGATGATCTTTTCCAGTACGGTCTTGTCGATGTCCTGGGTGCGGAAAACGAGATCCGACATCACCTGGTAGAGCGCGGAACCCGCCGCGGCGCGGCGCTTGCGGCCCTTCAGCTCCTGCGGCACCTCGAGCTTGACCGGTTCCAGAATGGTCACCTTGACCTTCGGGAACAGGCGGCGGCGCACATGCTGCGAGCTCAGCCGCGAGAAGTAGGTCTTCTCCAGCCCGTCGATGCGCACCGGCACAACCATCGAGCCGGTCTTGTCGGCAACCATGGCGGCGCCGTCATAGACCTTCATCAGGCCGCCGGTCACGGTGATGCGTCCCTCCGGGAAGATCACCAGCGGGTCGCCGCCCTGCACGATCTTGATCAGCGTGCGGGTCGACATCGGCTTGGCCGGGTTGAGCGGCAAAGCGCGGGCAAGTTTCATGAACGGCTTCATCCACCAAGCCTGGGCAATGGTGTAGTCGATGGCGAAGACCGGTTCCTCATCGGTCAGCGTCAAGGCGAGCGGACCGTCGAGGAAGCTGACATGGTTGAGCGCCAGGATCGGCGCCTTGCCGGCCGCCTTGAGGTTTTCCATACCCTCGACTTCGAGGCGCAGGAAAGCGCGGAACAGGATGGAGACGAAGTCACGGAAGGGGTTCGTCGGCAAATATTTCAGCATCAGCCAGGCGGCAATCGCATTGGCCGCGACGAGGCCGAACAGGATGCCGCCGGTCGAGACCTTCGTCTGGATCAGGGCCATGATGATGCCGCCGCCAGTCATGAAGCCGGCATTGACGATACTGACGGCGGCGACGACCCGGGCGCGCCGCGCTTCGGGCGACCAGGCCTGCACGGCGGCGAAGGTCGGCACCACCAGGAAAGCGGCTGCAATGGCCATGCCGGCGAGGTCGATGGCGACGCGGATCGTGTTTGGGCCGGCGAAGAATGCGCCAAGGGTTTCCGCCTGGGGCGACGGCGTCATGCCGGAGATGGTCCAGGCGAGATGCAGGCCGAACAGGGCGAGCAGCGCCGTGCCGACCGGTGCCGGCAACAGCACGATGCGGCCCTGCGACATCCAGGCGGCGATGGCCGAACCGATGGCGATCGAGACGGCGAACACGGCGAGGTAGACGGTGACGGCCATTTCGTTGCCGCCGAGCGAATCCTTGATCAGGACCGGCAGGAGCGAGAGCACGATGGCGCCGATCAGCCAGAACCAAGACGTCATCAGGCCGGCGCGCCAGATGCGCGTGTCGGTGCGCAATTCGGTGACCTGGCGCCAGGTCGAGCGGAAGATGTTCTTGTCGATGACAAGGTCGGGCGCCGCCGAACCGGTGGACGGGATATAGCGGCTGACGAGCCAGCAACCGACGGCGAGCGCCATCATGATCGGTCCGAACACCGCGACGCCGATACCATCGGCGGAAACGACGCCGCCGGCTATGGTGCCGCCGAGAATCGCGGCAAACGTGGCTGACTCGATCCAGGCGTTGGCCTTGGGCAGTTCCTTGCGTTCGAGGTGATCGGGCAGGATTCCGTATTTGATCGGTCCGAACAGCGCCGAGATGATGCCGAACATCAACAGCGCCGTCATCAGCACGGGAATGGACGACAGGGCGATGCCGACGACGGAGACACCCGCCGCGGCGATCTCGGCGAATTTCAGCTTGGCTATGAGAGCCTTGTCGAAGCGGTCGGCGAGCTCGCCGCCGAGCGCCGACAAGAGCAGGAAGGGAGCCATGAAGACGGCGCCCGCCAAGGTGACCAGTGATGCCGCCTGGTCCGCCGCCAGCGTGAACAGAATAAGGAACACCAGCGTGTTCTTGAGGAAATTATCGTTGAAGGCGGACAGGAACTGCGTCCAGAACAAGGGCGCAAAGCGCCTGGATGTCATCAGATGAGCTGTGGGACGATTGATCGGGGCGATTTCCATAGCGGCGACTTCCATTGGGCAAGACCGGTGAAAATCCTGACTGGATTGATCAGCGGTCTTGCGCGTTGAGCCTTGTTTAGCGGGAACCCGGTTACACTTCGTTACTGCGGCTGACTTCCATCAGCAACTTCTCGGTCTTGGCGTCTTCCAGCCGGTTGATGAAGCGGCTTGCCTCTTCCGAGTCGCGCAGTGTCTTGGTGATGGTGATCGAGGTGTGCACGAGCATGATGGCGGCCATGGCATAAAACCCCTTGGCGGCGAAGCTCGCCTCCATGAAGTAGATGCCGCCGGCCATCATTGTGGCGGCAACGGCGAAACTGGCCATGGTGAAGGTCTTCCAGGCGCTTGAGTCCTTGGGGGAATAGGTGTTCGGGGTCATCGATATGGTCCTTTCGTTTCAAGGTTAGGTTGGTTGGGCGTGGGTCTGTTTCAGGCTGGATACAATCAGGCTGGATACAATCAGACTGGATAACAATCAGGCCGGGTACGATCAGGCCGGCTTGGTCATGGTCTTCGTGAGCCGTTCGAGCACGGCGTCGGCGCTGCTTCTCAGCGGCGCACCGCAGCCGGCGGCCGCAAGCTTCTCTGAGACCGCGGCAGGATCGCCCGACTGTTCCATCTCGGCCATGGCGGCCGCGGTGTCGTCGATCTGCTTTTGCCTGGTGCGCAGGCGCAGCAGCGTCTCCTCGGCGTCCCTGAGCGCCGACAGGCTGGAGCCGGGCGCGCTTTCTCGCAGGCGCTGGGTCGAGTCGACCGCGGCAACGATGCGCTGGCCGCGCTGCAATTCGCGCAGGCGCATTTCGGAGACGCGGATAATCCGCTTGAGACGCTCAATCTCGGTGCCGAAGCTTTTCTGCGCCTCGGCGGAGGCGTCGCGTTCGGCTTCCAGCATGGCGATGGTTTCGGCGGCTTCGCGGGCCAGTTCATTCTGTCCCTGCTCGATCGCGGCGATCGTGCGCTTCTCCAAATCGTCGATGCGGAGGACAAGCTTCTTGTACTGCGCGACTTCCTGTTCGTTCTGGGCGATGGCAATTGCAACCGCCCGGCGGGCGGCCGCGATAGCGTCGGCGCAATCGCGGATCTGCTGGCGCAGGATTATCAGCGCGTTGCGGTCGACGACCGCCTCGGCGGCTTCGTAGCTTCGGCCGCGAACGAGAGCAAAAAACTGTTTCAACATTTCCGTTTCTCCTCTATGAACGTTGTTCATGAGGCAAAGTAGCACATTGTGAACGGCGTTCAAGGAGAAAATGAACGGTGTTCATGATTGCGCATAAGAGAAGGTTAATGACCGCAAAACGGGACGCCAAACGCGAGGACCTCAAAGGCAGGCTGATCGAGGCCGCGCAAGCGCGCATCCAGTCCTCGGGGCTCGCCGGTCTGCGTGCGCGCGACATCACGGCCGATGCCGGCTGCGCGCTGGGCGCGCTCTACACCGCCTTCGCCGACCTGGACGAGCTCATCCTGCACGTCAATTCGATCACACTGGCCAGGCTGGGGGCGGCCCTGCAGCAAGAGGCGACCGGCGTCGCCGAGCCTAGGGCAAGGCTGAAGGCGCTGGCCAAGGCCTATCTCGGCTTCGCCCGCGACAACCGCATGGCGTGGAAGGCGCTGTTCGAGCACCGTATGGCGCCAGGCGTGGCGGTGCCCGAATGGCATCTGGCCGAACATGCGGTGCTGGTCCAGCATCTGGTTGAGCCGCTGGCCCAGCTGCTCCCGGCGGCGGCAACGCCGGAGCTTTTGGCCCGCGCGCGCACGCTGTTCTCCGCCGTGCATGGGATCGTCGCCATCTCGCTCGAAGACCGTTTCATTGGCCTGGCGTCCACCGACCTCGAAAGTGAGCTGCTGGGTTTCGTCGACACGCTGGTGAGCGGACTGGAGACGGAAAGGGAATGAACTGCTGCGATCGGCTCTTGCCTCACGGCACTCTGCCCTTATGAAGATCGTGGCGCGGACTGCCGGTTGATCCAGGCCGGCTGAGACTGTTGGGGATATCCGGTGACAATCGATCAGAACCGTCGGTTTCGACCCGAAATACAGGGGCTGCGCGGCTTGGCGGTCGCGCTTGTCGTGGTCTATCACATATGGCCGGGTGCTGCCTGGCGGATATGTCGGCGTCGACGTCTTTTTCGTCATCTCTGGCTATCTGATCACGGGCCTGCTGGCGCAGATGGCGCTGCGCGGCGGCCGGATTTCACTGATCGAATTCTACTCGCGACGGGTGCGACGGTTGTTGCCGGCAGCAACCCTGGTGCTGCTGGTGGCATTGCTGGGCACGCTGCTTTTCATCTCAAAGGCGCGCTGGGAGGAAATGGGCAACCAGATCGTGGCGAGCGCTCTTTATGTCGAGAACTGGCGGCTGGCCTCGATTGCGGTCAGCTATCTCGAGGCCGACACCTTGCCGAGCCCGGTGCAACACTACTGGTCGCTTTCCATCGAAGAGCAGTTCTACATCGCCTGGCCGTTGGTGATGATCGGCGTGATCTGGCTGGCGCGCCGCCGTGACCTTCCGCTGAGGGCCTGCTTGATCGGGGCGTTGTCGCTCATTTTCGCGGCATCACTTGTTGCCTCTGTCGTTTTGACGGCGACGGATCCGGCCCAGGCCTATTTCGTCAGCCATACCCGCCTGTGGGAATTGGCGCTGGGTGGTCTGCTGGTGCTTGGCGAGCACCGGTTCCGCCTGGGCGCGGGTGCAAGCCGGGTGATGGCGCTTGCCGGCACCGCCGGCATCCTTGCCTCCGCTCTTCTGTTTTCAGCGGCGACACCGTTCCCTGGCCTCAGTGCGTTGCTGCCAACCCTGGCCACCGTGCTCATCATCCTGGCTGGCGAAGTCCAAGCCGGTCGGTTTCGTGGGCTCGATTTGTGGCCGCTTCGGTTCATCGGCGATAGGTCCTATTCGATCTATCTCTGGCATTGGCCGTTGATCACATTCTTCCTAGGACAGGGCTTTTCGCTGACCTTTGCCAGTGGTGCCGGCCTGATTGCGGTGACCCTGGTCCTGTCGGACCTGTCTTATCGCTATGTCGAACAACCATACCGACAGGCCCAGGGCGGAGCGTGGTGGAAGCCGCTGGGATATGGCACCATCGCTGTCCTGGCATGCGTGGCGGCATCGGAGGGGCTGCTGCATTTCGTGACGACGCAACGCACCGACATTACGCTGATCGGCACGCCGGCCTATCCCGGGCCTGCCGCCTTGCTGACCGGCGCCGCGGTTCCGGACGATGTGGACCTCCTGCCGCCGCTGGCCAGGCTAAGGCGGGATGTGTCGAGGTTGTTCTCGGCGGGATGTCAGCAGAACCTCAAAGGCGCAAAACCGGTGGGATGCGTGCTGGGCGACCCCGCCGGCCCGAAAACCATCGTCCTCGTTGGCGATTCCCACGCTGCCCAATGGGGTCCAGCCTTGAACAAGATCGCCAGGGACCGCAAATACAAGCTGGTTTCTTTCTCGAAATCCGCCTGCGCATTCGCGCGTGCGCCCACCAAGTCGGACGGCAAGCCGTATCCATCTTGCTACGAGTGGAGGGAGAAAGTGCTGGCTGAGATTTTAAAGCTCAGGCCGCTCGCCGTCATCACCAGCCAGTCCAACGCCGGATCGGTTCCGGATGACCTGATGATCGAGGGGCTGCGCAATGTCTGGAGCGAACTGACCGAGGCAGGTTCGCAGATCATCGTCATCCGCAACACGCCCTTGATGCGATTCGAACCCGGCGATTGCCTGAGCGCCACGCCCGCAAAATGCTTCACCAAAAGAAGCGACGCCGAGCTCAACAACCTGTTGGCGCTTGCCGCGGAGGGTCAGAAAAACGTGCGCGTCGTCGATATGACTGACGCTTTGTGCGGACCGGAACTATGCCCGGCGGTCGTCGGCAATATGATCGTCTGGCGCGACACCGGTCATTTGACGGCCACCTATTCGCTTGCGCTCGCGCCTTATCTCGCCCCCAGGCTCGGCCTGTGATGCGATTCCCAAAGCGAAAGGGCCACGCGCTTTCCCAAGTTGCTCCAGCAGGCACAGAGTCCAGATATTTTTCGGGACGAGCAAGGAAATGGAAATTCCGCTGGTGGAGCTGAGGAGGATCGAACTCCTGACCTCGTCATTGCGAACGACGCGCTCTCCCAGCTGAGCTACAGCCCCGTCCAGCGGATGGCGCATTTATCGAAGGCTGCGGTTTCCTGTCAAGGCGGGGTTTTGCCGAATTCCCTTGTGCCCGGTGCTTGTAGGCGACCGGCCCTTGCCGGTTTCGCGCGCAATGGCTACATGTCGGCAACAATCGGAGACCGGCATGCTCGCCCTCATTCAAACAATCGTCATGGCGCTGGACCTATACTGGTGGGTCATCATCGCCTCGGCGATCTTTTCCTGGCTCTATGCGTTCAACGTCGTCAACTCGCGCAATCAATTTGTCGGCAGCATCGGCAACATGCTCTACCGGCTGACCGAGCCGGCGCTGCGGCCGATCCGTCGGTTCATGCCCGACCTCGGCGGCGTCGACATTTCGCCGATCATCCTGCTTCTGCTCCTGTTCTTTCTCAGGCAGCTCATTCTCACCACGATAGCGCCGCTGGTCCTGTGAGCCTGACGATGGCATGAGCGCGCCATTCCGCTTGCGCGTCGACGGCATCGACCTGTTTATCCGGCTGACACCGAAGTGTTCGGTGGACAGGCTCGAAGGCGTCGAGGTATCGGCCGACGGGCGCAGCCGTTTGAAGGCGCGCGTGCGCGCCGTGCCGGAGAATGGCGCGGCCAATGCGACGCTGGAACGGCTGGCGGCCAAGGCGCTGGGCGTTCCGGCATCGGCCGTGTCGGTCATTGCAGGCGGCACGGCGCGGCTGAAGACGGTGCGTGTCGCGGGTGATCCGGCGGTGCTGGCGCAGCGTATCGGGGCGCTCAGCCGCTGATCGAAGATCCAGCGTTGCGGCATGCAGCCCCTTGATCTGTCGGCGGAACAGCGCCCCCCTCTGTCCTGCCGGACATCTCCCCCACGAGATTGGCAGCTTCCGCCCCGCTCTCAATCCCCCAGCGGCAATTTCGGATCGTCGACCTTCAGCGTGTTCACGCTCTGCTTGATGCGGCGCAGGTTTTCGAGAACCCTGGGTCCGCGCGTCTCGGCCACGGAGGTGACGATCATGTCGACGATCGACAGCAGCGCATAGCGCGACGAGGTCGGCTTGTAGATGTTGCCGTCCTCCAGCGACTGGAACTGGACGACAGTGTCGGCGGCCTTGGCGAGCGCTGACTCCGGCGGGGTGATGGCGATTGTGGTGGCGCCATATTGCTGGGCAACCTGCACGGCGTCGATCACCGAGCGAGCATAGCCGGACACCGAGAACGCGACCAGCGTCGTCTCCGATGTGGCGACGGCGGCATACATGCGCTGCAATTGCCCGTCGACCTGCGCCAGCACCGGCACGCCAAGCCGAAACAGCCGGTTCTGCATTTCGGTCGCCATCATCGAGGAAATGCCGCCGGAGCCGATGCACAGCACATTGCCCGAACTGACGATGCGAGCGGCCACGCCCACCAGCGTCTTCATGTCGAGGTTTTCGCTGGCGCGCTGGATGGCGGCGATTGCCGCTTCGGTGATGGCCGACGCAATGCGCTGCTCGCGCGCGTCGCGGTTCAGCGGCTCGGGCGACAGATACTGGCCGCCAATGGCAATGGCCTGCGCCAGGTAGAATTTGAAATCGCGCAGACCCTCGCAGCCTAGATTGCGGCAGAAGCGGGTGACCGTCGGCTCGCTGACGCCGACGCGCGCGGCAATTTCCGAGATTGCCGCCTTGGAGGCGAAGTCGAGATTGGTCAGCACGAGGCCGGCCAGGCGGCGGTCCGATTTGGTGCCGTCCTGCGACATCAGTTGCAGCCGCGTGATGATGTCGGCCGGCGTTTTCATTTCTGGGTTGTCGTCTTCATCGTGGTATTTTCGTTTTCATGCCGGCGCTCATAGCGGCAGGCCTGTCGCCGTGTCGAACAGATGGATGTTGCCCGGCGCTACCGAGACCGGCAGCAGTTCACCCGGCTTGACCTGGATGCGGTCGCGGAACACGGCGCGCACCGTGTCGGCACCGATCGCACCATAGACATGGGTTTCCGAGCCGGTCGGCTCGACGACATCGACCTTGATCGCCATCGCGTCGACAGCCTCGCCGATGACGAAGTGTTCGGGCCGTATGCCGGCCTCGACCGTGCTGCCAGCCGGCACCGTCTTGCTGCCGAGCGCCAGTCGCCCTCCGCCGGCCGATTCGAACCAGCTTTTCTCGGGCGTCGTCTTCAGGGCGCCGGAGACAAAACTCATCGACGGCGAGCCGATGAAGGAGGCGACGAATTTGTTGGCGGGACGGTCGTAGAGTTCCAGCGGTGCGCCGACCTGCTGGATCTTGCCGCGGTCCATCACCACGATGCGGTCGGCCATGGTCATGGCCTCGATCTGGTCGTGGGTGACGTAGACGATGGTCGATTTCAGCCGCTGGTGCAGCGCCTTGATCTCGGTGCGCATCTGCACGCGCAATTGCGCGTCGAGATTGCTGAGCGGCTCGTCGAACAGGAACACCGAGGGTTCGCGCACGATGGCGCGGCCCATGGCGACGCGCTGGCGCTGGCCGCCCGACAGTTCCCGGGGATAGCGGTCGAGATAGGAGAACAGGTTGAGGACGCCGGACGCCTTTTTCACCTTGTCGTCGATTGCCGTGCGGCTTTCGCCGCGAATCTTGGGACCAAAGCCGATATTGTCGGCCGCTTTCAGGTGCGGAAACAGCGCATAGGACTGGAAGACCATCGCGATATTACGCTGCTGTGGCGGCAAATCGTTGGCGCGCACGCCGCCGATCAAGAGGTCGCCTGCGGTGATCGGCTCCAGCCCGGCCAGCATGCGCAGCAAGGTCGACTTGCCGCAGCCGGAAGGGCCGACCAGCACGACGAATTCGCCGCTCTTGATGTCGAGGCTGATGTTTTCGAGGATCTCGTGGCGTCCGAAGGATTTCGACAGGTCGCGGAACTCGACATCGGTCATGGTCAGGCTCCCAATATGTCGTCGATGAAGGGCAGGAAGCCGGCGGTCAGTCCCGCGTCGACCGGCACCACCGCGCCGGTTATCCCCGATGCGCGATCCGAAACAAGGAAGGCCACCGCTTCGGCCACTTCCGTGGCGTCGACGATGCGGCCGAGCGGATAGAGCCGCTTGAGCTTGCTGAGAACATCCGGGTTCTTGGCTAGCCGATGGTCCCATGCGGCGGTGCGGATCGACCCGGGGCAGACGACATTGGCGCGCAGCCCGTTGCGGCCGAGTTCCACAGCGACCGCTTTGGCATAGGCATTGATGCCGGCCTTGGCCGCGGCATAGGCCGGGTTGCCGAAGTGGGCGATGGCGTTGACGGAAGAGATGAAGACGACGCTGCCCGAACCGCGCGCGGCCATTGCCTTGATCAGCGGATCGGCGAACAGCATCACCCCGGTCAGATTGAGGTCGAGTTCATGCGTGATCTTGTCGGGGGTCAGCGCTGCAAGAGTCTCGGCGCGCGTCCAGCCGGCATTGTTGATCAGGATGTCGGGCACGCCGTCTTTCTCGAGGATCGCCGTGATCGCGGCATCGGTGGAGATCCGGTCGAGAAGGTCGAAGACGTGGCGCGACGCCAGATGCGGACTGCCGAGCTGGTCTTGCGACTGGTCGCAGCCGACGACGCGCGCGCCACGTTCGGCCAGCAGCGCCACAATAGCCGAGCCGAGCCCGCCGCCGGCGCCGGTCACCAGCACGGTCTTGCCTTCGAATTCGGCCGTTGAAACCACCCTGCGCGCCTCCCTGGGGTCTACGATAGTCGGAAACGCTATTTTAGAAAATGTAATTAAGCAACAGGAAAATCCGCTTGCACAGCGCGAAATCATGGATAATGTAGGAAAGTCACATAAAGCCTTGGCCGCCTCAAAGCCGCAAGAGTGCAGACGCAATCAAAAGGGAGAGATCGAATGAAGCTTGCAAAATGGACTGTCGGCCTGATGGCCGGAATGAGCCTGCTCGCCCTGGCCGCGCAGGCAGATGCCGGCGAAGTGCGCGTAACCGTTGCCGAATACAGCGCCAAGACCGGCCCGTATTTCGAAGCGGTGAAAAAGGAATTCGAGGCAGCCAACCCGGGTATCACCGTCAAGTTCGAAGTTGTGCCGTGGGACGTGCTGCTGCAGAAGCTGACCACCGACATCACGGCCGGCACCAATGCCGACCTGTCGATCATCGGCACCCGCTGGCTGATCGATTTCGTCCAGCAGGATGTCGCCGAGCCGCTCGACGCCTACATCAAGCCAGACTTCAAGGACCGCTTCATCGACACCTTCCTGTCGCCGTCGATCATGGAGGGCAAGACCTATGGCCTGCCGATCGCGGCCTCGGCGCGCGCCATGTACTACAACAAGGAATTGTTCGAGAAGGCCGGAATCGCCAACCCGCCGGCAACCTGGACCGAGCTGCAGGAGGATGCGCGCAAGATCAAGGCACTGGGCACCGGATCCTTCGGCTTCGGCCTGCAGGGCAAGGAGATCGAGACCGACGTCTATTACTATTATGCGATGTGGTCGCAAGGCACCGAGATCCTCAACAAGGATGGCACGTCGGGCCTCGGCACGCCGGGCGCGCTCGAAGCCGCCAAGCTCTACAAGTCGATGATCGACGAAGGCCTGACGGAACCCGGCGTCACCTCCAACAACCGCGAGGACGTCCAGAACCTGTTCAAGCAGGGCAAGGTCGGCATGATGATCACCGCGCCCTTCCTGTCCAACCAGATCAAGGACGAGGCGCCGAACCTGAAATATAGCGTGGCCGCTATCCCCGCCGGACCGACCGGCGCGCGCGGCACGTACGGCGTCACCGATTCCATCATCATGTTCAAGAATTCCAAGAACAAGGATGAGGCCTGGAAGCTGCTCGACTTCCTGTTCACCACCGAACAGCGCGCCAAGTTCACGCAAGGGGAAGGCTTCCTGCCGGTGAACAAGGAAGAGGCCAAGATGGACTATTACGTCAACAATGCCGACCTCGCCGCGTTCACAGCACTGCTGCCCGACGCTCGCTTTGCACCGGTCATCCCGGGCTGGGAAGAAGTCGCCCAGATCACCTCGGATGCCATGCAGAAGATCTATCTTGGCGGCGACCCCGAGGCAGGCTTGAAGGAAGCGGCTGCCAAGGCCAACGCCGTGATCAAGAAATAGAGCGTATCTCCCTGCGCCCGGCGCGCCCCTGAGATCGGGGCGCGCCACACTTTCCTCTCCCTCCAGAGGGGGGAGAGGTGGCTCGGCGAAGCCGAGACGGAGTGGGGGAACCACCTNGTCGACCCCCACTCCGTCGAGCTTCGCTCGACACCTCTCCCCCGATCGACGGGGGAGAGGAAGGGCTCCCTTCCGCAACCGTTGCGGAGGATGGGCAGGCAGGTGAGGGGCAGCGCAAACGTCCGCAGGAGATTCAAACCCTGAAGCGCTGCCTTAGACCGATATGCGAGATTGATCCGAGCTGGCGCGCCAGCCACTGAAGTCCAACACGGTACGAAACCGGCCGATGCAAAATCGTTACCTGCCCTATTTATTGACCTTGCCCAGCCTGTTTCTGGCCGCAGTCGTCATCTTCTGGCCGGTCTGGGACCTGATCCAGATATCGACGCATGATGTCAGCCGTTTTGGGCAGCTGCGCGACTTCAACGATTTCGCCAATTATTCCGCCTTCCTCGCCGATCCCGATTTCCTGGCGGCACTCTGGCGCACCGGCCTGTGGACCGTGCTGGTGGTCGGCGGCGCGCTGCTGTTGTCCGTCCCCGTGGCGATGATCCTCAATACCGATTTCTACGGCCGCGGCATTGCCCGCGTCATCATCATGCTGCCCTGGGCGGTGTCGCTGACGATGACGGCGGTGGTCTGGCGCTGGGCGCTCAACGGCGAAAGCGGGATGCTGAACTCGGCGCTGATCGGGCTTGGCCTGATACATGAAAACATCCAGTGGCTGGCGCGCGCCGAGACCGCCTTTCCGATGCAGGTGCTGATCGGCATATTGGTGACGGTGCCGTTCACCACGACCATCTTCCTCGGCGGCCTGTCGTCGATCCCCGACGACCTCTACGAGGCGGCGGCCCTGGAGGGGGCGACGCCGCTGCAGCAGTTCCGCGAGATCACCTTTCCGCTGCTGAAGCCGTTCATCAACATCGCCATCGTCCTCAACACCATCTACGTCTTCAATTCCTTCCCGATCATCTGGGTGATGACGCAGGGCGGGCCGGCCAACTCGACCGACATATTGGTCACCCATCTCTACAAGCTGGCCTTCCGCATCGGCAAGCTGGGCGAAGCATCGGCGGTGTCGCTGCTGATGTTCGCCATCCTTTTGATCTTCACCATGATCTATGTGCGCCTCGCCATGCGGGAGCAGCGCACATGACGCCCAAGCTGAAGCGTACGATCATCGCATGGCTGCTGCTTTCGCCGCTGCTCGTGGTGACCATCTTCCCCTTCGCGGTAATGTTTTTGACCGCGGTCAAACCGCGGCAGGAGGTGCTGTCGCCGACCTGGTGGCCAAGCGAATTCCACTGGTCGAATTTTGCCGACATGTGGGTGGCGACCGGCTTTGGCCAGGCGCTGGCCAATTCGCTCTATGTCTCTGTTATCGCCACCGTCGGCGCCATCCTGATCTCGGTGCCGGCCGCCTATGCCATGTCGCGGTTTCGCTTTGCCGGCTATGGCGCCTTCCGCCAGTTCCTGCTGATCTCGCAGATGATCTCGCCGATCGTGCTGGTGCTCGGCCTGTTCCGGCTGATGGCGGCCTGGGGTCTGATCGAATCCACGACCGCGCTCGGCGTCATCTACATGGCTTTCAACGTCGCCTTCACCGTGTGGATGCTGCAAAGCTATTTCGACACCATCCCGCGCGATCTCGAGGAAGCAGCGTGGATGGAAGGCGCCGGCCGATGGCTGACCTTGCGAAAAGTGTTTCTGCCGCTTTGCCTGCCGGCAATAGCGGTGACCGCCATCTTCACCTTCATCAACGCATGGAATGAGTTCGTCGTTGCGCTCACAATGCTGCGCAGCCAGGAAAGTTACACGCTGCCTATCCAGGTGTTCTCGCTGGTCGCCGGCCGCTACACGATCGAATGGCACCATGTAATGGCGGCGACGCTGCTGGCGACGCTGCCGGTGGCAATCCTGTTCATCTGGCTGCAGCGCTATCTCGTCCGCGGGCTGGCGCTCGGGGCGGTCAAATAACGGCGCCATTCACAACGGAGCTTTCATGCGCATCTTCACCGCCTCGCTGGCGACCGAAACCAACACCTTCTCGCCGGTGCCGACCGACCGGGCGTCGTTCGAGATGGCGTTCTATGCCGGGCCGGGCAAGCATCCAGACACGCCGACCTTGTGCTCCTCGCCGATGGTCGCGCTGCGCCGGCGTGCGGCTGCCGAAGGGCTGACCGTCATCGAAGGCACCGCCACCTGGGCGGAGCCGGGCGGGCTGGTGCAGCGGCAGACCTATGAGTCGTTGCGCGACGAGATTCTCGGCCAGTTGAAGGCAGCCTTGCCGGTCGACGCCGTCATCCTCGGCCTGCACGGCGCCATGGTGGCGCAAGGCTATGACGATTGCGAAGGCGATCTGCTGGAACGGGTTCGCGCAATCGTCGGGCCCGACGTGGTGATCGCGGTCGAGCTCGACCCGCACAGTCATCTGACCCCAAAGCGCGTCGCGGCATGCAATGTCATGGCCTATTTCCTCGAATTCCCGCACACCGACTTCTATGAGCGCGGCGAACATGTCGTCGAGCTTGGATTGGCGGCGGCGCGCGACGAGATCAAGCCGGTGATCTCGACCTTCGACTGCCGCATGATCCAGGTGCTGCCGACCAGCCGCGAGCCGATGCGCTCCTTCGTCGACCGCATCAAGGCGCTGCACGGCAAGGACGGCGTGCTGTCGGTCTCGGTCATCCACGGCTTCATGGCGGCGGACGTGCCGGAAATGGGCACGCGCATCCTGGTCGTGACCGACAATGACAAGGCCAAGGGCGATGCGCTGGCGGAGAGGCTCGGGCGCGAGCTTTACGCCATACGCGAAAGGACGGCGATGACGATGCTGAACACCGAGGATGGCATCGCGCGGGCACTGGCCGTGCGCAAGGGAAACCCCGGCAAGCCGGTTGTGATTGCCGACATCTGGGACAATCCCGGCGGTGGCGTCGCCGGCGACGGTACCGTTGTGCTGCGCGCCATGTTGGAACAGGGCGTTGACAATTTTGGCGTGGCGACGATCTGGGACCCGATCGCCGTCACATTTTGCCAGGCGGCAGGCGAAGGCGCCGTCATCGACCTGCGCTTCGGCGGCAAGGCCGGGCCGCTGGCCGGCGAACCGATCGATGCGCGCGTCAAGGTGTTGAAAGCCGTCCCCGAGGGCTGGCAGAGCTTCGGGCCAAGCCGGGTGACGCTCGGGCCGACGGCGCTGGTGCGCATCGAAGGCACGGAGGTCGACATCATCCTCAACACCAACCGCACGCAGACCTTCGAGCCGGATATTTTCTCCAACATCGGCGTCGATCCGTTAGCCAAGGATATATTGCTGATCAAGTCGACCAATCATTTCTACGCCGGCTTCGCACCGATCGCGGCGGAGATTATTTATGTCTCGGCGCCGAGTTCGTATCCGAGCAATCCGGCGGTGACGGATTACAAGAAATTGACGCGGCCGGTGTGGCCCAGGGTGGCGGATCCTTGGGCAGTATAGGCTCACCTTCTCCCCTTGTGGGAGAAGGTGTCGCCGCAGGCGACGGATGAGGGGTGTTCCAGCGGAGTGAGGCGTCGGGCGTTCCCTGGAACACCCCTCATCCGTCTCGGCGCTTCGCGCCGATCCACCTTCTCCCACAGGGGGAGAAGGGAAAGCCGCGCTACACCAATCCCCGCTTCACCATCATCGCCTCAGGCGAAGGCATCTTGCCGCGGAACGCCGTGTACAGCTCCTCCGGATCCTTCGAACCGCCGGCGGCATAGATATTCTTCCGAAGCCGTTCCGCCAGCGCCGGGTTGAAGGGATCGCCGGTCTCCTCGAAGGCGGCGAAGGCGTCGGCGTCGAGCACTTCCGACCACATGTAGGAATAGTAGCCGGCTGAATAACCGTCGCCGGAGAAGATATGGCCGAAATGCGGGGTGCGATGACGCATGGCGATGGTGTCGGGCATATCAAGCTTTTCCAGCGTTTCGGCTTCGAAACGCAGCGGTTCCGCCGGCGCATCCGGCCGCGCGTGATACGCCATGTCGATCAGCGCCGACGCTGTGAACTCGACCGTGGCGAAACCGGCGCCGAACGTGCGGGCGGCCAGCATCTTGTCGAGCAGCGACTTCGGCATCGGCTTGCCGGTCTTGACATGCAGCGCATGCTTTTCCAGCACTGCGGGCACCGTCAGCCAGTGCTCGTAGAGCTGCGAAGGCAGTTCGACGAAATCGCGGGAAACCGACGTGCCCGCCACCGACGGCCAGGTGACGTCGGTCAGCATGCCGTGCAAAGCATGGCCGAACTCGTGGAACAGGGTCTTGGCCTCATCGACCGACAGCAGCGCTGCTTCCCCGGCCGGCGGCTTGGCGAAGTTCATGATGTTGTAGATCACCGGCTTTGAGCCATCCCCAAGCTTGTAGCCAGACTTCAGCGCGCTCATCCAGGCGCCAGAACGCTTCGAGGATCGGGCGAAATAGTCGGCGAGGAACAGGCCGCGCTCGCTGCCATCGGCGTTCTTCACGACGAAGACGCGCGCGTCGGGATGCCAGGCGGCGATGCCCTTCTTCTCCTCGAAAGTGATGCCGAACAGTTTGGTGGCGACGTCGAAACAGGCGTCGATGATGCGGTCGAGCTGCAGATAGGGTTTCAGCTCCGCCTCGTCGAAGGCGAATTTTTCGGCGCGCAATTTCTCCTGGTAGAAGCGCCAGTCCCAGGCGGCGAATTTTTCGTTGCTGCCGGCCTTGGTCGCCAGCCGCTCCAGCTCCTTCTGGTCGGCGGCGGCCTTCTCCAGCGCTTTCTCCCAGACCGGGTCGAGGAGGTCGTGCACCGCCTTCGGCGTCTTGGCCATGGTGTCGTCGAGCTTCAGCGCGGCGAACGAGGCATAGCCGAGCAGCCTGGCCTTTTCGGCGCGCAGTTTCAGCATGTCGCGCACCACTGCGGTGTTGTCGCTGGCGCCGCCATTCTGGCCGCGCATGGTGAAGGCGCGGAAAGCGGTCTCGCGCAGATCGCGGCGTTCAGAAAAGGTCGTGAACGGCTCATAGATTGAGCGCGACAAAGTGACGGCGTAGCGGCCCTTCTGGCCGCGCGTCTCGGCGGCTTCGGCCATCGAACTCTTCACGAAGTCCGGCAGGCCCGCAAGATCAGCCTCGTCGAGGAAAAGCGCCCAGTCGCGCTCGTCGGCCAGCACGTTCTGGCCGAAGGTCGTGCCGAGCGAGGACAGCTCCTCGCTGATGTTGGCCAGCCGCTTCTTGCCGTCGGCGTCGAGTTTTGCGCCCGATCGCACAAAGCCTTTCCAGGTCTTCTCCAGCACCCGCAGCGTCTCGGCGTCGAGTTTTAGCGTCTCCCGGCGCTGGTAGAGGTCGTCGATGCGGGCAAATAGTTTCTCGTTCATCGAGATCGCCGAGAAATGCCGCGACATCTTCGGCGAGATATCGCGTTCCAGCGCCTGGATCGCATCGTTGGTGTGGGCGCCGGCCCGGCACCAGAAGATCGACGAGACATGGTCGAGCGGCTCACCGGCGAGCTCGAGGGCTGCCAGCGTATTCTCGATGGTCGGCGCATCCTTGTTGCCGGCGATCGCATCGATTTCGGCCTCATGTGCCTTCAGCGCCGCGTCGAACACCGAGGAGAAATCGTCGTCGCCGATGCTGGCAAAATCCGGCAGGCCGAGCGGCCCTTGCCATTTGGTCAGCGGATGGGCGGCGAGATCGACGGTTTTCGTGGACGGCATGGGGGATCTTTCGATGATTGGCGGAGCTTGCTGACCGATGTAGGGCGATGACTGGCGCGGCGCAACAGCGCGGCCGTTCAAGCCCGCGTCAGAAGCCGTCGCAATTTTCCGCGATCGCCGCTTGCGAACTGGCGGTGATGCGGTTGCCGGTGACGGCGAACGTCTCCTGCATCAGCATGTCATTGTTGGGGAAATCATAGCAGGCGATGACAGTTGTGACGCCGGCCTCGCTCTTTTCGACGCGATGCCGGATTGCGGCTCCGGCGACCGCGCCCTTCCATTCGTCGATCGACGCGATGAACTCCTGCTTCGACTGTACGACGCCGAGATCGTCGAGCTTGATGCGGACATCGTCGGCGAGCAGGTCCGACAATTCGGTGCGATCGGCGACCAGCAGCGCCGAATACCAGCGGTCGATAATGGCGCCGTCATCGGAGCGGGCAGGGACGAGCGAAATCAGCAGCGCCGCTACGGCGAAAGCGATCGCAGGCCAAACCCGCATTCTTGCCTCCTCTTATTTGACCATGCCCTTATCCGAAAACCGGTTCCCACTTTTCGGGATCATGGGTCTACGTCAAATCCGGCCGCTCGAAGTCGCCGGTGTCCTTGTTCATCACCCAGAGCTCGCCGGTCGAGATGTCGAACCAGGCGCCATGCAGCGACAGCCGCCCCTTGCCTTCGAGGATGGAGACGCAAGGGAAGGTCCTGAGATTGGCGATCGAATAGCGGATGGAGATGCGCTCCAGCGCCGTCTGCCGTTCCGTTGCCGTCATGAAGGTGCTGGACGACACGGTTTCGGCCGCCGGCGCGATCAGGCTCATCCATTTGCCGATGAAGTCGCCGGGCGACAGCGGCGCCGAATTGGTGTCGAGCGCGGCGCGGATGCCGCCGCAGCGGCCATGGCCCATCACCACGATGTTTTTCACCTTCAGGCTCTGCACGGCGAATTCGAGCGCGGCCGAGGTCGAGTGGAACTCGCCGTCCGGTGCATAGGGCGGCACCAGATTGCCGACATTGCGCAGAACGAACAGTTCGCCCGGACCGGCGTCGAAGATCGCCTCGGGGGCAGAGCGGGAATCGCAGCAGGCAACGATCATGGTTTCGGGCGCCTGCCCCTCGCGGGCGAGCTCGCGGTAGCGTCCGCTCTCGGTGAGATAGCGGCCATTCATGAAATTGCGGTAGCCGGTCCAAAGATGTTCGGGGAGATGGGGCATGGGCTAGGGATGAAGCCTTTCGGGGTTAGCGACGGCAGCTCATTTCAAGTTAGAAAGGCTCTAACGGCAAATGCCCGTCGCGGGCAATGCCGAATTGCGGATGGCTTCGTCGCAAATCGCCATGCCGCACGCATGGCTCGCCGTTTGCCTCACGCCCAGATCGCCAGGGGAATGCCCAAACGGTCGGCAAGCGGCGGGTCGGGAAACGGCTTTGCCTCGCCGCCGGCAATGCGTCCGGCAATCAGCATCATCGCTGCGGCGTCGAGGAAATCGTCGGCGGCAGCACCGCGTTGCGGCGGCTGGTCAAGGAAACCTCTGGTATAGCCGTGCCGGCAGAGCAGTGCCTTGCGCTCTTCCATCCCGGCAGGATTGACTGCGCCCTTGATCTTGTTCGGCAGCGTCATCGGTTTTTCGCCGTTCAGCCGGCAGAAGGCCACTTCGGGGTGCGATTCGAAGACGCGGCGGCGCAGTTGCGGACGTGCGATCAGCAGCGCGTCGATCTCGCGTATCTTGGCAAAGATGCCGAAGGCCTGGATCGAGACGCCGCGTGGCGGATCGGAGGTCGCCCTGGCCACCTCGCTGGCGCGCCGATGTGCCTCATACCAGGCCTCGACCGTGGTGAAGCCGCTGGTGTCGGCGTAGAGGGCCGGGCGGGACGGGATAGAGAAGACGCTGGATTGCCGTGCTCCGAGCATTGGCCGTACCAAGGTCTCCGGCCCGCGCCCGCCTCTTTGCGAGACGTCCGGCAGGCCGATCGGCATGTCGACGACCACTGTCGCATCGGCGGGCAAGGCGTCGAGCAGGGCCGCAAAGCTGGGAAAGACGCGGACTGACGGCGCGGCATCCAGATCGCGGCGGACGGCGATCCAGCCGGCCTTGCAGCCGTCTACGCCGACGACCACGGTCGAGGTCACGCCCGGCGGTCCCGCCCCGGATGCGTGAGGTGGCGCAGCTGCACCATCGCCATCGGATGCGACAGGCTCTGGGCATCGGTTTCAAGCTGCAACTCGTCGCCGCCACGCTTGGCGGTTCGCGCCAGGATTTCGTAGACGGCGGCGGTGGTCGATTGCAGCGCCTTGATCGGCGGCTGCCCCGACAGGATGCGGGCGAGGTAGACGGCCGCAGTCAGGTCACCGAGGCCATTCGGCGGCTTGTCGATGAGGCGGTGTTCGGCCAGCAGCGCCTGGGTGCCGTCAAGCAGCAGATTGCCGGTGCCGCCGGTCATCATCGACTGTGCCGACGTCACCAGCATTGTTGACGGTCCGGCATGGAGGGCGGCCGAGATCACCGATTTCAGATCGGGCAAAGGCGCGCCGGCCATCCACTCCAGCTCATAGCGGTTGGGGGTGGCGATGTCGGCGATCGGCATCAGCCGGTCGCGCATCGCGGCGGCCGTCGGCTCGGGCACATAGAGCCCGCCGGAATCGCCCATCACCGGATCGCATATATAAATCGCGTCCGGCGTCTTGGCCTTGACCGCCGCAACCAGCGAGGCGACGGCCTCGGCCTGGCCGGCCTCGCCAAGATAGCCCGACAGCACCGCGCCGACCTCACCCAGCCAGGGCGCGCGCTCGAGATCGGCCATCAGCGCCTTGAACTGGTCGAGCGGCGGCACGATGCGCGTGGCGCGGCCATGGCCCGGATGCCAGGGCAAGATGACCGTCGGTACCGCCCACACGGGAAAGCCCAGCGTCTCCAGCGCAAACACGGCGGCGCGGTTGCCGACCGAGCCGCGGGCGACATGGCTGGAAATGACGATGACCGCGCGCGGCGCGTCGGCTTTTTCGCGGTTCATGGAAAATCCTAGATACGGATAATTTTTCGTTGAATCGTCATCCTGATCTATCTCTTTGGTTGGAGGATGATCTCCGGACAAAACGGTTCCCGTTTGTCCGAGAAAACCGGTTCCCACTTTTCAGGATCATGCTCTAGCTGCCCCGGGAGACGTAGTACACGAGCCAGATCAAAAGGCCGAGGGCTACGATGAGCCCAAGTGCGCGACCGATGCGGGTGCCCCAGACCTCGATCGGATCGGATCGGTCGGCCTCCGCTGCGGTAACATGATCGCGCGCGCCTTTCGCTGCCCGTGACACCAGCGATGCGCCGCCAAGGCCGCCCTCGTTCGCCACGCGCTCGATAATGCGGCGCGATTCGCTGTCATCGTCGTGGCGTTCCGCCATGATCCTGTCCTGTTTGCCGGCAACCATACCGTGTTCGCGCGATCAATCACAGGGCCTCGCCGGCGCATGAATGCGCGCCAGGAATGCGCGCCAGCGGCAGACATTTTCTTGAGCGCGGATTGTGCTAATGCTTCGCATGCAACTTCTGTCGAGGGACCTCACCATGTTTGCCCAGCGCCTTGCCTTCCCTTTCCGCAGTCTGCCGGCCGTGCTGATGATGGCCGTCGTGCTGCCTCTGCTCGCCGGCTGCGGCTTCAACACCATCCCGACGGCGGAGGAAAACGCCAAGGCGGCATGGAGCGAGGTGCTGAACCAGTATCAGCGTCGGTCCGACCTCATTCCCAATTTGGTCGAGACGGTGAAGGGCTATGCCTCGCATGAAAAGGACACGCTCGATGCGGTGGTCGAAGCGCGCGCCAAGGCGACGCAGATCACGGTGACGCCGGAAACGCTGAAGGACCCCGAAGCGCTCAAGAAGTTCCAGGATGCGCAATCAGGGCTGACCAGCGCGCTGTCGCGGCTGATCGCGGTGTCGGAGGCCTATCCCGACCTCAAGGCCAACCAGAATTTCCTGGCGCTGCAGGCGCAACTCGAAGGCACCGAGAACCGTATCGCCGTGGCGCGGCGCGACTACATCCTGGCGGTCAAGGATTACAATCTGACGCTGAGGACCTTTCCGTCGGTGCTATGGGCAACCTTCTGGTTCCGCAGCAACGAGCCCTTCGCCAACTTCACCGTCGAAGAAGACAAGATGCAGCCGCCGAAGGTCGATTTCGGCACGAAGCAGGGCGGGTGATGACGTCTGGGTGAGCTTGGCCTTTGCCAGCCTTGCGTTCCTTCACACCCCCCTCTGTCCTGCCGGACATCTCCCCCTCAAGGGGGGAGATCAGCTGTCTTCTGTCCTTGCGCCAAATATCAGCGTTGCCGGCTGAGCGTCGGCAGCGAGATTGCCAATCTCCCCCCTCGAGGGGGAGATGTCCGGCAGGACAGAGGGGGACGCGAAGGAACGCCAACCTTGGTGTTCTTCTCGCCTTTCTGGCCGTCTTCCTGCCCCTCACCGCCTTCGCCGCCGACCTCCCCGCGCTGACCGGCCGCGTCGTCGATAACGCCGGCATTATCGACGCGGGAACCAAAGCCGCGCTCACCCAGAAACTCGCCGACTTCGAGACAAAAGGCTCCGACCAGATCGTCGTCGCCACCATCCCCAGCCTCGACGGCGAGGAGATCGAGCCTTACGCCAACCGGCTGTTTCGCTTCTGGAAGCTCGGCCAGGCCAAGGAAAATAACGGCGTGCTGCTGCTGGTGGCGCCGAACGACCGCAAGATGCGCATCGAGGTCGGCTATGGGCTGGAAGGCACGCTGACCGATTTGCACACCAAGCTGATCATCGAAAACGACATGGTGCCGGCGTTCCGCGCCGGCGATTTCTCCGGGGGCATTTCCAAGGCCGTCGACGACATGGTGATGGTGCTGGAAGGCAATCCGGAGGAATTGGAGGCGCGCGGCGAGCGCAACCAGAAGCCGCCCATCAATACCGACAATCTGTTCTTCGGCGTCTTCATCAGCATCTGGGCAATCATCTTCTTCGGCAGCATGGCCGCCTCCATCCTGCCGCCGATCTTCGGCCAAAAACTCGGTCCCGGCCGCTATCGCTGGCTCGGCATGACATTCGAGCCGGGCCGGCGGTCGTCCAGCGGCGGCTGGTCTTCGGGCGGGGGCGGCTGGTCGTCGGGTTCAAGCGGTGGTGGCGGCTTTTCCGGCGACGGCGGTTCGTCCGGCGGCGGCGGCTCCTCGGGAAGCTGGTGACGAGATGACAACACGCATCGCCAATCCCTGGCATGGCCGCTTCGCCACGATGATCGGCGCTGCCTTGCTGGTCTTGCTCGTCAGCTTCGCGGCGCTGGCGGCGGAACTGCCCGCCCTCACCGGTCGTGTCGTCGACAATGCAGGCATCATCGATGCCGCGACCGAGGCGGCGCTCACCCAAAGACTGGCCGATTTCGAGACCAAAGGCTCCGACCAGATCGTCGTCGCGACGGTTCCCAGCCTCGACGGCGAGGAGATCGAGCCTTACGCCACCCGGCTGTTCAACGCTTGGAAGCTCGGCCAGAAGGCCAAGAACAATGGCGTGCTTCTGCTGGTGGCCGTGAACGACCGCAAGATGCGCATCGAGGTCGGCTACGGGCTGGAAGCCACGCTCACCAACCAGCACGCCACACGGATCATTGAAGGCATGGTGCCGGCCTTCCGCGCCGGGGATTTCTCCGGCGGTATTTCCAAAGCGGTCGACGACATGATCATGGTGATTGAGGACAGTCATGGTGGTTGAGGGGAACTGGTGACGGCATGACAGTACGCGTCTTCAATCCGCCAAGACCTGGCCGCGCAGCCGCGACGATCGGCATCGCGCTGTTGACGATGCTCACCATGCTGTTTGTAGCTTTGGCGGCAGACCTGCCGGCACTCACCGGGCGGGTGGTCGACAATGCCGGTATTATCGACGCCGCGACCAAGGCGGCACTGACGCAGAAGCTCGCGGATTTCGAGACCAAAGGCTCCGACCAGATCGTCGTCGCCACGATCAACAGCCTCGACGGCGAGGAGATCGAACCCTACGCCAACCGGCTGTTCCGCTTTTGGAAACTCGGGCAGGCCGGCGAAAACAACGGCGTGCTTCTGCTGGTGGCCAAGAACGACCACAAGATGCGCATCGAGGTCGGCTACGGGCTGGAAGGCACGCTGACCGACCTGCACACCAAACTGATCATCGAAAACGACATGGTGCCGGCGTTCCGCGCCGGTGATTTCTCCGGCGGCATTTCCAAGGCCGTCGACGACATGGTCATTTTGCTGGAAGGCAACCCGGAAGAGCTGGAGGCGCGCGGCAAGCGCAACCCGGCCGACCGCAGCACGCCCATCGATCCCGTCGTCGCGGTCTTCCTGATCCTGTGGGCGGCGATGTTCTTCGGCGGCCTGGCGATGGCCTTCCTGCCGCCGATCTTCGGCACCAAGCTGTCGCCGGGCGTGTATAAATGGCTGGGCATGACCTTTCGCTACGGCCAGGGGCCGAGCGGATCGTCCTCGGGCTCCAGCAGCTGGACAACAAGTTCGTCGTCGGGCAGCGGATGGTCATCGGGAAGTTCGGGCAGCAGCTGGTCTTCGGGCTCAAGCAGCGGCGGCGGGTTTTCAGGCGGCGGCGGTTCGTCTGGCGGTGGCGGGTCTTCAGGGAGCTGGTGAGAGAAGATGGCAACACGACCGATCAGCCCACAGGACCATGAGCGCATCGCCACCGCGATCCGCGCGGCCGAGGCCAAAACCGACGGCGAGATCTACTGCGTCGTTGCGCATGCCAGCGACGGCTATTTCTTTCCCGCCGCCTTCATGGCGACATCAGGCATGCTGATTGCCAGCCTCGCCGTCGCTTATGGGCTGGAAGCCTGGTGGCTGTCGATCCGGCTGCCGCATTTCGTCATTGTCCAACTGCTGGCACTGGCCTCGGTGTTGGTGCTTTTGTGGGCGCTGCCGGGCTTGCGCATCCATCTGGTGCCGCGCCGGCAGCGTTATCAGGCGGCACATGACAATGCGCTCAGGCAGTTCCTCGCCCGCAATGTCCACCGCACCACGGCGCGCACCGGCGTGTTGGTCTTCGTGTCGATCGCCGAGCGTTATGCCGAAGTGGTCGCCGATTCGGGCATCGACAGCAAGGTCGGCCAGCATGTCTGGGACGGCGTGGTGCGCGATCTCCTGCAGCATGCCGGTCACGACCGGCTCGCCGACGGCTTCGTCAAGGCGATCGGGCAGGTCGGCGCGGTGCTGGCCGAGCATTTCCCGGTGACGTTGGGCGATGCCAATGAACTGGACGATCATCTCGTCGAGATCTGAAAAGCCAGCACGCGCTACCCGGACGGACGCCTGACCGCGCCGGCTGGGTGCGTTTTCCAGGCAGGCTTTGCCCATTGTCAGCAGTGTCGCGATCGGCTGTGAGAAAGCGGTCGGCGGGCTGACCTCGACTCTTGCAAATGGCCGATGCGGGTTTATGGTTAACAAATCATGAATACGCTGAGCATCGACATCAGGAAAGCCGAACCGCGCGACGCTGGCGCCATTGCGGACGTGCACCAGCAGGCTTGGGAGGGCGCCTATTCCGGCATCATCCCGCATCGCTCGCTGACCTCGATGATCAACCGCCGCGGCGCCGACTGGTGGGCCAACGCCATCCGCCGCGCCGCCACCGTTCTGGTGGTCGAGATCGGCGGCACCATCGCCGGCTATGCCACGATCGGCAAGAACCGCGCCCGCGAGCTGAAGCAACAGGGCGAAATCTACGAACTTTACCTGCGTCCGGAATATCAAGGCATCGGGCTCGGCAGCCGGCTGTTCAAGGCGGCGCGGGCGCGGCTTGCCGACCACGGGCTGAAGGGAATGGTGGTGTGGGCGCTGGAAGACAACCAGAACGCACTTTCCTTCTATGCCGGCGCGGGTGGCCGTGACGTCGCCGAAGGCGTCGAGATTTTCGAGCAGAGGGCGCTCAAGAAGGTCGCCTTCGTCTGGGAATGACCGGCCTCGGTTACAAATCATCATAAACCGTGCGCTTCCGTTAGCGCTTCGCACCAATCGCCGCATTGCACCATGCCGCGCCGCCCGCTATCGATCTTGGACATCGAGAGAGGGATTTAAGCCATGCGAATCGAAGCCATTGCCATCGGAAAGAACCCGCCCGAGGACATCAACGTCATCATCGAGGTGCCGATCGGCGGCGAGCCGATCAAGTACGAGATGGACAAGGAGGCCGGCACGCTGTTCGTCGACCGTTTCCTGCACACCTCGATGCGCTACCCCGGCAATTACGGTTTCGTGCCGCACACGCTCTCGGGCGACGGCGACCCGATTGACGTTCTGGTCTGCAACACCCGCGCGCTGGTGCCGGGCTGCGTCATCAATGTGCGGCCGATCGGCGTGCTGGTGATGGAAGACAATGCCGGCCAGGACGAGAAGGTCATTGCCGTGCCGTCGCCGAAGCTGACGCTGCGCTACGAAAACGTCACCGAATACACGCAGCTGCCCGAGATCACCCGCGACCAGGTCCAGCACTTCTTCGAGCACTACAAGGATCTCGAGCCCGGCAAATGGGTCAAGATCGAAGGCTGGCACGATTCCAAATACGCCAAGAAGATGATCGTCGACGCGATCGCACGGGCGAAGGCGGCAAAGTAGCGCCGAGAGAGGCCTGCGTCTCGTTCAAGTAAGCGGCAAACGCCAGCGCGAGGCACCCCCTCTGGCCTGCCGGCCATCTCCCCCTCAAGGGGGGAGTCGCAACGGCTTTCGTCAATTTTCAGCGCCGAAAGAAAAGCGCCGCCAGCGAAGCTGCCAATCTCCCCCCTTGAGGGGGAGATGCCCGGCAGGGCAGAGGGGGGTGCCTTGCACCCACGTGACTAGTTATCCACCCGACCAAACGCCGGCACGTTGCCGATGACGGTGTGCTTGTCCTTGCCACAGGCGAAACTCTTCGCCTTTTCGTCGGCCAACTTGCGCGCCTGGTCATTGGCCTGCGGGTTGCCGGTGGCCAGCACGAGGCCGATGGTGCAGCCGTCGCGGGCTTCCATCTGGGCGACCTTGGCGACGAGCAGCACTTCGGTCGGCTTGTTCTCGTCCTCGGGATTGCTGATCGAGCGGCGGTGGATGACGGCAAAGGGAACGGCAACGTCGCCCTTGGTCTCGATGCGCCACTCGACCTTGGCGCCGGACGAGTTGAAGCCGGAAAAGCTCTCCCAGACCGAGGTCATGTCGCCGCCGGGCGGAAATCCGTAGAACAGCGATTCACGGGCGTCGTCATAGGCGATCAGCACGGGATAGCCACGATAGCCGGAGCAGGCGAGTTCGGCCCATTCGCCGTCGCCTTCCTGCGCCTGCGCATAGGTGACGCAGTCCTTTTGCGAGTCGAGGTCGGTGTAGACGCTGGATATTCCGTCGGCATGGGCGGTTTGGGATAGGGCGGCGAGGGCGAATGGAACAAGCAGCAGGGTTCGCATGCGGACGTCTCCCGTGAAGTTCGCCCCAGCCTATCGCCAAATCTGCGGCCGGCCTAGCGTGCCAATCTCAACGTTGGCGCCGCCCAAATCGCCCTGCCGGGCAATTCTCCCCCTGAACGGGAGAAAGTGGCCGGCTGCGCCGCTGGCGACAACCTTGCAACGCTGGCAATTGGCGAAATCGTGATGAGAGCGTTCCTCGCCCCATTTCCGGGAAAGGATGCCGGCAGGTGAGGGGCGGCGCCAACGTTCGAAATGTTATTTCTTCAAGCTCGCCTCGATCAGCAGGTCGGCGTTGTGGGCGACCGCTGCCGCCGGGCCTCCGAGGCCGAAGAGCTGGCCACTGATATAGGCGCCTTCGATCAACAGCAGCAGGCCGTCGCCGAGCGTGTCAGGGTCTTTAGCGCCCATCGCTGCGGCCATCGCGCGCAGGCGGTGGCGCAACTCCTGCTTGTTGGCCTCGCTGACGACGCGCGCCGGATGGCCATGTTCGGGATATTCCACCGCCGCGTTGGTCATGCCGCAGCCGCGATAGTCCGGCCTTTGCGTGCGCTTGCCGACGCGAGTCAGGAAAGCCCTGAGCTGTGCCCGCGGGTCGCCGGGATGGGCAGCCACGGCTTCGTCGAAACGCTCCCAATACTCACGGTCATATTGCCTGAGATAGGAAGCGGCGAGCTCGTCCTTGGAGGGAAAGCTGCGGTAGAGGCTGGGCTTGGTGACGCCGGCGCGCTTGACGATCTCGTCGACGCCGATCGCCCGGATGCCGCGGCGGTAGAACAGGTCGTACGCCACGTCGAGGATTTTCTTGGCAGCCTTGGGCGGTGCGGCTGCATGACCGTCCTTGATGGTCAGTTCAATATTTTTGTCCGTTGGCATGGTATGACTCGATTGACGTGTTACCGATCGGTACGTATACATGTCCTCACCCTGCAACGTACCGGTCAGTAACATGATAGCTCAATCCCGTCCCTTTGGCCAGCGCTACGCTTTCGTCGTGGTTGGCGTCATCTTCCTCTGCTTGTTGATCGCGGCCGGGCTTCGTTCCGCACCCTCGGTGATGATGCTGCCGTTGGATAAAAGCTTCGGCTGGGGGCGCGATACGGTTTCGATTGCCGCCGCGATCGGCATCTTCCTTTACGGCCTGACCGGGCCGTTTGCCGCCGCATTGATGGAGCGTATCGGCTTGCGCCGCACGCTGCTTGCCTCGCTTGTGATCATGTCGGGCTCGACCGCGCTCAGCCTGCTGATGACCGAGCCATGGCATCTGTTCCTCACCTGGGGCGTGTTTTCAGGTATCGGCTCCGGCGCGGTCGCCACCGTGCTCGGCGCCACCATCGTCAACCGCTGGTTCAAGACCAATCGCGGCTTGGTGATGGGGCTGATGTCGGCCTCCAGCGCCACGGGCCTCTTGGTGTTCCTGCCGCTGCTGGCATCGCTCGCCCAGTCGGGCGGCTGGCAGCCCGTCGCTACCGCCGTCTCGATCGCCACCGCCTGTCTTCTGCCGCTGGTCTGGCTGTTGGTTCCGGAGCGTCCCGCTTCGATCGGCATGGTGCGCTATGGCGCCGGGGCGGATGACGTGCCGCCGGTATCGCCGGCATCGCAAGGCAATTTCCTGGCGCATACGCTCAACACGCTGCGCCGCGCCGCCGGCACCCGCGTCTTCTGGTATCTGTTCGCCACGTTCTTCATCTGCGGCTTCACCACCAACGGGCTGGTCGGCACGCATCTGATCTCCTTCTGCGGCGACATGGGCATCCCCGAGGTACAGGCCGCAGGCCTGCTGTCACTGATGGGTATTTTCGACCTGATCGGTACGACGCTCTCGGGCTGGCTCACCGACCGTTTCGACCCGCGCAAGCTGCTCGGCGTCTACTACGGCATTCGCGGCCTGGCGCTGATCTATCTGCCCTATTCCGGCTTCTCGGCGACCAGCCTGATCATCTTCGCCGTGCTCTACGGTCTCGACTGGATCGCCACCGTGCCGCCGACGCTCAGGCTCGCCAACGAGGCCTTCGGTGACCGCAGCGGCCCGATCGTGTTCGGCTGGATCGTAGCCGGCCACCAAGTCGGCGCCGCCACCGCCGCCGCCTTCGGCGGCACCATGCGCGAACTGCAGGGCAATTACGAACTGGCTTTCCTGATCGGCGGCATGACGGCGATCGTGGCTGCGTGTCTGTCGCTGCTGATCAATACGAGCAGGCCGGCTTTCGATCCGGAGCCGCAAGCGGCGTAAGGCGCGGTACTAATCTCCCCCCTCAGGGGGGAGATGGCCGCGAAGCGGCCAGAGGGGGTCCGTGCGACCGGACTCAGCCTCTTGCGCATAGGAGGTCGGCGCTCCAAGCGAGGCGACCCCCTTCTGTCGCCTTCGGCGACATCTCCCCCCTCAAGGGCGGAGATCACCTGTCGATTGTTATCAAAGTTTCATCTTCCCGAGATGTGGCTGAAACATTGAAGCTGGAGCTTGCTGGCACCGTTCGAAGCCATCAGGAGACAGCCATGAACAAGATCTCGTTGACCCGCCGCGCTCTCGTCACCTCTGCCAGCGCCGCCGGTCTGCTCGGCGCATCGGGGCTCGCTTTGCCCTATTATTCGCGCGCCAGCCAGCGCCCGGCCTTCACCCATGGCGTCCAGTCCGGCGATGTCGATGCCTCGAGCGGCATGGTGTGGACGCGCACCGACCGGCCTTCGCGCGTCATGTTCGAAGTGTCGTCGACGGAAAACTTCGCCAATGCGACGCGGCTGGCGCCGCTCGATACCTCGCCGGCCAGCGACTTCACGGTCAAGCGCCTGCTCACCGACCTCGCCTCCGACCAGGATATCTTCTACCGGATGACTGCCGCCGACCTGTCGGATATCAACGCCGTTTCCGAACCGATCGTCGGCCGTTTCCGCACAGCACCCGCCTCGAAGCGCGACATAAGATTCGCATGGTCGGGCGACACGGCCGGCCAGGGCTGGGGAATCGATGAGACCGGCATGAAAACCTACGCCACCATCGCCAGGCACACGCCGGATTTCTTCCTGCATTCCGGCGACACCATCTATGCCGATGGCGCCATGAAGGACGAGGTAGACCTGCCTGGCGGCGGCAAGTGGAAAAACGTCGTCCTGATCGACGGCAAGCGCAAGGTGGCCGAGACGCTGGATGAGTACCGCGACCAGTGGAAATACAACATGATGGACAAAAACGTTCTGGCCTTGAGCGCCATCTGCCCGACCTTCTACCAGTGGGACGATCACGAGGTGCTGAACAACTGGTCGGATTCGAAGAATCTCGGCGCCGACAGCCGCTACACCGAAAAATCCGTCCATGTGCTCGCGGCGCGTGCGGCGCGCGCCTTCCATGAGATGACGACGATCCGCTACGAGCCGTCCGAGCCCGGCCGCGTCTACCGCAAGATCGCGCATGGGCCGCTGCTCGACGTGTTCTTCCTCGACATGCGCTCCTATCGCGGCCCGAACGGCCCCGACATGCAGGAGGACATGACGCCGCAGTCACGCATGCTGGGCGAACAGCAGACGAAATGGCTGAAGCGCGAGCTGACGAATTCCAGGGCGACCTGGAAGATCATTGCCGCCGACATGCCGCTCGGCCTCGTCGTCTGGGACGACGGCGCCAAGAAGGTCGGCGCGGAAGCCATCAGCAATGGCGACAATGGCCTGCCCAAAGGCCGCGAGCTCGAGATCGCCGACCTGTTGCGCTACATCAAGACTGCCGGCATCACCAACACGGTCTGGTTGACCGCCGATGTCCACTACACGGCGGCGCACTATTACAACCCCGACAAGGCGCGGTTCCAGGATTTCAATCCTTTCTGGGAATTCGTCTCGGGCCCGATCCACGCCGGTACCTTCGGTCCCAATGATTTCGACATGACCTTCGGCCCGGAGCTGAAATTCATCAAGGCGCCGACCACCGAACAGGGCCAGAACCTGCCACCCTCGGCCGGCCTGCAGTTCTTTGGCCTGGTGGACATTTCAGGGGCGACAGAGCAGCTGACCGTGCGGCTGATGGATCGCGACGACATCAAGCTTTACAAGGTGACGCTCGATCCGGTGCGGTCGGCGTAAGCCTTTGGGTCGGTGCGAAGGATCGCTATGCCTGGAATGGGCAGCCGTCAGTCCGGGTAGCAAACCGTCGGAATCTTCGGCCACACCGCGCTGTCGCAGCCTGCAACCTGCTGCCTCTGCTTGAAAGAGGCGCTGACCGGGCCGGTGACCACGGGGTCGACGCCATCAGGGGCGTCGGCAAACATCTGCTCGGCCGTCCGGTCGGACGACGAAGCCGGATTGGCTTCCTTCACCGTGGCGGCCGATTGAGCGGCATTGGCCGCCAGCACGGCAGCGAATGCGACCGAAGCGATGAGGGGCCAAAATCGATTGAGTTTGTCGGTCATGAATTTCGAACTACCCGGGCCCAGAAAGGTTCCCGCCTTGGTTAACAAAACCATCTCACACCGAGATGCTTAAGATTTGATGAGTATTTGGTGGTGCGCCTCCTCTTTCGCAATTGCGAAAAACCCTGTATGAGCCGCGCAACCGAAAGAGGCGGCGCCCTTTGGCCTGCTGCCTGCAACGCTCCCGAGACCACAAAATGAAAATTCGTAATATCGCGATCATCGCGCACGTCGACCATGGAAAAACCACCCTCGTCGACCAATTGCTGCGGCAATCCGGTTCCTTCCGCGACAATCAGCGCGTCGCCGAGCGCGCCATGGATTCCAACGACCTCGAAAAGGAACGCGGCATCACCATCCTGGCCAAGGCGACCTCGGTCGACTGGAAGGACACCCGCATCAACATCGTAGACACCCCCGGCCACGCCGATTTCGGAGGTGAGGTCGAGCGCATCCTGTCGATGGTGGATTCGGCGATCGTGCTGGTCGACGCGGCCGAAGGCCCGATGCCGCAGACCAAGTTCGTCGTCGGCAAGGCGCTCAAGGTCGGCCTGAAGCCGATCGTCGTCATCAACAAGATCGACCGTCCGGACGCCCGCCACGTCGAAGTGGTCAACGAGGTGTTCGACCTGTTTGCAGCGCTTGACGCCACTGACGAGCAGCTCGACTTCCCGATCCTCTACGGTTCTGGCCGCGATGGCTGGGTCTCGGAAAATCCGGAAGGCCCGAAGGACCAGGGCCTGGCGCCGCTGTTCGACCTCGTCATCAAGCATGTGCCGGAGCCGACCGTTCATCCCGGCCCGTTCCGCATGATCGGCACCATCCTGGAAGCCAATCCCTTCCTCGGCCGCATCATTACCGGCCGTATCGAGAGCGGCACGCTGAAGTCCAACCAGGCGGTCAAGGTGCTCCACCATGACGGCACGCAGATAGAAACCGGGCGCATCTCCAAGATCCTCGCGTTCCGTGGCCTTGAGCGCCAGCCGATCGAAGAGGCGCAGGCGGGTGACATCGTCGCCATTGCCGGCCTGTCCAAAGGCACCGTCGCCGACACGTTCTGCGACCTGGCGGTGACCGAGGCGTTGCATGCGCAACCGATCGATCCGCCAACCGTGACCATGTCTTTCCTGGTCAACGATTCGCCGCTCGCCGGCACTGAAGGCGACAAGGTGACCAGCCGCGTCATCCGCGACCGCCTGCTGCGCGAAGCCGAAGGCAATGTCGCGCTCAAGATCGAGGAATCGCCCGACAAGGATTCGTTCTTCGTTTCCGGCCGCGGCGAATTGCAGCTGGCCGTGCTGATCGAGACGATGCGCCGCGAAGGCTTTGAAATCGCCGTGTCGCGTCCGCGCGTCGTCATGCAGAAGGGCGAGAACGGTGAATTGTTGGAGCCGGTCGAGGAAGTCGTCATCGACGTCGACGAGGAGCATGCCGGCATCGTCGTGCAGAAGATGTCGGAGCGCAAGGCCGAGATGGTCGAGCTGCGCCCCTCCGGCGGCAACCGCCAGCGCATCGTCTTCCACGCGCCGACACGCGGCCTGATCGGTTACCAGTCGGAACTGTTGACCGACACGCGCGGCACCGCCGTGATGAATCGCCTGTTCCACGCCTACCAGCCCTACAAGGGCGAGCTGCCGGGCCGCACCAACGGCGTGCTGATCTCCAACGAACAGGGCGAGGCAGTGGCCTATGCCATGTGGAACCTCGAAGACCGCGGCCCGATGGTCATCGACCCGGGCGTCAAGGTCTATCAGGGCATGATCATCGGCATCCATAGCCGTGACAACGACCTCGAAGTGAACGTGCTGAAGGGCAAGAAGCTGACCAACATCCGCGCCGCCGGCAAGGATGAGGCGGTCAAGCTGACGCCGCCGATCCGCATGACGCTGGAGCGCGCGCTGGCCTGGATCCAGGACGACGAGCTGGTCGAGGTGACGCCGAAGACCATCCGCCTGCGCAAGCTCTATCTCGACCCGAACGAGCGCAAGCGCTTCGAGAAGTCGGCCAAGGTTGTGGGCGCGGCGTAATCGTCTGATTGTCTAAATTCGAGAGGGGCGAAGCACCGGTGCTTCGCCCCTCTTGTCATTCACCCACGGCAGCCGAAATGATGGCTTCACGATCCGGCTCGTCGGCCAGGTCAATGCGAATCGCCGTGCCGTCGCGGGCCGGCTTGCGCAAAGCTCTGGCGCCTTCGGGAACAAAAACCAGCAATCGTTTCTCCTCCAGCGCCTGAAGCCTTGATCGGGAGATGCCGAGTTCGCCGGCGAGCAGACGGTCGAGCCGCAGCGATGTCGGCATTTCCAGCCCAAGCCTGATTTCAAGCGTCGTTGCGCCCCTCTCGCCGAGGCTTCGCTTTTGAACCGCGACATCCGAAAATTCCTCGACGCGTCCGACCCGGTTTCGCAACGCCACGACATCGAAGGCATGGTGGCGGGCGAGTGTCGGGTCGTTGCTTTCGAGAGCGGTCAGCAGCGTCGGTTCGATGTCGCGGCGGTTGCAGCGTTCGAAAATGCCGAAATTCCACGAATTGTCGCAGTCGATGCAGCGATAGATCAGCCAGACATCAATGCGTTTGCCATTGGCGTTGACGCGGAATTTGTCGCTGCAGCGATAGGCTTTCACGGCGCCGCAGCGGTTGCAGTGGATCAGGGGTCGAGGTGCGATTTCGGGCGCGATTGCCCAGCGGATAGCGAGATGTTGGGACAAGCCGGAAGACCTTCCAGTGTGGAAGTTCTTCAGGTCGGCAATGGCGAGATGCCCATGCGGGCACGGCGTGGCGAGAGCTAGCTATGTCGGAAATCAGCTGTCACGGGCGGCAAAGCGCGCGACAACGGTTCAGCGGTGCCAAACCGGTCTCGAACCGCCGCCTGAGGAACACGTGAAATGGAGCAGGCACCGCTTAATGCGGCGCCCTGCCAAGTGTGATCAGGGAGTTGGCGAGACCGGCGGTTACTGAGGCAAAATGAAGCTCGAAATGAATGTCGGGACGGTTCTTCTAGCGGCAAGATGCCGAGCGGGCAAGGTTCATAGGGTGTCTCGCCCTGCTCAGGCGAAGGCGATCTGTACCTTCATCGATTTGTTGCGGTCGCCGGCGATCTCGAAAGCCGCAACCGCCTCGTCCATCGGATAGATGCCGGTCAGCAGCGGCTTGACGTCGACGCGACGGTTGTTGATCAGATCGACGGCCAGCGCGAACTCGTCGTGGAAACGGAAGGAGCCGCGCATTTCGATCTCCTTGGCGACGATGAGATTCTGAGGCAGCGACATGTCGCCGCCTAGGCCGAGCTGCACGAGCACCCCGCGCGGCTTCAGCACATCGAGCCCGGCTCGCACCGCGCGCTCATTGCCGGAGCATTCGAACATGACGTTGAAACTGCCCTTCTCGACATTGTAGCCAGCGAGCTTGTCGGCATCTGTGGCGACATTGATGGTGCAGTCGGCGCCGATCTCGTTGGCCTTGGCCAGAACCGCGTCCATGACATCGGTGACGACGATCTCGCGCGCGCCGTGGACGCGCGCGGCCAGGATGCACAGCGCGCCGATCGGCCCGCTGCCGGTGACCAGAACCCGCTTGCCGAGCAGCGAACCGGCGCGGTTCACGGCATGCAGCGTTACCGCGAACGGCTCGGCAAAGGCGGCTTCGTTGATGGAGACATGGTCGGCGATTTTGTGGCACTGCCAGGCCTCCGCGACGAGGCGCTGGCGGAAGGCGCCCTGTATATGCGGCATCGGCATGGCGCTGCCGTAGAAGCGCATGTTGAGGCACTGGTTCTGCACGCCCTGCAGGCAGTACCGGCACGCATTGCAGGGCCGGCTGGGCGAAATCGCAACGCGGTCGCCGACGGCAAGGCTGGAAACGCCGGCGCCAAGTGCCTTCACCGTGCCAGCGACCTCATGTCCGAGGATCATCGGCTCGCGCAGGCGCACCACGCCGAAGCCGCCATGATTGTAGTAGTGCAGGTCCGAGCCGCAGATGCCGCCGGCCTCGACCGATATTTCGACCTGTCCGGCGCCAGGCGCGCCCGAATCGGTCTCTTCGATGCGCAGGTCTTTTGCGGCGTGGATGACGATTGATTTCACGGCCGCGATCCTTTCTCAAACCGCTGGCACGGGCAAGTCCGATCTCCGAAATGTGTCGCGTTCGTTGGCCCATCAGGCAGAGGGTGCCAAATTGACGCCGATCGGATATTCTTCGCCATCCAACGCTCGAAGGCTCCGTCATGCACCTCACCTCGCTCCTGATCTTCGCCGCCGCCTTGTTCGTCGCTGCCGGTTCCCCCGGCCCGTCGATCGCCGCACTTGTTGCCCGCGTCATCTCGAAAGGCTTTCGCGACGTGTTCCCTTTCCTGCTCGCCATGTGGATCGGCGAGGGCATCTGGCTGTCGCTGGCGGTGTTTGGGCTGGCGGTCGTGGCGCAGACCTTCCATTTCGCCTTCGTCGTCGTGAAATGGATCGGCGTCGCTTACCTCGCCTATCTCGCCTTCAAGATGTGGACCGCACCTGTCGACGCAAAAGAAGGCGAGATGCCGCGCGAGGATTCGGCGACAAAGCTGTTCTTTGCCGGCATGGCGGTGACGCTCGGCAATCCCAAGATCATGATGTTCTATCTGGCGCTGCTGCCGACGATCATCGACCTCGCTTCGGTGAGTGTCATCGGCTGGGTCGAACTGACGGCGACGATGGCGGTGGTTCTGATCGCCCTCGATCTCGCCTGGGTCGTCGCGGCCTCACAGGCGCGCAAACTGTTGAAGAGCAAGCGTGCGATGAAGATCGCCAACCGCATCAGCGCCACGACGATGGCCGGCGCTGCCGGGGCCATCGCGGCGCGATCCTGACCGCCTTTCTATGGGAACCTCAAAGCTAGACTTTGTCCAATAGATCCATGCTATCAGACGTGCCAACTTTCCAGCCGGCGAAGCATCCCAAAACGCCACAGGCCGCGCATCGTACGCCAACATACAGCCAGCGAACGCCGTCACGTTCCGGGTAGATGGAAAACCCGACGCCGATGTTTGCAGCTTCGGAGCCGCACTCGGTGCACGCCCATCGTTCCGGCTGGGGTTCGTCCCAAAATTCCGCACTGTCGCAGATAAGATGCTCGGATCCGCAGACCGTGCACGTTCGTCGCGCCACACCCTCGTCATCGTCGGCATCGAGGAGAAACGAGATGGAACCGCACTTGCAGCGGCGAGCCTGAAGTCATGAACCTCGGCGTTGTCGGCGCCATAGGCTTCCAAGTATTCTCCGATGTCAGTGGGCTCGCTGCCAACCCACCACTTGGCTGACGTATCTATCGTCATTGGTCACCTCGCCATGGCGTGGTATTCGTCGTTCGGGCGCATGTCGATGGCCGCCGCCACGCGGTTCGACATGTTGAAGAAGGCGGCGGTCGAGGCGATGTCCCAGATGTCGCGGTTGGTGAAGCCGGCGTTGCGCAGTGCTTCCCTGTCCGCCTCGACGATCTTTGCCGGCTCTTCCGTCAGCTTGACGGCGAATTCGAGCATCGCCGTCTGTTTCGGTGAAAGATTGGCAGCGCGGAAGTTCATCACCATCATCTCGCCGAGAGCCGGATCGCCGGAGAGCTGGCGCACCGCCGCGCCATGCGCGGTCAGGCAATAATAGCAATGGTTGATCGAGGAGACGACGACCGCGATCATCTCCCGCTCCAGCTTCGACAGGCCGGATTCACCCAGCATCAGATCATTGTAGGTGTCGGTAAAGGCGCGCAGCTTCTTCTCGTCGAAGGCATAGGCAAGAAGCACGTTGGGAACCAGGCCGAGCTTTTCCTCGCATTTGGCGAAATAGGCTTTTGTCGCCTCGCTCAGCTCCGCGATACCGAGGTCAAGTGCGCTGATTTTGCCGGACATGGGGTCTTCCTCCTGGTTCACCGGCGCCTGACCGTCGAATTCCTGCAATTCTTATCGAGCCGTCAAACCTTTGTCGCCAAACAGCGGTCATCTGCTACCATAGTCGTAAAAGCATGTGACGGGAGGACAACATGGCGAGCGTGAAATCCGCAGCTAAGCCGAGGAAAACAGCCACTGCCGGGGTGAAACCCGACGGGAAGCCGGCCAGGCTCGCCGACTATTTGCTGGCCCGCGCGCCGGCCGAAGACATCGCCGCCTATGACGCCGCCGACCTGGAGCGCGCCTCCGACCTGGCAGGACGTGCGGTCGCCGCCCACAAAAAGGGCCAAAGTGTCGTCGCCGTCGATGCCGGGTCGGGCGTCTCCCGCGAGGGCCGCCCGATGACGATCATCACCGTCGTCAACGACAACATGCCGTTCCTGTTCGATTCGATCCTCGGCGAGATCACAGAAACTGCCGGCGAACCGACTTTGGTCACCCATCCGGTCATCGTCGTGCGTCACGGCAAGGCCGGCGTCGACGAGATCCTCGGCGACGGCAGCGCCCTCAAGGACGATGGCAATCACGACCGCCTGAGCGTCGTCCATGTCCATATTCCGCGCCTGACGGCGGAGCAGGCCGACGCGCTGGCCGACCGCCTGCGCAAGATGCTCAACCAGGTGCGCGCCGCCGTCAGCGACTGGAAGCCGATGCTCGCCCGTCTCGACCAGGCGATTTCCGAATTCCGCTATTCCGCCGTGCCGCTCGACAAGAAGAGCGTTGCCGAGGCCATCGCCTTCCTTGAATGGCTGCGCGACGACAATTTCACTTTCCTCGGCATGCGCGAGTTCAAATATTCCGGCGGCGCGGAGAGCGGCAATCTGGAGCGCGCCGACAAGCCCGGTCTCGGCATCCTCGCCGACCCGGATGTGCTGGTGCTCCGGCGCGGCACCGAGGCGGTGACGACGACGCCCGAAATCCGCGCCTTCCTCCATGGGCCGGAGCCGCTGATCGTTACCAAGGCCAACGCCAAGTCGCTGGTGCACCGCCGCATTTATCTCGATTATATCGGCGTCAAAACCTACACCGCCAAGGGCACGCTTGCCGGCGAGTTGCGCATGGTCGGCCTGTTCACCTCGACTGCCTACACGCGCTCGGTGATGAAAATCCCGTATCTGAGGTCAAAGGCCGAGACCATCATCGCCAAGTCCGGCTTCGACCGGCACGACCATTCCGGCAAGGCACTGATCAACGTTCTGGAGAGCTATCCGCGCGACGAACTGTTCCAGGTGCCGGTGCCGATCCTGAAGAAGCACGCCGCGGCCATTCTCGGCCTGGTCGAGCGGCCGCGGGTGCGGGCGCTGGTGCGCGCCGACCAGTTCGACCGCTTCGTCTCGATCCTCGTCTTCGTGCCGCGCGACCGCTATGACAGCGTCGTGCGCGAGAAGATCGGCACCTATCTCAAGACCGTCTTCGAGGGCCGTTTGTCGGCTTATTATCCGGCGTTTCCGGAGGGCGGGCTGGCGCGTGTGCATTTCATCATCGGCCGCTCGGGCGGCAAGACGCCGAAGGTCGAGCAGGCGGTGATCGAAGCGGCGATCCGCGATATCGTGCGAACCTGGGACGACGCGCTGGCCGAAGCCGCGGAAGCCGTCGGTGGCGATCCATCGCTGAAGGCGATCGCCACGCGTCTGCCTGAGAGCTATCGCGATTCCTTCAGCGCGGCCGTCGCGCTGAAGGATGCGGGCCGCATCGCCGGCATCAGCACCGCCAACCCGATCGCCATCGACTATTACCGCCATGCCGAGCAGAAACCGCATCAGGCAGCGCTGAAGATCTACCACCACGGCAGCCCGGTAGCGCTGTCGCGTCGCGTGCCGGTGCTGGAAAACATCGGCTTCCGCGTCATCAGCGAGCGCACCTTCGAGGTTGGCGAGGACGGCGGCGACACCGTCTTCGTCCACGACATGGAGCTGGAGAACAGCTACGGCAAGCCGATCGACCTCAGCGATGGCGGCGCGCTGTTCGAGGACGCGTTCCTGTCGGTCTGGCGCGGCGACATCGACAATGACAGCTATAACGGGCTTGCCCAGACCGCCGGCCTGTGGTCGGGCGAAGTCAGCATTCTGCGCGCCTATGGCCGCTACCTGCAGCAAGCCGGTATCCCGCAGAGCCAGGATTTCATCGCGGCCGCGCTCAACCGCTATCCCGACATTGCGCGCGGCCTGCATGCACTATTCGTCGCTCGTCTCGGCCCGACCGCCGAGACGGAAGGCGTCATCGCCGCCAAGCACCTCAAGGCCAAGATCAAGGACGCGCTGGAGGAAGTCCCTAACATTGATGACGACACCATCATCCGCCGCTATCTCAACCTGATCGAAGCCTCGTTGCGCACCAATCATTTCGTTGCGGGAACGAAGGCGCGGGGCCAGTCACTGGCGATCAAGCTGGACTCGCAAGCGGTCGAAGGATTGCCGGCGCCGCGGCCGTGGCGCGAGATCTTCGTCTACGGTTCCGAGGTCGAAGGCGTGCATCTGCGCTTCGGCCCGGTTGCGCGCGGCGGCCTGCGCTGGTCGGACCGCGCCCAGGATTACCGCACCGAGGTGCTCGGCCTGGTCAAGGCGCAGCAGGTCAAGAACGCCGTCATCGTGCCGGTCGGCGCCAAGGGCGGCTTCTATCCGAAGAAGCTGCCGATGAGCGCCGGCCGCGACGCCATCTTCGAGGCCGGCACCTCGGCCTACAAGAATTTCGTTTCCAGCCTGCTGTCGATCACCGACAATATCGGCCTCGATGGCGTCATACCCCCAGCCGGCGTCGTCAGGCGCGACCCCGACGATCCCTATTTCGTCGTCGCCGCCGACAAGGGCACGGCGACCTTTTCCGACACCGCCAACGCCATCAGCGAAAGCCACGGCTTCTGGCTCGACGACGCCTTCGCCAGCGGCGGCTCGGCCGGTTACGACCACAAGAAGATGGGCATCACCGCCAAGGGCGCCTGGGAAGCGGTCAAGCGGCATTTCCGCGAGATCAACCGCGACATCCAGACCACCCCCTTCACCGTCGTCGGCGTCGGCGACATGTCGGGCGACGTGTTCGGCAACGGCATGCTCTTGTCGCCGCAGACCAGGCTGATCGCCGCCTTCGACCATCGCGACATCTTCATCGATCCCGATCCAGACAGAGTGGCGTCGATGGCGGAGCGCGAGCGCATGTTCGCGCTGCCGCGTTCGTCCTGGCAGGACTATGACAAGACCAAGCTGTCGGAAGGCGGCGTCATCGTCTCGCGCAGCCAGAAGTCGATCACGCTGCCTGCGGCAGCGGCGGCGGCGATTGGTCTCGCCAAGACCACGGCGACACCGGCCGAGATCATGACCGCCATCCTCAAGGCGAACGTCGACCTTCTGTGGTTCGGCGGCATCGGCACGTATTTACGGGCCTCGGGCGAAACCAATGCCGAAGTCGGCGACCGCGCCAATGACGCCATCCGCATCACCGCGCTCGATGTGCGGGCCAAAGTGATCGGTGAGGGCGCCAATCTCGGCGTCACGCAGCGTGCCCGCATCGAATTCGGCATGAATGGCGGTCGCTGCAACTCCGATGCCATCGACAATTCCGGCGGCGTCAACTGCTCCGACGTCGAGGTCAACATCAAGATCGCGCTGGCGTCCGCCATGCGCAAGGGATCGCTGACCCGGCCGGCGCGCAACAAGCTGCTGGCCGAGATGACCGACGAGGTCGCCGGCCTCGTGCTGTCCAACAATTACGAACAGACGCTGGCGCTTTCCATCGCCCGCAAGCGCGGCCTTGCCGACATCGCGCACCAGAGCCGGTTCATGGCGGCGCTGGAGGCTCGGGGCCTGCTCGACCGCGCTGTCGAGACGCTGCCGTCGCCGGCCGCCCTTGCCGAGCGCGAGGCGCGTGGCGAGCCGCTGACCCGGGCGGAGCTTGGCGTGCTGCTCGCCTATGCCAAGATCGTGCTGTTTTCCGACATCGTCGCCAGCGACGTGCCTGACGACGCGCATTTCGACCGCGACCTGATGGGCTATTTCCCTGACCGGATGACGAAGAAATATGCGGCCGAGATCCATGGCCACCGGCTGCGCCGCGAAATCATCGCCCGCGTCGTCGCCAACGATCTCGTCAATCGCGGCGGACCGTCATTCGTCAACCGGCTGCAGGAAGCCACGGGGCGCAGCGCGGCCGACGTGGTGCGCACCTTCGCCGTGGTGCGCGACGGCTTCGCGTTGCCGGCGCTCTATCGGGAGATCGATGCGCTGGACAGCCACATCGACGGCCAGGCGCAGCTCGATCTCTACCAGTCCGTCAGCCGGCTTATCTTCGTGACCAGCGGCTGGTACCTGAAGAACGATGCCGGCACCGCAGCGCTCGGCCAGCGCATTGCCGAACTGCAAGAGGCGCGCATGGCGCTGGAGCCGAAGCTGCTCTCGCTGCTGCCGGCCTTCTCCCGCGAGCGGGTCGAGGAGAGGCGGGATGGCCTGTTCAAGGCCGGCGCCCCGGAAAAGCTCGCCGGGCAGCTGGCAATGGCCGATGTGGCGGGACTGATCCCCGACATCGCACTGACGGCGCGCACGGCCAATGCCGACGTCGTCGCCTCGGCCAAGGCGTTCTTCGCCGTCAGCGATGCCTTCCGCATTCCGCGCGTCGAAGAGGCGGCGCGTTCAATCACGCCGTCGGACTATTACGACCAGCTGGCGCTGTCGCGCGCCACCGACACGATCGGCGCGGCGCGGCGCGGCATTGCGGTGGCGGCTCTCGCCGGCCATGCCGGGACGGCGGATCCTGTGGCGGCCTGGCTGGAAGCCGGAGGCGAGCGCGTGGCGCGCATCCGCGAGCGGCTGCAGGCGCTGACCGAAGGCGGGGATATCACCGTGTCCAGGCTGTCGGTGGCTTCGGGGCTGATGAGCGATCTGACGGGGATGTGAGGCTCGGGACTTTACCCTCCCCCTTGTGGGGAGGGTCGCTGCGAAGCAGCGGGGTGGGGGTGCGGCACCGACCCCCCCCCGGCCCTTCCGNTGCGGCACCGACCCCCACCCGGACCTTCGGTCCGACCTCCCCACAAGGGGGAGGTAGGGGCGCGGCGCCTTTCTTCGCGTCTCTATGCAGGTAGACAGCGGCGACATCCAGGTGAGGGGCAGCGCGAATCTTTGGCGGTTTGCATGAGCATTCGAAACATGCAGACATGGCATCCGACAAGCGCGGTGTCCCGGGGGAATCATCATGGCGGCGGTAGAAACAGTGCAGCGGGCATCCGGGCGCGGCATCTGGGGATGGATGTTCTTCGACTGGGCGGCGCAGCCGTTTTTCACCGTCGTCACCACCTTCATCTTCGGGCCTTATTTCGTCTCGCGCATGGCGAGCGATCCGGTCTCAGGCCAGGCGGCCTGGGGCTACGGCATCGCTGTTGCGGGCCTGGTCATTGCCGTGCTGTCGCCCATGCTCGGCTCGGTTGCCGACCAGACCGGGCCGCGCAAGCCGTGGATTGCGTTCTTCGCCTCGATCAAGATCATCAGCCTTTGCCTGCTATGGTTCGCCGCTCCCGGCTCGAACCTTTTCCTGGTGGTGCTGTTCTTTTCTCTCGCTTCGGTCGCGGCGGAATTCTCGACCGTGTTCAACGATTCGATGATGCCGCGCCTGGTGCCGAAGAGCGAGATCGGCCACGTCTCCAACATTGCCTGGGGACTTGGTTATCTCGGCGGCATGATCGCGCTGATCTTTGTTGTCGCCTGTCTTGCGGGTTCGCCGGAGACCGGCAAGACGATCATCGGCATCGACCCGCTCTTTGGGCTCGACCCGAAACTCGGCGAGGACGCGCGCGCCACCGGGCCGCTGTCGGCCGGCTGGTATTTCCTGTTCATCCTGCCGATGTTCTTCTTTACGCCGGACGCCATCAAGGGGATTCCGATCGGGCCCGCGGTGCGCGAGGGGCTGTCGGAACTGAAGTCGACGCTGACTGAAGTGCGCCGGCGCAAAGGCATCTTCCGCTTCCTTGTCGCCCGCATGATTTATCAGGACGGCGTCAATGCGCTGCTCGCTTTGGGCGGCACCTTTGCGGCAGCGATGTTCCACTGGTCGATCACCGAGATCGGCATGTTCGGCATTATCCTCAACGTCGTCGCCATCGTCGGCTGCCTGGTTGCCGCATGGCTGGACACCGCGCTTGGCTCCAAGACCATCGTGATGATTTCGCTCGTCCTGCTCAGCATCGCCACCATCGGCATCGTTTCGACCGGGCCAGGCTACACGTTGTTCGGCGCCTGGATGATGCCGGGAGCCGATAGTGGCGGCCTGTTCGGCACGGCGGCGGAAAAGGCCTACATTTTCTATGGCCTGCTGATAGGGCTGGCGTTCGGACCGGTGCAGGCGTCGTCACGCTCCTACATGGCGCGCAGCGTGACCGCGGCCGAATCCGGCCGCTATTTCGGCATCTATGCGCTGGCCGGAAGGGCGACGAGTTTCCTGGCGCCGTTCATGGTGGCGTCGATCACGCTCGCCAGCGGCTCGGCGCGGCTCGGCATGGCGGCCATCGTGCTGTTCCTGGGCGTTGGGATCGCGATATTGATCTGGACGCCGTACCCGGCGGATCAGCCGGTGGAATAGCGCCGCACTTTTCCTTCTCCCCTTGTGGGAAAAGGCAGAGGCGCTCAATGCCTGAAATGCCTCACGCCGGTAAACACCATGGCGATGCAATGCGCGTCGGCAGCGGCGATAACGTCGTCGTCGCGCATCGAGCCGCCGGGCTGGATCACCGCCGTGGCGCCGGCTTCGATCGCGGATATGAGCCCGTCGGCGAAAGGGAAGAAAGCGTCGGAGGCGACCACCGAGCCCTTGGTCAACGGCTCCGCGAGGCCAGCTGCTTCCGCCGCGTCGAGCGCCTTGCGTGCGGCGATGCGCGAGGAATCGACGCGGCTCATCTGGCCGGCGCCGATGCCGACCGTGGCGCCGTCCTTGGCGTAAACGATGGCGTTCGACTTGACGTGCTTGGCGATGCGGAAAGCGAATTTGAGGTCGGCCATCTCGGCCGCCGTCGGTGCGCGCCTGGTCACCACCTTGAGCTCGAGATCGTCGACTACCGCATTGTCGCGGCCCTGGACGAGCATGCCGCCGGCGACGGATTTCACTGTGATGCCGCCGGCGTGCGGATCGGACAGACCGCCGGTGACCAGCAGGCGCAAATTCTTTTTGGCGGCGATGATGCGGACAGCGTCCTCCGACGCGTCCGGCGCGATGATCACCTCGGTGAAGGTTTTTACGATCTCCTGCGCGGCTTCGGCATCGAGGATGCGGTTCATGGCAACGATACCGCCAAAGGCCGAAACCGGGTCGCAGGCCAGCGCTCTCGCATAGGCAGCAGCCAGTGAAGCGCCCTCGGCGACGCCGCATGGATTGGCGTGCTTGATGATGGCGACCGCTGCACAGCGGTTCGGATCGAACTCGCCGACCAGCTCGAAGGCGGCATCGGTGTCGTTGATGTTGTTGTAGGACAGCTGCTTGCCCTGCAACTGGCGAGCCGTGGCGACCCCGGGCCGCTTGTCGCCATTGACGTAGAAGCCGGCGCTCTGATGCGGATTCTCGCCGTAGCGCATGACACTTTCCAGCCTGCCGCCGAAGGCGCGCCAGGTCGGGTGCTCGATCTCAAGCGTTTCTGCGAACCAGCCGGAGATCGCCGCGTCGTAGCTGGCGGTGCGGGCAAAGGCCTTTGCCGCCAGCTTCTGGCGGAAATCCAGCGACAGCGAGCCGATGTTCATCTCCAGCGCGTTCAGCACCGAGGCATAATCGCCGGGATCGGTGACGATGGCGACATAGGCATGGTTCTTGGCCGAGGCGCGGATCATCGCCGGGCCGCCAATGTCGATGTTCTCGACAACAGCGGCATAGTCGGCGCCGGAGCGGCGGACCTCCTCGAACGGGTAGAGATTGGAGACGAGCAGATCGATCGGCTCGATACCGTGATCGTGCATCGCGTTGGCGTGTTCGGGATCGTCGCGCACGCCGAGCAGCGCGCCATGCACCGACGGGTGCAGCGTCTTGACGCGGCCGTCCATGATCTCGGGAAAGCCGGTCAGTTCGGAAACGTCGCGCACGGCAAGGCCAGCTTCGGCGATCGCCTTTGCCGTGCCGCCGGTCGAAACCAGCTCGACGCCGGCTGCCACCAGACCCCTGGCGAAGTCGATCAGGCCGGTCTTGTCGAAGACGGAAAGCAGGGCGCGGCGGACCGGAACGAGGTCGGGTGCCGGAATGTTCTTGGCGGCGACGGCCATGGGCTGGCGGCCTTTCAGGGCTGATTGGAGAGCGTTGTCGGGCCGTAGCACATGAGGTCAGGAAATCAAGCCGGAAGCTCGATCAAGCCGGCGCCGGCAACGACGCTCAGCTGTTCTCGGGATAGCCGGCGATGCCGGTGCGTGTCAGCTGCCAATGCACCTCGGCGATCTCCGAGGCCTTGAAGGCGAGCACGATCTGGCGGCTGCGGCGCGGGCCGCCAAGGCCGGCGAAATAGATCGATTCCTCGACCTCCGGCACCACTTCGGTGCAGGTGAACACCCAAGTGTCGGCCTGGTCGGCGGTCAGCACCAGGCGGTCATGCTCGTCCTGCAAAAGGTTGATGTCAGGGTGGATGTGGAAGCGCACCACGACGAAGTCGCGGCCATTGTTGCGGATCGCCGCACCGCCCGGGCGGAGGAAGCGATCCCTGCCGGCGAGCACATTGCCCTCGCTCGACAGTTTCAGCTCGCGCTCATGCAGGAAGCCGAAGCGCTGCACATAGCCGTCATGGCGGGCGATGAAGCCTTGCGTGCCCTTCTGGTCGATGCGCTTGCAAGGCACATGCTGCGGGCCGCCGAGCAAGGGTGAGCCGAGCAGGTCGTTGACGCGCAGCGAATGGGAAAACCGCGCTGACGAGGTGTCGTTGATGGTGGCGGTCGAATGCGCCGCGGTGGCACGGGCCAGCGGACGGAACTCGGCGGCGCCATAGGTGTCGATGCCGGCATTGACGATATAATGCTGGCGACCGGACGAGAGTTCGAAGGCCAGGCACCCGGCATGCGCGGCGTTGGACACATCGACGGCCGGCGACGGGCCGGTATCGGCAATCACCGTCACGCCGCCCATCGACAGGCGCTCATAGCCGGAATGCGGCGCGTGCAGCAGCGGCGCGCCGGCGGTGTCGTCGTGGCGCAAGATGGTGGCTATACGGTCGTGGATGGTGGCGCCCATGCCGTTGAAGCGGGCGAGGCTGCCATCCTGATGGCGGAAGAAACGGAGCGCCGGCAGCATGCGGTCGATGGCGCCCATCAGGGCGGCCGGTGGCGTTTCGGCCTGGTTGGCATAGGTCTGGCGCAGCGGCAGGAGATCGGCGAGCAGTTCGAGCACCGCCATCGGGTTGCGCGAAATATGGCCGCCATCGGGAAGGATCTGCCGCTCGAGTTCTTCCGCCAGGTTGCGGGTGGCGCCGCGCAGTGCCGAGGCCGGCGCCGGCAGCGACAGCGCGGCGAAGGCAAGCGCGATGCGAGCGCGCAGCCTGTCCTTGCCGTCCGGCATTTCGCGCGCCATCGAGCGGAGATAGCGGATCTGCACGGCGAGCGATTTCAGGAAGGCGCGATAGAACGGAAATTCGGCCCCTTGTAGGACAACCGACGAGTGTTGCAACCAGGCAATGACGCGCTTGGCGGTGGTGCCGGGCTCCCAGGCTATGCCGGAAATCTGGTTGCCATGCATGGCGATCCAGTCGGAGACAAGCGCGCGTGCATTGGCGGCGGCCAGCTCGGTGCCGGCGGCGCGCATATGGCGCAGCCAACGAAAGCCGTGCAGCGTCTTCACCCAGCCGCGATTGGCGACATCGATCTGGAATGGCGACTTGCCGCCGGTCTCGACGAGGTGTCCCGACAGCGGATAGCGGCCATAGTAGATCTCGAGCGCGATCTGCGGATCGGCGAGCCTGAGGTCGGGCGGTGCAATCAGGACGCGTTCGGGCGTGCGCCCGGAATAGCGCCAGCGATAAACTGGCCCCGCGCGAAGGCGCCGGCGCGTCTTGCGCCAAAACTCCTTAGCGACAAGCGTCCACAGACGTGTCGTGCTGCCGGCAGCCAGTGCCAAAACCCCTCCTCGTCGCCTGGAGATAGAGCATGCTGTCGCCCGAAAACCGCGTCACACTTTTCGGCATCATGTTCCGGTACCCCAGCACAAGCTTATATGATTCAAGAACTTATGCGAAGTCGAATTCCGCCGACGTGAAGCGCCTCACGCTGCCGGCCACCGACCCACCCCGAAAAAAGTCAAGCGCTTCGCGGGTTTAAGCCCGGCAATCCTGCACTCACTTGCGGTTGTGGCGAGACCGAAATTCGCTGGGCGAACAGTTTTCGCGGTCGCGAAACAGACGGGAGAAATAGAAGGCGTCGTGGATGCCGACGGCGGCCGCAATGGACTCGATGGGCGAATCGGAGGCGGCCAGCATCTGTTTGGCGCGGTCGAGCCTCGTGCGCAGTTGGAAGGCCTTGGGCGACATGCCGGCTGCCCGCGCAAATCTGCGCCGCAAGGTTGCCGGCGACATCGAGAATTTCGCGGCGAAGGCATCGAGATCGACCGGGTCGCACGCGCAGCGGCGCAATTCGTCGAGCATGGGCTGCATGTCGGCGGCATCCTGGAGGCTGGGGTTTCGTTGACGGCTGTTCCAATCCATTGCCTGGCGGGCAGCACGCACGACGATGCGATGCATCGTGGCGGCGGCTTCTGCCTGGCTCAGCATCGTATCGAGCGACAGTTCACCATGCAGCCTGTCGAACAGCCGCTGCATTTTGCCGAGGTGGCGCAAGGGGACGACAGGGGCGTCCTCGGCAATCAGCCGCAGCCGGGTGAAATCGCGTATCAAGGCGCCGTCGAAGAGCGCCCAGCGTTCGAGCCAGCCCGATGCGTCCGGCCCGTAGGAATGCATCCTCCCGGGAAGCAGCCAGAACAGGGCCGGCGCTTGGATCGTCTGCATGCCGGCAATCCTGGTTTCAAGCCAGCCTTGACCGTTCTCAATGAGCACCACGGCGAATTCCGGCAATTTGCGCGCTTGGATCGCCTGCGTGACGCGATGCCGACCAATCCCTGTAACCGACAGGCCGCCGGCCGCGGCCGGTGCGGATCTGTAGAGTGCGTAAGAGAGATCGTTCATGAGCGAAAAGTCCATGGCTTCGTTCTGTCCATGGGCGAATGTGCAAACAGTATGGCATTTCCAGCTAAGGATGGAAAATCGCAGGTGGCTGAAATGTCAAGCTCAACAGGTGGCATGCAACGACGGAGTCCTGTTGCGTCAATCGATCTGAACGCCAACGGCAAGACATTATCGACGGCGCCGAACCGGTTGGGTCATCTCGTGCCAACCGACGCCGGGATCGGCATCGATGCCATTCGAGGCCTCCTCGCCGAGCAAGGCTATGTCTGGCTGAAAGGTATGCTGCCGCGCCGCGGCGTCATCGATTTTCGCGGCTGGGTGTTTTCGTATCTGGCCGACACCGGCTTGCTGCAGCCCGGGTCCGATCCCGCGCTTGGCCTGGCGGCGGCCGCCGGCACGTTCGACCGTCAGTTCGCCGATCGCCGGTTGATGGCGCTGGTTCGCTCCACCGCCTATGAAGGGTTCTGCGCACAGCCCCTGATGGCCCGGCTGATGGATGCGTTCGTCGGCGGGCTGTCCTATTTGCACAAGCGCAAGATCATGCGTTTCACCCAACCGGGCACCACTGTGGCGACGCCGGCGCATTACGACCTCGTCTATCTGCGCGGCGGCACCAGCCGCATCGTCACTGCCTGGATCCCGATCGGCGACGTTCCCGTCGACATGGGCGGCCTGGTCTATCTCGAGGGATCGCACGCCATCGGCCTCGACATGGAGGCCCGGTTCGCCAGGGACAATGCCGGGCTGAGCCCGCAGGAGCGCATCAGCGCCTACAACCGGAACATGAGCGAGGGCGGCTGGGTGTCGAAGGACCTGCCCGACGTGGCGGAGCGGTTCGATACACGCTGGCTGATCGCGGATTTCGAGGCCGGCGATGTCGTCCTCCACTCGCCCTACATGATCCACGCCTCGACAACCAACCAGAGTGCGGAGGGGCGTATCCGGCTCTCCACCGATATCCGCTACCAGAATGTCGATGATGAGATCGATGCAAGGTGGGGGAAGCACTGGTCCTTGGACGACATGCTTTAGGCATGTCGTCGCGTCGGAGTCAGGTTAGACGTCGCATGCGGGCGGCAAAGAAGCCGTCCAGGCCGGAAACCCCTGGCGAACCACGGTCAAGATCGGCGGGTGTGGTGCGCAGCGTGCCTTGCGGGGTCAGGAAGGCGTCGATGCCGGCGATTTCGCCGGGCTGCAGTGGATCGTCGGCGACGGTTTTGTTGCCGGCCAGAAAGACGCGATACAGATCCTCGCCTTCGATCGGGTCCAGCGAACAGTTGGAAAAAACAATCCGACCGCCCGGTTTGACCAAAGTGACGGCGCGGGGGAGCAGCTTTGCTTGCAGATCGGCTAGCTTTTCGACGTCGGCTGCCGTCTTGGTCCATGGCACGTCGGGGTGGCGCCGAACCGTGCCTGTGGAAGAGCAGGGCGCGTCGAGCAGGACGGCGTCGAAAAGCTCCGCCGGCTGGTATTTCAGCAGATCGGCCTGCACGATCTCGGCGGACAGCCCGAGCCGTTCGAGGTTCTGCGTCAGCCGCGCCAGCCGGTTCTTCGAGGTGTCCACGGCGGTGACTTTGGCGCCGGCAAGGATCAGCTGAGCGGTCTTGCCGCCGGGGGCGGCGCAGAGGTCGGCGACGCGTAATCCTTTGACATCGCCGAACAGCCGCGCCGGAAAACTGGCGGCGGCGTCCTGGACCCACCATGCGCCTTCGCTGAAGCCCGGCAGTTCGGTGACGGAGGCGTTGAGCTTTTCCACTCGCACCGTGCCGGTCGGCAGCACGATGCCGCCGAGCTTTTCGGCCCACAGTTCGGGATCGGCCTTGACCGTGAAATCGACCGGCGCCTCAACGCGATGCGCCGCCAGGATCTGTCTGGTCATCTCGGCGCCATAGGCGGCCTTCAGCCGGTCGGAGAACCATTTTGGAGCCTCGTCGGTGGCGGCAAGAGCTGCCGGCAGTTCGGTCTCCTTGGCGCGCACCAAAGTGCGCAGCACGCCGTTAACGAGGCCGGAAAAGCGCTGCGTGCGTGGGTCCGACTTGGCGTGGGTCACAGCCAAATCGACGGCGGCGCTGTCGGGGATGTCGAGGAACAGGATCTGCGCCGCCGCAACATGCAGGATGTGCGACAGCGCTGTGGCGTTGGGCGGCAGCGGCTTTTCAAGGCGGCGGGCGAGGAGCCCGGCAATGGTCATGCGGTAGCGCAGCGCGGTCACCAGTATGGCGCGCACCAGGCCGCGGTCGCGCAGGTCGAGCACCTTGTATTGCGGATGGCCGTTCTCGTGGTCGGTCAGCCCGTCGAGCGGCGTCTTGGCGTCGATAACGGCGGCCAGCAGCCGCGCCGCTGCCTTGCGCGCGGCGAGGCCGGCGACGAATTCGTCCGAGCTGTTTTCGCGATCGCCTGAATGTGCGGGCCGGGATCTGGCGCCGCTCACGACCACGGACCTTTGGGTCCGGTCGGATTGCGGCCCCACGGATTGGCTTTCGGCTTGGCCGGTTTGGTCGGCGGCGTGGGTTGTGCTGCCTTGCCCCACGGGCCTTGCTCGACATCGGCCGGGAATTCTTCTGTTTGCTCTGGCGTCGGCGCCTGGCGCGGCGCCGGCTGGCGGCCTGCCATGTCGCGCGCCATCGCCTGCAGCGCGGCGATGCGGTTGTCGGTGTTCGGGTGGGTCGAAAACAGGCTGTCCATGCGCTCGCCGTGAAGGGGATTGATGATGAAGAGATGCGCGGTCGCGGGATTGCGTTCGGCATCCGGGTTGCGGATGCGTTCGGCGCCGCGGGCGATCTTGTCAAGCGCTGATGCCAGCCAAAGCGGATTTCCAACGATTTCGGCGCCGCGCCGGTCGGCCTCGTATTCGCGCGTGCGGCTGACCGCCATCTGCACGATCATGGCGGCGAAGGGCGCGACCAGCATCGCCACCAGCACGCCGACAAAGCCGAACGGGTTGTTGTTGTCGCGGCTGCCGCCGAAGAAGAAGGCGAAATTGCCGAGCATCGAGATGGCGCCGGCGAGTGTCGCGACAATGGTCATGGTCAGCGTGTCTCGATGCTGGATGTGGGCCAGCTCATGCGCCATGACTGCCGCCACCTCCTCATGCGACAGGCGCTCCAGCAGCCCGGTCGAGGCCGCGACCGCGGCGTTCTCGGGATTGCGGCCGGTGGCGAAGGCGTTCGGCTGCGGATTGTCGATCAGATAAGTCTTGGGCATCGGCAGGCCGGCCTGCTTGGCCAACGCCTCGACGATGGCGTGGAATTCGGGCGCGTTCTTCGCGTTGACCTCGACGGCGCGGTTCATCGACAGCACCATCTTGTCGGCATTCCAGTAGCTGAACAGATTGGTGCCCGCGGCGACCAGGAAGGCGATCATCATGCCGCCGGTGCCGCCGATCAGAAAGCCGACGCCCATGAACAGCGCCGTCATCGCGGCCAGAAGCATGGTGGTGCGTAGCGTGCTCATCATCTGCTCCCTGTGCGGCCGTGGCAAAAAAAGGTCGATCGGGGTGAACTCATGGCTATATGATGGGAAACGCCGCCCTTCGTTTCAATCCGCCCGGACTATCGCATGACCGACCAACCCAGCAAAGCCGATGCCGACCGGGAGAAGGACCTGACGCCGGCGGCCAGCCGAGCGCTGGCTGAAGCCGAGGCGCGCCGTGAAGCGTATCGCCAGAAGGAAGCTGCGTTGCCGAAGGAAATCGGCGGCCGCGGCGGCAAGGAACCCGGCCGCTACGGCGACTGGGAAGTGAAGGGGCTGGCTAGCGATTTCTAGGGGTTCAGGAAGGGAAGAACTGGGGAACTGGTGAACTGAAGAGTTGAAGAAAAAGGCGCATAGCAGTCCTCCAGTCCTCCAGTCCTCCAGTCCTCCAGTCCTCCAGTTCCTCAGGCCGCGCTGCGCTGTGCCCCCAGCGTCATCCAGCCGCTGTCATCGATGGCGATGGAGACGGTTTCGTAGCCGCCAATCGAGTTGTGCTGAGTCGTCATTGGATGCTGGTGAGTGGCGCTGATCACCATCACCGACGCGCCCGCTGCTTCTGCCGCCGCGATACCGGCCGGTGCGTCCTCGAAGACCAGACAGTCGCCGATATCGACGCCGAGCCGTTTTGCCGCCAGCAGGAAACAGTCGGGCGCCGGCTTGCCGTGCGACACATCCTCGGCCGCGACCACCAAGGCGGGAACCGGGATGCCGGCGGCCCGCATGCGCAGCAGCGCCAACGGGCGCGGCGCCGAGGTGACGATCGCCCAGCGCTCTGGCGGCAAAGCGTTGAGGAACGGCACGGCGCCGGCGATCGGCAGCACGCCTTCGACATCGTCCGACTCGGCCTGCAACAGCACAAACGCCTCATGAACAGGGTCGACGCCGGGAAGCGCCAGCCTGGTGATGGTCTCGACCGCCCGCACGCCATGGATCGTCGGCAGGAAGGCTTCGACGTCGAGACCGTGCTTAAGCGCCCACGCCGCCCAGACGCGCTCGGCCGAGGCGATCGAATTGAGCACCGTGCCATCCATATCGAACAGGAACGCGGCGAATTTTCTGCCTGCAAACATCAGATTTTCCACGGGGTTAGGGATCGTTTCGGGAGGGTCGAAACATGTCGTGCGACCGTAACGTCGCCACGCCTGCCTGGGAAGCCGCGGGAGAGCCTTTTCGATAGTTCCAGGGAACCATGGTCCCGCCTCTGGCGTTTTGAGCATACTGTTTTCCACGGGATCGAAGGGGCAATCATTGTGCTGATCCGGCTCGGCTACGAAATCGCCATTGAATGCGTCGGCGCCACGCCGGTCATCTCGCTGCTTGATATCCACAGGGATCGTCAGGCCGACATCAAACGGCAGACGCGCGTGCTGACGTCGCCTTCAGTGCCGAGCAAGGTCTATCACGATCTGTTCGGCAATACCTGCCGCCGCTTCACCGCACCCGCCGGCAGTTTCCGCATTCTCTATGACGCAGCCGTCGAGGACAGCGGGGAGCCTGACGCGGTCAACACGCTGGCCAGGGAAGTGCCGGTGGCGGAACTGCCGGACGATGTGCTCGGCTACCTCCTCGGCAGCCGCTATTGCGAGACCGATCATCTGAGCAGTCTGGCCTGGCAGCTTTTCGGCCATGTTCCCTCCGGCTGGGCGCGGGTGCAGGCGATCGTCGACTATGTCCACAACCGGCTGTCCTTCGGCTATGGCTATGCGCGGTCGACGCGCACCGCGGCCCAGGCGCATGAGGAGCAGGTTGGCGTATGCCGCGACTTCGCCCATCTGGCGATCACGCTCTGCCGCTGCATGAACATCCCGGCCCGCTACGTGAACGGCTATCTCGGCGACATCGGCGTGCCGGCAGATCCGGCGCCGATGGATTTTTCAGCCTGGATGGAAGTGTTCCTCGAGGGCAAATGGTATACGTTCGACCCGCGTCATAATCGTCCGAGGATAGGCCGCGTCGTCATCGCGCGCGGTCGTGATGCCACGGATGTGCCGCTGCTGCACAGCTTCGGCCCGCACCAACTTTCGCTGTTCAAGGTCTGGACCTATGAGCAGGAAGGCAATCTGTTCAACCCGCCCTATCACGGCGTCGACAAGACGGTGAGCGCGCGGATGCTGGCGTGACCGGATTCTGATCCGCTTCGACACACAATCCTGAAATGGAAAAGGCCGCCGCTTCTTGACGAAGCCGGCGGCCTTCCGTGTTTCCGTCCGTGGCGCGGCCAATGGCGGCGACCGAGGTCACCCGCCGCGCTTATCGCGCCTTAACGGGAAGACTGCTTCCCGAAAGTGCAATCCGCTGAGGCCACGTTCTGGAAAACGAAATCACTCGACATCGGATCACCTCCTTTCGATTTGTTGAACACGTCCAGATGATGGGGTGCGTTGCAGCAAAAAACAAGATGCCGATTTGAAATAGCTGGCGAGCCGCCTTTTGCGCCGGGTTGCGAAGAGCCGCGAGGGCGGGCAAAATCCATGCAAGGTGGATTGTCCGGACTCGGGAGGATTGCCATGGAGGCAGCCGAGAAGGCCGCGCGCATCGTGCGAACGGTGATCGAAACGCTGAAGCCGGGTTTTGCGGTCAAGCTGTGGACCGGCGAGCGGATCGGTCCCGCCACCGGGCCCGTGCTCACTATCAACGACCAGGACATCGTCTGGCAGGTGGTGAAGCGGCCATCACTGTCGACGCTGATCGAGATGTGGATTTCCAAGACGATAGACATCGAAGACGGGACGATTTTCGATTTTTATGCACTGCCGTCGCAAGGCAAGCTCAGGACCAAGCTCAAGTCGCTGCCGAAGCTGGCGATCCTGCGCGACCTGCCGGCGGTGCTCCTGTCACGCAAGCAGATGAGTGCACGCACCGATCTGTCGGGTCGCAACCCCTATGTCAGCGGGTCGAGCCAGGAGGCGATCCAGCATCACTACGACATTTCGAATGCCTTTTACCGGCTCTTCCTCGACGAGCGCATGGTCTACAGCTGCGGCTACTTTACGGATTTCGCCAATGGCATCGACCAGGCGCAGGCCGACAAGCTCGACCATATCTGCCGCAAGCTCAGGCTGAAATCGGGCGAAAAGCTGCTCGACATCGGCTGCGGCTGGGGCGCCATGCTGATCCATGCGGCCAAAAATTACGGCGTCGTCGGCCATGGCGTGTCGCTGTCGCAGGCGCAGACCGATCTCGCCCGCGAGCGCATCCGCGCCGAAGGGCTGCAGGACCGCATCACCATCGAGATCAAATCCTATGCGGAACTCAAAGGCTCCTTCGACAAGATATCGTCGATCGGCATGTTCGAGCATCTCGGCCTCGCCAACCACGCCAGCTATTTCAAGACCATCCATCGCTTGCTGAAGCCCGGCGGCATCTATCTGCACCACGCCATCACCAGGCGAAGCAAGGGCGACTTGAAGAAAACCTTGCGCAAGGGGCCGGAGTTCAAGGCGCTGCTCAAATACATTTTCCCCGGCGGGGAACTCGACACGATCGGCATGACGCTGGGCAATCTGGAGGCGCATGGCTTCCTGGTCTACGACGTCGAGAATCTGCGCGAGCACTATGCGCGCACCTGCCGGCTGTGGGCCCAGCGGCTACAGGCTCGCTTCGACGAGGCGGTCGCCGAAGTCGGCGAGGCCAAGGCACGGCTGTGGCTGCTTTATCTCACCGGCTGCTCGATCACCTTCGAGCGCGCCTCGGCGCAGATTTTTCAGACCGTCGTCACCAAACGCGCACGCGGCCCGAGCGGGCTGCCGCCGACACGGGCGGATCTGTATCGGTAGGGATAGGATTCGGGGCCGAACCCCACGCTTTCCAAGGTCTGCGATTCGCTGCCTCGCGGCAGAGGCCTACACGAACCGCATCGGCGCGCCGATCTCGACACGGGCAGGCCTGTCCACAGTGCAATAGACGCCGAGATTATGGGCGTTGTGGCGGACCAGATTGCGCAGGATGCCGGGATCGTGGTCGAAGCCGTCCTGGCTGATGATGGTGAAGCCGCAGCGGCGGCACGGCTCCGAGACGGTCACCAGCAGGTCGCCGATGGCAAGCTTGCGGCCAATCCATTCGGTCTCGGGAAACGAGCCTTCGACCGCCGCCATGTCGACGACGATGTTGGGGCGGAAGCGGCGCGGATCGGGAATGCCTTCGGGGTGCAGCGCCTTGAGCCGGGCCAGCGATGCGGTGGTCAAGAGATGGATCGGCGCTTTGCGGTAGCGCGCCGCGGTCAGCGGGCCGGTGTAGCCGGGAGCGTTGTCCTGGCTGAACGGCCGGATCGAGGCGGCGAAGCCGAGATAGGTCGAGACGGCGCTGTCGCATTCAGCGCCCGGCGCTACCAGCCAGTCGCCGTCGGGAACGGCGATCTCCAGCTTGCGGTCCTTGCTCAGCCGGGTGCGGATGCGCGGCACCTTGTGCCACTTAGCGTCGCGGTCGGGCCGCGCGATCTCATTGTCCGAGACATCGACAAGGCCGAACAGCCGGTCGCCGTCGATGGTTTCAAGGCCGACCGAAATGGCGTCCTGGCGTTCGCCGGCAAGCGAACTTGCAGGGTAACGCCAGAGCTCCGTGACTGCGCCCAGTGCAGCCATCAAATCCCCTCAGCCCTTCTTGTTCTGGCGGTTGGCGATCAGATCATCGACCACGGCCGGATCGGCCAGTGTCGAGGTATCGCCGAGCGCGGAAAAATCGTCCTCTGCGATCTTGCGCAGGATACGGCGCATGATCTTGCCGGAGCGGGTTTTCGGCAGTCCGGGCGCGAACTGCAGCTTGTCGGGCGAGGCGATTGCGCCGATCTCCCTGCGGACATGGGCCACGAGCTCCTTGCGCAGTTCCTCGCTCGGCTCCACGCCTTTCATCAAGGTAACGTAGCTGTAGATGCCCTGGCCCTTGATGTCGTGGGGATAGCCGACGACAGCTGCTTCCGACACCTTCTCATGGCTGACGAGCGCCGATTCGACCTCGGCCGTTCCCATGCGGTGGCCGGAAACGTTGATGACGTCGTCAACGCGGCCAGTGATCCAGTAATAGCCATCGGCGTCGCGGCGACAGCCGTCTCCGGTGAAGTATTTGCCCTTGTAGGTGGAGAAATAGGTCTGCACGAAGCGGTCGTGATCGCCATAGACCGTGCGCATCTGGCCGGGCCAGGAATCGGCGATGCAGAGATTGCCGTCGGCCGCCCCTTCCAGCACCTTGCCTTCGCCGTTGACCAGCTGCGGCTTGATGCCGAAGAAGGGCCGCGTCGCCGAACCGGCCTTGAGGTCGGTGGCGCCGGGCAGCGGCGTGATCAGGATGCCGCCGGTCTCGGTCTGCCACCATGTGTCGACGATCGGCACCTTGCCGTTGCCGACGATGTTGAAATACCACTCCCAAGCTTCCGGATTGATCGGTTCGCCGACCGAGCCCAGCACGCGCAGCGACTTGCGCGAGGTCTTCTTCACCGGTTCGTCGCCGGCGCCCATCAGCGCGCGCAGTGCCGTCGGCGCGGTGTAGAAGATGTTGACCTTGTGCTTGTCGATGACTTCCCAGAAGCGCGACTGCGAGGGGTAGTTCGGCACGCCCTCGAACATCAGCGTGGTGGCGCCGTTGGCGAGCGGGCCATAGATGATGTAGCTGTGGCCGGTGACCCAACCGACATCGGCGGTGCACCAGTAGATATCGCCATCATGGTAGTCGAAGACATATTGGTGGGTCATCGAGACATAGACGAGATAGCCGGCGGTGGTGTGCAGCACGCCCTTCGGCTTGCCGGTCGAGCCTGAGGTGTAGAGGATGAACAGCGGATCCTCAGCCTTCATCTTCTCCGGCTTGCAGTCGCCTTTCACCGTGGCGATCTCGTCATGGTACCAGATGTCGCGTCCCTGGACCCAGCCGGTCTTGCCGCCGGTGCGGCGAACGACGACCACCTTATCGACCTTGGTGCCGGCCTTGGCGGCGATTTCGATCGCTCTGTCGGTGTTTTCCTTCAGCGGGATCGGCTTGCCGCCGCGCAGGCCTTCGTCGGCGGTGATGACGAAGGTCGACTTGCAGTCATCGATGCGGCCGGCCAGCGCGTCGGGCGAAAAGCCGCCGAAGACGATCGAGTGGATGGCGCCGATGCGGGTGCAAGCCAGCATCGCGTAGGCCGCTTCCGGGATCATCGGCATGTAGATGGTGACGCGGTCGCCTTTCCTGACGCCGTGCTTCTTCATCACATTGGCGAGCCGGCAGACATGCTCGTAAAGCTCGTCATAGGTGACCTTCTTGTCGTCGTAGGGATTGTCGCCTTCCCAGATGATGGCTGTCTGGTTGCCGCGCTTCTTCAGATGGCGGTCGATGCAGTTGTAGGAGACGTTGGTTTCGCCGTCCTCGAACCATTTGATCGAGACCTTGCCGTCGAAGGAGGTGTTCTTGACCTTGCTGAAAGGCTTGAACCAGTCGATGCGCTTGCCGTGCTTGCCCCAGAACCTGTCCGGATTTTTCACGCTGCCGGCATACCATTTGAGGTAGGTGTCATTGTCGATCAGCGCGTTCTTCTTCCACGCCGGCTGGACGCGGTGGATCTTCACCTCGGACATGTCTTCACTTACCTCCCAAACGAGCCCGCCGGCTTGACCACCGCCAGGATCACGGCGACGCAGCCGCGAATTCGGCGGCATTATTAACAGTTCCGCGCTGACGGCAACATTAGACGTTGGATTCGCGTGGCGGGATGCCGCAGCTTCCGTTTTCGGTTGTATCAGCACTCGGCAGCGGTCGCTGCTAACTGCATGTTTTCGTGCATAAAACCCGACTGGGATCAGGAAAATCATAGACAGTTAAGGAACGTCGCGCACAATTCGGTGTTGGGAGGAATGGAGAATCAACTAGGCCAAGGGGCTGTCATGCGCGATCATTCCGAAATGGACCTGATGCTCAAGGGGTATGGCCTGACCACGGCCAAGATTCTATACCATTTTCCCGACCACCCGCATCTGCTGCAGAGCTTCATCTGGCAGGATTACGATCTGGCGCCGAAGTTTCCGGTGCTGATCAAGTTCATCGAGTTTTGGAAGGCCAGGCTCGACGGGCCGCTGCATTCGATCAGCTACACGCACCAGAAGCTGATCGCGCCGAACGAATGGCGGAAGGTGGATGGGGAGTTCGTGCTGCACTGAGCGGCAGTATAGCTGATCTCCCCCGCGAGGGGGGAGATTGGCCGCAAAGCGGCCAGAGGGGGTCGGTTCGACCGGACGCGACCCTCCTGCGGCAGATGGGGGCTAGCGCTCCACGCGCGGCGACCCCCTCTGTCGCCTTCGGCGACATCTCCCCCTCGAGGGGGAGATTTGGCAGCGTCGGCGATCACACCGCAGGCGGGTTCAGCCGGGCGAAACCTTCCTGGCGGTGATAGGGGAAGTACGGGTAGGGCGCGGTCACTTCGCTTGCCTTGTCGAGCTTTTTGGCCTGCTCCGGCGTCAACGCCCAGCCGACGGCGCCGAGGTTCTGGCGCAGCTGTTCCTCGTTGCGGGCGCCGATGATGACCGAGGACACGGTCGGGCGCCGCAACAGCCAGTTGATGGCGATCTGCGGCACGGTCTTGCCGGTCTCTTCAGCCATCGCATCAAGCGCATCCATGACCCGGTAGAGATGTTCGTCCGCGACCGGCGGGCCGAAATCGGCGGTGTCGTGCAGCCGGCTCTTTTCCGGCAGGGGCTGGCCGCGGCGGATCTTGCCGGTCAGGCGGCCCCAGCCGAGCGGGCTCCACACCAGCGCGCCGATGCCCTGGTCGATACCGAGCGGCATCAGCTCCCATTCATAGTCGCGGCCGACCAGCGAATAGTAGACCTGGTGTGCGGCATAGCGCGGGTAGCCATGCTTGTCGGCCTCGGCCAGCGATTTCATCACCTGCCAGCCGGAGAAGTTGGAGACGCCGACATAGCGCAGCTTGCCGGCGCGCACGAGGTCGTCCAGCGTCGACAACACCTCCTCGATCGGCGTGCCGGCATCGAAGGCGTGCAGCTGCAACAGGTCGATGTAATCGGTGCCCATGCGCTTCAGGGCGGCGTCGACGGCCTTGATCAGCCGCGAGCGCGACGAGCCGTAGTCGGCCGGTCTGTCGCCCATCGGCAGCGAAGTCTTGGTCGAGATCAGCACCGCGTCGCGGCGGCCTTTGATGGCATCGCCAAGCACTTCCTCGGAGGCGCCGTTCGAATAGACGTCGGCGGTGTCGAACAGATTGACGCCGGCCTCGAGGCAGATGTCGATCAGCCGCCGCGCTTCCTTGGCATCGCTGTTGCCCCAGGCCCCGAACAGCGGCCCGGAGCCGCCGAAAGTGCCGGCGCCGAAAGAGAGTGCGGGCACTTTCAGGCCCGATGCGCCGAGACGTCGATAATCCATTTTATGCTCCTTGATGATGTCGAAGAAGGATTGCGCGTGATGCTCATGACTGGGCGCAGACCGGCGCCCCGATTGTGGGGGCGCGATCGAGGCGCAGCGCCAGGGCAGCGACGCCAAGAGCCGCGACCGGCAGCAAAGCGGCGATCCAGGTTAGTGAGCCGAGGCCGAGGCCATGGGCAATCACCGCGCCGCCAAGCCAAGCGCCGGCGGCATTGCCGAGGTTGAAGGCGGCGATGTTGAAGGACGAGGCGAGGCTCTGGCCCGCGCCTTGCGCCTTTTCCAGCACCCACATCTGCAGCGGCGCCACGGTGGCGAAGGCGGCGGCACCAAGCAGGCCGACATAGATGACGGCCAGGATTTGGCTGTGGACGGCGAAGGTCATTGTGGCCAGCACCAACGCCAGCACCACGAGGCTGCCGAGCACCGCCGGCACCAACTAGCGGTCGGCGACCTTGCCGCCAAGCAGATTGCCGGCGATAAGACCGCCGCCGAAGACCAGCAGGATCGGCGACACCGCGGCTTCCCTGAAACCGCTGATTTCGGTCAGCAGCGGGGCGATGTANTAGGTGAAGACGGCGAAGACACCGGCATAGCCGAGCACGGTGGTGGCAAGGCCGAGCAGCACCGGCGTGCGGCGCAGCACGGCGAGATCGACCCGCAAATTGGACTTTTCAGGGGCTTCCTGGCTGCGTGGAACCAGAAGCAGGATGACGGCGAAGGCTGCCAGTCCGACAAGCGTTACGGCCCAGAAGGTGGCGCGCCAGCCGAAGGCCTGGCCGAGCCAGGTGCCGAAGGGTACACCGAGTATGTTGGCAATGGTCAAACCGGTGAACATCAGCGCGATCGCCGAGGCCTTCTTGTTGGGCGCGACCAGGCCGGTGGCGACCACCGAGCCGACGCCGAAGAAGGTACCATGGGCAAAGGCGGTGATGATGCGGGCGCCCATCAGCGTCCAGTAGTCGGGCGCCAGCGCACAGGCGAGATTGCCGAGCGTGAAGATGGCCATCAGCGCCAAGAGCACTGTCTTGCGCGGCCAGTTGCCGGTGGCGATGGTCAACAGCGGCGGCCCGATGACGACGCCCAACGCGTAGCCCGAAATGAGCTGGCCGGCGGCCGAGATCGAGACGCCGAGATCTTTGCTGACATCGATCAGCAGGCCCATGATGACGAATTCGGTGACACCGATACCGAAGGCGCCGGCGGCGAGGGCGTAGAGAGCAAGAGGCATGGCGGTTTCCACTTCGAAGACAAGCATTCGACGACGAGCGCCTTGTTCAAACCCGCGCCCCGATCCGAAAGATCGTGTTGGCACGCCTTGTGAACCAGACTTGCCTTGGGCATATTTCCTGTGAAATAGATTCACAGATGGCCAGACCCGACATCAACCGTTCCGGCGAGATCGAAGTGTTCGTCCGCGTCGTCGAGGCGAGCAGCTTCTCGGCTGCGGCTCGTTCGCTGCGTATGACACCGTCGGCGGTGAGCAAGCTGATCGCGCGACTGGAGGCAAGGCTCGGCGCGCGGCTGGTCACCCGCTCGACGCGCAAGCTGCAGCTGACGCCGGAAGGGACGGCGTTCTATGACAGCGGGGTGCGCATCTTGGCCGATATGGCGGCGGCCGAGCGCGAGGCGGCCGTGGGTGCCGCGCCGCGCGGACGGCTGCGCGTCAACTCCTATGTGCCCTTCGGGGTGCATCGGCTGATCCCGCTGCTGCCTGATTTCCTCGAACGCTACCCCGGGATTTCGGTCGATCTGGTGCTGACCGACAGCGTCATCGATTTGATGGCTGAGCGTGCCGACGTCGCCATCCGCGCCGGGCCGCTCGGCGAATCGCGGCTGGTGGCGCGCAAGCTCGGGCAAACCCGGATGACGGTCGTTGCAGCGCCGTCCTACCTCAGGACGCGTGGCACGCCGCTGATTCCAGCCGATCTCGACCGGCACAATCGCATGGCTTTCGACTTCGTGCGGTATGTCGACGGCTGGTCGTTTGTCGACGCGGCCGGCAACGCCGTCATGGTGCCGATCGTCGGAAACGCGCTGGTCGGCGATGGCGAGTCGATGCGGCTGATGGCGGTCGGCGGCGCCGGCGTCGCCAGGCTGGCGCATTGGCATGTGGCTGATGACATTGCGGCGGGGCGGCTGACGGCGCTGCTGGAGGATTTCAATCCCGGCGACGAGGAGCCCACCCACGCCGTTTATGTCGGCCAGGGCCGGCACCTGCCCGCGCGGGTAAGGGCCTTTCTGGACTTTCTGGTTGAGAGCGTGCGGATGGCTTAAACGATTTGGGGAGCCGACTCGGCTCCCCAAATCCAACTGACAGCGATCGAACTACTTCTTCGGGGCGAACGGAGCCGGGCGACGGCCGGCGCCCTGGCGCTCCAGCATCCAGCCGGGATATTCGGCCGGCAGCGCACTGACTTCGTCCAGTTTGGCAAGATCGTCGGCGTCGAGCTTCAGCTCAGTGGCGGCAAGGTTCTGCTCGAGCTGCTCCATGCGGCTGGCGCCGATGATGACGCTCATGACGAAAGGTTTGGCCAGGACATAACCGAGCGCGACCGTAGCGACGCTGACATCGTGCTTTTTCGCGATGTCGCGCATGACTGCGACGGCTGCCCAGGCACGATCCTCATCGACCGGCGGGAAGTTGAAGGCAGCGCGGCGGCCCTCGCCATTGCCGGGCGCGCCCGGTCCGTATTTACCCGACAGCAGGCCGCCGGCCATTGGCGACCACACCATCAGGCCGAGCTTTTCCTCGTTGATGAGCGGCACGATCTCGCGCTCGAGGTCGCGGCCGGCGATCGAATAATAGGACTGGATGGTCTCGAAGCGGGAAAACCCCTTGCGCTCGGCTATGCCGAGGGCCTTAGAGATGCGCCAAGCCGCCCAGTTGGAGACGCCGACATAGCGGACCTTGCCGCTGGCAACGAGATCGTCGAGCGCCCGCAGCGTCTCGTCGACTGGCGTCACGGTGTCGGTGCCGTGCAGCTGGTAGAGATCGATATGGTCTAGCTGCAGCCGCTCCAGGCTGCCCTCGACCGAATCCATGATGTGGCCGCGCGAAGAGCCGCGCTCGTTCGGGCCCTGGCCCATGGCGCCATGCACCTTGGTGGCAATGACGACGTCCGAGCGCTTGACGCCAAGATCCTTGAGCGACTGGCCAAGCAGGCGTTCGGACTGGCCGAATGAATAGACGTCGGCCGTGTCGAAGAAATTGACGCCGGCGGCGATGGAACGGGCAACGATGTCGTTGACGCCCTTCTGGTCGAGGCTGGCGATCAGGCCCCATTGGGCATTCTCGCCGGCGGCGCCGAAGGTCATGGTGCCGAGGCACAGTTCGGAGACGAACATCCCCGTATTTCCGAGTTGATTGTAGCGCATGGTGGCGGCTCCAGCAGATGTGTGATGACGCCAAGCAAATAGGAACGGTGCGTTTCGTTTCCAGTGGTGGCACAATGGACCTAAAGCAGTTGGCCCATAGAGCCCGTCAACCGTCGCGAGATGATCTTCATGCCGAAAAATCTATCAGAATTCCACGGGCCGGATGATCGTCTTTGAGCGGCGGTTGACCTCCTCGTCGAAATCGTCGTCCCACGCGGGACCGGAGAGGAGATATTCGGCAAGCGAAGGCTTTGCGCCGATCAGTTGGTCATAGTCATCAGGAGATAATACGACGGCAGCCGGCTTTCCGCGCAAGGTGATGGTTTGCGCCCCTTCTTCGTGCGCCTGTCGTACAAGCTTCGAAAGATTGTTTCTCGCGTCCCTGAGGTGCCAGTCCAAGAAGAATAGTCCTCGCTAACTCGGCCGGATGTGCTCGATACATTAGCTCGAAAAATCGGGGATCGACAGGTGTCTCGCGAAGCCGACGACTACCGGCTCCCAAAAATCGCCGAGCCGACCCGGACGCTGGTGGCGCCGAAGGCGATCGCGGTCTCGTAGTCGCCGGACATGCCCATCGACAGTTTGGCGACGCCGGCCTCCTTGCCGAGCTTTTCCAGCAGGGCGAAATGCGGGCCGGGGTTTTCGTCCGCCGGCGGGATGCACATCAGGCCTTCGATGGCGAGGCCGTGGACATCGCGGCAGCGGGCAACGAAGGCAACGGCGTCGCGCGGCTCGATGCCGGCCTTTTGCGGCTCCGAGCCGGTATTGACCTGGACGTAGAGTTTCGGCGTGCGGTCCTGGCGCACGATTTCCTTGGCGAGTTCGGCGGCGATCTTCTCGCGGTCGACGGTCTCGATGACGTCGGCGAGCGAGACGGCTTCCTTCGCCTTGTTCGACTGCAGCGGGCCGATCAAATGCAGTTCGATATCAGGGAATTCCGCTTTCAAGGCCGGCCATTTGCCTTGCGCTTCCTGCACGCGGTTTTCGCCGAAGACGCGCTGGCCTGCTTCGATGACCGGGCGGATGGCGTCGGTCTCAAAAGTCTTCGACACCGCAACCAGCGTCACCGAACCGGCGTCACGGCGGGCCTCGCGCTCGGCGGCAGCGATCCTCGTCTTGACGGCGAAAAACTGTTCGACGGCGCTGGCCATGCCTATATCCTGCCTGTCTTTAATCGCGCTCGCCGGCTCGCCGCAGTTGACGGGTCCGGCAATCCATGGTGAACACCGCGACGACATTTACCTTGGCCACCGGGCCTTGTCCGGCGGTCTGCGCCTGCTTTTAAGTGAAAATCATCCGATGGCAACCGAACGATATAATCCGCGCGCGTCCGAGCCCAAATGGCAGAAAGCCTGGGCCGAAAAGAAGCTGTTCGAAGCGCAGAACGACGACCCGAAGCCGAAATACTACGTGCTGGAGATGTTCCCCTATCCCTCGGGGAAGATCCATATCGGCCACACCCGCAACTACACGATGGGCGACGTGGTGGCGCGCTACAAGCGAGCCAAGGGTTTCAACGTGCTGCACCCGATGGGCTGGGACGCTTTCGGCATGCCGGCCGAAAATGCGGCGATGCAGAACAAGGTCCATCCTAAGGAATGGACCTACGCCAACATCGCCGCCATGCGCGAGCAGCTCAAGATGATGGGCCTGTCGCTGGACTGGTCGCGCGAGTTCGCCACCTGCGATGTCGACTATTACCACCGCCAGCAGATGCTGTTCCTCGATTTCGTCGAGAAGGGGCTGGTGACCCGCAAATCCTCCAAGGTCAACTGGGACCCGGAGGACATGACCGTGCTCGCCAACGAGCAGGTCATCGACGGCCGTGGCTGGCGTTCGGGCGCGCTGGTCGAACAGCGTGAGCTGACGCAGTGGTTCTTCAAGATCACCGATTACGCGCAGGACCTGCTGGATTCGCTGGACGGCCTCGGCGAATGGCCGGAAAAGGTCAAGCTGATGCAGCAGAACTGGATCGGCCGCTCGGAAGGGCTGCTGATCCGTTGGCCGCTGGCCGCTCCGATCGGCGATGCGCACGAACTGGAAGTCTACACGACCAGGCCCGACACCATCTTCGGCGCCTCCTTCATGGCGGTCGCCGCCGACCATCCGCTGGCCAGGAAGGCCGCCGAGACCAATCTCGATCTGGCCAAGTTCATCGACGAAATCAGGCATATGGGCACGTCGGTGGCCGCACTGGAGACGGCCGAGAAGAAAGGTTTCGACACCGGCATCCGCGTCGTGCATCCGTTCGACGACTCGTGGACCCTGCCGGTCTACGTCGCGAATTTCGTTTTGATGGAATACGGCACCGGCGCCATATTCGGCTGCCCGTCGGGCGACCAGCGCGACCTCGATTTCGCCAACAGGTACGGCCTGCCGGTGATCCCGGTGGTGATGCCGGAAGATGCCGACGCCAAGACCTTCCATGTCACGGAAGAGGCCTATGTCGATGACGGCGTGATGATCAATTCGCGTTTCCTCGACGGCCTGAAGCCGGAGCAGGCGTTCGACGAGGTGGCAAAGCTCCTGGAGCAGAAGACCATAGGCGGGCGGCCAATGGCGGAGCGCAAGGTGAACTTCCGCTTGCGCGACTGGGGCATTTCGCGTCAGCGCTACTGGGGCTGCCCGATCCCGATGATCCATTGCGAGGATTGCGGCGTCGTGCCGGTGCCGAAGGCCGACCTGCCCGTCAAGCTGCCCGACGACATCGAGTTCGACCGTCCCGGCAATCCGCTCGACCGCCACCCGACCTGGCGGCATGTGAAGTGCCCGCAATGCGGCAAGGATGCGCGCCGCGAGACCGACACGATGGACACGTTCGTCGATTCGTCCTGGTATTTCGCGCGCTTCACCGCGCCCTGGGCCAATGAGCCGACGGAGCCCAAGGCTGCCGATGACTGGCTGGCCGTCGACCAGTATATTGGCGGCATCGAGCACGCGATCCTCCATCTGCTCTATTCGCGCTTCTTCACCCGCGCCATGCGCGCGACCGGGCATCTCGACCTGGCCGAGCCATTCAAGGGCCTGTTCACGCAAGGCATGGTGGTGCATGAGACCTACCGCGTCGGCGGTGCGTCGAACAATGGCCGCTGGCTGTCGCCGGCTGAGGTCAGGATCGAGGATGTCGGCGGCAAGCGCCGCGCCATCGAGATCGCCACCGGCGAAGAGGCGGCGATCGGCTCACTCGAAAAGATGTCGAAGTCGAAGAAGAATACGGTAAGCCCGGAAGACATCACCGACGGCTACGGCGCCGACACCGCACGCTGGTTCATGCTGTCGGATTCGCCGCCCGAGCGCGACGTCGAGTGGACGGACGATGGCGCCGCCGGCGCACATCGCTTCATCCAGCGTGTCTGGCGCCTGGTGTCCATTGCCGCCGAGACGCTTGACGGCGCCAAGCCGCAGGCGGCGCCGGAGGGCGAGGCGGGCGCCGTTTCCAAGGCCGCGCACAAGATCCTAAAGGCTATCGGCGAGGATATCGAGAAGCTCGGCTTCAACCGGGCCATCGCCCGCATCTACGAACTGGCCAATGCCTTGACCGCGCCGCTCAACGACGTCGCCGAGGGCAAGGCCGACGCGGCGCTGAAAGGCGCCTGCCGCGAGGCGGTGGAGATTCTTGTGCATGTGGTCGCGCCGGTCATGCCGCATTTGGCCGAAGAGTGCTGGCACACGCTGGGCGGCACCGATTTGGTCGCCGAACGGCCATGGCCGGTCTATGATCCGGCGCTGGTCGTCGACAACGAGATCGTGCTGCCGGTCCAGGTCAACGGCAAGAAGCGCGGCGATTTGACAATTGCCCGCGACGCGGACCAAGGTGCGGTCGAAAAAGCGGTTCTGGCTCTCGACTTCGTGCAGAAAGCGCTGGAAGGTAAGGCGCCCCGTAAGGTGATCATCGTGCCGCAGAGGATCGTCAATGTCGTTGCTTGACTTCAGAAGGATGGGGCCTGATCTGGAAAAGACGACGCTATTGCTGCGCCGCGCAGCGCTGTACGGCATGGTCGCCTCGGTGGCGCTGGTTTCGGCCTGCACGGTGAGGCCGCTCTATTCCAGCGCGCCGCTGAGCGCCGGTTCCACGGTCAGCGCTTCGGCGGAACTGGCGTCGATCGCGGTCAAGCCGGTCAAGACACGCTACGCCCAGCAGGTCCGCAACAATCTGATCTTTGCCTTTGGCCAAGGCGCCGGCGAGCCGCCGGCGCCGGTCTACATGCTCGATCTCGGCGTCACCGAACTGGTCGAATCGGCCGCGGTGGTGCAGATCCAGACCGACGAAGACGAGCCGACGGCAGGCACGGTGACGCTGACCGCAAACTATGTGCTGACCGATGCCAGGACCGGCGTGGTGATCGCAACCGGCAAACGGTCGATCCCATCATCCTTCGACAAGCCGACGCAGGAGTTCGCCTCCTACCGGGCACAGCTCGACGCCGAGAACCGCGCCGCGCGTGAACTGGCTGAAATGGTGAGCCTGTCGGTCGCCCAGGACTTGGTCAGGCACGGCAAGAAGGCCTGAGCATTCCCTGGCGCTGCCAACTAGACTTTTAGCAGTCCGCAACAAAAAGGCCGGTTTCCCGGCCTTTTTTCGTTTGTATCGAACCGATCTCAGCCGATCTTCTGGCCGGTCTTGGCCCAGTCGGCAGCGAACTGATCCAGGCCCTTGTCGGTCAACGGGTGCTTGACCAGCGCCTTCAGCGTCGCGGCCGGCGCGGTAACGACATCGGCGCCGATCAGGGCTGCCTGCTTGACGTGGTTCACGGTGCGAACCGAAGCGACGAGGATCTCGGTGTCGAAATCGTAATTGTCGTAGATCTGCCGGATCTCCTGGATCAGTTCCATGCCGTCCGCGCCGGTATCGTCGACGCGGCCGACGAAGGGCGAGATGAACGAGGCGCCGGCCTTGGCCGCCAGCAGCGCCTGGTTGGCCGAGAAGCACAGCGTTACATTGACCATGCGGTTCATCTCGGTGCGGATCGTCTTGCAGGCGCGCAGGCCGTCGAGCGTCAGCGGCACCTTGATGCAGACATTGTCGGCGATCTTGGCCAGGATGTTGGCCTCGGCCATCATGTCCTTGTATTCGACCGCAACAACCTCGGCCGAAACCGGGCCCTTGACGATGTCGCAGATCTGCTGGGTGACCTCGGCGATCTTGCCGCCGGATTTCAGGATCAGCGAGGGATTGGTGGTCACGCCGTCGAGCAGCCCCAGGTCGTTCAGTTCCTTGATGTCCTTGATGTCAGCGGTGTCGACAAAAAATTTCATGGGGGTCTCCTGAAAGATTTCCATGTGCATGCCATGCACATTCGGGGTTGCCCTTTGATCTAGACCAAAGTCGGGGCAAGGTCACGCCCGATGATCGAAGATTCGCCCTTTGTCGCAGCCGCGCCGGTGCTGGTGCCGATGCCCGCCGAACGGCCCTACACCTACGCTGTGCCCGCCGGCATGCGCGTGGTGCCGGGCTCGATCGTGCGCGTGCCGCTCGGTCCGCGCCAGGTTGCCGGCATCGTCTGGGATGGTGCGGTCGAGAATATCGACGCCAAAAAGCTGCGCCCGATCGAACAGGTCTTCGACTGCCCGCCGATCGACCGCGGCATGCGCCGCTTTGTCGACTGGCTGGCGCAGTACACGCTGTCGCCGCCCGGCATGGTGGCGCGCATGCTGTTGCGCGCGCCGGAGGCGTTCGATCCCGAACCATGGATCGAGGGCCTGCAGCGGACCCTCGTCATGCCCGACCGGATGACGGATGCCAGGACGCGCGTGCTGGAGACGGCGGAAGGGGGGCTTGCCTGGACGCGATCCGGCCTGGCGCACGCGGCGGGCGTGTCGTCGACGGTGGTCGAGGGACTCAAGGCGCAAGGCGTGTTCGAGACGGTGATGATCCCGCCTCGACCGGTGGTCGCCGCGCCCGATCCCTCCTACGCCATGCCGGAGCTGATGCCGGACCAGGCAGACGCGGCCGCCATGCTGCGCGCCAATGTCGCGGCCGCTGCTTTCAACGTCACGCTGCTCGACGGCGTCACCGGCTCGGGTAAGACGGAAGTTTATTTCGAGGCGGTGGCGGCAGCCCTCGACCAGGGCAGGCAGGTGTTGATCCTGCTGCCGGAGATCGCGCTGACGCATGCCTTCCTCGAACGCTTCCAGCAGCGTTTCGGCGCCAAGCCGGCGGAATGGCATTCCGATCTGCCGCCCCGAATGCGCGAAAAGGTCTGGCGGCAGGTGGCGGAAGGCGGCGTGCGCGTCGTTGCCGGGGCGCGTTCGGCGCTGTTCCTGCCGTTCCGCGAGCTCGGGCTGATCGTGGTCGACGAGGAGCACGACCCCGCCTACAAGCAGGAGGATCGCGTCTTCTACAATGCGCGCGACATGGCGGTGGTGCGCGGCCATATCAGCGGCTTCCCGGTGGTGCTGGCGTCGGCGACGCCATCGGTCGAAAGCCGGGTCAATGCGCAGCAGGGCCGCTACAGCAGGGCGGTGCTGTCGGCGCGCTTTGCCGAAGCCGCGCTTCCCGATCTCAAGACGATCGACATGCGGCGCGCGCCGCCGGCCCGCGGCGGCTTTCTGTCGCCGCTGCTGATCGACCAGATGCAACGTACGCTGGAGAAGAAGGAGCAGTCGCTGCTGTTCCTCAACCGGCGCGGCTATGCGCCGCTGACGCTGTGCCGTGTCTGCGGCCACCGCTTCGGCTGCCCGGTTTGTTCGGCCTGGCTGGTCGAGCACCGCTTTCGCGGCCAACTCGTCTGCCATCATTGCGGGCACAATGAGAAGCGGCCGGAGGCTTGTCCGGAATGCGGCACGCTCGACCATCTGGTAGCCTGCGGGCCTGGCGTCGAGCGGATAGCTGAAGAAGTCGTGGCGCATTTCCCCGACGCGCGCACGATCGTCCTGTCGTCCGATTTGATGGGTGGAGTGCGCCGGCTGCGTCTGGAGCTTGAGGCCATTGCCAATGGCGAGGCCGACATCGTCATCGGCACGCAGCTGGTCGCCAAGGGCCATAACTTTCCCAACATGACGCTGGTCGGTGTCGTCGATGCCGATCTCGGCCTCGCCAATGGCGATCCGCGCGCCGCCGAACGGACCTTCCAATTGCTCAGCCAGGTGACTGGACGCGCCGGCCGCACCGGCAAGAAGAGCCTCGGCCTGCTGCAGACTTTCCAGCCGGACCATCCGGTGATGCGGGCGATCGTCTCGGGCGATGCCGAGGCCTTTTACGAACGCGAGATCACTGAGCGCGAACGGGCAGCCCTGCCGCCCTTCGGCAGGCTTGCCGGCGTCATCGTCAGTGCGGTGACGCGGGCCGAGGCCGAAGGCCACGCGCGCGGCCTGCGCCGTGCAGCACCCCAGGCCAGCGACCTGTTCGTGCTCGGCCCGGCCGAGGCGCCGCTGTCGCTGCTTGGTGGGCGCCATCGTTTCCGTTTGCTGATCCAGGGTGAAAAGCGCGCCGACATCCAAGGCTTCATCCGCACCATGCTGGCCGAAGGGCCGAAGCAGCGCGGCTCGGTCCGCGTGCAGGTCGACATCGATCCGCAGAGCTTCTTGTAAGCACAAAGGCTGACGCCGCCGCCGCCCGCCCGTAAGCCGTTTGTCAAGAAAACTCAGCATCTTAGTGCCGGCTAAAATGCGCGCCGTTCATGTACCCGGCTCCCATCCGTTCGCTGACTAATCCTGATTTGAAAAGCCACAAATAAATGTTGACTCGTTTTATCATGAATTATAACTGGGCCTTTCCGCTCTGGCGCTGGGGACCAGGGCATGGATGGGGACAGCATGCGCAGATTTTTCAGTACGCTTCTTTGGTCATCGGCTTTGGGTTCGTCGATTATGGCAGGCGCGGCATTTGCCCAGGAAGCCGCTCCGACGGACCAGCAGGGAGCCACCGTGCTCGATCAGATACTGGTCACCGGCCGCAATGAAAGGTCGATTTCCAGCGTCGCTCAGTCTGTCCAGGTCGTGGAACAGGAACAGGTCGAGGAAGCCGCGCAGGAAAATATCGACGCCGCGACCCTGATCAGCCGCATCGTCCCCGGCTACGCGCCACGCAACCAGACCATTTCCGGCGCTTCGGAAACCTTCCGCGGGCGCAGCGTTCTCATCATGGTCGACGGTGTGCCGCGCAACACACCGCTGCGGGACGTCTCACGCATCCTGTCGATGATCGACCTGAATTCGGTCGAGCGCATCGAAGTCATCAATGGCGCGTCCAGCCTTTATGGCGCCGGCGCCACCGGCGGCACGATCAACTTCATCACCAAGCGCGGCGACAGCGACAAGCCGAAGGTGACGGTGCGCACCGGCGTCACCGCCTTCACCGAAAACCCCGGCAAGTCGGCCGGGCCAAGCACCAGTGTCTCGGTCGAGGGCAAGAAAGGCGATTTCGACTATTTCTTCTCGGCGTCCGGTGATCTGTCGCGCCGCACCTATGACGGCCACGGCAACGAGGTGGCTTCCGACGCCATGCTTGGGCAAGGCGGCGGCGACCGCACCGGCACGGGCAATCTCTTCAGCGTGGCCGGCTACCAGTTCGATTCCAGGCGCTTCGAGGCCAGCGTCGACTGGACCTATGCCAACCAGAAGCCGGACTGGTTCACCGATTACACGACCAATCCCGTCTCCCCGGATTTCGGCGATCCCTATGAAGGCAAGCCGCTGAAGGAAGATTCGAAATATCTGACCGCCAAATACACCGACAGCGACTTCGCGCTCGGAAACCTCGAGGTCAAGGCGTTCTACAACGACATCTTCAAGCAGTCGCCCTTTACCAAATTCTCGGCCGTCAACAGCCAGGTGTATTTACCGACGAACCCGACGCGGCCGGTGATCCTGCCGCCGGGTACGGACCCGACCGCCGACTTCAACCAGACGGCGCTGCAATCGCGGCGCAGCGGCGTCAACCTGACCGTCAACACGCCGATGGACTTTATCACTCAGGGCAGCACACTGACCTGGGGCGCCGACTACGTTTTCGATGCCACCGATCAGCAGCTGACCAACGGCCAGGACGCCATCTCGCCCACGACCCAGAACTCGGTTGCCTTGTTTGCGCAGGGCGAAATTTCGGTGACGGATCGCTTTCGCATCAGCGGCGGCGCGCGCTACGACCAGTTTTATCTCAACGTTGAAGACTTCACCCGGCCTGCCGCTGCCGTTCTGCTAGGCCGGAACATTATCGGCCTGCCGGCGATCCAGGTGACCGGCGGCTCGTTCGACTACGACGCCGTCACCTTCAACGCCGGCGCCGTCTACGATCTGACCGAAAGGATGCAGCTTTTCGGCAATTTCTCGCAAGGCTACAGCCTGACCGACATTGGCGGCTTCACCCGCCGGGCCGGGTTGAACTCCAACGCCGAAACCTGCGACGCCTATGGCACCGCCATCCGGCCGCTGCTGCCATGCACCAACGCGCCGGATTACGCGATCAGCTATGCCGATATCGCGCCTGAACCCCAGCTGGTGAACACATGGGAAGCCGGTCTGCGCGGCGATTGGGGCGACTATCGCGGCGGCGTCAGCACCTATCTGTCGACCTCGGACAACGGCGTCAGCTACGACATCGTCAACAACCGGGTATCGCAGCAGAAGGAACGTATCTGGGGCGTCGAAGCCAATCTCGAGGCAGACCTCAGCGGCATGTTCACGCTGGGCGGATCGGTCGGCTATGTCGAAGGCAAATACGATGCGGATCACGACGGCCACATCGAAGCTAACGAATATCTGCCCAACAACCGTATCCCCTCGACCTACAAGGGCCTGGTCTATCTCACCACCCGTTTCGAGAACGAGCTGACCCTGCGCAGCGAGTTGGAGCTGTTTTCCGGGCGCGACCGCATCGCCACCCAGGAACTGGACGGTGCAGCACTGGTCAATCTTGCAGTCTCGAAGACGTTCGCCAATGAGAGTGTGCTGAACCTTGCCGTGCGCAATGTGTTCGACACCTATTACATCAACCCCTCCGCATCGGCGACGCGCGGCGCCGACGTTCCCGGTCTGGGGCGTTCCGTCGCTCTGTCGTACCAGATCACCTTCTGAGGGCGGCAATGGCGGTGTCTCTCCAACGAAACGGTGCATTGGTTTCGCTGCTGGCAGAAGCGCCCGCCGATCCGGCGGATGGCGGGGCCTATATCGAGGCGCTCGGCTGCCTTTCACAGGAGAGGGAGCCGTTCGTGCTGTTGGTCGATATCCGCATCGAGATCGCGCTGAGCGACGCCCAGCGCAAGGCGCAAAACCTCTGGTACAAGGCGGAACGCGAGCAGCTCGAAAAAGCCTGCCGCGCCTGTGCGCTGGTGCGCCCCGCCGCCGACGAGAACATGCAGCGCGTCTGGCAAAGCCTGTTCGGCTTTCCAGTGCTCGTCACCCGCAGCCGGGCGGAGGCCGGCGCCTTCCTGAACGGTTACGCACCGAAGGACTATGTCAAATGAGCGCCGACGCAGACCGGCCGGCGCCCGCCGGGCTTCCGCGCCTGCGGCTTTTCGTCGTTCTCGCCTGCCTTTATCTGGCGCAGGCCATCCCGAGCTATCTGTTTGCCGCGGCGATCCCGCCGATCCTGCGCGAGCAGGGCGTGTCGCGCACCGCCATTGGCTTGATCGCGCTGCTGATGCTGCCGCTGGTGCTGAAATTCCTATGGGCGCCGCTGGTCGACCGCTTTCGGCCAATGGCCCGCGCCCATCGCGCCGGCTGGGTCATCATCACCCAGATCGGCGTCATCGCCGGCATCGCCGCCATGCTTTGGATCGAGCCGACCGATGTCGCCGGTATCTTTGCCGTCGGCCTTGTCGTGAGCCTGTTGATGTCGACCCAGGACATCGCCACCGACGGCTACGCGGCCAAATATCTCGACCCGAAGGACAGGCCAATCGGCAATGCGATCCAGGGCGGCGCCGTCGCGCTCGGCGTCGTTCTCGGCGGCACGCTCGGCCTGTTGGCTTATCATCATGCCGGCTGGCAAACCATGGTGGCCATGGTGGCCGCGCTGTCCATCATCCCGCTGGTCGCCGCCTTCGCCATGCGCGAGACCGATCCCGTCGCCAGCGCGCCGCAGGCGGCCATCGACCGCCCCTCGATCCTGCGCTTTCTGCGCCGGCCGGAGGCACGCCAGATCCTGTGGATCGCGCTCATCTACCGCGCCAGCGAGGGGCTGGTGAAGTCGATGGAAGGCTCCTATCTCGTCGATGCCGGCGTGCCGCTCGATATCATCGGTTATCTCTCGGGCGGTGCCGCGCTCACCGTCGGGCTCGGCGGCTCGGCGCTGGCGGCGTGGCTGCTGCACAACAGGGGCGCCGCCTCGGTGCTCGGCCTGCTCGGCGCGCTGCGAACCATCTGCTTCCTGATCTTCGCGCTGCACGCTTTCGGCGCTATCGCCGGCTTCTGGCCGATCTTCGGCGCCTCGTTCCTGCAGACGCTGGTGCGCTACATGGAGATCGTGGCGCTCTACAGCCTGTTCATGTCCGTCACGTCGTCGGACCAACCCGGCACCGATTTCACCATCCTGTCCTGCGCCCAGCTCATCGTCTACCTCGTCGGCTCCATGCTTGCCGGCCGCCTTGCCGACATGCTCGGCTACTCCGCGCTGTTCACCCTGGCGACCGTGCTGTCGGGCATAGCCGTGGTGGCGACCTATCGCATGTTGAATGCCCATTTCGCCGATACCGCAAAAGCCCAACCGGGTACTCCGATGCCGCCATTGCCGGAGGTCGCCGAATGAGCGCGGTCTTCCTAACGCCCGGTCTCACGAACCATGGCAGCGAGACAGGCGGCGGCCAGCGCCAACGCCGCGCAGCCAGCCAGTGGCGCAAAAGGCCAGAGCGTGAAGGCGAAGCCGCCGGCCAATGCGCCGATGCTCTGGCCGAGCACATGGGTGCTGGTGAGCCAGCCGGCCGCGGCGCCCTGCTCGCCGGGCTCCAGGCGCTTCATCAGCCAGGCGGTGTAGCCGGGTGTCGCCAGGGCAATGCCGGCCGCCGCCACCACCAGAGACACTGCCGAGGCAACATGGCTGGCCATGACGGCCAGCGCCGTCATGCCGACGCAAACCATGAGACAGCCGACGACGACGCTGTTGCGCTCCGCCAGCCGCAGGCGCGCCATGAGCAGTCCCTGGACCAAAACCATGACGATGGCGACCAGCATCAGGGCCAGGCCGGTCACCGTCGTGGCCTGCGTCGCACCAAGGCCAAAACGCTGCTGGGCCATCGGGCCGAGCATCATCTGCACCTGTCCGAAGCCGAGCGTCAGGCACAAGCCCATCGCCAGGCAAGGCAGAGCGCGGCGATCGAAGGGCGATATTCCACGGCCGGCATCAGCCGCCTTGCCGTCGATCTGTCCGCCGCCTGCCTCCTTGCCCGGCGCGAGCCACAGCAACAGCGGGCTGAACAGGAACAGGATGGGCGGCAGCAGCGGCGACAGGACGGCAGCCGTCGCCGGCAGCGCGCCGGCCAGCCGTCCCATGCTGACGCCGGCGCCAAGCAGTCCCAGCGCCGCCTGTCGCCTGTCATCGGCAACCGAGCGGCTGGCCCAGATCTGCGCCGTCGGCATGACGCCGGACGCGGCAAAACCGTACACGAAGCGCGAGAGCATCAGCAAAGCGATGCCGAGCGCGGCTCCCATGCCGGCTATCAGCAGAATGGCGAACACCGCCTGGCCGGCCAGCATGGCGAGGCCGATCAAGCGCAGCAGCCTGGCATGGCCAAGCCGCTCGCCCATGCGGCCCCACAGCGGCGAGCCGACCAGAAAGGCCGCCGCGCCGACAGCAGTTGCCGCGCCGATGGCAAACGTGTCGACCCTCAGCCGCTCCATCACCAGGGGAACGAGCGATACGAAGGCCGACTGGCCGAAGCCGATTGCCGAGACCGCGATTGCCAGGCGGCGCAGAAGCGAAGATCGATTTTTCACCCGGGTCGTCATAAGGCGAAGCTTATTTCTTGTCTAGAATAGATAATCAACAGAAATGTTTAAAGTCGACACGTATAAATGTAATGCATGCAGTATATTATGATTTATGAGGATGCACATGGAACAAGCAAAACCAGATTCTTCCTCTGCATTAAGCCCGTTCCTCAACGCGTTGCTGCGGGAATGGGATGGCTGGGAATTCGTCGACGCCAGGCAAACCGGGCTGTTTCGGCCGCAGGCAGCCGTGCTGCGTCTGAATTTCCCTGCCTCGCGCGCGGCGGTGCTCGTCGAGGCGCGGCATCGCTCGAAGGTTGGTTACCACGATTTAGCGATGCCGCTCTGGCGCCTCGATATTAGTAACGAGGGGGCCGATGGCGAAGCGACCGAGATCGACCTTTTCAGCCTTTTGGCGCTGATCCTGGCGGATCCCGACATTGCCGGCCGGGCGACAGCGAAAAGCCGACTGACCTTCCTGCGCCGCAGCCTGGCCAGCATCGCCGCAATCGCTGACGCGACTGCGGCGCGTGGATCGTCGCGGCCCTTCTCCGAAGGCGATCCTGATTTCATCGATGCCGAAAGCGCCCTGCGCTTCGGCCATGCCGTGCATCCGGCGCCGATGAGTCGCGAAGAGTTCACGCACACGGATTCCGCGCGCTTCGGGCATGAATACTGCAATGCGTTCAAACTGCGCTGGTGGGCCGTCGACCCGACCATCCTCACTGGAGGCAGCGTCGAGCCGCTAGATGTCATCGAGATGGTCCGCGGGCTTGCCGCCAGCGATCCGCAGCTGCTTGCTCGGGCTGGCAAGCAACAGGGCAAGGTTCTCGTTCCGATGCATCCGTGGCAGGCCGTACGGCTCATGCTGGAAGACCGCGTCGAGCGCCTGTTTCGCGCCGGTCGTATCGTCGATGTTGGGCTCGGCGGACCAGCGTGGCGGGCCACGACCTCGCTGCGCACGGTTCATTCGTCTGAAGCCGAGTGGATGCTGAAATTCTCGCTCAGCCTGCGCCTGACCAATTCCAGGCGCATCGTCGAGGAGCATGAGTGCCGGCGCGGCCTTTCGGTGCACCGGCTGGTCAAGGGCAAGCTCGGCTATGCCTTGCAGCGGCGCTGCCCGACCATGACGGTGCTGGGTGAGCCCGCCTGGTTCGGCCTGCGTGGCGAAGACGGCCGGCTGATGACGGATACCATCGTCTCGTTTCGCGAAAATCCGTTTCGCGGCACGGGCAATCCGCCGGCTGCCGTTCTCGGCGCGCTTTGCGAGCGCCATCCCGGCCGTACCGAAAGCCATCTGTCCGACCTGGTCCACCGTATCGCCCGCGACGAGAAGCGACCTGTCGAGGAAACGGCGCGTTTGTGGTTCGAGCGTTTCCTTCATGCCGCCATCGAGCCGTTTATCGTTGCCTTCTCGGAATTCGGCCTCCTGTTCGGCGCCCATCAGCAGAACCTCGTCGTCGGTCTTTCCGGAGGCTGGCCGAATGCGCTCTATTTTCGCGACTGCCAGGGCACCGGTTATGTCGAGGAATTTCTGCCCAGGCTGCGCGAATTCGTGCCCGAGGCCGGTCAGGCGGGCGATCATGTCTTCCCAGCGGAAGCGGCCGCGAAGCTGTTCGGCTACTATCTGGTCGTCAATGGCGCTTTCGCCGCCGTCGCAGCCCTTGCCGCCGCTGGCCTCACCAACGAAGACGATCTGCTGGCGATATTCCGCCGCTCGCTCGAGCGGCTGGCCGCCACGCCGATGGCTGACCGGTCCTGCGTCGACTATTTGCTCAACGCGCCGACGCTTGCTGCCAAGGGCAATTTCCTGATCGCGCTGCGCGACATCAATGAGAACACCGAGGTGACCGACCCGCTGGCCGGTTACGTCGAGCTTCCCAACCCCCTGCATGTGAGAGAATACGCATGAACATCGAGGCTGCGAAAAACTGGTCACCCGCCACCGTCGCCGGCAACGAAGGATGGCAGCATCTGGCCTCGGCCGCGGAGCCGCTCGCCATCCGTGCCGGCGATGGCCATGTCAGCCTGGTCAACGCTGAGGGAACAGCGGTGGGACAGGCCCGCATCTCCATCGCGGATGGCCGCCTGCTCATCGATGACGTCGCGTTCACGGGAGGCCGTCTCGATCAGCCGCAGGTCCTGGCGGGCCTCGTCGACGCGGCACTGTGCCTGCATCCTACCTTCGACCGCGCCTTCCTGCCGGCGGCCAAGACGCTGTGGCCGGTTTCGGCGCTGGCCACCGAGACGGCCGCAGGCGAACCGGAGCGCGCCGTCATTCATCGCTCGGTCCTGCGCCAGCTGCCGCTGCTGTGGCGCAGCCAGGCCTCGCATGTCACCTATCCGGCATTGACGACCGCTATCGGCCCGGAAGACCGGCTGCCGCCATTGCGCCAACCGCGCCCCTGCGGCCCGATGTACGAACGCTGGATTCCGGAAATCGGCCTCACCGTGTCGCTGCGGCCGATCGACCGCCGGACCGATCTCGACCTCTTCCATCGCTGGATGAACGATGGCCGCGTCGCCTTCTTCTGGGAACTTGCCCAGAGCCATGAGGATCTCGACAAATATCTCGCCGAGCAGGAAAGCGATCCGCATATTTTCGGCGTCATCGCCAGCTTCGACGGCGAGCCGACCGGCTATTTCGAGTTCTACTGGGCCAAGGAGGACCGGCTCGGGCCCTATTATGAGCCGCACGACTGGGACCGCGGCTGGCATGGGCTGATCGGCAATATGCGCCATCTCGGCCGGCCGAAGACGCTGTCACTGTTCCGCTCCGTCACCCACTATCTGTTCCTCGACGAGCCGCGCACGCAGCGCGTCGTCGGCGAGCCACGCGCCGCGCACCAGAAGATGCTGAGCTATTGCGCCGGCGCCGCCTACGACAAGGTCAAGGAGTTCGACTTCCCGCACAAGCGCGCGGCGCTGGTCTGCTGCGAACGCGAGCGCTTCTTCCGCGAGGTGCCGCTGTGACGGTGCAGCAACCGATTGCCAAAGCGGGGGAGGCGACACGCTGGGCCGCGATCAACCGCGACGCCGTCGCCAAGGCCATTTCCGAACTGACCTTCGAGGAGTGCCTGTCGCCGCGCGAGCTTTCGCCCGGCCGATGGGAGCTGACGCCCGGCCCCGGCGTGACCTATCGCTTTGCCGCGACGCGGCGCCTGTGGGGCCAGATCGCCGTCCGTCCGGAGACGCTGACTCGCGACGCCGGCATCGAGCTGCCGGTCGACGATGCGGTCGCCTTCTTCGCCGACGCGCGCGAGACGCTCGGCATGTCGCCGGCAACATTCTGCACCTATGCGAAGGAGCTTTACAACACGCTGATGGCCGACATGCGGATCGCCAAGGCACGCGGCAATCGACCGGCCGCCGATCTAGCCGCGCTGCCGGATACCGAGTTGCAGGCATTGCTCGACGGCCATCCGAAGGCCCCTGCCAACAAGGGACGGCTTGGCTGGGGACGGGACGACTTCGAGCGCTACGCGCCAGAATCGGCCACCGCATTCCAGCTCTTCTGGCTTGCCGCCGCCAGCGATCGCTGCCTGCTGGCGCTTGACTGCGGGCTCGACGAAGAGGCGCTGCTGCAGGCCGCACTCGGCGACTACGAGCGCGCAAGGCTCGAAGCGGCTTTCAGCGCCGCCGGGATCTCGCGATCGACGCATAGGCTGCTGCCGGTCCACCCCTGGCAGTGGCAGGCGATGATCGCCTCGCAATATGGTAGCGAGATCGCCGCCGGCCGGCTGGTGCCGCTTGGCCAGTTCGGCGATCCGTTCCTGCCCTTGCAGTCGCTGCGCACGCTTGCCAATGTGGCACGGCCCGAGGCGCTGCACGTCAAGCTGCCGCTGACCGTCCTCAACACCTCAGCGTGGCGCGGCGTGCCGGGCAAATACATGGCGATCGGCGCCGATCTGTCGCGCTGGCTGGCCACGGTGGCGGCCGCGGACCCGATGCTCAAGGACGTCAAGGTCTTGCAGGAAGTCGCCGGCGCCTTCTATCCGCATCCGCACTATACCGGCGTTGAAGGCGCGCCCTATCAGTTTTGCGAGATGCTGGGCGCCATATGGCGCGAAAGCCCCGAAAAGGATCTGACAGCGGGCCAGCGGCCGATGATGATGGGCGCCCTGCCGCAGCGCGACGCGCATGGCAGGCCGATCGCCAGCGCCCTGATGGAGCAGTCCGGCCTTGGTCCGGAGGCATGGCTCGATCGCCTGTTCTCCACGGCCTTCGTGCCGCTCTACCACTTCATGTGCCGTTACGGCGTCGGCTTCATCGCCCATGGCCAGAACGTCACCATCATCCTCGACGGAGCGACGCCTCTCGGCGTGGCGGTCAAGGATTTCCAGGGCGACCTCGATCTCGTCGACCAGCCGTTTCCCGAACTGGCCGGCCTCGACCCCAAAATCCTGTCGACGCTGAAGCGCCGGCCGCCGGCACATCTTCTCCAGCATCTGCAAACGGGACACATCGTCAGCGTTCTGCGCTTCCTATCCGAGGCGCTGGCCGCCTATGACCGCTTCGACGAGAGGACTTTCTACGCCATCCTGGCCGCCGCCATCCGGCGCTACCAGGCGCAGAACCCGGATCTGTCGGAACGGTTCGCGCTCTTCGATCTGTTTGCTCCGAAGATCCCACGCATCGCCATCAACAAGGTGCGCTTCGCCATCGGCTACGGCGACAGCGGCGAACGCCCTCTGCCCGACCTTGGCACACCGCTCGACAATCCGCTTAACCCTGAGTCAGCCCGGCGATCTCCCATCAGCCCAGCCAGCTCCATAAGGAGTTCGCCATGACCCATACGCTTGACCTCGCAGGCATCGGCATCGGGCCGTTCAATCTCAGCCTCGCCGCCCATCTCGATGCGGTGGACGGCGTCGAAGCGCGCTTCTTCGATCGGGCGACGCGGCTCGAATGGCACCCGGGCATGATGCTGCCGGGCGTCGAACTGCAGACATCCTTCCTCAAGGATCTCGTCACCGCGACGCATCCGACCAGCCCATGGTCGTTCATGTCCTATCTGGTCGCGCAGAAGCGGTTCTATGAATTCCTCAACGCGGATTTCTCAGCCATCCCGCGGCCGGAATTCGCCCGCTATCTCGGATGGGTCGGCGAGAACTTGTCTTCGCTGCGCTTCGCCAGCGCCGTCGACCGGATCGACTTCGACGGAACGAATTTCAGGCTGCGTATCGGCTGCGACCAGGTGAACGCGCGCAATCTCGCCATTGCCGTCGGGCTGGTGCCCAACATCCCCGCCTGGGCGCGGGCGGCGGCCTCCGATCAATGCTTCCACAACGCCCAGGCCGCCAACCGCCTCGATCGCCTGAGCGGACGGCGTGTCGCCGTGATCGGCGGTGGCCAGAGCGGCGCCGAAGTGCTTCTGCATCTGATCTCCTCCGACCGCTTCGCCGGCCGCGAAATCGAGTGGATCTCGATGCGGCCGAATTTCCTGCCACTGGACGACTCGCCTTTCACCGACGAACTCTTCACGCCGGGCTATGTCGAAAACTTCCATCGGTTGCCGCAAGGGCGGCGCGAGACGATCCTGGAACAGCAACTGCTTGCCGGTGACGGCGCATCGACGAGCACGCTGAAGGCGATCTATCGCCAGCTTTACATGCTGCGGCACCTCTCGGAGGAAACGACGGCGGTCAACATGACGCCGCACCGCGAAGTGCTGAACGTGACGCGGGAAGGCAGCGAATACCGGCTGATCATGCGCAACGGCTTCGACGGCGCCATCGAGACGCGCACCGTCGATGCGGTGGTTCTGGCCACCGGCTATGCCTTTGCCATTCCTGATTGCATGGCGCCGCTCATGAACAGGATCGCGCTGGACGAGCGCGGTCATTACAGGCTCAACGCCAGCTTCGAGGTCGAATGGGACGCGCCCGACGACCGCCGGATCTACGCGCTCAATGCCGGCCGGCTCAGCCATGGCATAGCCGAGCCGCAGCTCAGCCTGATGGCTTGGCGCAGCGCCAAGATCGTCAATTCGCTGCTCGGGCGGGCACAGTTCGATCTCGATCTGCCCGATCCGCCGGTTGCCTGGAGTTCAAGGCACACGACACAAAGCCTGCATCATCTCGGCGCCAATGCGAGGATGACCGAATCGGGCGCGCGGTGATGTTTGTGGAGGCGGGCCGAAGAGCGTGGTACGGCGCGCGTTAAGGTTGACATCGACCCGTAAAGCTTTTCTGTGAGAGAGATCGTTCGGTCCTGCTGGAGGCTCAGCGCATGAAAACCCTTGGCCTCATCGGCGGCATGAGCTGGGAATCGACGGCGATCTATTATCGCCTGCTCAACGAGATCGTGCGCGAGCGGCTGAGCGGGCTGCATTCGGCAAAGCTGTTGCTCTATTCCTTCGACTTCGCCGAAATCGCCGACCGGCAGCATCATGGCGACTGGGACGGTGCGGGCGTGCTGCTGGCGGATGCGGCGCGCAAGCTGGAGGCGGGCGGCGCAGAGGGGCTTTTAATCTGCACCAACACCATGCACAAGCTCGCCGACCGGGTGCAGGCGGCGGTGTCGATCCCGCTTATCCACATTGCCGACGCCACGGCCGTCGCGGTCAAGGGCGCCGGCGTCAAGCGGCCGGCGCTGCTGGCGACCCGCTTCACCATGGAGCAGGATTTCTACAAGGGCCGGCTGAGGGAGAAATACGGGCTGCAGCCCGTGGTGCCGGACCAGGCCGGGCGCGACATGGTGCACCAGGTAATCTACGACGAGCTTTGCCGGGGCATCGTCAACGCGGCATCGAAGGCGGCCTATATCGACGAGGTCGCCCGTCTGCGGCGCGATGAGAAGATCGATGGCGTCATCATGGGCTGCACCGAGATCACCATGTTGATTGGCGAGCGCGATTTCGACATTCCGGTGTTCGACACCACGCGCATCCATGCTGAGGCGGCGGTCGCATTCATGCTGCCCTGAAGGGTCAAAACAAGGATCAGGGCTGGGCAGCCACGGCGACATTGCCGCTGCCGGCCACTTTCAGCTTCCATCGATCTGCTTCCGTGCCGGCCAGATTGAGGTGCCCGGTCAGGAAATAAAGGCGACCGGTGTCGGGGCCTTTGGCTGTGCAAAACCGGTCTTGCAGATAGGAGGGAGGCGTCGCCTGACAATACAGGTTGGCCACGATGCTGGCCGGACGCGTGCGCGGCCTAAACAGCCTTCCGCTCCTTCACGAATTGCGCGCCGAAACTGCCGCGCGCTTGACTTCTTTTTGCAGCGACATTCAATGCATCCGGCATTGCTGTGAGGGGATGAAAGCAAGATGGAATTCGCGTTTCCGTGGCCGACCAGCCAGGGCGAATGGCTGGCTTGGTCCAGCGCCGTCGTCACCTTGGCGCTCGGTCTGCTGTTTTTCCTCGCGCCAGGGCTGGCATTTCGGATTCTGCGGCTGCAGGTCCGGCCCGAAAGGGCAGCGGCAATCGCGGAAGGGCGCGGCCGCATGTCGGGCTTCTATCTCGGCGTCAGCCTGTGCTGCATTCTGTTGGCGCAGCCGTGGCTCTATATGGCACTCGGCTTTTCCTGGCTGTTCACCGCTTTTGGCCGTTTGCTGTCGATTATGTCGGACGGCGCCAACACGCCTTTCAACTGGGCGTCGATCGTCGTCGAACTCGTCCTGGCCGCGTTGCCGCTCGCCTTCGTCTTCGGCTTTCTGCCCTGAATCGGCAGCCAATCCAAAGGCTTCAGTTGAACTCTGCGGCCGGATGCGACAATAGTGCCCGAAAAGCATGCGGGACGACGCATTGCGGTCTTAAAATGCCTGTGCTAGACGGCAATCGACTTTCGGCCGGGGATAGCGGAAGCCGCGCCTCCGTGCTTGGAAAAACTTAGTAAGGTCAAAGATTTAGCCAGAGTTTTTGCTCGCGCCAACAATCTGCGGCCCCTCAGACAAGAGAAAAGACGGTCCGTGGCTCAATCGTCATCGCCAATCTCGGGTGTCGCAGAACGCTACGCGGGTTCGCTGTTCGAACTTGCGCTGCAATCGAATTCGGTGGCCAAGGTCGAGGCCGACCTCAACAGTTTCGCCAAGATGCTGGATGACAGCGCCGACCTGACGCGCCTCATCAACAGCCCGGTGTTCTCCAGCGAGGACCAGGCCAAGGCAATCGCGTCGATCGCCGACAAGGCCGGCATCACCGGCCTGACCGGCAATTTTCTGCGCGTCGTCGCCCGCAACCGCCGGCTCTTCGCGGTGCCCGGCATGATCAAGGCTTTTCGCCGGATCTCTGCCGAACAGCGCGGTGAGACATCAGCCGAGGTCACTTCGGCGCATGAACTGACGGCTGCCCAGCAGACCGAACTCAAGGTCGCGCTGAAAGGCGTCGCCGGCAAGGACGTGGCCATCACTGTTACCGTCGATCCGTCGCTGCTCGGCGGGCTGGTGGTCAAGATGGGCTCGCGCCAGATCGATACGTCGCTCAAAACCAAACTCAATTCGCTCAAGCTTGCACTGAAAGAGGTCGGCTGATGGACATCCGCGCCGCGGAAATTTCCGCAATTCTCAAAGACCAGATCAAGAATTTCGGCAAGGAGGCCGAGGTCTCCGAAGTCGGCCAGGTGCTGTCCGTGGGTGACGGTATCGCTCGCGTCTACGGCCTCGACAATGTCCAGGCCGGCGAAATGGTCGAGTTCCCCGGCGGCATCCGCGGCATGGCGCTCAACCTCGAAGCCGACAATGTCGGCGTCGTCATCTTTGGCGCCGACCGCGACATCAAGGAAGGCGACATCGTCAAGCGCACCGGCGCCATCGTCGATACGCCTGTCGGCATGGGCCTGCTCGGCCGCGTCGTCGACGCGCTCGGCAATCCGATCGACGGCAAGGGCCCGATCAAGGCGACCGAACGCAAGCGCGTGGACGTCAAGGCACCAGGCATCATCCCGCGCAAGTCGGTCAACGAGCCGATGTCGACCGGCCTCAAGGCCATCGATGCATTGATCCCGGTCGGTCGCGGCCAGCGCGAGCTGGTCATCGGCGATCGCCAGACCGGCAAAACCGCGATCATCCTCGACACGATGCTCAACCAGAAGGCCGTGCACGACAACGGACCGGAAAAGGAAAAGCTCTACTGCGTCTACGTCGCCATCGGGCAGAAGCGCTCGACGGTCGCGCAGTTCGTGAAGGTTCTCGAAGAGCGCGGCGCGCTTGAATATTCGATCATCGTCGCCGCCACCGCTTCCGATCCGGCGCCGATGCAGTTCCTGGCGCCGTTCACCGGCGCCACCATGGGCGAATATTTCCGCGACAACGGCATGCATGCGCTGATCAGCTATGACGATCTGTCGAAGCAGGCCGTCGCCTATCGCCAGATGTCGCTGTTGCTGCGCCGCCCGCCGGGCCGCGAAGCCTATCCGGGCGACGTGTTCTATCTGCATTCGCGCCTGCTCGAGCGCGCCGCCAAGCTCAACGACGATCTGGGCGGCGGTTCGCTGACCGCGCTGCCGATCATCGAGACCCAGGCCAACGACGTGTCGGCCTACATTCCGACCAACGTGATCTCGATCACCGACGGTCAGATCTTCCTCGAAACCAACCTGTTCTTCCAGGGCATCCGTCCGGCGGTCAACGTCGGCCTGTCGGTGTCGCGCGTTGGTTCGTCGGCGCAAATCAAGGCGATGAAGCAGGTCGCCGGCTCGATCAAGGGAGAGCTGGCGCAGTACCGCGAAATGGCTGCGTTCGCGCAGTTCGGCTCCGATCTCGACGCCGCCACGCAGCGCCTGCTCAACCGCGGCTCGCGCCTGACCGAACTGTTGAAGCAGCCGCAGTTCTCGCCGCTCAAGGTCGAGGAGCAGGTCACGGTGATCTTCGCCGGCGTCAACGGCTATCTCGACAAGCTGGCGCTGAACCAGGTCGGCAAGTTCGAGCATGGTCTGCTCAGCCATATGCGCTCGGCCGGCAAGGACGTGCTGGACGGCATCCGCAAGGAAAAGGCGCTGTCGGACGATCTGCGCGCCAAGCTGAAGGCCGAGATCGACGCCTTCGCCAAGACCTTCGCTTGAGAAGAAGCCGGACGCTCGGGATCAGGTTTGAAGCATGCCTTCATTAAAAGACCTTCGTAACCGTATCGCCTCGGTCAAGGCGACGCAGAAGATCACCAAGGCGATGCAGATGGTCGCCGCGGCGAAGCTGCGCCGCGCGCAGGAAGCAGCGGAGGCGGCGCGTCCCTATTCCGAGCGGATGGGTGCGGTGCTGGCCAATATCACGCAGGCGATCGGCGGCGGCGGCGATGCCCCGGCGCTGATGACCGGCACCGGCAAGGACGATGTGCATCTGCTCGTCGTCTGCACCGCCGAGCGCGGCCTGTGCGGCGGCTTCAACTCGCAGATCGCACGTCTGGCCCGCGACCATATCCGCCGGCTTCTGGCCGACGGCAAGCAGGTCAAGATCATCTGCGTCGGCAAGAAGGGTTTCGACATTCTGCGCCGAGACTATGCCTCGCTGATTATCGACCGCGTCGACCTGCGCGATGTCAAGAAGCTCGGCTTCGTCAATGCCGATGCGATCGCCCGTAAGATCATCCATCTGTTCGGCGAAGGCGGCTTCGATATCTGCACGCTGTTTTATTCGCAGTTCAAGTCGGTGATCAGCCAGATTCCGACCGCGCAGCAGATCATTCCTGCCGGCGTGGCTTCCGCTCCCGCCGAAGCGACCGCCGGTGGCAATGCCGTCTACGAATACGAGCCGGAGCCGGGCGAGATCCTCACCGACCTCATTCCGCGCAACATCTCGGTCCAGGTCTTCCGCGCGTTGCTCGAAAACGCAGCCGGCGAGATGGGCGCCAAAATGAGCGCCATGGACAATGCAACGCGCAATGCCGGCGACATGATCAACAAACTGTCGATCACCTATAACCGCCAGCGGCAGGCGCAGATCACCAAGGAACTGATCGAAATCATTTCGGGCGCCGAAGCGCTCTAGGCGCGACCGCCAGGAGGTCATCGACCTTCTGATGGAGCGTGAGAAACAAAGGACGAGAAGGGTAAAGACGATGGCGAAAGCAGCGACCCCCGCGAAGACGGCCCCCAAGGCGGCCGCAAAGGCTCCGGCAGCAGCGGCGAAGGCCGCTCCGGCCAAGAAGGCGGCCGCGCCCGCCAAGGCCGCGGCCCCGGCAGTGAAGACGACGAGCGTTGCCGTCAAGAAGACCGGCGCCATCGGCAAGGTTCGCCAGGTCATCGGCGCCGTCGTCGACGTGCAGTTCGGCGATCATCTGCCGGCCATTTTGAACGCCATCGAAACCTCCAATGTCGGCAACCGCCTGGTGCTCGAAGTTGCCCAGCATCTGGGCGAAAACACCGTGCGCTGTATCGCCATGGATTCCACCGAAGGCCTGGTTCGCGGCCAGGACGTCTATGACACCGGCGCGCCGATCACCGTTCCGGTCGGCCCGGGCATGCTCGGCCGCATCATCAACGTCATCGGCGAGCCGGTCGACGAAGAAGGCCCGGTCGACGGCATCGAGATGCGCGCCATCCACCAGCCGGCGCCTACCTATGTCGAACAGTCGACGGAAGCGCAGATCCTGATCACCGGCATCAAGGTGCTCGACCTTCTGGCACCCTACGCCCGCGGAGGCAAGATCGGCCTGTTCGGCGGCGCCGGCGTCGGCAAGACGGTTCTGATCCAGGAGCTGATCAACAACGTCGCCAAGGCGCATGGCGGCTTCTCGGTCTTCGCCGGCGTCGGCGAGCGCACCCGCGAGGGCAACGATCTTTATCACGAGTTCATCGAGTCCGGCGTCAACAAGAAGGGCGGCGGCGAAGGCTCCAAGGCGGCACTGGTCTATGGCCAGATGAACGAGCCGCCGGGCGCGCGTGCCCGCGTCGGCCTGACCGGCCTGACGGTCGCCGAATATTTCCGCGACCAGGGCCAGGACGTGCTGTTCTTCGTCGACAACATCTTCCGCTTCACGCAGGCCGGTTCTGAAGTGTCGGCGCTGCTCGGCCGTATTCCTTCGGCCGTGGGTTACCAGCCAACGCTGGCCACCGACATGGGTGCGCTGCAGGAACGCATCACCACAACGACCAAGGGTTCGATCACTTCGGTGCAGGCGATCTACGTGCCGGCCGACGATTTGACAGACCCGGCGCCTGCGACCTCGTTCGCCCACCTGGACGCGACGACCGTGCTCAACCGCGCGATCTCGGAAAAGGGCATCTACCCCGCCGTCGATCCGCTCGACTCGACCTCGCGCATGCTCGATCCGCTGGTCGTCGGCGAGGAGCACTATGCCGTCGCCCGCCAGGTGCAGTCGATCCTCCAGCGCTATAAGTCGCTGCAGGACATTATCGCCATCCTTGGCATGGATGAGCTGTCGGAAGAGGACAAGCAGACGGTGGCCCGCGCCCGCAAGATCGAGCGCTTCCTGTCGCAGCCGTTCTTCGTCGCCGAAGTGTTTACGGGTGCGCCGGGCAAGCTGGTCGACCTCGCCGACACAATCAAGGGCTTCAAGGGCCTCTGCAACGGCGACTACGATCACCTGCCGGAAGCCGCCTTCTACATGGTCGGCGGCATCGACGAAGCGGTCGAGAAGGCTCAGCGCCTGGCGGCTGAAGCAGCGTAATCAAGGCAATAGGGAGTAGTCAGTAGTCAGTAGTGAATAGCGGCCGGGTGATCAGGACAGCTGTCCTCTCCCTACTCCCTACTCACTATTCCCTACTCACTAAATTGACATGGCTGAAGCTTTCAAGTTCGAACTGGTCTCGCCGGAGCGCCTCCTGGTTTCCGAGCAGGTCGAGTCCGTCGTCATTCCAGGCGCCGAAGGTGAAATGACAGTCATGGCGCACCATGCGCCGGTCATGACCACGATCAAGCCGGGCGTCGTCACGCTGAAGACCGCCGGCGGCAAGGAAGAACGCTATGTGGTGTTCGGCGGCTTTGCCGACATCGTCCCTGCCGGCTGCACGCTGCTGGCCGAATCGGCGGTCGCCGTCGGCGATATCGACCGCGCCGATCTCGCCCGCCGCATCCAGGAAGCCAAGGAAGACGCCGCCGACGCCAAGGACGACCAGAGCCGCAGCAAGGCGGAGCAGTTCCTTAGCCAGCTTACCACGCTCGAAGGCGCGCTGCTGCCGGCGTAAGCCGCAGAATGATTGGACGTGATCCGAGGGGTCATGGTCGGGCAAAGGTATGAAACAGGCCGGGCTTAAGCCCGGCTTTTTGTATCCGGGCGACGTCAGGTCACCTGGTCTTTCCCGGTACACCCAGTGCCGCGAGCGCGAGCGCCACCCCGCCTTGCAGGATATGCTCGCGATGGGCGGCAACCAGTTCGATCAGCGTCTGGCGCTCGGGGCTGCCGCTGGCGAAGCCGGCGAGGTCAAACACCGTCACCACCCGTTCCAGCGTCGGCTGCGCTCCGAGCGCGGCCAGCGCCGCGTCGAGCGGATCGGTGAAGTGGGCTTCCGGCAGGTCCTTGCCGCGCGCCTCGCAGGCGGCGATCCAGGCGGCGATCACCAGCGTCAGATGCTCCGGGACCAGGCCGGCCTGGATGCGCGCGATGGCGGTAGCGACAATGCGCTGCGGCAATTTCTGGCTGCCGTCATTGGCGATCTGCGCCGTGCGGTGGGCCAGCGCTGTGTTGGAGAAACGTTCGGCAAGTTCGGCCGTATAGGCTGAGGTGTCGAGCCCGGCATCCCTAGGCAAGGTCGGGATGGCCTCGGCCCAGAGCCGGTCGACGAACGCGCGGATCGCGGGATCCGCGAAGGCGCGGTCGACCGTGACGTGGCCGCTGAGCAGGCCGATATAGGCGATGCCCGAATGGGCGCCGTTGAGCAGCCGAAGCTTCATGTCCTCGAACGGCCGGACATCCTCGACCATGGTGACGCCGAATTTCTCCCAGGCCGGTCGTCCGGCTGGAAACCTGTCCTCAATCACCCATTGCCGGAATGGCTCGGTCATCACCGGCCATGCGTCCTCCATGCCGAGTTCGCCGGCGATGCGCGCCCGGTCGGCATCGGTGGTTGCCGGCACGATGCGGTCGACCATGCTTGATGGGAATGCAACGTCGCCGGCTATATGACCGGCGAGGGTGGCTTCGCCTGACGCAGCACGCCGGGCGTCGCGCAATTTTGCAAACGCGATCAGCAACCGGTGCAGCGTGGCGCCATTGGCCGGAAGGTTGTCGCAGCACAGCACGGTGAAGGGCGGCGTGCCGGCGGCCCGGCGTCGCACCAGCGCTTCCGCCAGGAATCCATGCGCTGTCCTGGGAGATCCGGGATTGCCCAGATCGTGGACGATATCGGGATGGTTTTCGTCGAGGCTGCCGTCGGCGGCCCTGAGATAGGCCTTTTCGGTGATGGTCAGGGTGACGATGCGGGTGCGCGGGTCGGTCAGCGCGGCCAGCACCGCGCCGGGGTCTTCCGGCGCGACCAGCATCGACTGGATCGAGCCGATAATGTGCAGCGCTTCGCCATCGCTGCCGCGCACCGCCAGCGTGTAGAGCCCGTCCTGTGGCGTCAGCGCATCGCGCGTGTCGGGGCTGCGCAGCGAGACGCCGACAATGCCCCAGCCGGTCTCGCCGGCCGCTAGGCAGTCATCGACATAGGCGGCCTGATGGGCACGGTGGAAGGCTCCAACGCCGAGATGGACGATGCCTGGGGCGACACTGGCGCGATCATAGGCGGGGACGGCGACCGAGGCCGGCAAGGATTGCACTGTTGCGTTGGAAAGGCGTCTGCTGGTCATGGCGCGGCTTGTCGCTGGATGGTGTGCGGGGCGGGATCTGCTAGCGGCGTAACATCCGCTCTTCCGCCGCACAATGACCTGACGCCGGTTAAAAGTCATCATACAACAATCCAGTTTTTGTATGTTGACATTATTTCTTTCCAATCCTACCGATATCGCCCCTGGGAGGAACGACGTGGCGGGACTGACCGATCCGGATCTGCTTTTTGCCGCCGAAGGGCGCGCGCTGTCGATCGCGCGCGATCTCCATGCCGGCATCAAGGACCTGCCGATCATCAGCCCGCACGGCCACACCGATCCGCGTTGGTATGCGCTCAACGAGCCATTCCCCGATCCCGCGCAATTGCTGGTGGTGCCCGACCACTACATTTTCCGTATGCTGTTCAGCCAGGGCGTGCGGCTGGAAGATCTCGGCGTCCCGACTCTCGACGGCTCGCCGGTCGAGACCGATCCCAGGGCGATCTGGCGGCGCTTCGCCGAGCACTATTACCTCTTCCGCGGCACGCCGACGCGGTTGTGGCTCGACCATGTGCTCGAGCATCTGTTCGGCATCGAAGAGCCGCTCAACGCCAGCACCGCTAGCCGCCATTACGACACCATCGCGGCGCTTTTGCAGCGCGACGATTATCGCCCACGCGCGCTGTTCGAGCGCTTCAACATCGAGGTCATCGCGACGACCGAGGGCGCGCTCGACGATCTCCAATGGCACAAGACGATCCGCGACAGCGGCTGGCAGGGCCGCGTCATCACTGCCTACAGGCCGGATGCTGTCGTCGATCCCGACTTCGAAGGATTTTCGGCCAATCTCGATCGTCTGGGCGAGATCACCGGCTGCGACACCGGCACATGGGCCGGCTATCTCGACGCGCATCGCAATCGCCGCGCTTTCTTCAAAAGCTTCGGCGCAACCTCATCGGACCACGGCCATCCGACGGCCGAGACCGCCAATCTTTCCGATGCGGCGGCGGAAGAGCTGTTCAACCGCATCCGCCGCGGCTCGGACGACGAGCGCGAGCGCAAGCTGTTTCGCGCCCAGATGCTGACCGAGATGGCCAAGATGAGCCGCGACGACGGGCTGGTCATGCAGATCCATCCCGGCTCATGGCGCAACCATTCGCCCGGAATTCTTCAGAGATTCGGCCGCGACAAAGGCTTCGATATTCCGACCCGCACCGACTATGCCGCGGCGCTCAAACCCTTGCTCGACTGCGTCGGGCTGGAGCGCGACCTCTCCATCATCCTGTTCACGCTCGACGAGACCAGCTACGCGCGTGAACTGGCGCCGCTTGCCGGCGTCTATCCGGCGCTGAAGCTCGGGCCTGCCTGGTGGTTCCATGACAGCCCGGAAGGCATGCGCCGGTTCCGCGAGATGACCACCGAGACCGCCGGCTTCTACAACACTGTCGGTTTCAACGACGACACCCGCGCCTTTCCATCCATACCCGCCCGCCACGATGTGGCGCGCCGGGTTGACTGCGCCTTTCTCGCCCGTCTCGTCGCCGAGCACCGGCTGCGTGAGGACGAGGCGCATGAGCTGGCGCGGGAGCTTGCCTACACGCTTGCCAAGAAGGCGTACCGGCTGTGAGCCGGGCGCGTGGAATTTTAAAAGGGAGGAAGACAGTCATGTTGCATTTTTCAAAACTGGTGGCAGCCACATTCGCCTTCGGCTCGCTGATGATCGGCGTTGCCGGCGCCCAGACCGTACTGCGCTCGGCCGACACCCATCCGGACGGGTATCCGACTGTCGAGGCGGTCAAATATCTCGGCGAGCTCATCAAGGAGCGCACCGCCGGCCGCTATTCGGTCGAGGTCTATCATTCGGCGCAGCTCGGCGAGGAAAAGGACACGATCGAGCAGACGCAGACCGGTGTCATCGATCTGAACCGCGTCTCGATGGGTCCGTTCAACGGCATCGTGCCGGAAACCGCGGTGCCGTCGCTGCCCTACATGTTCCGTTCGGTCGAGCACATGCGCCATGTCATGGACGGGCCGATCGGCGACGAGATCCTCAAGGCCTTCGAGACGCATGATCTGGTCGGCCTTGCCTTCTACGATTCCGGCGCCCGTTCTTTCTACAACACCAAGAAGGACATCACCTCGATCGCCGATCTGAAAGGCATGAAGTTCCGCGTCATCCAGTCCGACGTGTTCGTCGACATGGTCAACGCGCTTGGCGCAAATGCCACGCCGATGGCCTATGGCGAGGTTTATTCGGCGCTCGAAACCGGCGTCATCGACGGCGCCGAGAACAACTGGCCCAGCTTCGAATCCGCCAAGCACTACGAAGTCGCCAAGCACTATACCGTCGACCAGCACCAGATCGTGCCGGAAGTGCTGGTGATGTCGAAATCGAGCTGGGACAGATTGACGCCGGAAGACCAGGCGATCGTCAAGCAGGCGGCCAAGGATAGCGTCGTCAAGATGCGCGAATTGTGGGACGCGCAGGAGAAGAAGTCGCGAGAGATCGTCGAGAAGGCCGGCGTCAAGGTCAGCGAGATCGACAAGCAGCCGCTGATCGATGCGATGAAGCCGGTCTACGACAAGTATCTGAAGACGCCGGAGCTCAAGGACCTCGCGACGCGCATCCAGGCGACCAAGTGATTTTCTGGCGGGGCGGCATGGCGCCGCCCCGCCAATCGCTTTTAGGGGACGGAAAGACCGGGAGGATCGGATGACTGCGGGAACGGCCAGGAGCGGAGCGCCACCGCGCTTCAGCGCGGTGCTTTCGAAGATTTGCGACGGTGCGCTCTATCTCGCGGGCATCGGGATGGTCGCCATGACCGCGCTTGTTGCCTACCAGGTGTTTTCCCGCTTCGTGCTCAACGCGTCACCGAGCTGGACCGAAGTCACCGCCATCATGCTGATGAACTGGTTCATCTTCCTGGGCGCTGCCGTCGGCGTGCGCGAGAATTACCATATGGGCTTCGACGTGCTGCTCTATATCCTGCCCAAGGGCAGCAAATGGGCGCTGCGCACCCTGTCCGACCTGATCGCGTTTGGCTTCGGCTTCGGCATGGTCTGGTACGGCTGCAAGCTGGTCGGGCTGACCTGGCACACTGTCATCCCGGCGCTCGAACTTCCCGGCGGTTTCGACTATCTGCCGCTGGTTGCCGGCGGCTTTCTGATCTGCCTGTTCGCGGCCGAACGCATCGCGCTGCGCTGGTCCGGCGCCGACATCGACAAGGATATCAATCTCGAAGAAGTGCCGGAAATGCCGGCCGTGCAGGAGGCCTAGATGGAACTCTGGATCCTGTTTGGCGTCTTCACGCTTTTGATGTTTGCCGGCACGCCGATCGCCTTTTGCCTGGGTGCGGCGTCCTTCGCCACCGTGCTTTATCTCGGCCTGCCGCCCCTGGTGGTGTTCCAGCAATTGAAGTCGGGCATGTCGGCGTTCTCGCTGATGGCGATCCCGTTCTTCATCTTTGCCGGCGACCTGATGGTGCGCGGCGGCATCGCGCAGCGCATCGTTTCCTTTGCCGGCTCGCTGGTCGGTCATGTCCGCGGTGGGCTCGGTCAGGTCAACATCATCGCCGCGACGTTGTTCGGCGGCATTTCCGGCTCGGCTGTGGCGGAAGCCGCTGCCGTCGGCGGGCTGATGATCCCGCAGATGAAAGCGCGCGGCTACGGCGCCGACTATGCCGTCAACGTCACCTCGATGGCGGCGCTGATCGCGCTGCTTCTGCCGCCGTCGCAGAACATGATCATCTATTCGATCGCCGGCGGCGGCAAGATTTCGATCGCCGACCTGTTCACCGCCGGTATCCTGCCTGGTCTGCTGTTCGCCGCTTCGCTGATGGTCACCGCCTATTTCGTCGCCCGCAGCCGCGGCTACCCGGTCGAGGCTTTTCCCGGCTTCTCGCGTGTCGGCCAGCTGGCGGTCATCGCCATCCCCGGACTTCTGCTCATCGGGATCATCTTCGGCGGCGTTCGCTCGGGCATTTTCACGGCGACGGAAAGCTCCTGCATCGCCATCATCTACGCTTTGCTGGTCACCGTCTTCGTCTACCGGTCGATGGCCTGGGGCGATTTCGTCCATGCCACAAAGGGCGCGGTGCGCACGACCTCAATGGTGCTGCTGATCATCGGCACGGCGGCCTCGTTCAGCTGGCTGATGGCCTATCTCAAAGTGCCGGTGCTGCTGATCGCAGGCATGAACGCCATCTCCACCGATCCGCTGGTGGTGCTGCTTCTGCTCAACGTCCTGATGCTGCTGCTCGGCACCTTCATGGACATGGGGCCGATGATCATCATCTGCACGCCGATCTTCCTGCCGCTGGTCACCCATTACGGCGTCGACCCCGTGCATTTCGGCGTCATCACCATCCTCAATCTCGGCATTGGCCTCAACACGCCACCGGTCGGCACGGTGCAGTTCGTCGCCTGTGCCGTCGGCAAGATTACGGTCTGGGAAGCGATGCGCTCGATCTGGCCGTTCTATGGCGCGGGCATCGTGGTTCTGGGGCTGGTGACCTATATTCCGGCGATTTCGCTCTGGTTGCCGAGCGTGTTCAAATAGGCGTCTTCAAACAGGGGTGCGATATGGCATCGGATAGCGCTGTCGATCTCAGGGTCGAGAGAAAACCCAAACTGTCGGAGACCGTCGTTGCGGCGATCCGCAAGCAATTGCAGGCGAGCGAGATCCTGCCCGGCCACAAATTGCCGACCGAGGGCCAGCTGACCGAGACCTTCGGCGTCAGCCGCACCGTCATCCGCGAAGCGCTGGCCAAGCTCGCCGCCGACGGGCTGGTCGAGGCGCGCCAGGGCGCCGGCGTGTTCGTCACCGAGCACATCTCAACGATGTTCGGCGCGCTCGCCGCCGATATGGGCAGCAAGGATTCCATCGCGCTCAATGTGCTCGAAGTGCGCCTGGCCGTCGAAATCGAATCGGCCGGGCTCGCCGCCATTCGCCGCAACGCCGCGCAGGAAGCGGCGATCCAGGAAGCCTTCTTCGAGTTCGAACGGCTGCTTCTCAACAGCGAGCCGACCGGTCCGGCCGATCTCGCCTTCCACCGGGCAATCGCCAGCGCCACCAACAACCCGTTCTATGTCGAGATGCTCGATGTGCTCGGACGCCGCGCCATTCCTTGCGACGTGACCTCGCCCTGGTCGACCGAACTGGTGCAATCCGACAGCTATCAGCGAGGGCTGCAACGCGAGCATCTGGTGATCCTGAATGCGATCACCTCAGGCGACGCCGAAGCCGCGCGCGAGGCGATGCGCGCTCATCTCACCGCCAGCCAAGAGCGCTACCGCGAGCGGCTGCACGCCCGCCAGGTCTACTACGCCGACTCGGTCAAGGCGTCGGCAACCAAATAGCCATTCATTCAGCTGGAGCAGCAATGACTCAAAGTCACCCGCATACCGATTTCACCTCGCGTTTCGCCATCGACCCGGTCGCCGCTGCTTCCATGGGCACCGACGAACTGCGTCACAATTTCCATATTGACGACCTGTTCCAGCCGGGACGCATCAGCCTGACCTACACCCATTATGACCGCATGATCGTTGGCGGCGCCGTGCCGGAAGGGACAGCGCTGCCGCTGGAGGCGATCAAGCCGACGGGAACCAAGAATTTTCTCGACCGCCGCGAGCTGATCATCGTCAATATCGGCGGCGCCGGCTCGGTGACGGCAAATGGCGAGACCCACCAGTTGCAGGCGCGTGACATGCTCTATCTCGGCATGGGCAGCACCGACGTGTCGTTCGCGTCGGCCGACGCGGGCGCACCGGCCAAATTCTACCTGCTCAGCGCGCCGGCGCATCATACCCATCCGAGCCGGCTGATCCGCATTGGCGACGCCAAGCGCCTCGATCTCGGCAGCAAGGAAACCTGCAACGAGCGCTCGATCTTCCAGTTCATTCATGCTGATGGCGTCAAGACCTGCCAGCTGGTGGTCGGCATGACGCAGCTGGCGCCGGGCTCGGTGTGGAACACCATCCCTTGCCATGTGCATGACCGGCGCATGGAGGCCTATCTCTATTTCGACCTGCCGGAGACGGCGCGCGTCTTCCATTTCATGGGCGAGCCGGACGAAACCCGCCACATCGTCATCGCCAACGAGGAGGCAGTGCTGTCGCCGGGTTGGTCTATCCATTCCGGGGTCGGCACCTCGAACTACGCCTTCGTCTGGGCGATGGCCGGCGACAACGTCGACTACACCGATGTCGACCCGGTGCCGCTGGGCGAACTGCGTTGAGCGGCCCTTCCTCCTTCAGCCTGGCCGGCAAGCGTATCCTGGTCACCGGCGCGAACACCGGCATCGGCCAAGGCATCGCCGTCTCGATCGCGCGCGCCGGCGGCATCGTCATCGGTGTCGGCCGCTCTGTGATGGACGACACGGAAAGGCAAGTCGCGGAAGCCGGCGGCCAGTTCGAGACTGTGCGGTGCGATCTCGCCGATCATGTTGCCGCCAAGGCCATGCTCGACCAGGTGTGGGAGAAGACCGGCCCGATCGACGGCCTGGTCAACAATGCCGGCATCATCCGCCGCGCCGATGCGGTCGATTTCTCCGAGGCCGATTGGGACGACGTCATCGACGTCAATCTGAAGACGCTGTTCTTCCTCAGCCAGGGTTTTGCCAGGCGCGTGATGGCCGATTCCGGGCAGCGCGGCAAGATCGTCAACATCGCCTCGGTGCTGAGTTTCCAGGGCGGTATTCGTGTCGTGTCCTACACCGCGTCGAAACATGGCGCGCTCGGCATAACCCGGCTGCTGGCCTGCGAATGGGCGGCAAAAGGCATCAATGTCAATGCCATTGCGCCCGGCTATATTGAAACCAACAACACCGAGGCGTTGCGCGCCGATCCCGACCGCAGCGCCGCTATATTGGCGCGCATCCCGGCCGGGCGCTGGGGCGGACCGGAAGACATAGGCGACGCCGCTGTCTTCCTGCTGGCCCCCGCATCCGACTATATGCACGGCGCCGTGATCCCGGTGGATGGCGGCTGGCTGGCGCGATGAGGAAACAGTCATGATCGAGCATAAGATTTTTGCCCAACCCGGCGAGAGCGCGTGGACGCCGACGCCGGACGGCAACAGGCGGCGCGTTCTCCTGCATACGGATGAGCTGATGATGGTCGAGTTCGGCTTCGACAAGGGCGGCGTCGGCGCACTGCATTCGCACCCGCATGTCCAGGCCAGCTATGTCGCCGAAGGTCGCTTCGAGGTGATTATCGACGGCCGCACCGCGACCATCGAGACCGGCGGCAGCTTCATCGTGCCGTCCAATCTGGTGCACGGCGTCAAGGCGCTGGAGGCCGGGCGCCTGGTCGACAGCTTTACCCCGCACCGCGCCGATTTCCTGGCCTGAACCTTTTTCGGCAATTCCAGAAACAGGAAACCCGCGCCTCCTGGGGAGGCGCGGGCTGTTGCCTGTGCGCTCGTGGCGCAGCGGTACTCGAAACATCGCCGCAGGGTTGGACGGTGCCGCAACATGGTGAAGATAGGTTTAACGATGCCAACCAGGTCGATCGCCGGTGGGGTGTTGCTGCTGCTTGTTGTGGTCACGCAGGGGCTGCGCTAATCGGTCTGTCCACGCCGCTGCTTCGGGCGGCCGATCGAAAACATCAGTGATGCAGATATCGACGACAAGCGTGCCGACGCACGATCCCAAACGGCGCGTCCTCAAGGACGTGTTCGGCTTCGACGATTTCCGTCCCGGACAGGCCGCGGTGATGGAGGCGCTGCTTGGCGGCCGCCATGTGCTGGCCGTCATGCCAACGGGTGCCGGCAAATCGCTGTGCTACCAGGTTCCGGCGCTGGTCAAGGGTGGGCTGACCATTGTCGTTTCGCCGCTGGTGGCGCTGATGCAGGATCAGGTCGCGGCACTGCGCCTCGCCGGCGTCGCCGCCGATACCATCAATTCCTCGATCGACCGTGATGCCAATGTCGCGGCATGGCGCCGCGTCGCGTCGGGCCAGACGCGGCTGCTCTACCTCGCGCCGGAACGGCTGATGACCGAGCGGATGCTGGATGCGCTTGCCAGGCTCGATGTCAGCCTGATCGCCATCGACGAGGCGCATTGCATTTCGCAGTGGGGGCCGGCGTTCCGGCGCGAATATGAAGACCTGTCGCAGCTGCGTGGCATCTTTCCCGACGTGCCGATCATTGCGGTGACGGCGACGGCGGACGAGACGACGCGGGCAGACATCGAGAGACGGCTGTTTGGCGGGCGTGTCGAAACGCAGGTGCTTGGCTTCGACCGGCCCAACATCAAGCTTGCCATCGAGCCCAAGCAGGACAGCAAGCGGCAGTTGCTCAATTTCATCGGGCGCCATCAGGGACGCAGCGGCATCGTCTATTGCCTGTCGCGCAAGAAGACCGAAGAGATGGCGGCATTCCTCGAAAAGAACGGCGTGACCGCGCTCGCCTATCACGCCGGGATGAGCAAGGAGGCGCGTGATGCCAACCAGAACGCCTTCATGACGCTGTCGGGCATCGTCATGGTGGCGACCATCGCCTTCGGCATGGGGATCGACAAGCCTGATATCGCCTATGTCTTCCACACCGACCTGCCGGGCAGCCTCGAAGCCTATTACCAGGAAATCGGCCGCGCCGGTCGCGACGGCCGGGCGGCGGAGGCGCATATGCTTTACGGCCTTGGCGACATCCGCATGCGCCGCATGTTCATCGACGACGAGGACGCCGCTGTCGAACACAAGCGCCGCTCGCATGGCCGGCTCGATACGCTGATCGGCTATTGCGAGACGGCCGAGTGCCGCCGCCAGGTGCTGCTCGGTTATTTCGGTGAAGAGGCGGTCCCCTGCGGCAATTGCGACAATTGCCTGGAACAGGCGCCGCGCGCCGACGGCACCGCCGAGGCGCGCCTCATCCTGGCGGCGGTGGCGCAGAGCGGCGAGCGCTTCGGCGCCGGCCATGTCATCGACATCCTGATCGGCCACGAGACTGAAAAGATCGCGGCAAGGGGGCATCACAGGCTGGCAGCCTTCGGCAATGGCGCCGCGCACAAGAAGGATTTTTGGCAATCTATGATTCGCCAGCTGGTCGCGAACGGTTTCCTGATGCCGGACCCGGCCGGCCATGGCGGGTTGGCCATCGCGGACAAGGGCCACGCACTCGGCCGGGGCGAGGTGCCGTTCCAGTATCGGGTCGAGATGCGCACGCGCGCCGCGCGCCGCGCGGCTCGTGCCGGGCAGAGCCCTCAGAGCGAAAATGTAGATGCGTCGCTGCTCGCGACGCTGAAGACGCTGCGGCTGCGTCTGGCCAAGGAACGCCAGGTGCCGGCCTATGTGGTGTTTTCGGATCGTACACTGATCGACATGGCCGAGCGTCGTCCGCAAGACCTCGACGATTTCGCCGGGGTCAACGGCGTAGGTGCGGCCAAGCTCAAGGAGTTCGGCAAGGCTTTTCTGAGCGCCATTGCCGCGCACTTTTCCGAGGCGTCAGGCTGAGAGGCTTTTGCTGGACCAAAGCCCGATCCGGCATCAGTACGCCTTCAACTTGCCCGCCCGCTTATTCATTTTGGCGCTACCCTGCCGTAGGGGAATGGCCTTCCAAATTGTATGGAACCGTGACGACAACACACATTCCTGAATCTATGCGGTCGATTCTTCGGATGTAGCCGTGACTATGGAAACCCGCTGTTGCGCGCGTATGGTGGTTTTCTCGGCCTTGGAGACGCTACGTCGGCAGCCGCTATCCGCTGACCCGAATGGTATGATTCAGACCATCTTTGTTGTTGAAAACCCGCTTTCGACGGGAGTATAAAACTCGAGGTTACCATTGCTTTTCGTATAGAGGCTGTGGTGGAAACGTGGGTCCAATCCGCAAAGCATTGCCTTGCGTGGAAGTGATCGAAGCCGGCGGCGGATGGTCCGTTCCTGTGGCCAAGGAAGACCAGGAAATTACCCGATCATTCGTGATTGAACCGTTTGCGCTGTCCTATGCTGAGGGCCAGCGGATACGCCTGCATCTCGACAAGTTCGTTCGTCTGTAGAGAGGCTAAGCCCGATGAAAGACCGGTGGGAACCTGACCACCAGTTCATTGAAAGCGCCCGCCGTAGCCAGCTCCGAGCGGAGAGCCAACTGGACTCCCTGCAATCGACCATCGCCGAAACGCGACGCGTCCTAGAGGCTTCACGGAAGTTCTTGGAAAAGATTGCCGAGCGGGAACACCATACCCAGCCATAGGGAATGGCCGGTGCAGGTTGGGCATGCTTGTGGGGCTTCACCGCACCGGCCACTGCGGGAAGATATGAGGCCCCCCGCGCCGCCTAAGATATAGGCATATTAGCAATCGCGCAATTAACCCTATTGCGCTACCCAGCCGTAGAGGCAAGGAAATCGGAGAAGTTGGTGCCGGTTAACCGCCAGCACGCGAGCAAGTCATTCTGAAAGCATGAAAAACGCGATTTTGCTCGTGCCAATTGAGCGTCTGAAATCTAGTTCCTGCTGCCGATTATCCCTAAGTTAACTGGAATACTTATATCCCCGAAGGGTTGCGAATCAGTCGATTGTCAAGCGCATGCCATGGAGCAAGCAAGGGATCGATTTGAGCAGAAGGGCCGCAGCGGTCGAAGCGCGCTGGGAAATCCGAGCGGCTTCGGCAATTGTCCGCTCTGGCTCGCCCGCTACAACTCGACTCGCGCAGTGTGGACGGAATCACCGGCCATGTGGACGAGAACAATCTGGCGATGTCGTTCACCGAGTTTCGTTCGCGCTACAGCCTCTAAGGGCAAGGTAATCAAGGCGCTCGGATCGCCGCCTCAGGCGGCTTCGCGTTCGGCCTGCGCAGTCAGGTCCGGCTCCCGGCGGCTGTACTGCCGCGGCGAACAGCCCATGACGCGCTTGAATGCCGTGCTGAAGGCGCTTTCGGATTCGTAGCCGAGCGCCAGCGCGATGACGGAAACCGGATCGCCGGAATGCATCAGCCTGTCGCCGGCCAGCATCATGCGCCAGCGCGTCAGATAATCCAGGGGTGAGGCCCCGACCGTCTGCTTGAATCTGAGCGCAAAAGTCGATCGCGACATGCCGGCGCGCTCCGCCAGTTGCTGCAATGTCCAGCCATGCGCCGGGTCCTCGTGCATGGCGCCGATCGCCGCGCCGATCTGCCTGTCGGTCAGTGCGAACAGCCAGCCGACATTGCCTTGCGCGGTCATATGCAGGCGCAAGGCCTCGATCAGGATCATGTGGGCGAGGTGCTCGACGATGAGAAAGCCGCCGGGACGCCGCTGGCGCAATTCCTGCATCATCCGCTCCACCGGCCAGCGAAGCGCCGAATGGTCGCTCTCGCCGCGGATGTGGACGATGGGCGGCAGCATCCGCAAGAGGATGCCGGCATGGTCGCCGGACAGCGTGAAGCGACTGCTGACCAGGAGGAAATCGCCGCCGCCATTATGGACGGTGATGCCGCCGGTCCGCGCCGGTGAAAAGATCGTTCGCGCATCGACCGTCGGCAGGCCGAGATCGCTGGCAAGGCGGAAAGGCCGGCCGCGCGGCAACAGGAAGCAGTCGCCCACGTCCAGCCGCACCGCGTCAGGGACGCCCTCGACCGACAGCCAGCATCGGCCGGACACCACGGCGCCGCATTTGATGGCGGCCTGCTGGTCAGGAAACTGGATCGCCCAGTCGCCACCGGTTTCCAGCCCAGCCGACAGGTAATTGCGCGGCTTTAGTAGCGACAGCACGTCTGACAGCGGATCCATGAGCGTTCTCGGACGATTGCGAAGATATCTCGGATTCTACAGTATAGATCGTATGATCTCAAACTTCTATCTCCTTCGCAACGGGCTGCCTGTACGGCCTCGACAAAAACCAAGGAGAAATCATCATGCGTGTGTTCGTTACCGGGGCTACCGGTTTTGTCGGTTCGGCTGTTGTGCGGGAATTGCTCGGGGCGGGCCATCAGGTGCTTGGCCTCGCGCGGTCGGAAGCAGGTGCGGAGTCGATCGTGGCCGCGGGTGCCGAGGCGCATCGCGGCGATATCGAGGATTTCGACAGCCTGCGCAGCGGCGCTGCCCAATCGGATGGCGTCATCCACACGGCCTTCAACCACGACTTTTCGAGATTCGCCGCCAGTTGCGCAGTTGACCAGCGCGCCATCGAAACGCTCGGCGCGGCGCTCGAGGGTTCCGAGCGGCCGCTGCTTGTCACCTCCGGCCTCGCCGGTTTTGCGCAGGGAAGGCCGGCAACCGAAGACGACAAACCCGCGCCTCCATCGGCCGCCATGCCGCGCGCTTCGGAAGCAACGGCCGTGGCGCTCGCAGCGCGCGGGGTGCGCGCATCGACGGTGCGGCTGGCGCCGACCGTCTATGGCGAGGGCGATCACGGTTTCGTGCCGATGCTGATTGCCATTGCGCGTGAAAAGGGCGTCTCGGCCTATGTCGGCGACGGCGCAAATTGCTGGGCGGCGGTGCACCGGTTCGACGCCGCCACCCTGTACAGGCTGGCGGTGGAGAAGGGGACGGGCGGCGTCAGCTATCATGCGGTTGCCGAACAGGGCGTGGCGAGCAAAGAGATCGCCGAGATCATCGGCCGCCGGCTCGGCCTGCCGGTCGTTTCCATAGGCCCCGAGGACGCGGCTGCGCATTTCGGCTTTCTCGGGCATTTCATCGGCAGGGACTTGTCGGCGTCAAGTGAGCAGACCCGCACTGCGCTGGGATGGCAGCCGACCGGGCCGGGGCTCATCGCCGATCTCGATCGTGCCCGCTATTTCGAGGCCTGATCAGGCCGGCCAGTCGCGTTGCATTGCACGACCGACAGCCTGGCGATCAGCGGCAGTGCCAGCAACACGGCCAGACGCAGCCCGCCGAGCGGGCAGCACCGTCGTGCTGCTGGAACCGCCGCCACATCTGTATGGCGGCAAGCAGAACGAACACGGCGTAGGCCGCCCGCAGCCCGGACGACCTGCTCGCCCGTCGCCGGAAAGCGGGCGAAGGCATGGCCTCGTCATGGCAGACCTACCTTGTTACGGGGATGCGCGCGCGATTCCCGCGCCTAGTTAGAGATCGCCCTTCCTCACCTTGCCGTAAACGATATTCCGGTTCGAGCCATAGTAGACTTTCGCGTCGAAAGGACTCCCGCCGAGGGCGGCATTGATGATGTCCCACATATCGTCGGCCGAACGTAGGATGAGCGGCCAATCCATGAAAGTCTCCATGTAACCATCCGTCGTTATCTCGTCGCTGAAATTGGCAAACAGGAATTCGCCACCGGGCTTGACGAGTTCCATGGCTCTTTGAAGCAGGCGGACGCCGATGGCACGCGGCAGGTAATCGTAAAGCCCCGATGCGTAGACGAGATCGAATGTGCCAAGGGCGTAGGCGCGGCGCAGGATGCCGCGTACGGAACCCTGGACTGCCTCGACTGCCGTGCCGGCAAAGTCGTGGTTCACCGTGGCCACGCTGACGGGGTCCTGATCCAGGCCGATCCAACGTTGCAGTTTATGCCTGGCCAACGCGTCGGAGCGTTCGGCTTCCCTGAGGTGGCCGCAGGCAATCGCCAGCACCTCAGCCTTTTCCACACTGCTGGCCGTCTCGTCCACGGTCCTGGCCAGAATATCCCGCCGCTCGCGCCCCGCCACCGAACTGGCAGCTTCACTGGTGTAGGCATAGATTTGCCGACCAAGTAAGGTCGACGAAGCCACGATCTCGTCGGCGATCGGATGCTTGTAGTAAATATCCAGCAGGCCTGCATCGCCCGAATACCCGCGCGGTTTTTCGACCGACCACCGCGTGAACGGGTCCTGGAGCAAATATTCCGCGACCCGATGCTGCTGAGCCAAAGGAACGAGTTTCTGCCAAACCGCGGTAGCAACCTGCCGGCGGAGCTTGTGGAGTCGCCCCGCCAAACGATGGACGACGGGGGCGGCCGGTTTGTGTCGCGCAAAGGCTTGATGAGCAAGGTCCAGTATCAGGGCGAGCTGGGCCGTGCTGTCCCTCAACTCGTCGGAGTCAGCTGCCTCTTCGGAGGTCGCAACATGTTTCTTCATCAGCCTGGTGGTGACCAGGCTGTATTGGTCGAGCTGCAGTTTTGGCTTGATAGGCATGCCGTTTACTCTCCGGTTTACCGCCCCGGTCCCCGGCCAGCAGCATAGGTGCGCCGCCAACCAATGCTAATAATTTTAATAAAATTTTAGTAAAATTTTAATCAACGGAACGGCCATCAATCCTGCAAACTGGCTAAATCCGAACCGCCCGTTTACCCTCGGTTAGCGACATCTGAGTTTTCTTGCGGACAGGGACGTCTTCATTCCCCGACCGCAGGCGACGTCGGCTGTTGCATTCGCTACTGCAGATCGCGGAGGAGCGTTGCGATGCAACTGAGCGAGGACGTTGCCCAGAAGGTGGCGGCAGCGATTGGACGTCCGCGGTGGCATTCCGCCGATCCGGAACTCCTGACACTGTTCCTGCAGAAGGATGCCGATGAGAATCGCAGCCTTGTGCGATGGGGTATTGCGGCTGCTGTATTCAGCTATGTGGCCTATGGCCTTTTCGATTGGTTTCTCTTTCCGGATGTCGCCGGCCGGCTTGTTTTGACGCGCGTTACGCTAGGGATCACTTCCCTGGCGCTTGTCGAATTTGTCGCCCGACGGGGCTTTGGCCTTGCCACCTTGCACCTTGTAGCAGCGCTGGCGATTGTCTCCGGTGCCCTTGGGTGGCTCGTCTCCGCTGTTGGAACAGAGCATCAGGATGCCCTCTCCCATTTCATGGTTTTTGGCACCGTGTTCATCCTGGGTGCGAATCTGTTCTTCAACTTCCGTTTTTGGCTTTCAGCCCTTGCCTCCGCGACGGTCGCCGCAAGCTTTGTGTACGCCGCGATGTTCTCCCTTCAGGCCGACATCGCCGGTCGGGTCGTGTTGTCGGCCTATTTCGTGAACTGCCTCGTCTTGTCGCTTTATCTTTCGTGGCGGCTGAGCCTGGAGCGTTACCAGACCTTCCTGCACGCGCTTCGGGCACAATTCCAGGAGCAGGCTGCTATCAAGAAGGGGCAAAAGCTAACCGAAATCGCCGACACCGATCCGCTCACGGGAATGAAGAACCGCAGGGCGATCATTCGAGAATTCTCGGAGCTGCGCGAAGACTGGGCCGCGGACGACGACGAGATAGGGCTCATTCTGATCGACGTCGACTACTTCAAAAGGTTCAATGACGGACTTGGTCATCAGGCCGGCGACGATTGCCTGATCAAACTCGCCCATGTCCTCTCCGAGATGGCGGCTGCCAACAACGCCATCGCGGCCCGCTATGGCGGAGAAGAATTCGTCATTCTCTGCAAGGTCACCGGGCGGGCTCACCTTCATGAGATAACGAAGAAATTCTGTCGCGCTGTAGAGGATTTGGATATCTACCACCCTGATCGGGGCGACAAGCTCAACATCGTAACGATCAGTGCCGGGGCGTCGTTGACGCGCGCCGATCAGAGCATAGAGCTTAGAATCCTGCTGCAGGAAGCTGACCGCGCGCTCTACGCGTCCAAGTTTGCCGGTCGGGCTACGTTCACGATTTACGACCCGCATGCCACCAGCCAGGATCGCTCCGGCGAAAATCTTTCAGAACTGCTGAAGGTGGCAGTTTCCAACCAGCTCGTTTCTGTCGCCTACCAGCCAATTCGCGAGCTGGCGTCGGGACGCGTGCTGGGCCACGAGAGTCTGATGCGGGTATGCGACTTCGACGGCACCATGATCAGTCCGTCCGTATTCATACCCGTTGCCGAGCAGACCGGAGCGATCGTGGAACTGGGTACGTGGCTGATCGATCGAGCCTGCGGTGACATGGCGGAATACGGATTGGGCTCGGTCGTGACGGTGAACGTCTCCGTTCTTCAGCTCAAGGCTCCTAACTTTTCACTCCGGATCACCGAGATTCTTGGCAGGCACGGCCTTGCGCCCCAGAAACTGGCCATCGAAATCACTGAAGGCAGTGACATCTTTCTGGAGGCGCAAGCGGTAAGAAACGTGGAGCGGTTGCGAAAACTCGGCGTTCAGATCTGGCTGGACGACTTCGGAACGGGATTTGCCGGCTTGACATGGCTCCGCCGCTTCAAATTCGACGTGGTCAAGATTGATCGCAGCTTCCTCCACGATTGCCAGACGTCTCGTGGCTTGAGCCTGTTGCGGGACATGGTCGTGCTGCTTCGCAATCTCGGCCATGTCGTGCTCGCCGAGGGCGTCGAAACGGAGGAGCAGTACATATTGCTGCAGCGCCTGGGGGTAAATTTGATGCAGGGCTTCCTCACCGGGCATCCCGTGCCGATCGAAGAGGTAAACCAGATCAGGCAAGGCCTCGTTGCCTAGCGGGAGCCTCTACGCTGAAGCTTCGGAGGGCATCCTGCTTCATTCCGGTCCCCCTACGCTACTTCGTAGCTTCGGGCGACACTCCTACGCCCAGATGCGGTTCCGGGTGGCCTGCCACCCGAAGCCCGCAGGGCGTAGGGTGGCGGAGAGGGAGGCCGCCTCCGTCTAACTCGATAGATGCCGGAGATCGCCGTTAGCCCTTCGCAAAGCATTGTAACCACGAACCTTTCCACTATGTCTTTCGTCGCTAAGCGTCGACAGCGCCCGCTTATATCCGCTGGCCAATCCGGGGGTTGAAACGGGGAGCGATACAAAGGCATAAAGGCCCATGGCACTGACTTCTAAGCGGATTGCGAAGCTGAATGCACCCGGTCGCTACCGTGACCCGGAGACACGCGGTCTCTATTTGCAGGTCGGCCGCACTGGCGCGAAGAGTTGGCTGCTCCGGTATGAGCTAAATGGGCGAGAGCGGTTCCATGGCCTGGGATCACTTGACGACTTCAGCTTGAAGGAAGCGCGGGAACGAGCTCGGGCAGCCAGACAGAAGCTTGCTGACGGTATAGATCCAATCGATGCGCGGCGGGCTGCGCGGGCAGCTCTTGCTGTTGAAGCCGCCAAAGTCATCACTTTCGAGAAAGCCGCGCGGCAATATTCCGAACAGAACGAACCGCGCTGGAAGAATCGCAAGGCGGCCGCACAGTTCCTCTCTACGATGCGGGACTACGTGTTCCCGGTCTTCGGGAATGTGTCAGTCGCTGACGTGGATACAGGCCTTGTTCTGAAGGCTTTGGAGCGGGAGCATCCCGAGCGTCACGGCAAGAGCGTTTGGTTGGCAATTCCAGAAACTGCCAACCGCGTTCGCGGTCGAATTGAGAACGTGCTGGATTGGGCAACGACGCGCGGCTATCGCGAAGGCGATAATCCTGCCCGCTGGCGTGGGCATCTGGAAAACGTGCTAGCTGCCCGTGGCCAGATACAGCGGGTCGAGCACCATGCCGCGATGGCATATGTGGAGCTTCCGCCTTTCATTGCAGCGTTGGCGGAACGGGATGGGGTTGCGGCCCAAGCCTTGGAATTCACGATCCTGACGGCAGCGCGGACGGGCGAGGTCATGGGCGCAACGTGGGACGAAATTGACCTTGATGGAATGGTCTGGACAGTCCCGGCCGTACGGATGAAGGCGGGCAAGGAACACCGTGTTCCTCTATCAGATCGCACATGCCAAATCCTTAAGTCGCTCCCCCGTGAGAAAGGCAATTCGTTTGTATTCATAGGCGCTCGGGCGTATGGCATGTCGAATATGGCTATGGCGGCGGTGCTGAAGCGCATGGGGCGCAAGGACGTAACCGTTCACGGTTTCCGCTCGACGTTCCGCGACTGGGCTGCGGAGTTGACTGGGTATCCCAATCATGTGGTGGAGCAAGCGCTAGCGCATACAATTGGCAATGCGGTCGAGCGCGCCTATCGCCGTGGCGACCTGTTTGAAAAGCGGGTGCGGTTAATGACGGATTGGTCGTGGTTCTGCGCGAACCCTGCGCCAGTTGGCGAGGTGGTGCCCATGAGGGTCTCGCGATAGAATTGTCTCTCGCCTAACCGAAAGGAGGCAGGCGTGGTCAAACGGAATCGAGATGATTTGCTTGATCTCGCTGAGCGCTTGGTGGAGTACGCCGAAACTGAAGGGGATAAGACCGTCACTTTCAAAACCGGCATGGCCCGTGCCGTGCTGGAACTTGCGAAGGCTGCACCCAAACCTCGCGGACGACCGCCGGTGAAAGGCCGTGACCGAGTCCAGGAAAAGGTCGTGCTGGTCGCCGCGCGATCCCTCAAAAAGAACCTCATCGCTGAAGGTATGAAGAAGGAAGCGGCACACGAGAAAGCCGCCAAAGAAGCAGCTGCAAAACTCAAGTCCAGGAACTTGGCCGACTCGACTGTGAAGCGGCGCATGGAGTAGCCTTACCGACATTAAACACCCGGTTTGTTGCCGGGGTCTTCTGCACAAGCAATCGATATGGATTGTCGCCGCGTCCCGTTAGGTCGCGCCAGTGCTTGGTAAGGAGACCTGTTATGAACGATACCCCCGAACCCCTGCGAATCCTGCGCGAGGCAGAACTGCCTGCTCTGGATGGGCTTAAGAAAACTCAGAGGGCCGAATTGATCCGGCGGGGCCTTTATCCGGCGCCCGTGCGGATTTCTGATCGCCGGAAGGTGTGGTTGGCCCATGAGATCGCAAACTGGCAGCAGACGCGCATCTCTGCCCGAGACACAAAGGGCGCGGTCTGATGACTACAGCGAACGAAATCATCACCAAGCTCGGCGGCAACGAGCGGACAGGAATGTGTCGGTGTCCGGCTCACGACGATCAGAATCCATCACTGCATGTCAGCAACGGCCGCAAGGGCGTTGTCGTCCGCTGCCATGCCGGTTGCTCACAAGAGAACGTGATCGCTGCACTGCGGCAGCATGGCCTCTGGTCGAAAACAAGCCATAAAGTCCCGCTTCGCCTACCAGGCGACACGGATACCAACCGGACAGAGCGGACCGCCAGGAAATTGCTGGATGCCGCTGAGAAATCAACTGAACGTCCGAACGCCTATTTGCAGGGGCGTGGAATAAAGCGCTCACCCCCGACGCTGAAGTTGGTCGGCCGAGGCATAATGTCCGCGATCACCGGCACGAAGCTTCCTGCCATGATAGCACCCATTACCAATAAAGAAGGCCAGATTGTCGCAGCGCACGTGACTTATCTGACGGCCGACGCCAAGAAAAATGCGGTTGGCAAGAACGGCAACGTGCGGCGCATGTACGGCAAAGTTGCAGGCGAACTTGTTGTCCTCAAGGAACCTGATCCAGAAAAGCCGTTCATCCTCGGCGAGGGGATTGAGACGGTTCTCAGCGCAATGCAGATCAGTGGCTTTCCGGGCGGAGCAGCAACGTCGGCTGGCAACATGGAGAAACTGCGCCTACCGAACGCGGCGGAATACATAATAGCAGCCGACAACGACCCGCCCGGCCTTAAGGGCGCCGCAGCCTTCGCGGGGCGGCTGCGGTTGGAAGGTCGCACAGTTCGCGTTGCCATTCCTAAGTCGAAAGGTCTCGACTGGAACGACGTGCTGCAGAGCGATGAAGCTGGAGCCCGCTGGCAGGCGGCTCTCGATGCCGACAAAGGTGAGAAACCCACGGAGCGGATGTCGGCGCTTGAGGAATTCAAGTTCATGAAACTCGCATTCCCCGAGAGAGAACCGCTCTTGGAGCCGTGGCTGCGTCGACCGGGGCTCGCCATGATCCACGCACCCAGGGGCGAGGGCAAGACCTGGTTCGGGCTCGTCGTCGCCAAGTCTGTTGCAGACGGGCAAGACCTGCTCGGCTGGCGCTGCCCAGCTAGCGCCCGAGTACTCTATGTTGAGGGGGAACTGCCGGGTCAGTCGGTGCAAGGCCGATTGAACAAGTTCCCTCTCAGCCCACGCGGCAAGTTACACATCCTGTGCCGAGACACTTATTTGCTTCGCGGAAAAACCATGCCCGATCTGGGGGATTCCGACGGGCGGCAGGAGCTGGACCGCATTATCAAGCAGTGCCGCGCAGACGTGGTCATCATCGACACAATCTCGACCATGGTGCGCTCCGGGGTTGAGAACGATGCCGAGTCCTGGGCGCCGATACAGGAGTGGCTTCTTAGCCACCGGTGGCAGGGCCGCTCGATCATCGTGATGCACCACTCGGGGAAGTCCGGCCAGCAGCGCGGCACGTCGAAGCGCGAAGACGTAATGGACACCATTATCAAGCTCAAGAAGCAGCCCGAGGCGTCCACCGAAACCGAGAGCGCGGTGGATCTGACCTTTGAGAAGAGTCGCGACTTCTATGGCCAGGAAGCCGAGCCGCTGCGTCTATGGTTCTCGATCAAGGACGGCCTCGCGACGTGGCGCGCCGAGCCGATGCGCGACGTGCAGGCGGAAAAGGTGCGCGAAATGTTGAAAGCGGGAATGAAGCAGAAGGACATCGCGCGGGAGATGGACGTCACTGCTGGCCGTATCTCGCAAATCGCCAAGGAAATCAGGGAGCGCGGGGAGGGAAATGTCACTTCGCGCCTCGGCCGCAGACACCGGGTGCGTGAAAGGGCAAAACTTTAGACCGTTAGCCACCCTAGGGCGTTAGGGCGCTAAACCCTGAAAGGGAGGCGCCCTTTCGCGTTTACAGTATGTAGGAAATGAAAGTTTAGGGGGTTTAATCCCTAACCGGGCTAAACCACTATTTTCCTTCACGCCAGGAAATTTCACCCCCGGCAGAAAAGTAAGTTAGGCGGTGACAAACACCGCCGCTATCCCCTGCGGATCAAGGGTTCGAGCCCAGCCGACGTCGTCACTCCCCGCCATGACCCCCGGCCTCGTCCGGCCACAGCGTGAAGAAACGAAAGCTAAGCCGACTCACCCACATGCCAACCAGACGACTGGGAACCGCCGGTCTCTCGGGGATGGATCCCTGATAGTTCGGCAGTTTCCCTGCCACTCCCTCATCAGAAACAGGGTGCGCTCCACCGAACCAATCCCGCTTTGCAGGCCGTATCAAGCCTGTCCAATTGTTTGCCCTTGGTCTCAAGCCCAGATAGGTTCCTTTTCGGCAAAATTCGACAATGAAATGAAACTTGGCGTGCTAAGTCAGGTAGCCTAGTGACGGAGGCTCTACGAGCTGAAAAAGCCCATGGTCGAATCGAGCGCGGCGTGCGCTTCTCAGTAGTTTTGGCTCGGGGGAAGCCCGCTTCAAGTCGGGAGACGGTACTCAAAAGCTAGCGCGCTTAGACGGTCATCCTCGAGTCTCCAGGGGGAGAACACAGCTAGATCACCACCTTTCGGGCTAGTCTCTCCCTCCAACAACCTTATCCCATGCACCACCAATAGGGCGTTCAGCGGATGGCCGGCACGATGGAGTGCGACCTCATTTCGTGTCAGGAGCACGCTAGTTAATCCCCCCGTCGTCCCTTTAACCTCAATAACCCAATCTTCGCCACCGCGCCGGGCGCGGAAGTCACAACTGTCGGTTGTCGAGACATTCTTGTATTCGAAACCTTCATCTCTTAGCCATCGCTCAGCAATCGTCATGGCGTGAAGTTCGACCAGCTTTCGGAGTGGCGCGCTTAGGCGTCCCTGGCCCCTTGGGCGATCCTTAATGGGCGAAGCCAATTTCTCTAGGTCATCATAAAGCCCCTGCATCTCCGCGCTGATGCTGCCGGGGGCGATACCGGCTTCCTGTGCCGCGTACAGCTTGGCCAACGGGCTCATGAAGCGCACTAGGTCCGCGAACAGCACATCATCTGGCGGGATGCGCCCTTTCGGATAGAACTTTGAAGCCACTGTTGTGCGCTCGTAACCGCGAGCGAGATCGAAAGTCCCGAGTTCTACGCCAAGGCGAACACCAGGATCGGCCCCAAACTCGGAGCCAAGGACGCTCGCCGCCCATCTCATGAGTTCGGCAACTTCGGCGTCACTGCGATTGACGAAGCCAGTGCCGACGATCTGTGTGGAACCGTGACTAAGGCAAAGCGATACCCCAGACCCATCGGGATGGAAGAGATAGACCACGTACCAGCCACTTGTCGCGGAGGGCGAACGAGATGTCGAGAACCAACGCACCCACGGGATGCGAGACATTTGGCCCTGATTGTCCTTTCCCTCAGCTTTGGCGTCCAAGCCGAACTTGCCGAGTGCAGCTTGTAGCGCGGTCCTACGGGCCTCCATTTCTGCCGGCAGTGTCCTCCGAATTAGGATACCACGCTGCTCCATTTCGGGCGTCTGGTTCGCGGAGTACTTTGCTTGGAGCCCAACAACCTCTTGCAGTGTTTCTCGCACACCGTTTCCCCCTGCCTGCTTGATCGCCGTCGCTACTCATCATGGTGCGGCGAAGCCGGCAACCCACAATTCGGCAGAAACCACCGGCTTTCTACATGGTCGCTGAGGTCTTGCCACTACTACGTCAGCCACCTGGCAGGCGCCCCTGTCCAGCCGTTTTGTCGGCCAGACAACGGCGTGGCGACCAGCTTCCCTTTAATGCCGACCAATGACTTAGACCGCCACCCCAAGGAAGTCAGAAGAAAATCTCCGCAATCTTTCGGCAACACAGGAAAGGTAGCCCTCCCATGCTGCAAATCCGGACCAGCCCTTCCCAAGGCTCAGCGCGTGTGCTCACCACCACTTTGAGATATGGATGTCTATGGGAGCCGAACCGCAAGCTGGACAGTGCCACAGGTTTTGCGCCATTTGTCTGCCAGAGGAGACCTGATCACAGTGCAAGCAGAACCACCGATCGGCAATCCCGCCGAACAATGGGTGTTGCGTTCTCCCGTCCGCGTCTGCGACCGTTGATCGCCGAGGCCAGTCGGAAGAGATTCGGGCGCGAACCTGCTGAGCCCGTATTTGGGCTGCCCTAACAGCCTTGTCCTGAAAGCCCTGATCTGCGACCGGATTAAGTTTAATCCGCCGGTCGGTTACGCGGATTTCTGGGCTGGCTGAGGGAGCCTCTGGAACAACGATCTGCCAGCCGCGCCCTTCCATGACTACATCATCAAGGATGACGTTGAGGCGGAACGGATGGCCGTCCAATTCTCCCAAAATCGGATCTACAGAAAAAGGATCGGCGGCGCTTCGGGATTGCGATCTGGACGCTCTTAGTGCGATCCCTGGGACGTGGGAAAACGCGTCCCATCCTGCGCTTGCAGGTTCCTTAGCTCTCAAGGGGTTCTCCGCGTCCACGAGATCAAGCAAGGCTGTGATCTGTGTGGACGACGGGCGCCATCCCTTCTTGTAGTCGGCCGTTAGGGCGTTCCAGTGGGGATACCCCAGTTGATGGGCGGTGAGCTCAAGGGCGCTGATGTGTTTGATCCGCCGAGCACGCGCCAGCTTTTTGGCAAGATGCTTGATGGTGAGGAGGTTTTCTGTCGCAGTCATGATCCATTCCTGATGATAACGGATCCGACCAGGTGCCCACTGCTAGTCGAATCCGCCCAATCGGGAACGGCGTCAACCTGGAACGTCGCACTGCTTAGCTTCGCATGGTGGGCACACGGGCCTGTGCGCAGAGGCCGTTCGCAGTGTGAGCCGCTGCGCACTCAACGTCAAGGCACCCCCAATCGCCGTTACGCTGTCGGCCGGACAAAGCCGACAGCGGCCTCGTAGGAACTAAATGGGTAGAACTGTGGCGGAAATGTCTTACAACGCCCAAGCAACTATGGTTGGCCATCAATGAACCTCCCCAAGAAACATCACTTCCTGCCAGTTTTCTATCTAAGCCAATGGGCCGGTAATGACGGAAAGATAGTGAGGTTCACAAAGCCGTATCGGGACCAGGTGGTGCGGAACAGAGTGCATCCTGACGCTGCGGGATATCTAACTAAGCTTTACGCCGTCGAAGGCTTTCCAGAAGAGACGGTTCTCGATCTGGAGCGCGAATTTCTTTCCCCTGTTGACAGTAAAGCCTCAGAGGCTTTGAGAGCGATGCTGAGGGGGGAGGAATTATTTCCGGCCGAAAGAATCGCGTGGGCTGGGTTTATGAGTACTCTTCTCTTTCGAATGCCAGATGATATCGAAAAGCTGAGGGAAAATGTCGGTGAGATATGGGATCTCATCCTGCCCGGAATGGCGAAAATATACCAAGCGGTAAGTTCTCAGACCGGGGGGCCCGACTTTTCGGAATTTAAGGAGAAAAATGGAAAGCCCATGGTCGCAGCGAGAGTCATAGAAGGCGCCCGGCGTGTGATGGCTGATGAAGATATTGTCAGGGGGTTGGCCAATCTTGAATGGTCGATTTTGACGGTCGACAAGGCGAAGAATGACCTGCTGACTTCCGACCGGCCCGTGATCCATACTAATAGCCTGAACCACCCCGAAACGCATTTGCTGATGCCCATTGGGCCACGCCGGCTTTTCGTGGGAGTGAAGGACAGAAAACTAATCGCAAAGATAAAGTCAATAGGCGAAGATAAGCTAGTGCAAACCACTAATTCCCACATCGTCGGCAACGCAAAAACTACGGTGTGCGGGCGAACTGAATCCCAATTGCGCTTTGTTCAAAACCGGATGGGCAAACAGATTCAGCCGAGCTTAATGGATCGCCTAAAGGATTTTCAGAGGAATCTCATCCCCCAACTGTTACGGGAATGGGAGCTTGGATCAAGCGTGTATGCAGGTCTGCTTTCCGACGCCGTGAAATCTCTCCCCTTGCCGCCTAGAGACCAAGGTGGAAGTCGTTAGTTGTTCGAACATTAGGCGCTTTCCGAGGTCACCTACCGCCGACAAATCAAGCTGCCAACAACGGCGGGGCGGCTGACGCGGGTTGCAACCAATTTTAGACGTCACCGATCAAGTATGAAACGAATTCCTCGGTGAAATTGTAGCGTGGCACGCGGTTGAATGCGATGTCGTAGATTGCCCCGGCGTGCTCCATAATCGTCATCAGTGAGGGCAGATGGTCGTGGTCCTGATAGTAGTAGGTAAAGAATGGAATCGGACCGGGGTTGTATGTCACTTTCCTCGATAGAAGGATGAATTGCCTGACTAAGGGCTGTTTGGTCAGATCCGCACGCATTTCAGCTAGGAGCCGAGGCCCCTTTTTCTCTAAAGCCGGAAATGGTGCGGCTCTGCGAACTGCGAAGCCGCGCGCTTCAAGCGCCGCCATATGCTCTGCCGTATCCTTCCAATCACGGAGGACCGAAGGAGTATAATTCAGTTCATCGTCATCAATGAGTTTCGCATGGCTCTGACAAAGCCAGATACCGTTGGATATGTCGCTTCGCATCTCAGTGGTAAGCGCCTGGTCGTAGCGGGCCCCTCCCGGCGACGCTGCTAAAATGTGAGCGGCCACCCCTGTGTTAGTCACGCCGCCGTCGCCATCTGGTCCTGACGTTGGCACCCTGCAATCAGGACAGGAACATCTCATACCCGCCCGTTTTGCCAATCTATCGATTACTGGTCTGCTGAAGTCATCTCTGGCCAAAACCTGGGTTCCCGAATTCTTTCGTCTGCTCCCCGGACTATTCTCCAGAAGCCGTCCTAACACGTTCTTCCGATCGGATGGCCATTCTCCGATATTTCTGAGGCCGTCAAGGAATTGGGGCCGGCGGAGCAACCTCAGAACTTCTAACGACCAGGACAAATATGTGCGCGTCGTCCCAGAATAAACGCTTATTGGCTACCGAATTCCAAGCCGCTAGAAAATGCCCTTGCGGCGAAACGTCATAGGCAAGAAGACAACCGAACTCATAGCCCCACTCGCCGCTTTGCGGCAGGCCGCGATAGAAAACCGTTTCGTATATCGCACTTACCAATTCATTTTCTGCGGCCGTAGTGCTGTTACCGTCAAAGTACTTTGCTTCAAATACGATTCTGAACGGAAATGGATAGCCCAACGCCGCCTCAGGCCATGCTTGGTTCTTTGGCGTGTTGCTGGTAGCCGTTTTTTGCCATGACGCCATGATTTGGGTCGACGGTAGTCCCCATTTTTTTGAAAAGGGATGTCCACTCTTGCGAAAAGCGTTCGCGGCTGACAACTCCGGATATTTGGCATAGTAAACGCACCGAAATGCTTTCCGCATCTCCTCCCTCGTTAAACCTGCCGTCGTCATTCCGAGGGTGAATATTTGGGGTGCTGCCAAGTAGTAGAAAGGAATGTTCTCCTTGCTCTCCAGCTTCTCGCGTTCGGTCTTTAAACCGTCCGGCTTTCCCCAGGTCGCATCAACCATCGCCTTGATGTCTTTAGGGGGCGGAGCCTCGCGGCTCAGCCGCTCCTGCAACGTCTTCAAGAACTGATATGTTAGCTCTTTCTCTGTCATCGGGTTTTGCCCGTTTGCCGTTGGCGTGCCGATTAATCACCCTTGTCGTTGGCGAGACAGCCCCGACAATGGCCAATGAGCGATCCTGCAGTCAAGGGAATGCCCGCAAGCGGTTAATGCCGCTCAGCGGCCATATCTCCCGCGAACTGCGCGCTATGAGGAAGTCAGAAAAAATCTTGCGCGATTTCGAAGCAAGGTCACTCCAGAAGGGGACCCCTCCCGTGCCGCAAATCAGGACCGGCCCTCCCTTGGGCTGATCGTGACTGTTACCGCCGTTGGAAATATGAATGTCTACGGGGCGTCGCGCCGCAGGCCGGGCGAACACAGACCGTACGAAAGCGGCAAGTCTAATAAAGGGGGTTGAAATGCGACATCAGCTTACTGGCAACGCCGGTCTTTACCACGTAGCGCGGGAACTATCGCGACGCGGCTGGCATGTCATGCCGACCGTGCGAAACGCACGGGGCGCTGACCTGTTGGTGGGTTGTTACGATAAATGCGAACACCGCAGCACCAACCTGCTATGTCCTCACGAAGGACGAAGTGAAAGCCGCAGCGCATCGAGGAATGAGTGCAACTGGCACGGTATCGTATTGGCTACCGCCAAAGTCCTATGCGCTTCCTCAGTATGAAGAAGCCTGGGACAGGTTAGGCAGTCCCACCGCTCCCGAAAGCCTTCAAAATTCAAACTGAGACCCTTCTCTCGCATCCTCAGCAGTGCTTCTCTATGAATTTCTGCCAGCCAAATTTTCCACTATAAAGCATGAAATAGACGAAGCCGTCAGGGTTATCTTGTGTACTTGATCGCGTAAAAATGTGACTCCTATAACTTGAGAAATACTCCACCAAAATTTCCATCTGGAAGAATCTATCAAATATCGTCCAGATAAGGTATTCCTGAAAGGCAATGAGCGCTTCGTTGCTCACGTTTATGTTGAATGGAGCGTTCTCCATTTGTATCTGCTTCGCCAGGTCATCATCAGGAAATTCGTCACCGGTCAAGGCGATCGCCGCTATGCGCAGAAGCGCAGCTTCATGTGAAAATCTGTGATCTTTTCCCGCCTCCTTCGCTTGTGAGAAAATCTGATCATAAACATTCCTTGCCATCAGTCTCACTTGCTCCGCAATCTCCTCCTTCTCACCATCGCTTAGGGGAGAAAAACGGTCTCTGACAGCCGCAACATGATTTTCCAATGTCATAGCTTCACCTGGTTTACCGCCAGAATTGGCTTCCTCACTAGTGTACCCCTCCCGTGCCGCAAAATGAGACCGGCCCCTCGCCGTACGTTTTGCCCTAGCGCTAGGCCGCTGGGAACCGTGGAAAGCGAAAATGTGCAATCTTAGCGCCGAGCGTGGCGCCATCCCGCCGCCCGCGCTTCGGCCTCGCTACAGAACCATGTTTCGCCGTACTCAGGACGAATGATGGTTGCCGCATAAAACTTGTCGCCCGGCATGTGGTAAATGCGCTCGCCAGTGTTGATGCTGACATTTCCCTTGATGTTGCAGGCTGGGTTTAAGTTGTTTGGAAAGGTGAGTGCTGGCAACCCCTCACTTGCGACGTATGTCGCTGCGCCAGCGCCAAAGAACGCGATGATCGGCAGCCGCCAATTCCACTTAGGCGGACTCGTTTTCCTTACCGATGATTGATGATGCCCCGTCTTCAAGGCGTTCACTCCCCCAAGCCTTCATAGGCAAAT
>NZ_AYXE01000007.1:0-454143 GCF_000502235.1 Mesorhizobium sp. L103C119B0 | reverse complement strand
CTGCCGCGAGCCCCGCTCAATCATGGCCGGGCGACAGCTCAGGATCTGGTTGAGCGGATTGTGGCGGCCAAGGAGCTGCATCCGCTTTGGGGTCCAAAGAAGATCGTGGCACGGCTCAGGCGCACGGCTCCCGAGTTCATGTGGCCTTCAGCCTCGACGGTCGGCGCGATCCTTGCGCGGCATGGGCTTGTCCGCGCCCGCAAGCGACCCCGCCTGCGGGCCTGCGGCAATGNATGGCCGAGGCACCGGAAGCCGACCGAACGGCACAGGGCCAGGCCTTCGAGACCTTCCGGCAAAGCTACAATGAGGAACGTCCCCATGAGGCGCTGGGCATGGATACGCCCGCCCAGCACTACCGGTCCTCACAGCGCGCCATGCCCAGGACACCACCCGAGCCCGTCTATCCGGCCGAGGCCTCGGTCCGCCGCGTGCGCCACAATGGCGAGATCCGATGGAATGGCGGCTTCATATATGTCTCGCAAGCGCTGGCGGGCGAACCGGTCGCTGCGTTGGAGACCGAAGACGGACAATGGACACTCTCATTCCATGCCCACCCGCTCGGCATCATCGACACACGGCACATGAAGCTTGTCCGCCGCAGCGCCGCGCCAACCAATCCGCTTGGCGCTGCGGCGGACGCATAGGGGGAGAGAAGTGTCACCTATGTATCCGGTTCAAAGTGTTACCCATCTATCGGCTGGACAACGGCCTAATAAACACCTTCCCGTTCGGCTTGGCCAGCTCCGCCGGGGCCTTCGCCATCGCCTCATCCAGCGGTAGCACCGCCGTCACGTCGGTTGACCAGCGCCCATCCGAAAAGCGCTTCTGTGCTTCCATGATCGCCGGGCCGCGCTTGTCGCGGAACTGGCGCATCCATTCGACCAGCCAGAAGCCTTCAATGTGCTTGTGTTGGAAGATCATCTGGCCGGGCTCACGGATGACAGTGGTGTCCAGATCGAGCCGTCCATAGATGATCCAGCGCGAGCGCTTCGGCATGGCGTCGAAGATCGCCGAGGCCAGCGGCCCGGTCACGGCATCGAGGAAGATGCGCGGCTGCTCGGCCTTGACCACATCGCGTAGTGCTGCCTTGAAATCCGGCGCCTTCTCGTTGAGCACATGGGCAGCCCCGATCTCCTTCAACAGCGGAATCTGCTCGTCGCGGCGCACGGTGACGATCGGCCGGAACCCAGCCTCCTTGGCGAGACCCGCGATCAGCTTGCAAAGCTGGCTGGCGCCGGCGGTCATGATGAAGGCTTTTTCGCCCGTCTCCTTGACGATGTCGAACATGGCGAGCGCCGTGAGCGGGTTGACGATCATCGCCGCGCCATCCTCGTCGCGGACCGTGTCGAGCAGCGGAATGCAGCCGGCGGCTTCGGCAACTGCATAGTCCGCCCACGCGCCCCAATTGGTGACGCCTGTGGTGAAGGCGATGCGCTTGCCGATCAGGCTTTTCGCATAGGGCTCGTCGCCGCTGGCAACGACCGTGCCGACACCCTCGAAGCCGGCCGGCTGGCCCTTGGCGCGCGGCTGACCGTACTGGCCCTTGATGAACATGACGTCGGACGGGTTGATCGAGGCGAGGCTGACCTTGATCAGCACCTGGCTCGGTCCGGGCGTCGGCACGCCAATGCTGCCAACCTTGAGATACGGCTCCATCGCCTCCAGCACGCTGCCGGAGGGCGTCCTGGTGTAGCCGTCGCCGATCAGCAGCAGTGCTCTCATGTCTGAAGGTATCGGCATGGCGGGGCTCCTTAACGTTTGAGGATGAGCTTGCCGGATGCGCCACGGCCAAGCACGCGCGTCAGCACGGCGGCGGCATCGGCCAGCGGATAAGTGCCTTCGATGACCGGCCAAACCTTGCCGGCGAGATGCCAGCCGACCAGTTCCTTCAGATTGTCGGCATGGACGAGCTGGCCGAGCGGCGCGAAATCGCGGGCGATAATGGCCTTCATCCGCTCAGACCTTTTCCTGCGTGTATTTCCTGAGCTCCGTACGCGCCACCTGCCGGCGGTGCACCGCGTCCGGCCCGTCGGCAAGGCGCAGGGTTCGCAAATGCGTCCACGAGCGCGCCAGCGGCGTGTCCTGGCTGATGCCTTGCGCCCCGAACATCTGCACCGCCTCGTCGGTGACCTTGAGCGCGACGCGCGGTGCGATGACCTTGATCTGGCTGATCCAGGGCGCGGCTGCGCGCACATCGCCCTGGTCGATCATCCACGCCGCCTTGAGGCAGAGCAGCCGCGCCATCTCGATCTCCATGCGGCACTCCGCGATGATATCGAAATTGGCGCCGAGCTTGGCCAATGGCTGGCCGAAGGCCTCGCGGCGCACCGAGCGCTGGCACAGCAGCTCCAGCGCCATTTCGGCCTGGCCGATGGCGCGCATGCAATGGTGGATGCGGCCGGGGCCAAGCCGCCCCTGGGCGATCTCGAACCCCCTGCCCTCGCCGAGGATCAGGTTTCCGGCCGGCACCCGCACATTGTCGAAGCGAAGATGCATGTGGCCATGCGGCGCGGCGTCATCGCCATAGACCTGCATCGGCCGCAGCTTGGTCACGCCCTTGGTACCGGACGGCACCAGGATCATCGAATGGCGGCGGTGCTGCGTCTCGGCTTCGCCGGTGCGAACCATGACAATGTAGATGGCGCAGCGCGGGTCCCCGGCCCCCGACGCCCACCATTTCTCGCCGTTGAGTACATAGTCGCCGCCTTGCTTTTCGCAGCGCATGGCGATGTTGGTGGCGTCGGAGGAGGCGACATCCGGCTCCGTCATCAGATAGGCCGAGCGGATTTTCCCCTCGAGCAGCGGCGCCAGCCATGCCTGCTTGTGGTCCTCCGAGCCATAGCGCTCCAGCACCTCCATATTGCCGGTGTCGGGCGCCGAGCAATTGAAGGTCTCCGCGCCGAGATGCGCCTTGCCCATCTCCTCGGCGAGATAGGCATATTCGACGGTTGACAGCCCATAGCCGCGCTCGGAGCCGGTCAGCCAGAAATTCCACAGGCCGCGCTCCTTGGCCGTTTTCTTCAACCCTTCGAGGATCTCGGTCTGCCGCGCGGTGTAGACCCAGCGGTCGCCGCCCTTGCCGACCTCGCTCAAAAACTCATGATCGAGCGGCATGATCTCATCGCGCACCATGGTGGCGACGCGGGCGTGAATCGGCTGCAGCCGCTCGGTCATGCCGAGATTCATGTCGCTCATCGCTCGCTAACCCTTCACGCTGCCCGGACATTTATCCGTGGCAAGGATGACCGTACTTCGGATAGCCTTGTCAACGCGAACTGTTGCCGGGCGGCAAGGAAGAGGCGGAGGAGCGATGAGCTATCTGGAAGAACTGTTCTCAGTCGCCGGCAAGACAGCGCTGTTGACGGGAGCCGCGACCGGCATCGGCCGCATGGTGGCGACCGCTTTGGTCCAAGCCGGCGCTACCGTGATGATCGCCTCGCGCAAGGGCGAGGATTGCATCAAGGTCGCCGCTGAGTTGAACGGGCTCGGCGGCTCCGGCAGTGCCGAAGGTTTCGCCGGTGACGTCTCGAGCGAAGCAGGCATTGCCGCGCTGGTCAGCGAGGTCAAGGCGCGCACCGAGAAGCTGCACATCCTCGTCAACAATGCCGGCATATCCTGGGGCGCCTCGCTGGAGGATTTTCCCTATAGCGGCTGGGCCAAGGTGTTCGCCGTCAACGTCACCGCCGTCTTTCATCTGACGCGCGAATTGCTGCCGCTGCTGGAAGCCGCGGCCAGCGATGCCGATCCGGCTCGCGTCATCAATCTGGGCTCGGTGATGGGCACGCAGCCGCTGGCCGACGACGCCTATTCCTATACCGCGTCCAAGGGCGCCGTTCACCACCTGACGCGCACGCTGGCGATCGAACTCGCGGCGCGGCGCATCACCGTCAACGCCTTCGCGCCCGGTCCCTTCCAGAGCCGGATGACCGCCTTTGCCACGGGCACCGACGAAAAGGCCAGACATGTCGGCAGCCATGTCCCCATCGGCCGTATCGGCGTGGCGGATGACATCGGCGGCGCAACGCTCTATTTGTGCAGCCGTGCCGGTTCCTATGTCACCGGCGCCATCCTGCCGATCGACGGCGGGCAGTCGGTGCAGCATGGGCTGACACTGTTCAAGGAATGAGCCGCGGTCGGCGGCGAGGGGAGGACACCGCAGTGGAACCGATCAGTCTCGATGTGCTTCTGGCCAGCGTCGGCAAGGAAGTCGGCGTCTCGCCATGGCGCGAGGTCACACAGACCATGATCGACCAGTTCGCCGACGCCACCGACGACCACCAGTTCATCCATTGCGACCCCGAGCGGGCCAAAAACGAGACGCCGTTCGGCGGCACCATCGCGCATGGCTTCCTGTCGTTGTCGCTGCTCTCGGCGATGACCTTCGAGACCATGCCGCCGCTGGAAAAGGGCAAGATGGGCGTCAACCACGGTTTCGATTCGCTGCGCTTCCTGGCGCCGGTGAAGACCGGCGCGCGCATCCGCACCCGCTTCGTGCTGGCCGACGTCAAGGTCAGGCCGTCGGGCTGGGTGCAGACGGCGCATGACGTGACCATCGAGATCGAAGGCTCGAAGAAGCCGGCGCTGACGGCGCGCTGGCTGACGCTGACGCTGATCGAGCGTGAGCCGGAGACCGCATGAGCGGCGACGCCAACGCGCTGGACCAGACGGCACTAGCGCCCTATCTCGAGGCGCACATCCCGGGTTTTGCCGGGCTTCATTCCATCGAAAAATTCAAATCCGGCCAGTCGAACCCGACCTATCTGCTGACCGCGGCCAGCGGCCGCTATGTCCTGCGCGCCAAGCCGCCGGGCCAGTTGCTGAAATCGGCGCATCAGGTCGACCGCGAATTCACGGTCATGAAGGCGCTGGCCGGCACCGCCGTGCCGGTGCCGGCGATGCTGCATCTGTCGGCGGAGGCGACGCCGATCGGCCGCATGTTCTACGTCATGGATTTTCTCGACGGCCGCATCTTCTGGGATCCGGCAGTGCCGGAGGCCACTGGCAACGATGAGCGCGCCGCCCTCTACGATGCTATGAACGCCACGCTGGCGGCCCTGCACGATGTCGATGTCGAGGCGGTCGGGCTCGGCGATTTCGGCAAACCCGGCAATTACTTCGAACGCCAGCTGGCACGCTGGACCAGCCAGTACCGCGCCTCGGAGACCGGCACGGTCGCCGACATGGACCTGCTGATCGCGTGGCTGGAGACGCATATGCCGGCCGATGACGGCCGAAAATGTCTCGTACATGGCGACTACCGGCTGGACAACATGATCTTCGCGCACAATGAGCCGAAAGTGCTGGCCGTGCTCGACTGGGAACTGTCGACGCTTGGCCACCCCTTTGCCGACATCGCCTACCAGTGCATGCAATGGCGCTTGCCGCACGCCTCGGGCTTTCGCGGTCTTGGCGGCGTCGACCGCGCCGCCCTCGGCCTTCCCTTGGAGGAAGCCTATGTCGCGGCGTATTGCCGTCGGCGCGGGCTGGCCGGCATCGACAATTGGAGCTTCTTCCTCGCCTTCTCCTTCTTCCGCTTGGCGGCCATCTGTCAGGGCGTCTACAAGCGGGCGCTGGACGGCAACGCCTCCAATCCCGAAAAGGCCAGGACCTATGGCGAAGCGGTGAAGCTGCTGTCGCACCTTGCCGCCAAGCTGATCGACCGAACCTGACTCGACAATGAGATAGTGTGGTCGGCGCGATTTGATGACAGATCGGATCAGTTCCGTTCCCCGACCGAGGAGCAAGCCCATACGGAGGTGGTGGCAACCGGCCTGGAAACAGGACGCAAACCGATCACCGTCGGTAGAAAGAGCATGATGCCGAAAGTGTGAAGCGGTTTTCGGACGACATCATGCTCTATCAATTTGATTAGACCCGGATTCAGATTTCAGCTCAATTCGACCTGAAATCATCCTGCTCTAGCGCGCATCGCTGGAAATGAACTTCATGTGCCGGCTGACTTGCAGGGCGATGTAGACGACCAGCGAGCATCCGATCGGAAACACGATCTCAATGAGGCCGGTGGCGACAGCCTGCGGCAATGCCAGCGCAATGTCCTTGGCTGCGGCGGTCTCGATCGTCAGCGCCGTGATCCCGCCGCCGAACACCGCGCCGGCCAAGGCGCCCGCCAGCATGAAATGCAGCGAGCGAGGTTCTTCCTTGGATGCCAGCGAAGCCAGCATCCAGCCCAGCAAACCATACTCGATCGCCCGCAACATACCGAGCGTGGTGAGCGACAGGATCACGGGCTTTGCCGATACATCAAGCGCGCTCACCATCACCTTTTGCGTACCTTTGGCGATGCCCATGGCCAGCGGCCCCGAGATCATGGCGATCAGGCCGCCAAGCGAGGCTCGCACCTTGGTGATCGCCGTGCCGAGGCTGACGCCGGCGCAGACGAAGAATGACCAGGTCACGCCTTGCGCCAAGTCTATCAGAACCTGGGTTGGCGCCGGGTGCGAACCTGCCGCAAATCCGGCAGTCAAGATAAGCGCTTCCATGGCGAAGCCGATTGCGATCGCCAGCCATGCGACTATCACGACCCGCCTGAGCGCTAGCCTTGCGCCATGAGAAAGTGGATGTGCGCCCGGCAGCCCGGACGAAAGCTCTATCGCAGCCATAGAGGCCCCCAAAACCGAAATTTCTTGCAGAGCCGCCAAATAGGCTTTGTTTGTAACAGTCCGATGTTGCCTGCGTGCGCCCAGGTTACACATGCTGTGACATAGATGCTGGCGAAATGGACCAGAACGGGCACAACTATTCGAGAGAAAGCTTGAGGTCGCTTTTTGATATCCCTGACAGCGCCCTTGCCCGTTTCCGTACAGCGTATATATTTAGTCATGCACAACCAACCAAAGGCACCGGATCTTGCCACTGAGCGTCCAGAAACGCCGCGAGAAACAAAAGGCCGAACTGCGTTCCGAACTGCTCGACGCAGCCCACAAGCTCGTCAAGGAAGAGGGCTATGAAGGCCTGACCATCCGCAAGTTGGCCAAGCGGGTCGGCTATGCTCCGATGTCGGTCTATTCCTACTTCGCCGACAAGCAAGACATCCTGTTTGCGCTGGCCGAGGATGCCTTCGAAACACTTGCCCGCCGCATCGAGGAGCACCCTTCCGACGATCCGATCGAGGCCTTGCGTGCGGTGATGACCGAATATGCTGCCTTCGGGCTCGGCAATCCCAACGAATACCGCACCGTGTTCATGACCGAAAAGACCAAGCTGCCGGAAGGCAGAAGCTATGAGGACATGGAAGAGGCCAACCCGGCGATGAAAGCGCTGATATCCAGGGTCGAGGCCTGCGTTGCCGCAGGCAAGCTGCAGGGCGATCCGCGCGCCATCGCCACCATGCTTTGGGCAGTCGGCCACGGCACCATCTCGCTTTTGATCACGTTCCCGTTCTACCCCTTCGGGGATCCGCAGGCTTTCGTGACGCGGATGTGCGATTTCACACTCGCCACGCTCAGCACTCAGAATGTGCCGCCGCTGACCGAGACCCCGGTCGACTGCTGAGCATCCCCGCCCCTCCAATTCAACGTCCGGCCTGACAGCTTCGGCTGTGTCAGTGCGCCGCAATTTTCGGCGTTCAAAAAGATTTTTCGTACGCGTACGTTTTCCGACTTGAAAACCCATCTCGGTGGACGTATGTGTACGTTGTATCGTACATGTACGAAAAAAATTTAACCGATGGAGACAGACATGAACAAGACCCTTCTCGCTCTCGCCACCGTGCTGGCTCTCTCCGGCTCGGCTTTCGCCGCCAACAACACACACTCGACCAAGCAGGCCCCCGCCGCCACCTGCGTCGACACCACGACCAATGCCAAGCTCGATTGCGCCGTGACCGGCTCGGTCGAAAAGTCCGACGTCAAGGCCAAGAGCCCGCGTCTCGGCATCGAGATCAACCCATGGATCGTGCCGAGCACGTTCTAAGTTGATCGGGCTCGACCACAGCACAACGACTAATTTAAGGGCGGCAGGATAATCCCGGCCGCCCGTTTTTTCCTCAGCGCCCCCATTTTCTCAGCGCAAGCTGGGCTTCTCCGAGTTCAAACCTGGCGTAGCCGAACGGTTATTTCTTGCGCGGTTTGCGACCCGGCGCCGTCTTGGCCCTGCCGGGTCTTGCCGGCGCGCCTGGGATGCCTGCCGGGTCTTGCCGGCGCGCCTGGGATGGCGGTCGAGGTGATCGACACCGGATCGCTGGCCGGAAACGTGTCCTCGAGGCCTTCCTCGAGTTCCTCTTCGGCAGTCACCTCGTGATGCTGCTCATGTTCGAGTGAGCGCACGGCGGACGTCTTGCCAGCTGACTTCGGCGGCGCTTTCGACGGCATCGTATGTTCTCCCTGATGAGGGAAGCAGAACGGCTTGACCCGTCAAACGTTCCTACGCCGCCGCGTCGCTGGCTGCTTCCGACAGGAAAGTAAAGACATAGTCCGAGAAGGAACGCCAGCACTCGACCCGGAAAGTGTCGGCTGCCGTGCGCAGCAGCAGGATTTCGCACTTGCCGAGAATGGTGCGCGACGCCGCGCGCACCGGAAAAGCCTCGAGCGACAAATCCTGCGGGCAGCCTGCATTGATCGCGGCAGCCGCCGCTGGGCCGGTGACGGCGAAGGCGACGTTGCGGTGCGAGATGCCGACCGCCGAATGCAATGCGGCAACCCCAGCACAATCGGCCAGCGGATCCTTGCCGGCCTCGTCGATGACCAGCCACTCGTCAGGGCCGAGCCACAGCGCCGTGCGGCCAGCCTTGGCCGCCGAAGTTTTCGGCTGCTTCGGCAAGGTCAGGCCGAGCGCCTTCGACAGCGCCGCGACGGAAGCCTCCGGCGCGCGCAGCGACATGCGCTCCGCCGGCGGCAGCACCTCGACCTTGACATCCGTTGCGGAAACGACGCGTCCAGCCAGGGCCGGGCGGCGCTCGACCGACGCCGCTGCAGCTGGGGCCGTCTTCTTTGCAGCAGCCTTAGCCATTGAGGCGCCCTCCCGTCTCGTCGAAGAACACCATGCCGGTAACCTCCACTTCGATCACCCCGTTCGGCATCGGCACATAGAGCGTGTCGCCCATCCGGTCGCGGCCGCCGGCAACCAGCGCCAGCGCGATCGAGCGACCGCAATTTTCCGACCAGTAGCTGGATGTGACGTGACCGATCATCTTCATCGGGATCGCCTGCTTCGGGTCGGCGACGATCTGCGCGCCTTCCTCAAGCACCACTTTCGGGTCCTTGGTCTTCAAGCCGACCAGCTGCTTGCGGCCCTTGGCGACCAGATCGGGCCGCGTCAGGCCGCGGATGCCGACGAAGTCGGTCTTCTTCTTGCCGACCGCCCAGTCGAGCCCGGCATCGTTCGGCGTCACCGTGCCGTCCGTGTCCTGGCCGACGATGATGTAGCCCTTTTCGGCGCGCAGCACGTGCATCGCCTCGGTGCCGTAAGCGGCGGCGCCATGCTTTTGGCCTTCGGCCCACAGCGCTTCCCAGACGGCCTGGCCGTGATCGGCCGGCACGTTGACTTCAAAACCGCGCTCGCCGGTGAACGACATGCGAAACAGCCTGGTCGGCACGCCGCAGATCTTGCCTTCGCGCACCGACATATGCGGCAGCGTCTCGTCGGACATGTCGATGCCTTCGACCAAAGGCGCGATGATATCGCGAGATTTCGGCCCTTGCACGGCGATGACCGCCCACTGTTCGGTGATCGAGGTCAGCCAGACGTTCAGATGCGGGAACTCGGTCTGGAGATAATCCTCCATATGGTTCATGACGCGCGGCGCGCCACCCGTCGTCGTCGTCACATGAAAACGGTCCGGCGCCAGCCTGCCGACGACGCCGTCATCATAGATGAAACCATCCTCGCGCAGCATGATGCCATAGCGGCAGCGGCCGGGTTCCAGCTTCTCCCACGGATTGGTGTAGAGCAGTTCCATGAACCTGGCCGCATCCGGTCCTACCACTTCGATCTTGCCCAGCGTCGAGGCGTCGAACAGACCGGCATTGCTGCGCACCGCGACGCATTCGCGGTCGACCGCCTTGTGCATGTCCTCGCCGGGTTTGGGGAAATACCAGGCGCGCTTCCACTGGCCGACATCCTCGAACACGGCGCCTTGCGCTTCGGCCCAGGGATGCATCGCGGTCTTCCGTGTCGGGTCGAACAGCGGACCGCGCGAATGGCTGACGATCGCGCCGAAAGTGACAGGCGTATAGGGCGCGCGGAACGTGGTCAGCCCGACCTCGGGGATCGGCTTGCCAAGCGTCTCGGCGGCAATCGCCAGGCCGTGCATGTTGGACGTCTTGCCCTGGTCGGTCGCCATGCCGTTGGTGGTGAAGCGCTTGACGTGCTCGATCGAGCGCATGCCTTCATGCACCGCCTGGCGGATGTCCTTGGCGGTGACGTCGTTCTGGAAATCGACGAAGGCCTTGACCGTCTTGTCCGGCCCGGCGCCGGGCGCCGCGCCCAGCATGCCGCGCGACCAGCTTTCCGACGCGTCGACCTTCGGCTTAACGCCCTTGGCCACTTTGCCGCCCGCATCCTTCGCCGCCTTGGCGCCGGCCGCATAGGCCTCATCGATCGACGCCGAGAGCCCATCCGTGCCGTTGCAGGCGCCGACCGAAACGCAGTCCTGCGCATAGATGCCCGGCACGAAGCGCTTGGTCTCGTCATTGAAGGCGACCTTGCCGCGCGACTGCGAGAACAGATGCACCGACGGCGTCCAGCCGGCCGACATCAGGATGGCGTCGACCGGAATGGTGCGCTCGCCGCCGCCATTTTTCGGCTGCACCGTCATCGAGGTCACGCGCAACTTGCCGCCGGCGCGGATCACCGCGCGGCCGAAATTGACCTCGATCCCGAGCGCCCTCGCCTCGTCGATCACAGGTCCGGTCGGATGGTCGCGCAGGTCGATGATCGCCGCCACGTTGACGCCGGCCTTCTTCAGGTCGATCGCGGCGGAGTACGCCGAGTCATTGGCGGTGTAGAGGCCGACATTTTTGCCGACCGCGACACCGTACTGGTTGAGATAGATGCGCGCCGCCGAGGCCAGCATGATGCCGGGCCGGTCATTGTCGGCAAACACCATGTGGCGTTCGATGGCGCCGGTCGCCAGCACCACGCGCTTGGCGCGTACCTGCCACAGCCTTTCGCGCGGCAGATCGCGGCCGGGGTTCTGCAGATGGTCGCTGACGCGCTCGACCAGGCCGACGAAATTCTGCGCGTAGTAGCCGAACGCCGTCGTGCGCGACAAAACGCGGACATTGTCCATGGCGGTGAGCTTGGCCACCGCGCCTTGCGCCCAGGCATAACCGTCCTGGCCGTCGATCTTCGCCCCGCTCTCGAAGCGCAGGCTGCCGCCGAAGCTGGCCTGTTCATCGGCGAGGATGACACGCGCGCCGGTTTCGGCAGCGGCGAGCGCTGCCGCAATGCCGGCCGCACCGCCGCCCAGCACCAGTACGTCGCAATGCGCATAGCGCGACGAATAATGGTCGGGATCTGGCTTGTCAGGCGAAAGGCCGAGGCCGGCCGCGGCGCGGATCTTCGGCTCGTAGAGGCTCTTCCAGGCTGCCTTCGGCCACATGAAGGTCTTGTAGTAGAAGCCGGCCGAAAATAGCGGCGATGCAATGTCGTTGACCGCGCCGACGTCAAAGGCGAGCGACGGCCAGCGGTTTTGCGAGTTGGCGACGAGCCCGTCATAGAGCTCCTGCACCGTGGCGCGGATGTTGGGCGCCTTGCGTGCCGCGTCGCGCTTGACCTCGACTAGCGCGTTGGGCTCTTCCGCTCCGGCCGACAGGAAGCCGCGCGGACGGTGATACTTGAACGAACGTCCCACCAGATGCACGCCATTGGCAAGCAGCGCCGAGGCCAGCGTGTCGCCTTCGATGCCGGTGTAAGACTGGCCGTCGAAAGAGAACCGCGCGGTCTTGGCCTGGCTGAGACGGCCGGCGCTTTGAATGCGGAACGCGCCGCTCATTTGGATGCCACTTCGTTGGAGTTTTTGGGCAGCTTGGACGGCTTCGGCTCGCCGGCTTTGTAAGTCATGACGAACTTGTCGGTGATGGTGTCGCGCACCGCATTGAAGAAGCGTGCGCAGCCATGGATGTGGCGCCAGCGCTCATAGATGATGCCCTTGGGGTTCGAGCGGATGAAGAAGAACTTTTCAAAATCGTCGTCGCTCTCGCCCGCCATGTTGGCCGAGCGCGCAATATGCGCCTCGCCGGCGTTACGGAACTCGAGCTCCGGGCGCTCTTCCTCGCAATAGGGGCAGCGGATGAGAAGCATTATCGTTCGTTCCTACAATTCGCCGTGGCCGACATGCGCGCCGGCCGGTTGGTTGCAAAGCCTCTGGCCCATCGCCGCAAAAGGCGCGACGAGCCGAATGCGCTCCTCTACACTTGCGGCGGGGCGAAACAGCTCGCGATACGCCATGTTGCCGATCGTGAGCTGAAACGGATCGGTCGTCACGATGACGCTACGTGGCTCGAATGTGTCGTCCTCGCCCAGATCGAAGGGCCTGTTCTCCATGAAGATGACCACCTTCTGGCCACCACTCCACACGCATGCCAGAATGCCGGCGTCGATCGAAAACGGCCAATTGGCTTCGTTGCCGGCGCGGCTGATCGGCTGCGTCCGCACCTCGTCCGGTGACGGAAGATGGAACAGGTCCTGCTCCCCCGCCAGCACCAGCGGCACCGCTACAGCCAGTTCCACCATCATCAGTGCGCCACCGCCGCCGCTGCTGCCTCGTCGATGAGGCGCCCGGTGCGGAAGCGCTCGATGGTGAAGGGCGCGTTGATCGGATGCGGATCGTCCTTGGCAATCGTGTGGGCAAAGACATGGCCTGAGCCGGGCGTTGCCTTGAAGCCGCCCGTGCCCCAGCCGCAATTGACATAGAGGCCTGATACCGGCGTCTTGGCCAGGATCGGCGAACGGTCGGGCGTCACGTCGACGATGCCGCCCCACGAGCGCAGCATCTTCATGCGGGTGAAGATCGGGAACATCTCGCAGATGGCGTCCAGCGTATGCTGCAAAATGTGCAGGCCGCCGGTCTGCGAATAGGAGACATACTGGTCGGTACCGGCGCCGATCACCAGTTCGCCCTTGTCGGACTGCGAGATGTAGGCGTGCACCGTGTTCGACATCACCACGCAAGGCACCACCGGCTTGACCGGCTCCGACACCAGCGCCTGCAGCGGATAGCTTTCCAGCGGCATGCGCACGCCGGCCATGTTCATGATCACCGAGGAATGGCCTGCAGCCACCACACCGACCTTCTTGGCGCCGATGAAGCCGCGCGTCGTGTCGACGCCCATGACCGCGCCATTGGCCGCCCGCTTGACGCCGGTGACCTCGCAATTCTGGATGATGTGGACGCCGCGCGCCGAAGCGCCGCGCGCATAGCCCCAGGCCACCGCATCGTGGCGCGCCGTGCCGCCTCGCCGCTGCAAGGCGGCGCCGACGACGGGATAGCGCGCCTGCCTGGAAATGTTGAGCGGCGGGCAGAATTCCTTCGCCTGCTCAGGCGTCAGCCATTCATTGTCGATGCCGTTGAGGCGATTGGCGTGTACATGGCGCTTCAGCACCTGGATGTCGTGCACATTGTGCGCCAGCATCATGACGCCGCGCGCCGAATACATGACGTTGTAGTTGAGCTCCTGGGAGAGCCCATCCCACAGCTTCAGCGCGTGGTCGTAAATGCCGGCGCTCTCGTCATAGAGATAGTTGGAGCGGATGATGGTGGTGTTGCGCCCGGTGTTGCCGCCGCCGAGCCAGCCCTTTTCCAGCACCGCGACATTGGTGATGCCGTGAACGGTGGCGAGATAGTAGGCGGTGGCCAGGCCATGACCGCCGGCGCCGACGATGATGACGTCATATTCCTTCTTCGGTTCCGGCGAGGACCATTGTTCCTCCCAGCCCTTGTGGCCGCGCATGGCCTCGCGGGCGATGGCGAATACCGAATATTTTTTCAACGTTCCAGCCTCGCAAATGGCGGTGGGGTATTTACGCAGCCCCGGCGCGCGAGGTGTATCACTAGCGAAACGGCGCTTCCACCCTTGCGCTGTTTGCGACGGCGCTTGCCGTTTTGCGCCGCGGTGGAAAAGACCTGCCCGGGCTGGCAGGCATGGCTGCGTTCGGACACACTGGCGATCGCGAGACTCTGGAGGACGAATATGGGCAACGCCTGGTGGAATCTGACCTTGCGTTTCCTGCTGGAACTTGCCGCCTTGCTTGGCCTCGGCTTTGCCGGCTGGAGCCTCTCCGGCGGATGGTGGCGCTGGCTCTTCGCCTTGGCCTTGCCGTTCATTGCAGCTGCGCTGTGGGGAACCTTCGCGGTGCGCGGCGATCCGAGCCGGTCCGGACGCGCGCCGGTTCCTGTACCAGGCGCAGTCAGGCTGGTGCTTGAACTGGCCATCCTGTTTGGCGGTGCAGCCGGATTCTATGCCGCCGGTCACACGACTACGGGCCTTGTCATCACGCTGCTCATCGCCATCAGCTACGCATTTTCGCTCGATCGCCTCGGCTGGCTGCTGAAGCAATAGTCCGGCGCGCGGCGCTTGTGCCGCTGCGAAGCCATTCAGCAAGTCGAGCACGTATCGGGTGGCTAGCACCGTCCCGAACTGCGATCAACATCCCGGTTGCCGGCACAGCCGGCGCGATGAAAGGATGTAAAAAATGTTCGTACTCACCAATAAAATAGCGATCGTCACCGGCGCCAGTTCCGGCATCGGCCGCGCCACCGCAAAACTCTTCGCCGAAGAAGGTGCCAGGGTCGTCATCGCCGCCCGCCGCCAGGCCGAACTCGATGCGCTGGTCGTCGAAATCGAGAATGCCGACGGCACGGCAGTCGCGCTTGCCGGCGATGTCCGCGACGAAGTCTATGCAAAAGCCCTCGTCGATCTCGCCGTCGAAAAATTCGGCGGGCTCGATATCGCCTTCAACAATGTCGGCTCCGTCGGAACGATGGGTCCGATTTCGGAACTGTCGCTGGACGGATGGCGCGAGACGCTCGACGCCAATCTGACCAGCGCCTTTCTCGGCGCGAAATACCAGGTGCCGGCGATGGTCGAACGTGGCGGCGGATCGCTGATCTTCACCTCGACCTTCGTCGGTCACACAGTCGGCATGCCGGGCATGACCAGCTATGCCGCGAGCAAGGCCGGACTGATCGGCCTGACGCAGGTGCTGGCCGCCGAATACGGCCCCAGGGGCGTGCGGGTCAACGCGCTGATGCCGGGTGGCACCGACACGCCGTCGGCAACATTCAAGACGCCGGAATCACGCGCTTTCGTGGAAAACCTGCATGCCTTGAAACGTGTCGCTGTGCCTGAAGAGATCGCCCGCGCTGCGCTCTTCCTGGCATCGGATGCGTCGAGCTTCACCACAGGATCGGCGCTGTTTGCCGATGGCGGCGTCTCGATCACCCGGACGTGAAGCATTTCGCGGGTCATCGCCCGCGCCGATCAGCCATAGAACCCGAAACCGGACTTGCTTTTTCCACGCGATTTGGCGATTCGGTTTCGGGTGAGGAGGACGGACATGCTGCTGATCAGGACCTATGTCGCCCAGAGCGCAATCGAAGGCGTCGGCGTGTTCGCCGCCGAGCCGATCAGGAAGGGCGCCTCGATATGGCGGCTCGATCCGGATTTCGACCGGCTGATCCCGATGGACAAATACGAGGCGGCGCCGCCGCACCTCAAGGAATTGCTCGACCGCTATGCCTATCCGAGCCCCGACCGTCCCGGCTTCATGGTCTATGAAGTCGATAATGGCCGCTTCATGAACCACGCCGAGCGGCCGAACACGGATTTTTCGCAATATGGCGGCGCCACCGCCACTCGAGATATATCAGCCGGCGAGGAAATTACCTGCGATTACGGCGAATTCTTCGAGGATTTCGCACGGCTCCATCTGGCCAGCGCCTAGTTGGCGCCCTATCTCGGGGCTGCCGTGGCAAATTGGCGGTTGTCCTTCATTTCCAGTGTGGACAGCGCGGCCTGATTCTGCTATCAGCCGCCACAATTCGTGGTGTAAAGCGCCGCGGAGGCATGTGGCTATGGTCACTTGCCTGTTGATATCAAACCCGAAAGACAGGATTGCCCGTGCAGGTACTCGTCCGCGACAATAACGTTGATCAGGCGCTTCGCGCTCTCAAGAAGAAGATGCAGCGCGAAGGCATTTTCCGCGAAATGAAGATGCGCGGCCATTACGAGAAGCCTTCCGAGAAGCGCGCCCGTGAAAAGGCCGAAGCCGTTCGCCGCGCCCGCAAGCTGGCGCGCAAGCGCGCCCAGCGCGAAGGCCTGCTGCCGATGACGCCGCGCCCGGTTGCTGCCGGCGCCGCCGGTGGTCCTGGTGGTGCTCCGCGTCCGCCGCGGTTCTGACGCCAATTTTTCGTCCTTTTCGAAGGATACTCTGAGGTGGCGCGATGCGGAATCGCCGCCACCTTTTTGTTTGGAGCGCCGCCATTCTGTTGGAGGCCGTTCCCTTGAACGCGCAAACGGCGTTCTAGATTTTGTTACGACAATCTGTGACCCGGCCCGGAGGGGGACCTGGACGGCGAGGCTGAAGTGAGGACAGGGCTGACATGAACGCAATCGGCGTAGAGCGCAGAACCACAATGCGCGGTTTGGCCCTGGCGGCAGCCCTGATGTCCGGCCTGGTGCTGGCCGGTTGCCAGAGCGTTCCGACCGGCGAATTCAACAACATCGACAAGGCGCAAGGCTCGAGCGAGAACATCTCCTCGCTGTCGGCGGTGATCCAGCGCAATCCGCAGGATCCGGAAGGCTACAATGTGCGCGGCTCGGCCTATGGCCGTGGCGGCCAGTATCAGGCGGCGCTGAAAGATTTCGACACCGCCATCCAGCTCAACCCGAATTTCTACCAAGCCTATTCGAACCGGGCGCTGATCCAGCGCTTCCTCGGCAACCAGGCGGCCGCCCTTGCCGACTACAACCGCTCGATCCAGATCAATGCAAATTATGACGCCGCCTATATCGGCCGCGGCAACCTTTATCGCAAGGCAGGCCAGACCCAGCAGGCCTTCAACGATTTCCAGAAGGCGATCCAGCTCGATACCACGGATGCCCGCGCCTACCACAATCGCGGCCTGATCTATCAAAGCCAGGGCCAGCACAAGTTTGCCATCGAGGATTTCTCGACCGCCATCTCGCTGGCGCCGGACGCCGCCGAACCCTACAACGGCCGCGGCCTCTCCTATCTCGCCATGAATGACGAGGACAACGCCTTCTCCGACTTCAACATGGCCATCAAGCTCGACGGCAAGAACGCCGAAGCCTGGTCCAACCAGGCGCTGATCTACGAGCGCCGCGGCGACAAGGTCAAGGCCTCGAAGGCCTACCGCGAAGCCGTCCATCTCGACCCGACCTACCAGCCGGCCAAGGACGGCCTGTCGCGCACATCGGGCGCCACCGCCGGCTGAGATGCAGCCGGCGCGCCGCCATCCGCGGCCTTTTATAACAACGTTCCATTCCTGATGCAGTGCCCCGCGTGAGCGGTTTCTCCCCGGGAAAGCGCAGAGCGCTTCCGCTAGGGATGCGTATCCAGAAAACCCCACTATCACCCAATCTTAACCACCGGGGGCAAAGCGTTAACCCCTGCCTTGATCGCGCCAAGTTTTCAGCGGAACGCTCCGGGCCATTCAACCGTTGTTGAAGGCATTTTTCGAAAGGACTGACCCATGATCAAGAAAATCATCTGTGCCGCGGCACTTGCCACGACGCTGCTTGCCGTTCCCGCCAGCGCCGGCAAGCTTCAGCTCGGCACGCTCGATTGCACCATCGACGGCGGCGTCGGTTACGTCATCACGTCGAACAAGGGCGTCGACTGCACGTTCCGTCCTTATCACCATGGGCCGTCCGAGAAATACACGGGGATGATCTCCAAGCTCGGCGTCGATCTCGGCCAGACGCATCAGGGCCAGCTGGTGTGGGCGGTTCTGGCCGCCACCCGCGGCCATGACGAGGGCGACCTTGCCGGCCATTATTACGGCGTCAACGCCGAGGCGAGCGTGGTGACCGGCGGCGGCGCCAATCTGCTGGTCGGCGGGCTGGACGGCGCCTTTGTGCTGGAGCCGCTCAGCGTCCAGGCGCAGACCGGCGTCAATGTAGCGGTCGCCGTGACCTCCCTGGAGCTGATCCACTCGTTCAAATAAGCATCGGCAAATAAGGATCGACTGATCCCTCTACGCGCGGCGCGGAACAGGTTACTGTTTCGCGCCGCATGCTTTTTGGGGGATCCGCCGTGCTGAAACCAGCCATCGCCGCCGCTATCACCATCATCTGTACCGCCCAGGCCCAAGCGCAAGGCCAGGGTATCGAACTCGGTGTGCTCGATTGCGCCATCGGCGGCGGCACCGGCTTCATCTTCGGCTCCAGCAAGGATCTGAGCTGCACCTTCACGCCGGCCGACAAGAGCTTTTCGCCGGAAGCCTATTTCGGCGCCGTCAACAAATACGGGCTCGACATCGGCACCACCAAGCAGACCGTCATGCAATGGCTGGTGCTGACGCCGCTGAGGAACATCTATGCGCCCGGCGCGTTGGCCGGCGACTATATCGGCGCCAGCGCCGAAGTGACCGCGGCGGTCGGCGCCGGCGCCAATCTCCTGGTCGGCGGCTCCTCGCAGGCCTTCACTCTGCAGCCGCTCAGCCTGCAGACGCAGACCGGTATCAACATTGCCATCGGCGTCAGCCAGTTTCAGCTGCGCAGCATTGAGAACTGACCAGCGCATCAAGCGGAGAGGCTTCCGGCCAATCTCGCCCGTCTGCACTTCGACAAAAAGCCACTTGAGCTCAACTGCGCTTGAGGTTTTACAACTCGCCTGACTGAAACAGCGCGCATGGCCCCGCTGGTAAGCCCGACTGGCTTCTGGCGCCATGCGCCGGCATCGAGATATGCAAAGGCAGGGTAAAAGAATGACTGAAATCACCAGCAACAAGGTCGACTGGCAGGCATTGTGGGCAAGCGGCGACCTCGCGCGCTTCTGCTTCATCAGCCTCGGCATCCTGCTGCACGCCACCAACGAGACGATGGTGGCGACGGTCATGCCGGCCATGGTCGGGGACCTCGCCGGTGTGCAGTTCGTCGGCTGGTCGCTGGCCGTCTACGAGCTCGGCGCCATTGTCGCCGGCGCAGCGGCCGGGCGGCTGGTCAGCTATGTCGCTCTACGCTCCAACGTCACGGTCGCCGCCCTGCTCTATGCCGTGGGCGCACTGATCTGCGCCACCGCGCCGTCCATGCCGGTGTTTCTTGGCGGCCGTCTGGTCGAGGGTCTCGGCGGCGGTGCGCTGGTGTCGCTGGCCTTCGTCTCGGTCGAGCGGCTGTTTAACCGCAGCATCTGGCCACAGCTGTTCGGCATCATGTCGGCGATCTGGGGCGTCGCCGCCTTCAGCGGCCCGATGCTCGGCGCGATCATGGTCGAACTCCTGTCCTGGCGCTGGGCCTTCGGCGTCTTCGTGCTGGGTGGCATCGCCATGGCATCGGCAAGCTTCATCGTCCTGAACACGCCGGAAGCGACGAAGCCGCAAGCCGCCGCCGGCACCTCGCCGCCCTTCCCCTTTGCAGCACTTGGCTGCCTCGCCATCGCCGTCGTGCTGATCGCCACCGCAGGCGTCGACGTCGCCTTGCTTCGATCGTCGCTGCTGCTGGTCCTCGGCCTCGCCGGCCTGGCGCTGTTCGTTTTCGTCGACGCCATGAAGCCGCAATCGCGACTGTTCCCGTCGGGCCTGTTCTCATGGCGCTCGCCGGTCGGCAGCGGCATGAGCATGGTTGCCGCCTTCTCGGTGGCGACAGTCTCTTTTTCCATCTACGGGCCGCTTCTGCTTACCACGCTGCACGGCATCCAGATCCTGACCACAGGCTACATCATCGCCGCCGAATCGATCGCCTGGTCAATCCTGTCGATCGCCGTCGCCAATGCGCCGCTGCAGCGCGAACGGCAGATCCTCGTCATCGGCGCGCTGATGATTGCAGCCGGCCTCGCCGGTTTCGCCTATGCCATCCCCGCCGGCTCGATCCCGGTGATCCTGCTCTGCGCTTTGTTGCAAGGCGGTGGCTTCGGCGTGTCATGGCCCTTCCTGACCCGCATCATCGTTGCCTCGGCCCGCGACGGCGAGCAGACGATCGCCTCGGCCGCCGTGCCGACCATGCAGCGCATCGGCTACGCCGTGGGCGCCGCCATGGCCGGCATCATCGCCAATGCCAGCGGCTTTTCGGACGGGCTGAACCGCGAGGCAGCAGCGCACGTCGCCGGCTGGCTGTACCTGGCCTTCGTGCCACTTGGCATTGTCGGTTGCCTGGCGGCGTTGAAGATGGCTTTGGCGGCACGCCGGCCGCAATTGGCGACAGGCTGAGGGCACGGCGGATCGAGAATTTGGCGACAGCATTCCGCCGGCGCTGTCGGCGTCAAATGCCCTCGGCCACAAGGCTGCCTGCAAGACCATGGCCTGCCCGATTGCGGAACCGGCGGCCGCTCAGGCTTGCAAACGCTCGGCGATGAGCGCGGCGAGCCGCGCCGCCACCTCGTCCTTGCCCATCTCAGGCCATTCCTCGACGCCGTCCTTCGAGACGATGCGCACCTTGTTGCGGTCGCCGCCCATGACGCCGGTGGGGCCGACGCCGCTTTCATGCGAGACATCGTTGGCGACAATGAAATCGGCGCCCTTCTTCTTCAGCTTGGCCTCGGCATTGGCAATCAGGTCCTGCGTCTCGGCGGCGAAGCCGACAACCAGCCCCGGGCGTTGCCCGTGATGACCGACGCTGGCGAGAATGTCGGGGTTTTCGACCATTTGCAGCGCCGGTGGGCCTTGGCCCGCCACCTTCTTGATCTTCTCGCCGGCCGTGCCAGCGGTGCGCCAGTCGGCGACGGCAGCTACGAAGACCGCGGCGTCCGCCGGCAACAACTGTTCGACGGCCGCTTTCATCTCGGCCGCGGTCTCCACATGCGTCGTCACAACGCCGGCCGGATCGGCAATGCCAACCGGACCGGAGACCAGGCGTACATCCGCGCCCAGTCTTGCCAGCGCTGCCGCAATCGCATGGCCCTGCTTGCCCGAAGAGCGGTTGGCGATGTAGCGCACCGGGTCGATCGGCTCATGCGTCGGCCCCGAGGTGACGATGATCCTGCGGCCGGCCAGCGGCTTCGGCCTGCTGTCGAGCAGTGCCTCGATCACTGCCACGATCTCCAGCGGCTCGGCCATGCGGCCCTCGCCCGCCTCGTTGCTTTCCGCCATCTCGCCCTTGGCCGGGCCGACGAAGGCGATGCCATCCTTGGCGAGCGTCGCCCGGTTGCGGCTCGTCGCGGCATGCGACCACATTTTCGGGTTCATCGCCGGCGCCATCAGCACCTTCTTGTCGGTGGCGAGCAGCACCGTCGAGGCCAGATCGTTGGCATGGCCGTTGGCGAGCTTGGCCATCAGATCGGCAGTGGCCGGCGCCACTACCAGAAGGTCGGCCTCGCGCGACAGGCGGATATGGCCGACATCGTGCTCGTCATTGCGGTCGAACAATTCGCTGAAGACATGGTCGGCCGAAAGCGCGCCGACCGAAAGCGTGGTGACGAACTCCTGCGCCGCCGATGTCATCACGACGCGCACCGCCGCACCGCGCTCGCGCAGCCGGCGGATCAGGTCCAGCGCCTTGTAGGCGGCGATGCCGCCGCCGATGATCAGCAGGATGCGCTTGCCGTCGAGGGTTTTGTGCGTTTTTGTGGATTGACCTCGCTCGGGCAGATCGATGTCAAAACCTCCATGAGGCTCAACCAAGCGGCGGATTGTTGCATAGAGGGTTTCGCTCTCGGGCATGCCGGCTTCCGCCGACAGCACGCTTTTGGCAAGCGCATCACGCGCCTCTTCCTCCATCGACACCCCGCGCGCCGCAGCGCGCTCACGCAATTTCTGCTTCACGTCGTCAGCTAGATTGCGGACAGTAATGGTGCCCATGACTTGCTCCGCGACATCAATGGCGCGACTGCAACGCTAGCACCACCGTTGCTAGCGTTGCAAGCGATCAGAGCAGCTTCCACGCGATGTAAACCAGCGTCAGCGCGATCACCCACAGCGCCAGCCGGCCCGAGCGGGTGTAACGGGCTTCGGCCTTGCCGATGGCGCGCGATGTCGCCTCGTCGAAGCGCAGGCCGTGCTCCGCCATAAAATCGATCTCGCGTGACAGCCGCTCGGTGCGAGCGGCAAGATCGGGCGCCTGGCGGGCCAGCGCCAGCAGCGCCTTGGCGCCGTCGCGCGCGTCCATCAGCAGGCCGCTCGGCCCGAGATTGCCGGCGATCCACTGGCCGACCACCGGCTCGGCCGTCTTCCACATGTTGAAGGCCGGGTCGAGCGTGCGCGCGACGCCTTCGACCACCACCATGGTCTTCTGCAACAGGATCAGTTCCGACCGCGTGGCCATATCGAACAGTTCGGTGACCTCGAAGAGCAGCGTCAGAAGCTTCGCCATCGAGATGGTTTCAGCCGGCTGGCCATGGATCGGCTCGCCGATCGCGCGAATGGCCTGCGCGAAAGCCGCGACATTGTGCTGACGCGGCACGTAGCCGGCCTCGAAATGCACCTCGGCGACGCGCAGATAGTCGCGCGTGATGAAGCCGTAGAGGATTTCGGCGAGGAACCGGCGCTCCTTCTTGCCGAGCCGTCCGGCAATGCCGAGATCGACGGCGACGATATTGCCATTGGCCTCGACGAACAGATTGCCTGGATGCATGTCGGCATGGAAGAAGCCGTCGCGGAGCGTGTGACGCAGGAACGACTGGATCAGGTTGGTGGCGATCGCCTTCAGATCGTGCCCCGCCGCCGCGAGGCCGGCGATGTCGTTCATCTTGACGCCGTCGACCCATTCCATGGTCAGCACATCGCGCCCGGTGCGCTCCCAGTCGACCGACGGCACGCGGAAGCCCGGATCGTCCTTGGTGTTTTCGCCCAGTTCCGAAAGTGCGGCCGCCTCGAGGCGAAGATCCATCTCGATCTTGGTGGTCTGCGCCAGCGTCTCGGTCACCTCGACCGGCCGCAGCCGGCGCGACGACGGGATGTATTTCTCCTGCAGCCGAGCGGCGAGGAAATAGCTTTCGAGATCCTGGAAGAAGCGGCGGCGCACGCCAGGCCGGATCACCTTCACCGCCACCTTGGTATCGACACCGTCATGCATGGCTTGCGCGGGATGAACCTGGGCGATGGAGGCCGCCGCGACCGGCCCGCCGAACTGCGTATAGAGTTCGCCGATCTTGCGCCCGAGCGAGCCCTCGATCGCCGCCACCGCTTCCGCCTGCGAAAAAGTGTGCATCTTGTCCTGCAGCATGGCGAGGTCGAGCGCCATGTCGTTGCCGACGACATCAGGCCGCGTCGCCAGGAACTGGCCGAGCTTGACGTAGGAGGGTCCGAGCCGGACCACCGCCTTGGCCAGCCGGTCGCTGCGCTCATAAGCGAGCGCGCGGCGGCGGGTGAAGAGCCGGGCCATGCGCCAGCCGAATTTCGGCAGGCCGCCGAGTTCGTCGCCAGGCAATGCTGCGATCACGCCTTCGCGAACCAGCACCCAGCCGGCCCGTGCGAGCCGAAAGGCGGCGCCGACGCTGCTCATCGCCTACCCTGCTGCTGCAAACTGTGGTGCCTCAAAGCTTCCAGCCCGAATGCAGGGCGGCAATGCCGCCGGAATAGTTGCGGAACGACACGCGCTCGAAGCCCGCGCGGGTGATCATGGCAGCAAAGTTCTGCTGATTGGGAAATTTGCGGATCGATTCGACCAGGTAGGAATAGGGTTCGCCCTCGCCCGTCACCATCTTGCCGATCTGCGGAATGGCGTTGAACGACCAGGCTTCGTAGACCTTGTCCAGCAGCGGCATCTCGACCTCGGAAAACTCCAGGCACAGGAACCGTCCGCCGGGCTTCAGCACGCGAAAGGCTTCCGTCAGCGCGACATCGATGCGCGGCACGTTGCGGATGCCGAATGCGATGGTGTAGGCGTCAAAGGTGCTATCGGTGAAAGGCAGTTCCTCGGCATTGGCCTCGACGAAATCGGTGTTGCCGGACAGGCGCTTTTTCTCCGCGCGGTCACGGCCGACGCTGAGCATCGAGCCGTTGATGTCGAGCACCGTGGCATGCGTGTTGCCATGGCTGGCGTCTACAATGCGGAAGGCGATGTCGCCGGTGCCGCCCGCCACGTCAAGCACTTTCCAGCCCGGACGTTTCGGCGGATTGAGCCATGTCACCATGGCATCCTTCCACAGCCGGTGCAGCCCGGCCGACATCAGGTCGTTCATCAGGTCGTAGCGGTTCGCCACCTTGTGGAAAACATCGTTGACCAGAGGCTGCTTGTCGCCTGGCCCTACCTTCTTGAAACCATAGGAGGTTTCCATGCCGCCCGCGGCCGTGGTTCTCTCAACTGACATTATTTTGATCCGTCATAAAACCGGCGGGACCATAGCCGATCGATGGTGCGGGCGCTATTGTTTAAGGCGCGGTGTTCGGCCGCGCTTCCAGGTGGTGGGCTTTACGGCCTGGACTGATGAGACGGGATAACTGCATGCCTTTGAAAGCAGAACTGCACTGCCACATCGAGGGGGCAGCGGCGCCCGAACTCGTCATCCGTCAGGCGCAGAAATTCGGCAAGGACACCTCGCTTTATATCCAGAACGGCTCCTTCGTCTGGCATGATTTCACCTCGTTCCTGGCGGCTTATGATTTTTCCGCCGACCTGTTCCGCACCGAGGAGGATTATGCCCGCCTCGCCGACCATTATCTGACCAGCCTTGCCCGCGACGGCGCCATCTATTCCGAGGTCTTCACCTCGCCCGACCATGCCGTCAGGGCCGGCCTGTCGCCCAAGGCCTATACCGATGCGCTCGGCGAAGGCATGCTGCGCGCCAAAGCCAAGACCGGCATCGAGGGCCGCATGATCGTCACCGGCGTACGCCATGTCGGCGTCGAGTCGATCGAGCAGGCGGCGCGCTTTGCGGCGCGCTGCGGAAATCCGCTGGTCACCGGCTTCGGCGTCGCCGGCGACGAGCGCATGGGCGAGATGGAGGATTATGTCAGGGCCTTCGAGATCGCCCGCGAAGCCGGCCTCGGCATCACCATCCATGCCGGCGAGCTGACCGGATGGGAGACGGTGCAGGCCGCACTCGACCATATCCGCCCGTCGCGCATCGGCCATGGCGTGCGCGCCATCGAAAACCCCGATCTGGTGCGGCGCATCGCCGATGAGGGCATCGTGCTGGAATGCTGCCCCGGCTCCAACATCGCGCTCAAGGTCTACGACAGTTTCGCCGATCACCCTTTCCCTGCGCTGCAGGCAGCCGGCTGCAAGGTGACGCTGAATTCTGACGACCCGCCCTATTTCTGGACTTCGCTGAAGCGCGAATACGACATCGCCGCCGAGCATTTCGCCATGAACGAAAAGGCGCTGGCCGCCATCACCCGAACCGCGATCGAGGCGGCTTTCGTCGACAGGAAGACGAAAAGCGCGCTGCTTGCCCGGCTCGATGCGAAGAGGTGAATGGTGAATGGTGAATGGTGAATGGTGAATGGTGAATGGTGAATGGTGAATGGTGAATGGTTTGCCGGCTCTTCGGCCTGTCAACCGCAATGATCGATCCATCGGGACTCGCAAACCTGCTCACTATTCACTATTCACTATTCACCATTCACTGGAGCAACCCATGCAGGGCGTCACCGTCGTCGACCACCCGCTTGTCCAGCACAAGCTCACCATCATGCGCAAGAAGGAGACGTCGACCGCCGGTTTCCGGCGGCTGCTGCGCGAGATCTCGCTCCTGCTCGGCTACGAGGTCACCCGCAACCTCGAACTGACGACGACGACCATCGAAACGCCGATGGAAACCATGGAAGCGCCGACGCTGGAGGGCAAGAAGCTGGTCTTCGCCTCGGTGCTGCGCGCCGGCAATGGCCTGCTCGAAGGCCTGCTCGACCTGGTCCCGGCGGCCCGCGTCGCGCATGTCGGCCTCTACCGCGATCACGAAACGCTGGAGGCGGTGGAATATTTCTTCAAGGCGCCGAGCGATCTCGCCGACCGGCTGGTGATCGTCGTCGATCCGATGCTGGCGACCGCGAACTCGGCCATCGCGGCCATCGACAAGCTGAAGGAGCGCGGCGCCACCAACATCCGTTTCCTTTGCCTGCTGGCGGCGCCAGAAGGCATCGAGCGCTTCACCAAGGCGCATCCGGATGTTCCCGTGTTCACCGCTTCCATCGACCGCCAGCTCAACGAGAAGGGCTACATCATGCCCGGCCTCGGCGATGCCGGCGACCGCATGTACGGAACCAAATGACGGCGGCTGGCAAGGCCAGCTGACATCCAGTCGTTTACCGCCCGTTTACGCAAAGCCGCGGTTTCGGGTTGGCGTTAAAGCGGCACACACCATACGTGGGCAAGAATGGGCCTTCACGAAGGTCCATTCATGCTGCGCAAGCTTGTCATTCTGGGCGTGTTCGCCGGAACGTCGGCATCGATCCCGATCGTCTATCAGTCGAATCCGCAGATTCTCGACAACCTGTTGAAGTCGACCGTCGCCGGCAAGCCGTCCGCGCAGCCTCAGCCCGAACTGAACATGGCCTCGGTTCCCGGCAAGCCGGCCGCACCGCTGCCCACTGGGCGCAAAGTATTGGTGGCGGCTGACGAGCGCGGCCATTTCACCTCCGCCTTCAAGCTCAACGGCCGCCAGGTCGACGGCATGATCGACACCGGCGCCACTTTGGTCGCCATCAACACCTCGACGGCGCGCCGCATCGGCATCTCGCTCAACCCGTCGGACTTCAACCAGCAGGTCAACACCGCCAATGGCGCGATCAGGGCCGCCGTGGTCAACATCGATCGCCTGCAGATCGGCAAGATCAGCGTCGACAACGTCCAGGCGGTAGTGCTCGACGACAAGGCTCTGCGCACCAACCTCATTGGCATGAGCTTTTTGCAGCGGCTGGCAAAATACCAGGTCGAAAACGGCACACTGTTGCTGGTGCAGTAGCGCGTTCCGCTACCCGCGCGGCAGCACGCGCCGGATGACAGTCTTGTCGGCGGCTGGTTTCGACGCCCCGATCGTATAGGCCGAAAGCACGGCGGCTGCGGCCGCTTCGGCCTCCACTTGCGTGCGGGCGTGGACCAGCGCCAGCGGCTCGCCGGCCCGCACCTCGGCGCCGAGCGGCAGCAGCCTGGTGATGCCGACCGCATGGTCGATCCTGTCGTCCGGCCGCGTGCGCCCGCCACCGAGCCCGACCACGGCAAGGCCGATATCGCGGGTGGCAATAGCGGTGGCAAAACCGTTGCCTGTCGCCTTGACCGCAAACTCCACCGCCGCTTTCGGCAGGTATTTTTCCGGCTTCTCGACGAAATCGGCGGGACCGCCAAGGGCTGCGACCATACGCGCGAAGGCGGCTGCCGCGCGGCCGCCGGCCAGCGTCTCGGCCGCGCGCCTGAGACCGTCCTGATTGGACGACGCCAGCCCTGCCGATTGCAGCATCTCGGCGGCCAGCGCCAGCGTCACATCCTCCAGTCGCTTGTCGCGGAACCTTCCGGTGAGGAAATCGACGGCGTTGCGCACCTCGACCGCGTTGCCGGCCGCCGACGCCAGCGGCTCGTTCATACCGGTGACCAGCGCCGAGGCCTCCAGGCCGGCGCCGTTGGCGATCTCGACCAGGCTGTTGGCCAGTGCTGTCGCGTCGCGCGACTTCTCCATGAAGGCGCCATTGCCGACCTTGACGTCGAGCACCAGCGACCGCAGGCCGGCCGCGAGTTTCTTCGACAGGATAGAGGCAGTGATCAGCGGCACCGATTCCACCGTTCCGGTCACATCGCGGATCGCATAGAGGCGACGGTCGGCGGGCGCGAGATCGGCGGTCTGTCCGATGATGGCACAGCCGGTCTCGAGCACCGTCTTGCGGAAGCGCGCGATATCCGGCTGGCTGATATAGCCCGGGATGGCGTCCATCTTGTCCAGCGTGCCGCCGGTATGCCCAAGGCCCCTGCCGGAGATCATCGGCACATAGGCGCCGCAAGCGGCGACGATCGGCGCCAGCATCAGCGAGACATTGTCGCCGACGCCGCCGGTCGAATGTTTGTCGGTGACCGGACCCGGCAGGTCCGACCAGTCGAGCACATCGCCGGAATCGCGCATGGCGAGCGTCAGCGCCACCGCCTCGTCGCGGTTCATGCCGTTGAAGAACACCGCCATGGCAAAGGCGCCGACCTGGCCGTCCGAGACGCTGCCCGAAGTGACGCCGGCGACAAAGGCCGAAATCTCCTGCGCGGACAGTTTCTGGCCGTCGCGCTTGCGGCGGATGATTTCCTGCGGAAGCATCAGGTGCCCTTTGGCTCCGGCAACCCATCCTGGAACACATGCGCAAGGATCGTCGCCAGCCGTGCGCCGCCGATCGGCGCCATGTCCTTGGTCTCCTGGTGCGACAGTTCCGCCCCGGTCATCCCGGCGGCGAGATTGGTGATCACCGAACAGGCGGCTACGCGAAGCCCAAAGAAGCGGGCGAGAATGACCTCCGGTACGGTCGACATCCCTACCGCTTTGGCGCCCATGACGCGGGCCATGCGGATTTCAGCAGGGGTTTCGAAACACGGACCGGAAAACCACATATAGACGCCCTTGTGCAGCGCCGTCCCTGTCGCCTTCGCCGCCCGTTCGATCGCCGCGCGCAGGCCGGCATCATAGGCTTCGGTCAGGCCGACGAAGCGGCGGTCGCTAGGCTCGCCGATCAGCGGGTTGGAGCCGGAGAAATTGATGTGGTCGGTGATCAGCATCACCGATCCAGGCAGCATGTCGGGATCGACCGAGCCGGCGGCATTGGTAAGGATCAGCTTGGTGATGCCGATGCCGGCAAGCACCTCCAGCGCCGGCCGCATCGCCGCAGCAACGCCGTGCTCGTAATAATGGGCGCGGCCGGACAGCATCAGCACCGGCGTGCCGGCGAAAAGCCCCGCGACCACCTCGCCGGCATGGCCAGTCACCCCGCTGCGGGGGAAACCCGGCAGGTCGGCATAAGAGATGCGCACGGCATTTTCGACCTGGTCGACAAGCCCGCCAAGGCCCGACCCCAGCACCATCGCCGTTGTCGGCGCCAACCCGTCCAGCCTTTCAACGAGGTGGTCCAGAGCTTCCTTCATATCAGCCAACTCTCACTTCAAAATGTCGCCACGAAACCCGTAGGGCAGCATGTCGCCCATGGTCACGGTCTCGACCACGCCGGTGTTGTCGCAAAGATAGAGCTTTGTGTCCGGCCGGCAGAATTCCGCCAGCCTTTGCCGGCAGCCGCCACAGGGCGAGCATTTGGCCATGCGCGAGGCAATGACGGCGATTTCCACAATCTTGCCGCCGCCGCCCATGATGTAATGGCCGAGCGCCGTGGTCTCGGCGCACCAGCCTTCCGGATAGGACGCGACCTCGATGTTGGCGCCGGTGAAGACACGGCCGTCTTCGGTGCGCAACGCCGCACCCACCGGAAACTTCGAATAGGGCGCGTAGGCCTTGGCCATGGCCTCCTGCGCGGCTTCGAACAGATCATGCGACATCTAGACGTTCTCTCCGACGATCGTGGTCAAAACCCGGCCATTTGCGTTTTCCTGGCGCCTTTCGAGCACCAGCCGCATGTTCGACACAGTGCTCCTGGGCGCCCGGATCAACGTTCCTTGACATAAGGCACGCCGCCGGCGCGCGGCGGGATCGCCTTGCCGATGAAGCCGGCAAGCAGGATCACGGTCAGCACATAGGGCAGCGCCTGCATGAACTGCACCGGCACCTTGCCGATCAACGGCAGCGGCGAACCCTGTAGGCGGATCGCCGCCGCGTCGAGGAAGCCGAACAGAAGACAGGCGAACATGGCGTTCACCGGTCGCCATTTGGCAAAGATCAGCGCCGCCAGTGCGATGTAGCCCTTGCCCGCGGTCATGTCCTTCACGAAGCCGCCATTCTGCACCATCGAGAGGTAGGCGCCGGCAATGCCGGTCAGCACACCGGTGCAGATCAGCGCCCGGTAGCGCAGCCAGGCGACCGAGATGCCGGCGGTGTCGACGGCGGCCGGGTTCTCGCCGACGGCGCGCAGGCGCAGGCCGAAGCGGGTGCGAAACAACACCCACCAGGTGAACGGCACCATAGCGAAAGCGAGATACACCAGAATCGAATGGCCCGAGAGCAGCTCGGAATAGATCGGCCCGATGATGGGCACATCATGGATCGCGGCAGCACCTGGCAGAGTGATGGCCTCGAAACGCTCGCCCGGCTGCAGCGCCGGCGTGCGCCCGCCCTGCTGGAACCAGGCCTGGCCCAGAATGATGGTCGAGCCGGCGGCGACGAAGTTGATGGCCACACCGGAGACGATCTGGTTGCCGCGATGGGTGATCGAGGCGAAGCCGTGCACCAGGGCAAAGGCGACCGACATCACGATCGCCATGCCGAGACCGAGGAAGGCCGAATGGAAGACCGAAGCGGCGGCCGCACCTGCAAAGGCGCCGACCAGCATCTTGCCTTCCAGCCCGATGTCGAAAACGCCTGCGCGTTCCGAATAGAGGCCGGCGAGGCAAGCGAGCAGCAGCGGCACCGACAGGCGTATGGTCGAGTCCAGGATCTGCACGATGGCGATGAAGACGTCCATCTCAGGCGCCCTTCCCTTTGACCGCTTCGATGCCGACCGACCTTGGACTGAACGAGGCGAACAGCGCCTGGACGTAGGGCCGGAACATGTGCTCCAGCGCACCGGCAAACAGGATGACCAGGCCTTGGATGATGACGATCATGTCGCGGGAAATCGCCGGCATTTCGAAGGCAAGTTCGGCGCCGCCCTGGTAGAGCATGCCAAACAGGATCGCCGCCAGCACGATGCCGACCGGATGCAGACGGCCCATCAGCGCCACGGCAATGCCGACGAAGCCGGCGCCGGAGACGAAATCGATCGCCACATTGTGCTGGTCGCCCATCACCGGGTTCAGCGTCATCATGCCGGCCAGCGCGCCCGAAATCATCATCGCGATAATGATGATGCGGGTCTCCGAAATGCCGGCATAGCGCGCCGCTTTCGGGCTGTGGCCATAGGTGCGCATCTCGTAGCCGAGCTTGGTGCGCCAGATCAGCAGCCAGACCAGGAATGCCATGAGCAGCGCCAGCAGGAAGCAGATGTTGAACGGCGCCGAGCGGATCTTGGCGCCGAACAGTTCGATGATCCAGTTGAGTTTGGGCAGTTCGGCGCCGGCGAGGAAGTTGCGCGTCTGCGGCGCCTGCGACGCCGCCGGCTTCAACGGCCCAACCAGGAGGTAGACCATGATCGAGGCCGCGATGAAGTTGAACATGATGGTGGTGATGACGATGTGCGACCCGCGCTTGGCCTGCAGATAGGCCGGGATCAGCGCCCACAGCGCACCGACGGCGGCTCCGGCGACGATCGCCAGGGGAAAGGTCAGCCACCACGGCAGCACAGTGTCGAAGGCGAGGCAGACCACGCCCACGCCAAGGCCGGCAATATAGGCCTGGCCCTCGGTCCCGATGTTGAACAGGCCGCAATGCGCGGCCACCGCCACAGACAGGCCGGTGAAGATGAAGGTGGTGGCATAGAACAGCGTGAAGGCAATGCCGGTTCCCTTGCCGAAAGCGCCCTCGACCAGGATGACGGCGGCACGAAACGGGTTTTCGCCGACCAGCATGACGACGAAACCGGCAACGATGAAGGCCACTGACAGATTGATCAGCGGGATCAGCCCATAATCGGCCCAGGCCGGCAGCTTGGCGTAAGGCGTGCTCACTCTGCCGCCTCCTGGCGATCGACGCCTGCCATCAGCAGACCAAGCTCGCCTTCGGTCGCCTCCGGGCCGCGTTCGCCGACGATGCGCCCGGCAAACATCACCAGGATGCGGTCGGACAGCGAACGGATCTCGTCGAGCTCGACCGACACCACCAGCACCGCCTTGCCCTGGTCGCGCATGGCAATCAGCCGCTTGTGGATGAATTCTATGGCGCCGACATCGACGCCGCGTGTCGGCTGGCCGACGATCAGAACACCGGGGTCCTGCTCCATTTCTCGCGCCAGCACGATCTTCTGCTGGTTGCCGCCGGAGAAATTCGCCGTTTTCAGACGCGGATTGCCGGGCCGGATGTCATATTTCTCGATCTTGTCCTTGGCATCAGCCATGATGGCGTCGATGTTGAGGAACGGCCCTTTCAGGTAGCGCGGGTCGTCATGGTAGCCGAGGATCGAATTCTCGTTCTCCTCGAAGGCCAGCACCAGGCCGACATGATGGCGGTCCTCCGGCACATGGGCGAGCCCACGGTCGCGCAACTCGCCGGGATCGGCGGCCCCGGTCAGGTCGATCGGCTTGCCATCGAGCATCACCGAGCCGGAAACCGCGCGCCTGATGCCGGAAATCGCCTCGAGCAGTTCGGACTGGCCGTTGCCGGCGACACCGGCAATGCCGACGATCTCGCCGGCGTGGATATCGAAGGAGATGTCGTCGACCATGGTGACGCCGCGCTGGTCTTTCACCGTCAGGTTCTTGACGGCCAGCTTGACCGCGCCGGCCTCCGTCTCGCCCTTTTCGACCCGCAGCAGCACGCGCCGCCCAACCATCAGTTCGGCCAGTTCGCCGACTGTCGTCTTGCTGGTCTCGCGCGTCGCCACCATCGTGCCCTGGCGCATGACCGAGACATTGTCGGTGATGGCCATGATCTCGCGCAGCTTGTGGGTGATCAGCACCACCGTTTTCCCCTGGTCTTTCAATTGCCTGAGGATGCGAAACAGATGGTCGGCCTCGGCCGGCGTCAACACGCCCGTCGGCTCGTCGAGAATCAGGATCTCGGCGCCGCGATAAAGCGCCTTCAGGATTTCGACACGCTGCTGCAGGCCGACCGGCAATTCCTCGATGATGGCGTCGGGATCGACTTCCAGCCCGTATTCGCGCTCGAGCCGCTCCAGTTCGGAGCGCGCCTTGGCGATGCTCTTTTTCAACAGCGCATCGCTTTCGGCGCCGAGGATGATGTTTTCCAGCACGGTGAAATTGTCGACCAGCATGAAGTGCTGGTGCACCATGCCGATGCCGAGCGCGATGGCGTCGTTGGAGGTCTTGATCGACGCCGCCTTGCCGCCGACACGGATCTCGCCGCTGTCGGCCTGGTAGAAGCCGTAGAGGATCGACATCAGCGTCGACTTGCCGGCGCCGTTCTCGCCGACGATGCCGTGGATGGTGCCGCGTGCGATCTCCAGATTGATGTCGCGATTGGCGCGAACGGCGCCAAAACTCTTGTTGATGCCGATCAGTTCGATTGCGGCTTGCGCCATGCAGCCTGTCCCACTCTTATTTTTTTATCGCTTGGTCAAAACGCCTAGCATGATGCCCCACCCGTGCCAATTGGCGGCGCAGTGGCCACTCTCGACAAATCCCGGTGCGCTTGTCAATTTCGAACGTGGCCGCAGACCTTCACATTCACTAATATGCAAGGCTCGACAGTCGCATCATGCTGCACTGCGTGCACCAGGACCTGGGGAGTTTCGAATGATCATGCCTGTCGACCGGCTGACGACGCTGGAAATCCGCGCCGCCGAGCAGGAAAAGACGATCGAGGAACTGTCGGGCCAGATCGCCGAACAGTGGACGGTCATCGAGCGCATGCAGCGCAAGCTGGATGCGCTGACCGGGCGCTTCATGGCGCTGGAGGAACAATCGGCACCCGACGTGCCGATAACCAAACCGCCGCACTGGTAGCAAGGAGAAGCCGATGGCCGGTGAAAGCGATCGCGTTACGCGGGCGGGCGACTATGTGCTTGGCCTGATGAACGATCGCGACCGCGAGCGTGCCGAGCGAGACCTGGCGATCGATCCCGCCTTCCGCGACACGGTGATGCGGCTGGCCGAGCGCATGCATGTCTTCGACGGCACGGGGCGGCCCTCGGGCGACGACGATCGCTGGCGGCTGATCTCGCAACGCATCGCCGAACTGCCGCAGATGCGTGTGGTCGGCCAGGACGAAGCGACGCCGGCGCTCGGCAGACTGGAGCGGAAGCCCTATGGCGTCGGCGTGCATTCGCTCGGTGCCCGACGCGGCGCCGTCATCGCCATCGCGCTGATCGTGGTGTTTGCGCTGGGTTATCTCGTCGGTCTGTTGTCGACAGGAAGTGCGCTTCTGCCCTGACCTACGGCCAACCGCATACGGCGCTCCCCTCTCCGTCTCAGCTTCGCCGAGCCCGCAACGCCGGAACTGCCGATCTCCCCCCTTGCGGGGGAGATGGCCGGCAGGCCAGAGGGGGGTGTGAAGGATCGCCAACCTTAATGGCTTCCGTTGGGAATGAACGGTGAATTGGCTGTTAGGCCGAGGGACAGCACCCCCCTCTGCCTTGCCAGGCATCTCCCCCGCAAGGGGGGAGATCGGACGTCGCCGAGATCTTCGCCAATCTTCAACGTCCTTCCAACCCTCCAAAAACAAAACCGCCGGGCTTTCACCCGGCGGTTCGAAACCTAAAGCAATTTCAGGAAAAGTGTGAAGCGGTTTTCCGTCCGGAATTGCGTCAAAACAAAGAAATAACTTGCCGATCAATACGGGCAGGCGTTGTCGGCGGTATAGTCGTGCACCTGGATCGTGCCGGCGATGATGTCGGCCTTGGCCTTTTCGACGGCAGCCTTCATCTCGTCGGTGACCAGCGCCTTGTTGTTGTCGTCCATGGCGTAGTCGACGCCGCCTTCCTTGAGGCCGAGATTTTGCAGGCCGCCCTTGAAGGTGCCGTTCTTGCCGTCCATGAAGGCGGTGTAGACCGCAACGTCGACGCGCTTCAGCATCGAGGTCAGCACCTTGCCGGGCTGCAGGCCGTTCTGGTTGGAATCGACGCCGATGCCGAGCTTGCCGGCATCCGCCGCCGCCTGCAGCACGCCGACGCCGGTGCCACCGGCCGCGGCATAGACGACGTCGGAGCCCTGGTCGATCTGCGTCTTGGCGATCTCGCCGCCCTTGGCCGGATCGTTCCACGCCGCGGGCGTGTCACCGGTCATGTTCTGGATGACATCGGTCGCACCGGCCGCCTTGGCGCCGCCGACATAGCCGCATTCGAACTTGCGGATCAGCGGAATGTCCATGCCGCCGATGAAGGACACCTTCTTGGACTTCGAGGCCATCGCCGCCAGGATGCCGACGAGATAGGAGCCTTCGTTTTCCTTGAAGACCAGCGAGCGGACATTGGGCATATCGACGGCATCGTCGATGATGGCGAAGTTGAGATCGGGATATTCCTTCGCGACCACCTTCAGCGCATCCTCCCAGGCAAAGCCGGCCATGACGATCGGGTTGCGGCCGTCCTCGGCGAAGCGGCGCAGCGCCTGCTCGCGTTGCGAGGCGTTCGACACTTCGAACTCGACATAGGCGGTGCCCGTCTCGGTCTTGAACTTTTCGGCGCCGTGATAGGCAGCCTCGTTGAAGGATTTGTCGAACTTGCCGCCGAGATCGTAGAGGATGGCCGGCTGGACATCCGCGGCGAAAGCCGGAAGAACCATTGCGGTTGCGGCCAGGAGGCCGAGAACGATACGTTTCATGTGATCCACACCCTGTCGGTTATTTTTTTCCGTTACGCGCCGTCCGCCTGCCCGGTTCTCCGGCAGGCATGCGGCATCAGCCAGGAGTGTACTCCCCTCCCGCTCAAGGCAATCTGGCACGGCCCGAAACAAAATTCACGCGGAATTTTGACCTTTTGGAAAAGCATGCCCCCCGTTGGAAAAACATGCCCAAGACGGTGACAGCTGTGGGCGATTGCCACATTGTCGTCTCAAGTCCGCTGGGACAACCCATCAGCCCGGCGCGAATTCTCCGCCGCGCCGCCGGCGCCGGTAGCCGATCGCATAGAGGATGAATGCAAGCACCGCGAACACGGCAAACCCGGGCTGGGCAAGCACCCAGGCGATGCCGCCATCCCATATCATCGGATTGACCTTGGCGCGCACGAAGGTCTCGAAGGCCGCGCGGGTGTCGGGCGAAACCGCCAGCCAGCTCGAATTCAGCGGCGTCATGACCAATGCGGAAGCCGCCACCGAGCGCGTCGCGTCGAGCACGGCCATGATGACGGCGACCGAGAGTGCGACCATGGCCGCGAGGCGAAACAAAAAACGCAGCATCGAAATCTTCCCCGGTCCTCAAGTTCCTCCCGAGGACCTTCCGGTCAAAGGCGAGGAATAGAATGCGCACGCCCGGCGTGCAATCGCCATACGCGAATTTGAAGCCTATCGCCCGCCTATGGCCACTTTTCGGCTCCGCCGATGGACGAGCCAGACGCCGAGGACGCCGCCGCCAATGGCCCCGACCACCAGCCCGGCAAGGCCGATGAACACCGCGAAGTAGCCGCAGCCGCCTTCGAAACAGCTGATGTCGGTGGCTTCGGCGATCCCCGCGCCGAGCGCGAAGCCGGCGACAGTGCCGACGACGGCGCCGAGGATGATGCCGGCCAGGGCGGCGACGATCGAACTAAAGGCTGACGGTGCCTGCGCTTCCGGCCTTGCATAAAAGGCCTTGGCCTCGTCGCGGCGGCGCAGCAAGTAAATGCAAAAAAGGCCGATGACGATTTCGGTGGCGGCGATCGCAAGCTCCCTGGCGGAGACGGTGAAATCGGGCACGGTCAGCGCATAGACCTGCTCGGCCAGCCGCCAGGCGATGGTGGTGATCTGCCAGATGGTGAAATGACGCGGAAAGCGCGCGGAACGGCTTAAGGCGAGGCCGAGCAGATAAAGCCCCCACACGATGGTGACGATGTCGAAGGCCAGTCCGCCAAGCACGAAATAGAAGACCCTGTCCGGCAGGCCGGAACTCTCGAACAGCCACCGCGCCGAGACCAGCCAGTAGACCGACCATGCCATGACGAAGAGGAGCCAGACCACGGGCACGAAGGACAGCCCGCTGTCCGGACGCCCTGCGGGCGTCAGCCCGCCTGGCATGCCTCCGGCCGGCGTTCCGCTGGCCGGCTGTTCATTGCTCGATGTCATGTCTGGACGTTGCCCCTGCAAAGCCTCCGCCGCACTCGACAGGTGGCGAGGGGCGAAGTCAAGCACGGCCGGCCCTGCCGCCTTGCCCGTGCACACCATTCAGAACCGAAGCGCCTTAGAAGCGGAGGCGTTCAACGCCCCGTGAAACGATGCGTGGACGGCAAAGCGAATAGACTGCCGTTATGGCTTGGCATTCGGCGCCGGATCGACTAGATGAGCCCCGCGCCTGTTTGATTGACGGGCGCCGGGAAGGGCATCCGCTGGTTGGCGGTGTCCATCAAGCGGGTCTTCCCGCAAATCCCAAAGGGATGCATCTCCCCAACCCGCGTGGCAAAACCGGCCGGCGCGCAATGCACAAGACGGAGAGGTGGCCGAGTGGTTGAAGGCGCACGCCTGGAAAGTGTGTTTACGGGAGACCGTAACGCGGGTTCGAATCCCGCTCTCTCCGCCACTATCAAACCATTGAAACCGCTGCGATTTCCCATCCCAGCGGGTGCGGCTGACTTTACTTCACATGCTCGCCCTAGGTTCATGGCGGATTGCCGGCTTGCTCGCCAAGCCAGGCGCAGAAATGCCGCGGAGCGATCCGGCGGTCGCCGTCACCTGTTCAACCGCCAGAGTTTCAAAGGCGTAGCCGGACCTCTGTCTTCACTCTTCGTGCCCCATCTGTCACCGTCGCAACCAACGCGTTAGTGCCGCCTGGTGCGGTCTCAGGTCGCAGATGAGGTAATTCCATGAATTATAACGATATCGACCTCAATCTATTGCGGGTCTTTGACGTGATGATGCGGGAAAGGAGCGTGACGCGGGCGGCTACCGAATTGGGCAGAACACAATCAGCTGTAAGCCACTCCCTGTCGAAGCTTCGGTATCTATTGCGGGATGAATTGTTCACCAGAGATGGCGGCGAGATGCGGCCGACTCCCCGGGCAGTTGAGCTGCTGTCGAATATTTCCGCCGCACTCGCAACGATCCGCGCATCGATCGACCGGCATCAGATCTTCAATCCAGCAACGACGCGGCGCAACTTTCGCGTTGGACTTACAGATTATCATGCCATGGTTTTCATCCCGGGCCTCATTCGAGAATTTTCCAGGCAAGCTCCTGGCGCGACGCTGAACGTCATTCCCGCAAACGGACCCGAAATCGGTTCATCGGTCTATCTGAGACAAGTTGACTGCGCGCTGACGGGAGCAGCGATACGCGACGACCCAGGTCTCTTGAAGGTGGAGCTTGGCCAAGACCGATTGTTTTGCGCAGTGTGGAGCGGAAGCAAGATCGCCAGAAGCGCAATGACGCTGGAAACCTATCTGGCCAGTTCCCATCTCCAGATTTCCGCAGATGGCCTGGCGGAAGGCCTCGCGGATGCCGCCCTCAAACAGATGGGTCTTCGCCGCAATGTCGTTGCGACCATCTCGAACTATCCGGTGCTGCCCTGGGCGCTTCGCGGCACTGAACTGATTACCCATTGCGGTGATGCCATCCTGCAAATGCTGGATGAGAGGAGTGAGGTGACGTTGGTCCCGCCACCCCTTCCGATAGCGAATGTGAATGCCTGGCTTATTGTTCACCGCCAGATGGCGAATGACCCGGGAACCAGGTGGCTCCGGGAAATCATCGTGGGAATCTACAACGAATCGCGGACCAAGAGACACCAAGGCACGGTCGGAACACCGGGATCCGCCGTAAAATAGATCGCGCGCGCTATCGTCTGTTTCACCACTCGAACGCCTTTGTACCTGCGAGCGGGTGCCGCGCAATTATGAAGGGCGCTCATTTTGACCATGAGAACAATCGATTTGACGAATAGTTCACCTGGAGAGCACATTCCCTTCAACAATAACAGGGGAATGCCGAAATGAGATCAACGTTCAAGGGCCTACTTGCCCTCGCCATCGCGTGCACCGCCTCCTCGGCGTGGTCCGCAACCCTCGATAATGTCAAGAAAAATGGCGTGCTGACCTGTGGCACGAATTCGGCCACGGCTGGCTTCAGCCTTCCCGACAATGAAGGCAAATGGACCGGATTTGTCGTCGATTATTGTCGCGCCGTGGCCGCTGCCGTGCTCGGGGACGCGCAAAAGGTCAAGTTCATCCCATTGACGCCAAAGGATCGCTTCACCGCCTTGCAGTCGGGAGAGATCGACATTCTCGCCCACAACGCAACCTGGACATCGTCCCGCGATACGTCGCTAGGCATACTGTTTGCCGGCACGTATTTCTATGACGGCCAGGGGTTCATGGTGCGCAAGGCGGACAATATCACGTCAGCCAAGGGACTTGACGGCGCATCGATATGCGTCACCCAGGGCACCACGACCGAGTTGAACCTTGCCGACTATTTTCGCTCGCAGTCGATCAAGTACACGACGGTTGGTTTCGCGGACGAGGAAGCTGTAGTGAAGGCTTATGAGGAGGGACGTTGCGACGTCTTGTCCGCAGACACCTCCACCTTGAACGCGTCGCGGCTTCGCATGGCCAAGCCGGACGACAGCATTGTTCTTCCCGAGCTGATCTCCAAGGAGCCGCTTGGCCCGGCCGTGCGGCAGGGTGACGACCAGTGGCTCAATGTGGCGAAGTGGACGCTCTACGTCATGGTGGCCGCGGAGGAATACGGGGTCACCTCCAAGAACGTCGATGCCATGAAATCGTCGGACAACCCCAGCATCCGCCGCTTGCTAGGCGTGGACGGCAGCATAGGCAAGGACATCGGGCTCGGCGATAACTGGCCGGTCGAGGTGATCAAGCAGGTCGGCAATTACGGCGAAGTGTTCGATCGCAATGTCGGCAAGGATTCGCCGCTGAAAATGGAGCGCGGCATGAACGCGCTCTGGAACCAAGGCGGCGTTCAATACGCTCCGCCGATCCGCTAACGCATGTCGCTCAAAAATGGCCCCGGTTTTGAGACACGACATGCATAACGAAGACCCTAAAGCGCGTCGCCTGAGTCCGTTCAATGGCGACGCGCTTTAGGCAAAGGCATGGTTGCAAGGCGCTGGCGTGTTACCGTCAGCGCCTTGCACGGACCCGATAGGAACAGCCCATGTCCCATTTGTCGCTTCCCGCGCCGTCGCGCAGGAGGTTGTCGCTGCACGATACGAAGGTGCGGGGCATCTTCTACCAGCTCTTGCTCGCCGGCTGCCTGCTGGCCTTGGCGCTGGGCATCGGCATGCAGACTGCATCGAATATGCGGGTCCGGGGGATTCCGCTCTCATTCGACTTTTGGAATGAGTCTGCCGGCTTCGACATCAATCAAACCCTGATACCGTACGATGCATTGTCCAGCTACGGTCAGGCGTTCTGGGTGGGAGTGGTCAACACCCTCTACGTCAGTGTCCTCGCAACCCTGTTTGCGACCTTGCTTGGCTTCGTCATCGGCGTTGCCCGCCTGTCGCCGAACTGGATCGTTTCGAAGGTGGCGACCGCCTATGTCGAGCTTGTGCGCAATGTTCCGTTATTGCTGCAGCTGCTGTTCTGGTACAACGCCGTCCTCAAGCCGTTGCCCTCGCCGAAGGCGTCCATCGCCATGCCCGGCGGCATCTACCTCAACAATCGCGGCCTCATCGTTCCGGAGATTCATTTGCATCCGGGAGCGGGTCTGGTGGGCCTGGCATTCGTTGCGGCCATTTCCTGCTGCGTTGCATTCTGGTTTCGCGCCAGGAGCGTCCAGAGACGGACGGGCAGGCAGCTGCCGGTGCTTCTGGTCAGTCTGGCGACCTTGATAGGATTTCCGCTGGTCGTATTCCTGGCGGCTGGCGAGCCGGTCTCGTTCGTCGCCCCGCAGCTACGGGGTTTCAATTTTCAAGGCGGGCATCAGCTCTATCCGGAGTTTGCCGCTCTCCTGATCGGTCTGTCGGTCTACACCGGTTCATACATCGCCGAGATCGTGCGAGGTGGAATCCAGGCAGTGCCAAAGGGCCAGACCGAGGCTGCGCATGCGCTGGGGCTGGCGCCGGGCAAGACGCTTCGTCTGGTCGTCGTTCCCCAGGCGCTGCGCATCATCATTCCCCCTTTGACAAGCCAGTATCTCAATCTCATCAAGAACTCGTCGCTTGCCGTGTTCATCGGCTATCCCGACCTCGTTCAGATCTTTGCCGGCACGGTGCTCAATCAGACCGGAGCCGCCGTCCAGGTCATGGCGATTACCCTGTCGGTCTATCTCGTCATCTCCCTTGCCACGTCGTTGGCCATGAACGCGTGCAACCGACATTTTGCAATCGTTGAAAGGTGACGGATGAGCGATCAGTCCATGCGTTCGCCAGTTGACATCAGCGCGCTCATACCAGCCATGGCGCCTCCCGCGGACGTTCGACCGGGTCCAGTGAGCTGGATGAAAAGGAACCTGTTTTCGACGCCGTCTTCAGGCGCGCTGACAATATGCTTTGTCCTCCTCGCCACGTGGCCGCTGCATCACTTCCTGAGCTTTGCGATCTTCAACGCGGTCTGGAGCGGCGGCCACGAAGCTTGCCGTGCGAACAGCCAGGGGGCTTGCTGGCCTTTCATCGCCGAGAAGTTCGACTACCTGCGATACGGCGCGTATCCGGTTTCCGAGCGGTGGCGGGTGGACCTTGCGCAGGCGATCGGCGCCATCCTCATCGTTTGGCTCCTGTGGACGAAGGCTCCGCGGCGCAAAGTGGCGGCGTTGCTGTTCTTCCTCGTCTACCCCGTGGCCGCGTTCGTTCTCGTGCGCGGCGTTGCCTGGCTTCATTTGCCTGTCATCGATACGACGCTCTGGGGCGGTCTCTTGATCACGTTGCTGATGTCGATCGTGGGTATCGTCTTCTCGCTTCCGATCGGGGTTATCCTGGCGCTTGGACGCAGGTCGGAACTCCCTTTCGTCAAGACGGTTTGCGTCACGTTCATCGAAGTCGTCCGCGGCGTGCCGTTTATCACAGTGTTGTTCATGGCGAACTTCATGATGCCGCTCTTCGTCCCGGATTATCTGACGCCTGATCGTCTGTTGCGCCCGCTCATCGCGATATCGTTGTTCTCGTCCGCCTATATGGCCGAGGTCGTGAGAGCCGGCCTTCAGGCGATCCCGAAGGGCCAATACGAAGCGGCCAAGGCGCTCGGGATCGGCTACTTCGACATGATGCGCCTGATCGTCCTCCCTCAGGCGTTGACGATCGTCATACCGAGCATCGTCTCGACCTTCATCGGTCTGTTCAAAGACACGACTCTGGTCGCCATCGTCGGCATCGCGGATTTCCTGAAGGCCGTCGAAACGGCGCGCGTCGATCCGAACTGGGCAGGCCCGACGATCTCATCAACCGGCTACCTCTTTGCGGGGCTGGTCTACTGGAGCTTTTGCTTCGGCATGTCGCGTTACTCGCAATCTGTGGAGCGCCAATTGGCGCGTGGCCACAAATCCTAGGAGGCGCTGATGATGCCACAAGCAATGCCCGCGGCAAGGTGACTATCAAATGGCTTGTGCAGACACGCCCGCATCGGCGCTTGGGCAACGACATATCGCGGGAATAGATTTCGACCAGATCCACGACCGTCAGCAGTTCGGATCCGTCAAATGGGCCAACCAGTGGGACGAGTTCTCTCCCCAGGTCGAGGGCCAGGACCTGCTGTCGCTGTGGACGGCGGATATGGACTTCCGCGCTCCGGAAACCGTCATCGCGCGACTGCGCGAGGCTGCGGAGCATGGCATTTACGGCTACACACGCCGCGATCCGCGCCACTATGAGATCGTGCAATCGTGGTTCGCGCACCGGCACAACTGGTCGCCGAAACTGGAGACCTTGCTTCCCGCGCCGGCGATCATGCCGTCGGTGGATGCGATACTGCGAACCTTCACCAAGCCCGGTGACGGCGTCATTGTGCAGTCGCCCGTGTACTCGCCCTATTTCGAAGTGGTTCAGGGAAACGGCCGCGTTCTGCTTACGAACCGGCTGAGGCTGCAGAACAACAGATATGAGCTCGATCTCGAGGATTTCGAGAAACTGGCGGCCGGCGGCGCCAAGGCATTCCTGCTGTGCAATCCTCACAACCCTGCCGGAATGGCCTGGACACGCGAAGAATTGGCGGCGCTCAACGACATCTGCGAGCGTCATGGGATCCTGGTGATATCCGACGACATTCACTGCGACATAAGGTTGTCGGATCGCCCCCACATCGTCTTCTCCTCCATCTCGGAAGATGCTGCCGAGAAATCGTTCATCTGCACCGCTCCAACGAAGACTTTCAATCTTGCCGGGGTTCCTTCGGCAACCATTTCGGTAGCCAGCAAAAAGCGCCGCGAGGCGCTTCTTGCCGCAATGCAGGCGTCATTCATGGTGAATGCGAACTTTTTCGGCCGCCTGGCTTTGGAGGTTGCTTACAGCAGCGGCGCGCCGTGGCTCGACCAACTCACGCACTACATCGCCGGCAACATCGATCTGGTTTGCGAGTTCGCCGGTGAACACCTTCCAGGCATCACGCCCACGCGGCCCGACGCATCGTTTCTGGTGTGGTTGGATGCGTGCGCGCTCGATCGCCGAGTGGGTGGAATTCAGAAATTCTTTGTCGATCGGGCCGGGGTTAATCTCTATGACGGCCGCGTCTATGGGCCTGGCGGCGAAGGCTTCATTCGCCTGAATGTCGGCTGCCCGCGTCCTCTGTTGCGCCAAGGACTGGAGCGCATGTCCAGCGCGCTGGCATCCCTGTGATCGACCGCCAGGGTGCTTCGGATGCGAGCCTGGCACTTGATGCCGGCAGCCGGTAAGGAAACGTCCGAGGGCGACGAGTCGGGTGGCCCGCAAGTCCGGATTCCATAGCCGTGCCGGACACGACCCTCAAGCCAAAGTCGACATGTCCAGCTTGATCGCCGCTACCATTTCACAGCGAACCCGAGCTTGGCGCCCAGGGCGTGGCTATCGCCAAAATCCTTGAGGCTTGTCCGCGCTGTCCCTTCTCCGAAGACGGCGTAGCGACCGTCCGCCCAGCTCAGCGAGCCACCAAGGCCGACACCGCCCCACAGCGCCTGATTTTCGCTGACCAGTTTCGTGCCAGACACATCGACATCATTTCCGTCGAGGAAGTCGTAGTAAAGGTTGCCGAGCCCGTAGATGTGCGTGCGGCTGACTTGCCCCGCATCGTCCACCCACTGGTCTTCATAGTCCGCGGAGAGGCCGAGGCGGCCGACGAGACTGTTGCTGCTGCCGGGCGACACGACGGCGCCAAACGGGTCGGTGAACGCGTCGAAGTCGACCGAGGAATAGGCAAGCTGGGCTTGGGGCGTCAGCGACCAGTTGCCGTTGAGGGCGATCTTCTGTCCGGTCTCGATGCTCAGCCCGTAGCCGAAACCGTTGTTGCCGTCCGCAAGCGTGGTGCCCAGCGTGGCCGACCGGATGTCACTGTCATACCATGTCGCCTCAGCCTGCGCGTCGACGTAGAAGCCACCGCTGCCGAACCAGGTGAGCGTGCTGCCGACGCCGTAGCCGGTGGCAGCGATCGACCCTGCCCCGAAGATCGAGGAGACGTCCGACGACGCGGTTCCGTAGTGGGCCGTAATCCCTCCGATCAGGGTACCGGCGTCGCTTTCGTGCAGCAGGCCATCGACGCCGGCCTGCAGCTTCCAGGTGGTCACGTCATAGATCGTGCCGGAGGTCGACGTCTCAGGCTTGATCTCGGCATGGGCAGCTTCGATGCGCGCCCATATCGCCTTGCCGTCGACCGAGCCCTGGCCTGGCAGGTCCGCACCTTGCGGCGTAGCACCCTCGCCCCACGACCGATTGCCAATGCGTTGCTGCATGGTGCCCAGTTCATTGAAGGCCTGCAGCACCCCTTCATAGGCCTCGTACAGAGGCACGCCGGGCGAATAGAGCGGCTGCGGATCGGGATCGCCGTTGACCAGGGCCGAGCGCAGATACCAATCGCCATCGGCCGGTGTGCTGACGCCGTTCTTGTAGAGCCTGTATGCATAGGCCCCACCGACCACGGCCTGGTCGCCCTGGAAGACATAGTCGCCAACCAGGCTGAACGTGCCGTTGGAGGCCCCGCCGATGTCGACCACCTTGATGCCTTCGACAGTCTGCGCCCCGCCGCCGCCCAGGTTGACGACCTTCAGATCGGTGGCGCCCGACGTATTGCCGGTGACCACGAGCTTGTCGGTGGGTGAAGCATCACCGCCGAGCACAGTCTCGATCTCCAGCACGCCGCCATTGCCGACATAGTTGCCGGCTACCGTCAGCGTGCCAGGCACGCCGGGATTGCCGGCCGCGATAACGCCGCCGGCGAAGTTGTTGGTGTCACAGACAGTGCCGGTGCCCTGGAGACGGCCGCCCGCGTTCACATTGACGATGCCGCACAGGCTGCCCGAGACGGCGAGCGTACCAGCATCGATTGACGTCGTGCCGGCAAAGCCCGAGCTGTCCGAGGCGATGGCTATCGTCCCCGTGCCGCTTTTGGTCAGGGTGCCGGCGCCGGCCAGGGCCCCGTCCCAGGTCAGCGTCGTGCCGGCGTCGGTGAGCACCGTGCCTTGGCCGAGAAGGTTCATCGCGCGGCCGCTGTTGAAGCTCGCCGTCGTGTGCAGCGTGCCGCCGTTGAAAGCGAGAGCGCCGGCCGCATCGCCGAGATTGCCGTCGGCGGAGACCTGCAGCGTGCCGCCATTGATCGCGGTGCCGCCGGTGTAGCTGTTGGTGCCGGTCAGCACCAGCGTCCCGAGATCGGTCTTGACCAGCTGGGTGTTGCCGGTCAGTTGCGCGGCGATGGTGGCCGTGATGCCGGCTCCGGCCGCGGTGCCGTCGCCGACACGGATGGTCGATGTCGGTCCGCCGGCCAACGCGACGGGACCGCCCTGGATGACATAGCCGTCGGTCAGGAACTGCATGCCGGAAGCCGCGACCTGGCCGAGGCCGTTGTCCACCGTTACCGTGCCTGCCGCGCCCGCGAAGATCGCGAACGCGCTGTCCGTGAAGGGGGCATTGACCGCGCCTGTGCTGTCTGCCCAATTGTCGTTGCCGGTCGAATTCTGCCACACACCGTCGCCGCCATCGATGACGCCGTTGAACTTCGGACCAGCAGCCCCGTCCCAGTAATTCAGTGTCAGCCCTTCAGTGTTGACGAGGTTCACCTGGTTGGCGATTGCCGTCTGCACGAAATAGTCCGTCGACGGGATCGTCCCGACCGACAGCCCGTTATTGGTCAGGGTACCGTTGTAGTTGAACACCCGGTAGACGCCGGGGCCGAACGTGCCACCTGGCGAAACCGAGACGTTGAGCGTGCCGTCAAGCACCAGATTGCCGCCGATCGTGGTCAGGTCGTTGAGCGCGCCGCCTGCGACATTCGCCTGGCCGAAGCTGTAGTTCAGGATCGAGCCGCCGGAGAGCGACAGATTGCCGGCTATGGCGAGCGTGCCTGGAGTGCCGTCGGCCGCACCGGGAGACAGCGTGGCGCCGTCGGCGATTGTAACGTCGCCGCCGAGCGTGCCGGTGCCACCGAGCGTGGCGCCGCTCTGGACCGAGGTGAGCCCGGTTGCCCCGCTTTGGTTGCCATTGACGAACAGGCTGCCGGCCGAGACCGTGGTCGGGCCGGTGTAGCTGTTGGCGCCGGTGAGGGTAAGCGCGCCGCTGCTGGTCTTGGTGAACCCGCCCGCGCCGCCGATCAGGCCCGACAGTGTCAGACCGGCATTGGTCTCGAAGGTGCCGCCGCCGGCATTGAGCGTCACGTCGCGGGCGGAACTGAAGGCCGCGGTGTTGCGCAGCGTGCCGCCATCGAAGCTGAGCGCTCCGGCCGCGGCACCCAGGTTACCGTCGTCCGATACCTGCAGCGTACCGCCGTTGATGGCGGTGCCGCCGGTGTAGCTGTTGGTCCCGGCCAGAAGCAACGTGCCGAGATCGGTCTTCACCAGTTGGGTGTTGCCGGTCAGGTTCGAACTGATCGTCGCGCTGTAGGCCGCGCTGGCGGCCGTGCCGTCGCCGACGCGGATGATCGACTGCGGGCCGACCAGCGCGACATCCTGCCCTTGGATCACATAGCCCCCCGTGGCGAACTGCATTCCGGAAGCGCTGACGCCGCCCAGGCTGTTGTCCACTGATACGGTTCCAGCCGCGCCGGCAAAGATGGCAAACGCGCTGTCGGTGAAGGGAGCGTTGACGATACCGGCGCTGTCGGTCCAGTTGTCGTTGCCGGCCGAAGCTTGCCAGAGCCCGTCCCCGCCATTGACGAAACCGTCGTTCTTCGGTCCGGCCGCGCCGTCCCAGTAGTTCAACGTAAGTCCGGCCGTGTTGACCAGATTGACCTGATGATCGATTGATGTCTGCACAAAGAAGTCAGGCGAAGGGATGGTGCCGATATTCAGGCCATGGTCGAACAGGGCGCCGTCATAGCTGATCACCCGATAGATGCCGGGGCCAAAGGTTCCCCCGGGAGAAACGGCGACATTGAGCGTGCCGTCGAGGATGAGATCGCCGCCGACTTCAGTCAGGTCGTTGAAGGCGCCGCCGGGTACGTTCGCCTGGCCGAAATTGTAGTTGAGGGTCGAGCCGTTAAGCAAACTCAGACCGCCGTTGATGGTGAGCGTTCCTGGTGTGGCCCCGACATCACCTGGGTTCAATGCGCCGTCATTGAAGACAAAGACATTACTGCCGATGATGCCCGTACCGCCCAGCGTACCACCTGCATTGACGGCTGTCAGGCCTGTGGCCGCCGACTGGTCGCCATCGACCAAAAGCGTGCCGCCATCGACAACCGTATTGCCCGTATACGTGTTGTTTGCGGTCAGGATGGTCGTGCCGCTGCCGAACTGCCTCAAGCCGCCTGCGCCGCTGATCGTGCCGCCGAAGGTGAAGTTATCCGAGCGGTTGAACGCCAGCGTGCCGTTGTCCGTCACGTCGCCGGTGAACGAGCCCGCAGAGCCGCCATTGCCGAGCTGCAGCGTGCCAGCCGAGATCGTCGTGCCGCCGCTGTAGCTGCTGTTGGCCGTCAGCACCGTGGTGCCGGTTCCGATCTGCCGTACGGCGCCCGTGCCGGTGATCGCGCCACCAAAGGTCAGGCTGTCCGAACGATTGAAGGCCAGGACGGCGTTGTTGGTCACGTTGCCGGCCAGCGTGCCGGCCGTCGCCCCGTTGCCGACCTGCAGGATGCCCGCCGTGACGGTCGTGCCGCCCGAATGCGTGGCGTCGCTGGCAACCACGAGCGTGCCGGCGCCGTCCTTGGTCAGCCCGCCTGCCCCGGTGATGCCTCCGGTCAATGTGGTCGTCGTGCCGCCATTGGTCAGGAATGTGCCGGCGCCGGCCAGCGCTACAGCGCGCCCGGTCGCAATGTCTGCAATCGTGTTCAGCGTGCCGCCGCTGAACGACAGGCCGCCCGCTGCGTTGCCGAGATTGGCGTCCTGCGAGATCCGGACTGTTCCGCCATTGATGCTCGTGCCGCCGGTATAGCTGTTGGTCCCCGAGAGAACCAGCGTGCCGAGATCGGTCTTCACCAGCTGGCTGTTGCCGGTCAGGCTCGAATTGATCGTCGCGACGTAGGCTGCACCGGCGCCCGTGCCGTCGCCGACGCGGATGATGCTCGCGCCGCCGACCAGCTCGATCGGGCCGCCCTGGACCAGATAGCCATTGGTGGCAAACTGCATCCCCGCGGCCTGTACCTGGCCGTTGGCGTTGTCGACGGTCACCGTGCCCGCGGCGCCCTGGAAAATAGCGAAGCTGGCATTGGCGAAGGGAGCGGCGAAAAGGCCGGTGGAGTCGGTCCAGTTCTGGTCGCCGGCGGCGCGCCATGTGCCATTGCCGCCATTGACGATGCTGTTGGAGTGCGGACCGGCATCGCCGTCCCAGTAGCTGAGTTGCAGCCCCGCCGAATTGACCAAATTGACCTGGTTGGCGACCGAGGTCTGCACGACATAATTTGGGTCGGTGACGTTGAGGCCATTGTTCGTCAACGTGCCGCCATAGTTGATGACACGGTAGACGCCAGGGCCGAACGTGCCACCGGGGCTCTGTGTCACGTTCAGCGTCCCGTCCAGCGTCAGATTGCCGCCGACATTGACCAGGTCGTTGAAGGCGCCGCCGGCCACATTCGCCTGGCCGAAATTGTAGTTGAGAGCCGCGCTGCTGGTGAGGCCCAGACTGCCGTTGATCGTCAGGGTTCCGGCGGCGTTGCCGGGAGCACCTGGGGCAAGCGCGCCGGAGACGTTCGCGCTGCCGCCTATCGTTCCCTTGCCGCCCAAGGTAGCACTTGGACCAACGGTGGTGGTTCCGGTCGCGCCCGACTGGTTGCCGTCGACGATGAGTGTTCCGCCAAGGACAGTTGTCGTACCAGCGTAACTATTATCCGCGGTGAGCGTGGTCGTGCCGAGATTGTTCTTCGACACTCTTCCCGAGCCGGTGATCGTCCCGCCGAAGGTATAGTCGTTGTTCAGGGCGAAATTTAGAGCGCCATTGTTGACGACAGTTGGCGTGTTCAGCGTGGCGGCTATTGGGCCATTGCCGACCTGCAGCACCCCGCCGCTGATCGTCGTCCCGCCGCTATAGCTGTGATCTCCGAAAAGCGTAAGCGTTCCGATGCCCTGCTTGTCCAGGCTCTCGAAGCCGCTGACGCTGGCGCCCTGCAGCGTGCGATTTATCGCGGTGACCACCCGAAGCGTGTCGCCTGCACCGCTCTCGCCGCCAGTGCCGGCGTTGACGCCAACACCGCTGATCGCGGCGGCATCGTTGAGAACCAGCGTGTCGTTTCCGGCGCCAAGGTTCAGCGCGGCGGCGCCCGTATTGAGCGTGCCGCTGACACTCACCGTGTCGTTGCCGCCGCCGAGGTCGCCATTGGCCAGCAACGTGCCGCCCAAATTGACGTTGATCGTGCTCGCCCCGGCATCGCCGGTCACCGTCGACGACGTGGCGCCGGGACCCTGCACGGTGCCGTTCACGGTCAGCGTGCCGGCGCCGTTCATGGCGATCGTCGCCGTGGTCAGGGCGCCGTTCACCTGCAGCGTGCCCGCGTTGACGCTGGTGGTGCCGCCGATGGTGTTGCCCGCCGAGGTGAGCACTGTGGTGCCGGTGCCGATCTGCGCGATGTTGCCCGCGCCGCTCAGCGTTCCCGTGAAACCAAAAGTGTCGCTGCGGTTGAAGGAGAGCGTGGACGTTGCATTGGCGACGATCACGTTGCCGGCGCCTGCATTGCCTGACGTGCCGCCATTGCCGATCATCAGATTGCCGTTATTGACGACTGTGTTGCCGGTGAATGTGTTGTTGCCCGTCAGCACCCAGGTGCCGCTGTCATTCTTGGCCAGCGTGGTTGGACCGCCGGGACCATCGACGATGGTGCCGCCCATAGTGTTGAGGCCGGTATTGGTGCCCCCAAGCGCCAGTGTGCGATTGCCAGAGCCGGTATAGGCGGCCGATCCAGTATTGCTGAAGACGATCGCGCCCGTGCCGGACGATTCGATGAAGCTCGTTCCGGTCGAGAGCGTGAACAGGCGGTCGGTGGTGTCGCCGGCGCCGGTGTAGCGCAGCGTCGAGCCGCTGCCGATGACAAGATTTGAAGCGAGCGAGGAAGACGCGCCGACAGAACTCGCCTGTCCACCATTGGCCAGCTTGTCGACGGCAAGCACACCGCCGCTGATGGTGGTAACGCCGGTATAGGTGCTGCCGGCGTTGGTCACAACCCAGGTACCGGTACCGGTTTTGGTAAGCGCCGTCTTTCCCGAGCCGTTGTCCGTGATTTGCGCGGCAAGGCTGTTGTTGCCGGTATTGCTGCCGCTAAGCGTCAGCGTGCGGGCGGTATTGGTGCCAGCAAGCGCGACCGGAGCGGCGCTGGTGAAACTGATCGGGCCGCTGCCAGAGGCGTCGAGCGTGCCGCCGGCTGCGCCAAGCGTGAACTGACGGTTCGTGCTGCCGCCGAGCCCGGTGTAGGTGAGCGTACCGCCATTGAGCACCAGATTGCTGGCTGCCGCGCTCGATGCGCCGATCGAACTGTTGGCGCCGCCGTCGGCCAGGCAGGTCACGTAAAGGAAGCCCGAATCGATCACGGTGGAGCCAGTGTAGCTACTCCCGCAACCCGTCAGGACCTGGGCGGCCCCTGGGCCCCCGCTCTTGCGCAGCCCGCCCGTGCCACTGATGGCACCCGCGTAGGAGGCGTTGCTGCCGTTGGTGATTGTCAGCGTACCTGATCCCAGCGTCACGTTGCCCCCGAGAGGTCCGCCGTTCTGAAGGTTAAGCACTGAGACATTGTAGCCGGCCAGGTCCAAGGTTGCGCCGGCGACGTTCTGCATGAACATGCCGCCTGTGCCGAAAGCACTGGTGGAGCCCGCCCGCAAGATGCCAGCGTCGACGACCGTGTCTCCAGAGTAGTTGTTGGCGCCGGACAAGAGCAGGACGCCGGCGCCCCCCTTTCGCAGCCTGCCAGCCCCAGTGACCTGTCCGCTGAATCCTAGCGTCGTCGTGCCTGTTGCGACGACCACGTTGCCGTCACCGGATTGCAGGGTGAAGCCGCGATTGATGCTGACGGAGCCGCCGGTGTAGTTGAGAATGCCGCCAGCGGTGAGGACAAGATTGCCGGACGCGGCAGAGGAGGCGCCGATTCCGCTGGCCTGCAAGCCGTCGGCAAGGCAGTCGGTGCTGATGGTGCTGCCATTGATTGTGGTTGCGCCGGAATAGGTGTTGCCGCAGCCCGACATGGTCTGGACGCCAGCGCCGCTACGCGTCACGCCGCCCGTGCCGCTGATCACACCGGCGTAGGTGCCGGTGCCGCCGCTCAGCGTCAGCGTGGCCGTGCCGAGGACGACATTGCCGCCACTGGGGCCGCCGCCCTGTAATGCGCTCACGCTTGCGTTGAAGCCGTTGAGGTCCAGCGTCGCGCCGGCCGTGTTGGCCAGCGTCATCAGGCCCGTCCCGAACGCCTGGGTAGACCCGGCGCGCAGCGTGCCGGCACTGATGGTGGTACCTCCGCTGTAGGTGTTGGTGCCGGACAGCACCAGCGTGCCTACCCCGGCCTTGGTAAGGGATCCCGTGCCGATCGCCGTACCGCCCAGCGTCAGTGTCGACGCGGCGTTGCTCACGCCAACAACGCCACCACCAGTACCCACCGTGAAGCCGCGGTCGCTGGTGACGTTTGCACCGGTGTATTGAAGCGTGCCGCCATTCTGCAGAACCAGATTGGTGGAGGCGCTGCTGGAAGCACCGATGCCGCTGGCAACGCCGCCATTGGCCAGCGTGCCGACCGACAGCGTGCCTGCGCTGACAGTGGTCACCCCCGAATAATTGCTGGTTGCGTTCGAAAGCGTCAGCGTACCGGCGCCGGTCTTGGTGAGACCGGCACTGTCAGGACTGGTGACCTGACCGGAAAACGTCAGATTGGTTCCAGCAGAGCTGACATCGATGGTGCCGGCGGTCACGGCACCGCTTGTGGCCAACGTGAAACCGCGGTCGCTCGTTGCAGTCGTGCCCGTATATTGCAGCGTCCCGCCCTCGATGGCGAGGTTGGAGGAGGCGCTGTTAGATGCGCCTATCGCGCTCGCCTGACCGCCATTGGCAACCGTGTTGACCGACAGCGTGCCGCCGCTGATCGTGGTTGGGCCGGTATAGGTATTGAGGGCGGAGAGCGCGACTCTGCCGGCTCCTGCCTTGGCAAAGCCGGTCCCCCCGCCATTGTCGACGATGGTCGAGGCAATGGTGAAGGTGCCTGTACCCGTACTGTTCTGGATAACGCCCAGCGTACCACCGCCCGCTCCACCGGTGATCGACCCCCCCTGTATAGTCTGGCTGGCATTACCCACCGAAGCAGCGACGATGATGGCTCCGTCAACGCTCAGCGTGTTGCCGGCACCGACCGTCACAGTCGAATTGTTTGCGGCCGTATATTTGAGACCACCCAACGCTACGCTGCCAGTCACTGTGCCGGTGTATGGGGAATTGGCCACACCACCTTGGTCGGAAACGATGTCGCCGTTTACCCAGGTGGCGGCATTGTCCTTGTTCACATAGGCCGTGAAGGCGGTGATGTTGCCGCCGACCACCTGCGCGTAATCAGCCCCGTTGACCGTGGCCCACCCACCCAGCGCGCCGTCGGCATTGGTGGTGGTGAAGGCGCCGGTGCTCGGCAGGCCGAAATCGATAAGACCGCCGGTGCGGTTGATGGCGCCGAAATTGACGGTTGTGCTGCCGCCGGCGCCAGAGGTCGCATTGATCTTGTTGTTGCCGGAAGTGACGTTCAAACCGTTGAAGGTCTGGACGTCGGCTTCACCGGCAGCGCCGGTGATGGCGAGAGTGCCGCCACCCATGTTGAGCGCCGACGAAGCGGCTATGAGGTTGCTCGTCGGTCCACCGGCGGTCGCGGCAAAATTCAGCGCCAGCGTGCCCCCATTGATCGTCGTGCCGCCGGTGTAAGTGCTTTGTCCCGTCAGCGTCAGCGTGCTCGTGCCGCGCTTGACCAGGCCGCCGGTGCCGGTGATGCTGCCGGCATAGCTCGTGCTGGCCCCGCCGTTGACTGTCAGATCGGCGCCGGTCAGCGCTACGGCGCCCCCAGTGCCAGCGAGCGAGGCGACCTCGATCGCGCGGGTATTCAGGTCCAGCGCGCCGCCGTTGACAACCATCGCATTCGACGTGCCGAAGGCCTGGCTGCTGCCCGCCTGCAGGGTTCCGCTGGTGACGGTGGTCACGCCGGTGAAGCTGTTGGCTCCGCTGAGCAGCCATGCATTGCCTGCGCCGCCGTTCATGACGAGGTTGCCGGCGCCTGAGATCACGCCCGACAAGGTGTTACTACCCGCGAAGCTACCGCCGAGAGTGAAAGTGTCCGCCGGAGCGGCGGCATTGAACGCAACCGCTCCGCTAAGAGCAAGCGCGCCCGTACCGTCGTTGAGGACGCTGCTGCCGCCATTGATTGACAGCCCGCGATTGGTGCTGCTTCCGGTACCGATATAGGACAGCACGCCGTTGCTGAGCGAGATCGTCCCTACGCCGGCACCCGTCCCCAGCGAACTGGTGGCGCCCTGGTCGGCCAGTACGTTTGCCCTTACGGTGACGGCCTGGATCGTGACGGCACCGCCGAAGGTGTTGGCGCCATTCAACGTAATGCTGCGGTTTGTCCCGCCGCCGGTGAATACAAACGGCCGAGTTGCAAGATTGCTGCTGATGACGCCCAGCAGTGCCAGATCCGCGGTCTGCGCACCCAAAATGACAGACGCTGAATACCCGCCCCCCGCGACTATGTCTCCGGTCACCGTCAGCGTGCCGGTCCCCTGATTGTACAGAGCGGAGGAGCCGGTGAAGGGCGCCATGTTCCAGCTGCGGTTTGAGGTGTCGCCGCTACCGATATAAACGGCGGAGGCATTGCGGACGAAGACTGCGCCGTTGGCCGCCGTGGTCGCCGCCCCCAGGGCGCTCGCCTCGCCCAGATTGCGAATCGATGTGAAGGACAGGTTGGCGCTATCGATACCTACCCCACCGGTGAAATCATTGGTGTCGTCACTCAGCGTCGTCGCTGCGGCTAGGGTAAAGCCGCCGGCTCCGGTGATGTGGGCCGAGCCGACGCCTCCACCAATTGCGGAAGAGCCGGAGAGCAAAGTCACGACGCGGCCAGCGGCCAGCGCGCCGGTGCTTCGCAGGGTGGTGCCTGCCGCCAAGGCAATGCCATTGCTCGCGGCGCCAAGCGAAGAATCGCCGCTCACGTTCAGCGTGCCCGCAGTGACGTTCAAGCCGCCGCTGAAGGTGTTGGCGCCGGTGAGGGTCAGGACGCCGGCGCCCGCCTTTGTCAGTCCGGCGTTGCCGGCAAGAATCGAATTGACCGTGGCGGTACCGTTGATGGTGATCGTCGGTATCGCGCCGGCAAGCGTCAGCGTGCTGCCGGTCAGAGTATAGGTGGTGCTGACGTCGAAGGTGAGATTATGCGCGGTGATCGGCGCGTTCAACGTCACCGTTGCGGTGATGCCGTTGGGACCGCCGAAAATGGCATCATCGAGCGCGGCGTTATTCCAGACGGTATATGGGCCGCTGACGCCATCGCCATTGGGGCTCCAGAAAGACGAGCTTGTGTCCCATACGCCCGTACCACCCCGGTTAGGTGCCGTGCCGTTGGCATCCCAGTATCTGTCGGCGCCACTGGCCGAACCCGCGCCAAGCCCCATCAGCAGCGCGGCCGGCAGAAGCCGGGTGCCCCAACTGCGTGCGACATTCGAGACGAGATGCGCCACATTTGGCGCATAGCTCGCCGCCTCGCCCTTCCACTTGGTCATGCGGCCGCCACGCAGGGTGCGCCAATCGAAGTTTGCGCTTCCAAGATTTCCAGGTACGTCAAAGCCGGATGGACCAGCGCCTTCGCCGAGTCGCGAAAGCCGACGTGCCACCTCGCGATCGAGCAATCCTAGCATGCCGCCTCCCCTAAGTATTATGGAAGGCTAATATGCCCGTCCATTCCGGCTCGACTCAATCCTATACTGGGGAATATCTCAGAGTTGAGCGTTACCGTTCAATATTGTTGAGAGCACCTTAATTTCTGCCGCAGTGTCGCATTCATGCCACGTTTTCGCCACTTGTCGAAGACTGCCTCGCGACCTGCTTACTTCCCGCAGATCTTTCCTCCCGAACCGCGCTGAGTTCACTGTCTCAGACCGTCGTCAGGACCCGGTTAGCGACGTCAAGCAGGGGTATACCCCTGAAATGCGAGCTGCGAGGCCGGTGGCGTACGCTGCCTGATCTGCCGTGGCGCAGCGGCCGCTTCCGGTTCTGGAGCGAAGTGGGGAGAAAGACGCCGTTTCACTGCCTGTGGCCGAATCCCCCGCAACACGGGCGATCCTCAGCGGAAACGGGGTTTTTGCTCGGCAAAGGCCGCATCAAGGGCTTCCAATTGACGAATGCTCGTTGCAGGGCTGCTTCCTGCTTCTAAGCTTCATGGACGGCAGAAGCTGCCACGGAAGCCAAAGGCGCTTCCAGGCTCCATGTTATGCCATGCGGACCGTGTTCGAGAATTCCCTGCCCACTGACCGCTGCGGGCGCAACCCGCTTCAGCACAACGGTTCCAAAGCCACCTTGTCCGACAGTCTGAACCTGCGGACCATCGGTTTCGGCCCAGGTGAGGTGAAAGAGCCTCGAAGCACCGGAACCGGTGATGCCCCATGTGACCGAGATCCGGCCCTTGTCCCCTGAGAGAACCCCGTATTTGGCCGAGTTGGTCGCCAGTTCGTGGAAGGCAATCCCGAGATACTGAACTGCGTTGGGACTGAGCACCAATGATGGGCCCGACATTTCGATCACATCCCCCCGCGGGAAAGGCTCGACCTGGGCCGCCAAAAGGTCGCTGATCGTGGCACCCTTCCAATCCGCCGATACAAGCAGGTCGTGAGATCGTGACAACGCCATGATGCGCTCGCGCACCTGGGTTTCAAATTGTTTTGGCGTCTCCGATCGCTTGTTGGTCTCCCGGATCATCGACAGGATGACCGAATACTGGTTTTTCACCCGGTGGTTGACCTCGCGCATCAGCATGCGGATGCGATATTCATTCTCCTTCGTCGACGTGATGTCTCGCGCTATCTTCGATGCGCCGGTGATCTGCCCGGTTGCGTTACGCACGGGCGATATCGTCAGTGAAACCGGAACCAGGCTGCCATCCTTGCGCTGGCGGGTCGTTTCGAATGGTTCGACGCGCTCGCCGCGGCGAATGCGTTGGAGAATGCGGGGTTCCTCGTCCTGATGGTCTTCGGGGATCAGCATGGTCACCGACCGGCCAATCGCTTCCTCGGCGGTATAGCCGAAAAGCCGTTCGGCGCCCTGGTTCCAGCTTTTTATGATGGTGTTGAGATCCTTGCTGACGATCGCGTCAAATGAGGATTCCACGATCGCTGAGAGGTGCTGCCTGGTTTCTTCGGCACGTTGGCGGTCCGTCAGGTCCAGCAGCATGTTGACGGCGCCGATCAGAGCGCCGTGCTCGTCCCGCAGCGGTGTCGGGTAGGGCAGGAACGGAAAAAACGATCCGTCGGGACGTTGCGCAACAGCTTGCTGATTGCGGACCGGCCTGTTCTCCTTGAGCGCAATGGCCATCGGGCATTCATCGTGCGGCAATTCCTTGCCGTCGGCAGTGAACAGCTTGAACGTCACGCACCATTTATCCTTGCCGATTTCAGGCTCCCTGCCTGCCAGATCGGCCGCGGCGCGGTTGTAGTAGGTGATCGTCCCATCCTGATCGGTCGTGTAGATGGCGACGGGTAGGCCGTCGAGTATCTGGTGATAGGTACTGTCATGCTGCCTGAGCTCCGAGCGGGTGTGCACCAAGTCGGTTACATCGACCGTGAAGCACCGGGTGTTGATCAGCTTGCCGTCCCGGAAATGTCCGCTTGAGGTGACTTCGACGTGCTTGATCGATCCATCGCTGGCCCTCAATCGCGCCGGATATCTTACGATCTTCTCGCCATTGGCAAGGCGACCCAAAATGTCCTCTATGACGTCCCGGTCGGGATAGAACTCGGCGATGTGGCAACCGAGGTAGTCCTCTGCGGGATAGCCGAGAAGGTCGAGCTCAGCCTGGTTGGCATGCACGATTACGCCGTCTGCGTTCACCAGATGGAGGGCAACGGCGCCGTTTTCGAAGAAATCCTTGTAATCGAAATCCAGACCGTCATTGCTGGACACCCCCGGGTTTTCGAAGGCGACAACATTCGCCTGTGTTGCTTCATGCATCCCAAACACCTTGTCCAGTCCAACCAAATATAATGCGGCTTGGATCAGTTGGTTCCCATTGCTCGCGGTCTCGACCCGCTGCGCACGGGAACCGGACCCTAAAAGGGTCGTAGCCTCGACTCGTCTTCCATCTACAAACGTGCGATCATCCGCGCATGGGCAAACCCTTGGTCCTTGTCGTCGACGACGAAGCCTTGATAGCACTGGATATGGAGTCCACTCTTTCGGAGGCGGGCTTTGCCGTGGCATTGGCGGCGACATGTTCCCAGGCGAAACGTTTTCTTGCGGACCATACCCCCGCCGCAGCGATCCTGGACGTCAGGCTGTCGGACGGCGAGGCTGTTGACGCGGCAAAAACCTTGGCAGGGCGGGCGGTTCCTTTCATCGTCTATTCCGGCCTGGGGCTCGAGGAAACCCCCGAAGCGTTCTCGTCTGGCGTAAGAGTGATGAAACCCGCCGGACCTGCAGAGGTGGTCCGGGCTCTCAAAGCGATGACCGCCGGGCAGCATAAGGCGACGGGATAGCCGTGCACTGAGCACCTTTGGTCTAAATTAGCCAGGCGCTGCCGGAGCAGCTGCCGCGCCTCACGGAGCAGCGAATTGCGGCCGGTGCCGATCAGGCGAACAAGGTCGCGCCCGTGATCCTCGGTGATGCCGGTCTCCCTGGCAATTGACAGCACCAGTGCTTCTTCCCTTCCACTTTCTTAGGGTCGTGCCTTGCCCGTGCTGATCATGCCTTCTCCATCGGCTCAACGCCAAGATCTGAGAGAGACTCATTCCTCGACGCACGGTCAACCTCGCTGTGCCGCGTTTGAACGGCAGAGATAGCGGCTTATTGCGTTGCGAGGATCGATCCTGGCACAGCCAAGTGGCCGGTCCGTTCGCACGATAATGCGCCCCGCGCGCCAGCATGGGCCAGATCGACCGGACAGATTGAGCGGTCCTATGTCTCTCCGAACTCGGTTTCGTTTCTTGACGTCGGGTGCCGCTCGTAGTCAACGGGCGGCGGCAGGAGCACGACTTCGGTCTCCTTGCGGCCGAACTCCCGGCCGATCTGGAACGCCGCATAGATCGCGCCGAGGCGGATAAGGAATCTAAGCATGGGGGGTCTCCTTCGACGTTAGGAACCGCAAGGCCGCGAGATTGTTCCATGGTTTGCGAGTGGGGACGATCTTGCCGTCGCACCAGGCATTCCAGCGCCGGCGCGGCAATCTGAAACATGGCGTCGCGGCTAGGCTGTTGCGGCCGTTGCCTGGGCCGCGACCCGTTTTCGAGGGGCCGGACGGCGTCGATCGCGGCGTTTCGAAACGACTTTGAGGGGAACGGCCGGCGCTGGAGAAAGTGCGCCAAGCACAGCGTTGACCATGCCGTGGGCTACGAAATCGGCGCTGATGTCGGCGGCCAAAGCTTGCCTTTCTTGCCCGACATCGCCCTGCTCCGCGTCTGACCAGAACACAATCCCAATTCTCAAACCTGCCTTGGCGCGCTTCAGTCTCCGGACCAGAAAGCGGGCATGCTTGAGCGAATCCCGGTTCAGGAAACCGACCACGACGGTGTCGATCGCCTCTAGTTCGAGACGACGAATACCTGCCGGCTCCATATCGGCAAAACTGGCCTTCGCCACCGTAGCACCTTGCACCTCCAGCACCTGAGCGAGCATGGCGGCAGCGGCATCGTCGAGTTCACCGCGACCGCCGGCACAAAGCACCGACATGTCCTTGCCGTCGGGCAGCTCGATCTCTTCCTCTTCGATGCCATCTGTTTCCTTGCTCGCGGTCCCTTCGGCGGTGGTTGTCGGCGCATCTTCCTCGCTTGCCTCTTCCTGTGCATCGTCGGCAAGATTTGCCACAAGAATTTGGGCGCTCGCCGCCACCTGCCTTCGCTGTTGATCGCCCATCACGCCTCGCATGCGGTCCTGCTCGCCCAACAGGAGAGCAGGAATGGCGACCGTGTCGTAGAAATCGATCAGGTACTTCTCCTCGAGGATCTCCTCGGCATGGTCAGTTGCCTCGTCGGGATCGCCGGCCAGGAGCCGTTGATAGAGCCGGGCATGAGCTTCAAGGACGGGCTCGTTGCCAAACAGGACGTCGAGAAATTCGAACTGCGGAACATGTCGCCCGAGGACGACGAGGCAAACTGTCAGCGGCGTCGAAAGGACCAGGCCGAGCGGCCCCCACAACCATGTCCAGAAAATTGCCGCAACGATGATTGCCAAAGGAGAAAGTCCCGTGCGCGAGCCATAGAGCCACGGTTCGATGACGTTGCCGGTTACCAATTCCATGACGACAAACAGTGCGGCGGTCCACAGCACCAGCGACCAGCCGGGCGCAACCGCCAAGGCCAGAAACAAGGGCAGCAGCATGCCGATAACAGGGCCGATATAGGGAACGAAGCGCAGCGCCAGTGCCAGCAACCCCCACAGCAGCGCGTTGGGAATGCCGAGCACCCAAAGGCCAATTGCGATTGGTATCGCGTAGACGATGTTGACCACCAATTGCATGATCAGATAACGGCCAACCCGTTTGCCGGCATCCTGCAATGCCTGCGTTGTGCGATGGAGGTCGCCATAGCCGACAAGGCGGATAAACCGGTCGCGCAGATCCTCGCGCTCAAGCAACATGAAGATGACGACGATGATGATCAGGCCAGCTGATGCCAGCGGGCTGATCAACGGTCCGATGATGTTCTGCAATACCTCCAGAGGTCTCTCGCGGGCGACGATCTCGACGGGAACAGGCTCGCGCCGGGGCTTGTCCGCCGCAGGCGGCGCCACATCCTGCTTGTCGATCTCCTGACCGACGCGCTCGATCACCCCGCTCAGCCTGGCAATTATGCCGCCACCAACGCCCGTCTCCTTGAGGGAACGCACCTTGGTCAGAATGTTTGTCTGGTAGACGGAAATGTTCTGAGCAAGCTCGCTTACCTGGGTCGCAACAATGAAGCTGAACAGGCCCAGGGCCGCGAATGCGCCAATCACGCTCAGAAGCACTGCGGGCAGCCGAGGCAAGCCGACACGCTTCAGTGCGGAGACCATCGGCACCAGCGCAAAGGTCAAAAGCAGCGCGATGGCAATGGGAAGGAACACCTCACGACCGAAATACAGCGCAGCTACTGTCGTGACGATGGTTGCCACGGTAGGCAGAGCTGTGCGCGGATGGGCATTGCCTGCCGCAAGAATCCGTCCTAGCCCCCGCTCGGACGATGAGATGTCGTTTCGACGATTGGCAGCCACGTGATTCCCCCCGTTTCCTAGCGATAGTTAGACCCATTCGCCTGCCGGGCAATGTTTAGCAGGGCCGAATACATACGTTTTGCGGTTTTGCGCCCTGGGCGCTGTGCTCTGACGGTTCAGTCGATATCGTCGGAGCCGCAAATCTGTGGTAAAGCCGCCGCCCAACCAACCAAAGGACGACATCTGTGAGCGAACCGACTGTGGCCGAAGCGACCGAAAGTATCTATGCCTCGCTGCGGGCGGACAATGCCGACATCGACGCCCATATCGCGGCGCTCAAGGCTGCGCTGACACGAGAGGGCGCAAAACAGGCGGTGTTCGATCCGGCAAAATTGGCGCAGAACAACCGCTCGGGCCGTAAGTTGATGCAGGCTTATTTTCGCCAGCGCGGCGTGAGCGTGAGGTTTTCGGACCAGTAGCGCGCGGCAGCTTGGGGGAACGGTGTCCCAACGGACGGTCCGTATCTAGCCCGCTCCGCCCTGCGGTGGGCTTTCGTCAATCCTAGGCGAATGGCCTCATTGCCCTGCCCAGGTCGGTGTCGCCCCCTGCCCCTGCAGCTCTTGACGGAACCCGGTGCCTCCTGTTTGAGGGTGGACCAGGACGTTTGCTGCATGGGGAGATGGGCAAGGGTGGGCAAACAGTGAAGCGCGTTCTTCGGATGCTTGCCGCGGTCGTCATGGCGTCCGGGGTGACCGGCTGCACGAGCATTTCCTACTACGCGCAGTCGTTGCAGGGTCACGCGCAGATCATGGCCGCCCGCAAAAATGTTGGAAAACTCATCCGTGATCCTTCGACGCCCGAGGCATTGCGCGCGAAATTGACGTCGGCCAGCGCGATAAGACGGTTTGCGACAGATGAACTGGCACTGCCCGATAACAGCAGCTACCGCAGCTATGTCGACATCCATCGCGACGCCGTGACCTGGGCCGTTTTTGCCGCGCCGCAATTCTCGCTCGCGCCACGAACATGGTGCTTTCCGGTCTTCGGCTGCGTTCCATACCGGGGTTACTTCTCCCGGAAATCCGCGACTGAGAACGCAGTCGAACTTCAAAGACAGGGGCTGGACGTCTATGTCTCGGGCGTCACCGCCTATTCCACGCTTGGCTGGTCCAGTGACCCGCTGCTGAGCACCATGCTGCGTCAGGACGACACCTATCTCGCAAGCCTTGTTTTTCATGAACTGGCGCATCAGCGCCTCTATGTGGATGGCGATTCCGCATTCAACGAGGCATTCGCCGTTGCCGTTGAAACCAGCGGCGTCAGGGAATGGCTCCGCGCCGCCGGCGACCGGGCCGGATTGCGCCGATACGAAGCCGACCGCAAACGCAGCGCCGATTTTCTCGGACTGGTGGCGAAGACGCGCGACGAGCTAAGGCAGGTCTATGGTAGTCCCCGCACCCCGGAAAAGATGGCAGCCGCCAAGGCAGCAACCATCGACCGGTTGCGGGCGCGCTACCGGCAGATGCGCGACAGGCACTGGGCGGGATACCGGGGATACGACGCCTGGTTCGCTGCCCCGATCAACAACGCCAAGCTCGCGGCAACTTCTGTCTACGGTGAACAGGTTCCGGCCTTTCTTCGCTTGTTCGACCTGTGTTCGGGCGACTATCCAAGGTTTTACGCTTCTGTCCGGCGGATCGCGGATTTGCCCAAATCGTCACGCGCCGAAGCGCTCAAGGCTGCGGACACGTGCAATTGACTTGAACAAGCACAGGCTGGTCCTGACGATCACCCCAGCGACAGTTCCTTCGTCTGGTGTCTCAAAACGAGGCCGACCGCGCCCAGCAAGGCATCGTTCTCGGTGTGCCTGCCAACGATGATGCGCGTGCGCAGGGCGGGAGCGACATCCCGGGACTTGATCAGCGTGTGGCGTTCATAGGACGCGATCAGCGGCGTCAACAGAATGTCCCCTGCCAAAGCCATATGGCCGCCGATGATGATAAGCGGCGGATTGAGCACCGAGCCGATCAGGCCGAGACCCCGGCCGGCGATCTCGGCGGTATCCTCGATCATCCGCAACGCCCTGACGTCGCCCTGCTCGGCCATGGCGATGACATCGTCCATGGTGACTTGCCGCCCAACGACACGCGAAATCTGTTCCAGCGGCCGGGTAAAACTCGCGTAGAGCTCCAGGCATCCGCGATTGCCGCAGCGGCAAAGGTCGCCGCCGGGATCGATGCTGATGTGCCCGAATTCGCCGGCGCCGCCGGCGACGCCCGTCACCAGCCGGCCATGCTGGACAATGGCGCCGCCGACACCCAGATCGATCTTGAACAGCACGAAATCGTCCTGGCCGACGGCCGCACCCCACATCAGCTCGGCAATGGCCGCGCAGTTGCTCTCGTTGTCGGCGAAGATCGGCTGTTCCAGGACGGGTCCGAACACATCTCGTATGTTGACGCCGGCCCATGTTGGAACCATGCTGGCGCGCAGCACCACTCCATCGCGGCTGACAGGGCCGGAGACGGAGACACCAACCCCCAGGAGCCCCGCCACCGGCAGACCGTTTTCCCTGTAGGATTGGGCAATTGCCGATTTGACCGCCTGGGCCGCCTGTTGCGGCTGGTAGTCCAGCGCCATTGGAATATTTTGTTCGGCAATGACGGAATGCGAGACATCGGCGACGATGAGCCGTATCTGCTGAAGAGCCAGGTGAATGCCGACGCAGGTGCCCGCTGTCGGATTGAGCGTCACCGCCGCGGCTGGCCTGCCGATGCCTCTGATGCCGTCGCGGCTGGTCGGGGCTTCGATCACCATTCCAGACCTTTTCAAGCCGTTAAGCGCGGTTGACACCGTCGAGCGCGCCAGACCGGTGGCGCGTGCGATCTGCAACGCGGAGAGTGCGCCGCGCTCGCTCAGGCAGCGCACGATCATGCTCTCCGGCGACGCGGAGGGTCTGTCGATCAGCCAGGTTCTAAGCGAAGGTTTTGTCATGGCTCAACATAAACATCGTTGACTGATAGCTCCAATATGTCATCTTGGAAAGAACTCGAGATTGACGCATCTCGCCGGCGGCGGCTTCAAACCGCGGCCATAAGCGGTCGAGACGAACCGTGCAACACGATATGGGAGTGAAACGATGAAGTCCGTCATGACCGCGCTTGCGGCCGCTGCTGCGTGCACATTTTTCGCCGGAACAGCCTTCGCCGAACCCAAGACCAACCTTTTGCACCAGTGGGCGACCGGATCGGACGCCCAGGCGATCGCCAAGCTCGGCGAGATGTTCACCGCCAAGGGCGGCAAATGGGAACAGACCTCGATCGCCGGCCACACCGCCAATACGCTGGCCAAGCTGCGCGCCGACGTGATCGCCGGCAATGCCCCGCCTGCCGTGCAGCTCAAGGGCCCCGAGATCGCCGAATGGAACGAGACCGGCATGACCGCCGATCTCGACGAGTTGGCGGCCTCGGAAGGGTGGGAGAAAGTGGTGGCGCCGGAATTGCTTCCGGTGATGAAGCCGACCGGCAAATGGGTCGCCGCGCCCATGAACATCCACCGCATCAACTGGCTCTGGGCCTCGCCCAAGGTCATGCAGGCGGCCGGCGTGGCGGAAATGCCCAAGACCTGGGCCGAGTTCAATGCCGCCTGCGACAAGATCGTCGCCACAGGCAAGATCTGCATCTCGCATTCGACCGCCGACTGGACGGATTCGACGGTGTTCGAGGTCGTGCTCTACGGCCAGGACATCGATCTCTACCGTAAGGCCTTTGTGGAAGGCGATGTCGAGTCCATGCGCAGCCCGGGAATGGTCAAGGCCTTCACGCAGATGCGCCTGATGACGAGCAAATACATGGATCCGGGCATGGTCGGCCGCGACTGGGATTCGATGTCGGCGCTGGTCGGCAAGGGCGACGCGGCGTTCCACATCATGGGCGACTGGACGATCGGCCTTTTGACCGCCGCCGGCTTCAAGGAAGGCACCGACTATGTCTGCGCCCAGGCGCCGACCGATTGGGGCAAACCCGGCTTCATCCTCAACTCGGACTCGGTCGTGTTCTTCAAGCAGAAGGACCAGGATTACATCGACGGCCAGAAGCTGCTGGCCAGCCTGATCCTGTCGCCCGACTTCCAGACGGTCTTCAACCAGGCCAAGGGCTCGATCCCTGCACGCCTGGATATCGATCTGTCGAAGGGCTTCAATCCGTGCCAGCAGCTCTCGCAGAAGGATCTGCAGGCTTCGATCAAGGACGGCACGCTGGTCCGCTCGATGGCGCACAACATGACCATCCCGCAGAAGATGCGCGGCGCGATCATGGACTCCATTACCGAGTTCGTGGCGACACCGGACATGTCGCCCGAGGATGGCGCCAATGCGATGGCCGACGCGGCGGAAGCACAGAAATAGACGGGAATGGCCGGGCGCGATGCCTATCCGCCCGGCCGTCCTCCCTTTCAGTCCCGTGCTCTGCCAATGCTGTACTCTGAATGTCAAATCAAGACCTGATCCTGTCGGTACCGACGCCCGCCCGCCCCTGGCGCGAGCGGCTGGGCTCCGCGATGCCCTTGCTCGTGCTCGGCCCCTCACTCGTGGCGAGCTTCGTCTACGTCTTCGTGTTCACCGGCTGGACGCTCTATATCTCGCTGTCCAACTCCTCGCTGCTGCCGACCTACGGCTTCGTCGGCCTGGACAACTACGCGTCGCTGTGGGCGAACCGGCGCTGGAACATCGCCTACAACAACCTGTTTTTCTTCAGCGCTTTCTACATCGTCGGCTCGATGGCGGTGGGACTGCTGCTGGCGATCCTGATCGACCAGCGCGTGCGCGGCGAAGCGGCCTGGCGCACGATCTTCCTCTATCCGCTGGCCGTCTCCTTCATCGTCACCGGCACGGTCTGGAGCTGGCTCTACAATCCGACCGACGGCATCCAGGCCATGGTGCGCGGTTTCGGCTGGACGAGCTTCAGTTTCGCACTGGCCAGCGACCGGCACTATGCGATCTACGCGGTGATCATCACCGGCGTCTGGCAGGCCTCGGGCTTTGCCATGGCGCTGTTCCTGGCCGGCCTACGCTCGGTGGATCAGGACCTCGTCAAGGCCGCGCAGATCGACGGCGCATCGACATTCCGCATCTATCGCAAGGTGCTTCTGCCAACCATTGCGCCGATCTTCCTGGCGGTCGCCGTCATCCAGATCCAGTTCGCCATCAAGACCTTCGACCTCGTGGCGGCCCTGACCAAAGGCGGCCCGGGGATCTCGACCACCTTCCCCGCCATCTACGTCTATGACCTGATGTTCCAACGCGGCCAGATCGGCGAAGGTGCGGCCGCCGCCATCATGATGCTTGCCGCTGTTGCCGTGGTGCTGGTGCCCTATTCATTCTGGGTGGTCTGGCGCCGGCGCAAGGAAGCCGGCCATGGCTGACGTCTCCCTGGACCAGTCGCTCGACCGTCGCGCTGCCGCAGTCGCGTCGCGCCGGCATTTTCTCACCCGCTTCGCCATCTATGGGCTGCTGGTCGTCTTCGCGGCGATCTACCTGGTCCCGTTGCTGGTCGTGGTGCTGAATTCATTCCGCGACCAGCAGGAGATCGCACGCAACGGGTTGATCTCGCTGCCGCGCAGCTTCCGCCTCGATGCCTGGGGCCAGGCCTGGAGCACCTATTGCATCGGCGGCACCTGCGAGGGCATGCAGCGCAACTTCTACAACTCCCTGAAGATGACGATCCCGGCCACGATCATGTCGACGGCGGTCGGCGCGATGAACGGTTACATCCTGTCGAAATGGCGCTTCAGAGGCTCGGAAGCTTTGTTCACCTGCATGCTGCTCGGCGTCTTCATTCCGGGCCAGATTTCGTTGATGCCGTGGGCGTTCATCCTCGGCAATCTCGGCCTCAGCAATTCGGTCTACGGGCTCGTCCTCATCCACGTCATCCAGGGCATTTCGTTCACCACTTTGTTTTGCCGCAACTACTACGTCAGCATCCCCGACGACCTGATCAAGGCGGCGCGCATCGACGGCGCCGGCTTCTGGCGCATCTTCCGCAAGATCATTCTGCCGCTCTCCTCGCCGATCCTGATCGTCACGGTGATCTGGCAGTTCACCGGCATCTGGAACGAATATCTGTTCGGCGTCGTCTTCACCTCCGGGCAGCAACAGCCGATCACGGCAGCGCTCGTCGCGCTGACGGCAAGCGGCACCAATGTGCGCGCCTACGATGTCATGAGCGCCGCCGTGCTGATCGGCGCGCTGCCGCCGCTGCTGATCTATCTCTTCGGCGGCAAGTATTTCGTTCGTGGCCTGACCCAAGGGGCGATCAAGTGAGGCGCCGTCAAGTGAGGCGCGATCCAGTGAGCGGAGCCTGTCTCCTGTCGCCGATCGTCCCGTCCGCCAAGAAGGGCATCGCATGTCGACATTGACCATCCGATCGCTGCGCAAGAACTTCGGCGCGGTCGAGGTGCTGAAGGGCATCGATCTCGAAGCGCGGAACGGCGAGTTCATCGCGCTGGTCGGACCGTCCGGCTGCGGCAAGTCCACTCTGCTGGCGATGATCGCCGGGCTCGAATCTGTTACCTCCGGCGAGATCCGCATCGACGGAAGGCTGGTCAATTCGGTGCCGCCGAAGGACCGCGACATCGCCATGGTGTTCCAGTCCTACGCGCTCTACCCGACGATGACGGTGCGCGAGAACATCACCTTCGGCATGGAAAGCCGCCGCGTCCCGAAGCCGCAGCAGGACGAGGCCGTCAGTCGAGTTGCTGCCTTCCTGCAGATCGAACCGCTGCTTGGGCGCAAGCCCGGACAGCTCTCGGGCGGCCAGCGCCAGCGCGTCGCCATGGGCCGGGCGCTGGTTCGCGATCCCAAACTGTTCCTGTTCGACGAGCCGCTCTCCAATCTCGATGCCAAGCTGCGCGTCGACATGCGCACCGAAATCAAGAAGCTGCATCACCGCGTCGGCAAGACCACGGTTTACGTCACCCACGACCAGGTCGAGGCGATGACGCTGGCGTCGCGCATCGCCGTGATGCACCAGGGCGAGGTCCAGCAATTCGACGATCCCGCCACGATCTACAACCGTCCGGCCAACATGTTCGTCGCCGGCTTCATGGGCTCGCCGGCGATGAATTTTTTGGCCGCGGAACTGAGCCAGGAAGGCGGTCACGCCACTGTTGTGTTGCAGGCCGCCGATGGCAAGACGGCCAGCCTGCCGATCGTCCAGGCGCTCCCATCCGATACGCCGCGACAAATCATTCTCGGCATCCGGCCGGAGCACATCTACCGCTTCGATCCGGATCTTGCGCGCCGCAAGCCGGGCATCGCGCAAATCGATGCCGTGGTCGAACTGGTCGAGCCGACAGGCGCGGAGACCATGGCCGTCCTGCGCCTGGGCGGCAAGGAGATCACCGGCCGTTTCGACCCCGACGGCACGCCGCTTATGGGCGAGACGGTGACGCTCGGCATCGACATGGCGCGGGCGTGCCTGTTCGACCCGACGACCCAACGCCTGATCTGACCCGATCTGACCGAAGCTTGATCTGAAAAGAGTTCCGCCTTGTCCTTCGCCACCTATCCGAGCCTGTCCGAGCGTGTCGTGCTGATCACCGGCGGTGCGTCGGGCATCGGCGCCGACACGGTCCGCGCCTTCGCCGCCAATGGCGCACGAGTGGCGTTTCTTGATCTGCAGCAGGAGGCCGGCGAGCAGCTTGCCCGCGACCTCGCCGCCACGGCAGCGCATCCGCCCCTGTTCCTGCGCTGCGACGTGACCGATATCCCTGCCCTGCAGGCCGCGATCGGCACGGTGCGCGACCGCCTAGGGCCTGTCGCGGTGCTGGTCAACAACGCCGCCGATGACAATCGCCTCTCCGTCGCCGACGTGACGCAGGAATATTGGGACCACGCCCAGGATGTGAACCTCAGGCACCACTTCTTTTCCGCTCAGGCCGTGCATCCGCACATGAAGGAAGTGGGCTTTGGTTCGATCGTCAATTTTTCCTCGATCGCCTGGCGTTTCGGCGCGTCAGAGATGGCGCCCTATGCGGCGGCCAAGGCTGCGGTGGTCGGGCTGACCTTCGCGCTGGCGCGGGCGTTTGGCCCCGACAACATCCGCGTCAACGCCATCGAGCCGGGCGCCGTCATCACCGACCGGCAGCGGGAGCTTTGGTACAAGACCCAAGGTTCGGTCGATCAGGTCGTGCAGCGCCAGGTGATCCGCAAGGTTCTGCTCGGCGAGGAGATCGCGCGCACGGTGCTGTTCCTCGCCGCCGACGACAGCCGCATGATCACCAAGCAGTCGATCACCGTGGATGCCGGCCTGCGATGACCACACCTGACTCAAAGGATCGCTTCATGCTCGAGGTCGGCCTGAACCCCTACGGCCTGACCTATCATCTCGGCCTCCAGGGCCGCGGCACGCCACGCGCCAATCCGCAGCCAGCGGGGCTCGAAGGTTTCATCGCGCTCGCGACCGAACTCGGCGCGCGCGTGCTGGAGATCTGGGTGCCATGGCTGAGCGAGCTTTCCGACGACGCGGTGATCGCGCTGCGCGAACGGCTCGCCGGCCTTGGCATCACGCCGGTCGTCAGCGGCGGCCTGCTGGTGGGCGAACCGCTCGACGATGCGTTTCGGGCCGCGCGCCTGCTCAAGGCCAAAATCATCCGGACGGCGCTGACGCCGGTTCTCTGCGGCGACCGCAACGCCGCCGGCGCAAAATGGAGCGAGTACGTCGGCATCATTCGGGGGCGATTGGTGGAATGGGGTCCCCGCGCGAATACCGAAGGGTATGTCCTTGCGATCGAAAACCACCAGGACTTTACCAGCCGGGAACTCGTCGATTTCTGCGCCCTCGGTGGTGACAGTGTGGGCGTGACCTTCGACACCGGCAACACGTTCCCGGTCGGCGAAGCGCCGCTCGATTTTACGAAGGTGATCGCCCCCTATGTCCGCCATGTCCACCTCAAGGATTACCGCGTGCAGTTCACGACCGAAGGTTACCGGCTGATCCGCTGCGCCATCGGCGACGGTGCGGTGCCGTTTGCCGAGCTGTTCGCCATTCTTGGCCAGCACCACGATCGCATGACCGCCGTTCTCGAACCGGGCGCCTTGGAGGCCCGGCATGTCCGCTATCTCAGCGACGACTGGTGGCGCGGCTATCCCCCGAAGACGGCGCGCGACTTTGCCGCCTGCCTGGCGGCCGCGCAGCGCAACCGGCTGCCCGACGATGCCGACACAAGCACCCCCTGGGAGCGCGAAGACGACGTCTCACTGGTTTTCTATGAGCTCGACATGATCCGGCGCAGCGCCGCCAACATGCGCAAATTTGGTTTGATGGAGAAGATGTGATGACGGCACGTGAACTCGATGGATTAACCGCCTTCGTAACCGGCTCCGGCCGAGGCCTCGGCCGCGTGATGGCCGAGCGCCTGGCGGAACTCGGCGCCAATGTCGCGATCCACGACATGGACGAGGAAGCGCCGGCCAAATATGGCGAGTTCGCCAATCTCGGCGAAGTGGTCGAGCGCCTGAAGCGGCACGGCACGAAGGTCACGTCGGTGACCGGCAACATCGGCGACCAGAAAGCGGTTGCCGAGATGAAGCGCAGGATCGAGGCCGATCTCGGCGACGTCCATGTGCTGGTCAATTGTGCCGGCGGCGACATCGGCGCCAGGGGCGGCAAGCCGAACCCGAACAACGCCCTCGACATCGAACTCGACGACATCCGCGTGCTCACCGAGAACAATCTGATCGGCACGATGCTGGTCTGCCAGGCCTTCGTGCCGCCGATGAAGCAGCGCGGCGGCGGCTCCGTCATCAACATCGCCTCCGCGGCGGCACATCTCGGCTGCTCGCCCGAGGTCGTTTACTCCACCTTGAAGGCCGCGGTCGTGCATTACACCCGCTGCCTGGCCAAGGAACTGATCGACGACGGCGTGCGCATCAACGCGGTCAGCCCCGGCGCCACGAAGACGGCACGCTTCCAGGCGACCCGCGTGGTCGATCCGGAGCGCATGGATTCCAGCCGCAAATCGCTGAACCGCTATGCGGAACCGGAAGAGATCGCGGAGGCGGTGGCGTTTCTGGCTGGCCCGCGGGCGCGGTTTATCAACGGGCAGGTGCTGCGGGTGGATGGCGGGTTTACGATCTTTCCGGGGTGATGGGGGAGGCCTCGAATTTCAATTTCGGGGCCGAAAGCGGAAGGTCCGTTTTCGGGATTCCTGGGTTAAATTGCCCCCTCACGCCTCGATCTTTTCGCAGCGTCAAAACGGCTGTGGAGGGATTGGCAGGCTATACCGCTGACGAAGCGCACATGTGACGCACCGAGGATAAGTAACCCCGCTTGGTCACGAGGGCGCTGCCGACCGGTTGGTCGAAACTGGCGCTGGTACTCGCTATTCACGAAATTGCCGATCACCCTGACGAGGTCCACTAAGCAATGGTGAACGTCATTTCTGAAGTCGCAAGCAACTCGGCCGCCCTACTCCATTGAGGTCAGCCATGCCTTCGCGGAGCCGACGCAATCTCTGCTGGAGCCTGCATGCTTCTTCAGGCGCAAGCGCTGTGTCTCAGTGCGGCATGAATCCTTTTCTCAGCCAAGCCAATATCTTGCTCCCATTGAGAACCCTGCGGACACGCCCGGCGGCCCAGCCAGCCTGCATGGTGGCGCCGGTGTGGCAACTGCAGACGATCTCATGCAACTGCCAATCGGAGAGTTCGAAGAAGCGTCTGGCTTCCCCGTAGGTATCCGATTGCATGCCCGATGCACGCAGCAGTGGATCGTCAAAGGCGACACTAATCGCCGATCCGACCGCGCGCGCTTCTCCGCGGACAGAGGGATGCAGATGCTCAGTCCCGGTGAGAGCCACAAGGGAGCGCGTCGGATTTCGATAGAGCAGTTCCGCCCACCGCTCTATCCGTTGTGTCCTTGTAGCCAGCAGAGCCGGCGATAGTGGACTGATGTCCGCGACTGACTGGAGTTGATCGAGTGTCTGGTGCTTCATGACTGCCTCCTGTTGGTCGTTCCAATCCCAAGGCCTTTGCTGCAGGATTGGCTCACACGCTAAGCCGCCTCGTAAAGGAGCGGCGGCCGATCAGGTGTTGCCACCAATCGCCCACAGGCACCGCGCGGCGGCATCTGCAGCGACCCCAACTGCATTCCTTCGCCAATGTTCCAGCGGGATGAAAAAAACTGTGCGGCCGGCCGACCCGACGGATCCGGCTGGCGCACGCAGGATCCTGAACTGCTGGACGATGATGACGCAGGCCTGGAAAGGCGGCTAGGTTGGACCTTGCTTTTCAGGCTTGACCATGATGTTTCACTACCCGCTCGGTCATCGCGGGAAGGCCAGGAGCAGAGCCGCTGGCAACGGTGAGTTGCGGACCAGGGCGGGCGGTGGTGGACGACGCCCTTGGGCCGCCAGGTCACTGAAGGACCAACCGAAGCGGCGCTTCGGGCGTAAAAGCGATGTCCTTGTAGGTCTGCAATGTCTGCTTATGGAGGAACGGCGGCAAGGCCTCTTTGACCGGCATGGGGCGCATTGCTGACCGGCAGATTTTCGGCCGACAGCAGACCCTCTGCTGCTTGGGTACCCAGCACGCAAGCTGACATGTGAGACCTCGGTGCGAAGGCCGGGACCAGGCCCACTGCGAACGTACGTGTTGGTTCGCATGTTGGCGCTGAAGCGCCTTATCGTTCAGCCTCGCGGCACATAGATCATATGAACCGTATCGTCATCGATCAATGTGCTCGACACCAGTTGCAGCGGAGGCCTTGCCTCGTGGAAGAAAGGCTTGCCCTTGCCGAGCACGAACGGCCTCACGTGCAGGTGATATTCCTCAATCAGGCCCAGCCCGGTCATAAGACCGGCCAGTTCCGGACCGGAAACGCTCAGGATACCCTCCGTGCGGGCCGCGATCTCGCGAATCTGCGCTTCAATATCGCCGGAGATGAGGGTGGCGTTCGGGCCGACCCGTGAAAGTGTGCGCGAAACGACCCATTTGGGCAGCTTGCGCCAGAGTGTCGCGAACTGGCGAAGCGAAGCATCCCATTCCGCGTGATCATCGTCCCAATAGCGCATGACCTCGTACATCCGGCGGCCATACACAGCGCCGGCATGGTTGCGAATCGTCTCGATCCAGTACTCGAAGTGCTTCTGGCTTGGTGCGCCCATGACCAGATTTCCGGCAAGGTCATCGACATAGCCATCGATGGAAACGTTCATTCCCAAGATAAGTTTGCCCAAAAGCAGCGCCTTCACCTAGTGGGTCCACGGACCAACCGCTTGCAATGCAAGCGGTCAGAGGCTATCGCAACTGATTGCAAATCGCAAGCAGCATGGAAGGAAGCGTTCGTGCCGCAAACGAGCCCTGCCTTGTCCCATCAACCCTGCACTTGAACAGCTGGGTGATCCGTCCCGGCTACCGCCATCTACGCCTGCCGTCCCGAATCGAGTTGCACCCCAAGTCGCTCGTTCCGTCTCCACCGCACCACGGCGCGATAGCTGGTATGATCGACCGGCACGTGAAGCACGAAACGGTCGGGGATTGCGATATCGGCCTTCACCCGCAGCTCCGCACCGTGGGCGTGCTGGTTGCAAACCAGACAATTGATACTGGCGTCGCCAACGCGGATTGTCGCTTCCTTCAGAACAAGATCACGGATATGCGACCGTCGCTCTATCGGTGGGTCAGTCGGCATTGCCTTATCCCTCTGATTTGACGACCTGAAACTCTTCTGAAGCCGGAATGGAAAGCGCACTACCGGCCCAGCGGTTGCCTCGAAAGACTGACGAGCTCGGCTTCATCGACCACGCCGGCCATATAGTTCGCGATAATCCGGGATGCGATGGCGTCGCGTGCTTCGGGCGACTGACCGTCGCGCTTAAGCTGCTCGAATACACGGCCCAACAGCTCGAGTTCGGATGGCTGCAAAACGCCGGCCTCGGTGGCTTTGCGTCGAATGGGCATTTGTGATCCTCCACTACGGTCAACAACATACGACCGCGGCAGGGAAACTCAACTCACCTGTCGAGGGCGCCGCGCGGGCGGCGCCGACCACAAATCCCGTTTACCCGAGCGGGGAGTTTTTCACTCAAAGCCACGGTGATCTGGCGTCCATACAAAGCCCGCCAGCAAAGCCGGCGGGCGCAATATTCATAAGATACGCCGCTAGAACCAGCTTCGGTCGCGTTCCTGGCTTTGCCCGAGCAGCATGCCGATCAACAACCCGGCAATGCCGCCAAGCACGAAAGCGCTGCTGATGGTGCCGGGATTTTGCTGGACGGCTTCGGACACCGTCTGCGCCTGCGATCTCAGCTGCTGCGTTGCCCGTGCCGCGCGCTCGGTCGCGCTGCCATACCAGCCGCCGGCTTCGCCAACGGCATCTTCTGCGCGCTCGGCAAGCGTCCGGTTGATCTTGCTGATCTCGCGCTTCAGCGATGCGACCTGCTTCTCCAGGGCCTCCTGGGCCTCTCGGGCGGAAATCTTCGGGGTGTCCTTCGGGGTGTCCTTCGGGGTGTCGTTCTCGGCCATGGCTGTTCCTTTCGTTGAGGCAGGGGGAACGGCCAACGGACAAGGATGGTTCCGCTGCCTGCCGTCACGGTCATTCGCCGGGCCGGCCGCCAACTTTGGGAACACTCTCCCGATCCAACGGTTGTGGCTGATGGAGGCACGCATTTGTCGAATCGATCGAGCCATGCTGAAACGCTGCGGACGGTCTCCGACCTGCTCCACCGCGCCCGCCGTGTCATTCGCGACGGCGGCCATGCGGCGGCGATGTTCGAAATAGACACGCTGCTGCAGGTCGCACAAACAGAGGTTGCGCGCCGCCTCGAACGCAACGATCGCTGAACCTCGATAGGGCACCGCGGGCGGTGTTCATTTGCGGGCGGCGAAGGCCTCGTTTCCCTTTGCGATGGACTTGAAGGCGCCCATCGAGCGGGTCGCCGTCCGCCCCACGCGTCGACATCGCAAAGGCGCAAAAGCCGAGGATGAGGGGCCATCATCGCGGCATCGACCCTCCCGGTTATAACGCTTGGGCGGCGGAACAAAGCTTGGCCGCACTGGTTAGGCTCACAGCACGATGTGTGCCCCAACGAGGATCTCTGTCCATGAAAACACGTGTTCTTCTAGCTTCGCTGGCCACCGCCACAGCCATGGTCTTCGCCCTGCCCGCCTTCGCCGCCGACAGTGCTCAGGACTTTGTCGACAAGGCTGCCATCGGCGGCCTGTTCGAAGTGGACTCCAGCAAGATCGCAGAAGGCAAGGCCCAGGATCAAGGCGTCAAGGATATCGCCAAGAAGATGATCGACGATCACGGCGCCGCCAACGCCAAGCTTGCGACCATCGCCGGCGAACAGAAGCTGAAAGTGCCGACGGAGCTGGACGCCAAGCACAAGGCCGATCTGGAGGCTCTGCAGAATGCCAACGATGCCGTCGACAAGCCCTATGTCCAGATGCAGCGCGATGCGCATTCGGAGGCGGTCACGCTGTTCGAGAGCTACGCCAAGGACGGCGACAACGCGCAGTTGAAGACCTTCGCCTCCGAGACCTTGCCGACGCTCAAAATGCATCAGGAAATGGTCGAGAAGATCGCTTCCGCCGACAATGCATCGTCGGCCACCAGCTCCACCACCCCGGCCGTGAGCACGACCGACACCACCAATCCGGCCGCCCCGATCCCGGGTGCCAACAGCTTCACCGAGGATCAGGCGAAGAGCCGCATTCAGGATGCCGGCTTCTCCGGCGTGTCCAAGCTGACCAAAGACGACCAGGGCATCTGGCGCGGTCAGGCCACCAAGGATGGCAAGACCACGACCGTGGCGCTCGATTATCAGGGCAACGTCGTTGCCGGCGCCAACTGAACCTCTGAACCAGATCGAGGAGATCAAGACCATGAAAACCGTAACCGGACTTTTCGACAACTACGATGATGCCTCCGATGCCGTCGGCGAACTGGAGGCAATCGGAGTGCCGCAGGCCGACATCAGCATCATCGCCAACAATTCGGATGACTGGTACGACGACGGCGACACTTCCAACGCCGCCGAGGATGCAGCCGGCGGCGCCGGTCTTGGAGCCGTCATTGGCGGCGCCGGCGGGCTTCTGACAGGGCTCGGCATCATGGCCATTCCGGGCGTCGGTCCGGTCGTGGCCGCAGGATGGCTGGCCGCCACCGCGGTCGGCGCCGTTGGCGGCGCGGTCGTCGGTGGCGCTGCCGGTGGCATCGTCGGGGCGCTGACCGAGTCAGGCGTCCCCGAAAGGGATGCGCATGTCTATGCGGAGGGCGTTCGCCGCGGTGGCACGATGGTGACCGCCAGGGTCAGCGACGAACTCGCCGATGAGGCCGAGCGTATTCTTGGCGAGTCCAACTCGGTCGATCTGCAAGACCGCCGACGCGCCTACGAAGCCGGTGGCTGGACCGGCTTCGATGCCAATGCCGACCCCTACACCGACATCGAGGCCGAGCGCGACAGAACGCGCAACGCCAGCCCACTTTGATCATCGAGCCCCGCCGCCATACGGCGGCGGGGCCAAGGGTGCTGTCGGCGCGCTGCGAGCGACATTCAATTTCGGCCATAAGGGGCGGGTCTATTCGGACCTGCCCCTTTTCGCTGTTGCCTTGGCTTGACCGGCTCTTGCCGTGTTAGCATCGAACCAACGGAACCAGCCCCAGGAAAGCATGAGCCCGTCCCCGCAACTGATTGCCGAATGGCCGTTGTCGCCGTCAGCGACACTCGGGTCCGCCGTGCGCTCCAAGGGGATCGAACGTGAAGTCAGAGCCCGCCTGCCATGGGCAGTCAGGAAGCACGTCAAGGCCGAGACGGGGCGCATCGCATTGCGAATGTCGAGATCCGAAGCGGAAGCGTTCAAGGCCGCCTCTGCCAGTATCTCCAAAACACTGGAGGGAGTGGAGGCGCTGCCTGTGCTTCCGCGCGAGGTCGAGGATATCCTTACGATCTCTTCGCGCGAGCGCCACAAATGGCTCAAGGACGGTCGGCTGCAAAGCACCGGCACACGCACCGTCAAGATGCGTGGGCGATCAAAGTCTGTCACCTTCCACGTTTTCGACCCGCGCCACATCGAAGACGTCCTGGACCGCGATCTGGCAACCGTGTGGAGAGAGCAGGATGTCCAGGAGGTCGCCGAGAACAGGCGGCGCGGCGCGGGCAAGGCCGCGCTGACGCGCGCGGGAAAGGGCACCGGGCAGGCTCGCACTGCGAGGAACGCCCGGGACACGGATGGCCCGCCGCCCGGACTGAAGGGCTGGGATGCGTTCGAGGACGAAGGCCTGCTGCGATAATGATGCTGGCGCTTGCCCTTGTCCTTTGTGCGGGGCGAGCCTCAGCCTCAGCGCATCAATCCCGCTGCCCGCAGCGCGTCCTCGATGACCTTGGTAATCCCGCCCGCCGGACCGCTTGGCGGATTGACAGGCTCCGGGGGCGGATCGACACGGACGGCTCGCGGTTTTTCCTTTGGCGAGAAAGGCTGCAATGCAGTGCCTGAAGCGGCCTTGGCTTTCGCCGTGCGTTGTACCTCTGGCTTCGTCAACCCCCAGAAACGGGCGATGTGGCGCGTCGAGGAAATCCCGACATCCAGCATGAACGGCCCTGCTTTGCCGAGAGCATTGTCGCCGCTCGCCTGCAATGGCGTGCCATGGCCCATGCCGGCAATGCTGTATGTCTCGACCACGTCGCGGCCTTTGCCATCGGACCAGACTTTTCGGCTCTGACCGTCGACCTTTTCCGTGCGTGTCGGCGCTTGAGCGAGGCCGTGCACGCCCTGCCATTGCGCCAGCACCGCGTCGGCATTGGAAGGCACCACGGTCGTATCGGCCGAGCCCTGCCAGACCGAAATCCTCGGCCACGGCCCCTTGTGCGGCGAAGCCTCCCGCAACAGACGCTGCAGGTCGCTTCTGGACGGGCCGCCATGGCCACGCATGCGGTCGAAGGCTTCGGGGATGGTCGAGGCGCTGCCATAGGCAAGCCCGGCAATGATCGCGCCGCCGGCAAACACGTCCGGGTAGGTCGCCAGCATCACCGCCGCCATGGCGCCGCCGGCGGAAAGACCGGTGACGAAGATCCGCTTGCGGTCGAGACCGTGGGTGACCACCGCCGCCTCGATCATCTGGCGGATGGACAGCGCCTCGCCGCTGTCGCGGCTTATATCGCCCGGCACGAACCAGTTGAAGCAAAGATTGGCGTTGTTGGCGCGCTGCTGCTCGGGGAAAAGCACGGCAAAACCCTGCTCGTCGGCGAGTTCGGTCCAGCCGGAACCATGGTCGTAGCCGGCGGCAGTCTGGGTACAGCCATGCAGCACCACGACCAGCGCCGCCTGCTTCGGCAGGTTTTCAGGAAGATAAAGCCGCGCACGCAAGGCGCCCGGATTGGACCCGAACCCTGTCATCTCGGACAGGTGATCTTCCTTGCTCAGCCCTGCACCGGCTGGCCGGCCGCGCATCGCGCTCAGCCGGGCGATGGTATCGGATATGTCTCGCAAATCGGTATCCTTGCGCGCCGGAATGGGCAGACTCGTGCACACAACGCACACGCAGGAATATCGTTGCTGCACTGCACAATAACAAGCGGCGCGGCCGATTAAATGACCCGGTGGATCATGGGATCCGCTGCACGGCTTGTGACGGACCAGCGCAATTTGGCCCGGCTGACCTCTTGTCAGTTAGCCGGTCGAGGCCGGCAGGCGCTGGCTCACCAGCGCTGATGCACGTAGGGCTTGATGTTCTCGTCGTAAACCGCCTTCACCTTGGCCATCAACTCGGAGGACAACGGCGCAAGCTCCGCCGCTTCCGCATTGGAAACCGCCTGCGCCGGATTGCGGGCGCCGGGGATGACGACCGTCACCGCGTCGAACATCAGGATCCAGCGCAGCGCGAATTTCGCCATGGTGGTGTCGCCTGACACCAGCGGCCGCACCTTCTCGACCGCCGCCAGCCCGACGTCATAGGGCACGCCCGAAAATGTCTCGCCGACATCGAAGGCTTCGCCATTCCTGTTGAACAGGCGATGGTCGGTGGTCTCGAACTTGGTGTCCGTCCTGAACTTGCCGGACAACAGGCCGCTGGCCAGCGGCACGCGGGCGATGACGGCGACATCGTTCTTTTTCGCCTCAGCGAAGAACAGCTCGGCCGGGCGCTGGCGAAAGGCGTTGAAGATGATCTGCACGCTGACGACGCCGGGATATTGCATCGCCTTCAGCGCCTCTTCGACACGCTCGACGCTGACGCCGTAATTGCGGATCTTGCCCTGCTCGGTGAGCTTGTCGAGACGCTCGAACACCTCCGGATGATAGTAGAGATCGGTCGGCGGGCAATGCAGCTGCACCAGGTCGAGCGTGTCGGTCTCGAGGTATTTCAGGCTGCGGTCGATCCAGCCGGTGAGGTTCTCGACGCTGTAGCCCTCGACCGTCTGCTTCGGCAGCCGCCGTCCGGCCTTGGTGGCGATGAACGGGCGCGCGCCACCGCGTTCCTTCATCACCCGTGCGATCAGCTTTTCCGAACGGCCGTCGCCATAGACGTCGGCGGTGTCGAGGAAGCTGACGCCGGCATCGAGCGCGGCATGCAGGGCGGCGACCGCATCGTCGTCATTGACCTCGCCCCAGGCGGCGCCGATCGCCCAGGCGCCGAAGCCGATCTCGCTGACTGATCTGCCGGTACGACCAAATTTCCGTGACTGCATCTCGCTGTTCCTGACTGCGGCTTCGTCGGCAATGCCGGCTGCACGATTCCGTTTTTTCGGGGAGCCTCATACCGCATGGCAACGCGATTGACATCCCTCTTCCTGGGATTTACCAGATTACAGGGTTGTATGACAACGGGGTAAGACTGCAACAGTGGGAGCCGGGAGGAACATGTCGCTGATGCGCCAACTTTATCTCGGCGGGGTCGCCGGATGAGCAGTCCGTCAACCGTGGTTGGCTCCCTAATCGAGAACAGCCTTGTCGCGCAGATCCTCGAAGCGGGCATAGCTTTTGGTCAGATGGCTGCGCATGGCGCGGCGCGCGGCGTTGACGTCCCTGGCTTCGATGGCCCCGAGAATGGCGCGGTGCTCGCGCTGCATGCGGTCGAGATATTTTTCCCGCTCGGCCTCCGTCATCCGGTCGAGCCGCGTCCAATGGCGCGGGACCATGGCGCTGCCGAACGTGTCGAACAGCCGGGTGAAATTCGGGTTCTGCGTCGCGGCGAGAATGGCGCGGTGGAAGCCGAAATCCTCTTCCGAGCCGGAGCCGCCGGCACGCACCGCCGCCTCCAGCGCGTCGAGCCGCGCGCTCATCTGTTGAAGCGCCGCCTCGCTGCGCCGCTCAGCGGCAAGGCCGGTCGCTTCGACCTCGATGCCCATGCGCAGTTCGAGCACGCGCAGCACCTCGTCGATCGATTCGAGATCGTCGGGCAGCACGGAAAACGTCTTCGGCGGCGGATCCTTGGCGACGAAGGCGCCGAGCCCCTGGCGCGTGGTAATCAGCCCGCGCGCGCGCAGTGCCGCCAGCGCCTCGCGCACCACGGTGCGGCTGACACCGGTGGCAGCGACAATCTCCTGCTCGGTCGGCAGCCGCTGGCCCGGCGCAAGGTCACCGGATTCGATCTGCGCAATCAGCGTGTTGACCAGACCCGTCCGCAGGTTGGGCGCCTGCGGTATGGCATCGAAAGTCATGGGCTCCGCCATCGGCGCGACTCCGGTTCGATTCTTGTTCGAAGGATTGCATCGACAGGTGTTCGCCGCAAGGTGACGAAAGGTGAGCCCGCCGACGCGGGTCCAAGGAGGATTGCATGAAAGAACGCATCGGCTTCATCGGCCTGGGCAGCATGGGCGCCGGCATGGCCGACAATCTGCTGCGCAAGGGCTGGCCGCTGACGGTGCATGTCCACCGCAGCCGCACCGCCGCCGACCGGCTGATCGCCGCCGGCGCCACCGAAGCGCCAAGCCCGCGCGCGCTCGCCACCGCGAGCGACATCGTCATCCTGTGCGTCACCGGCTCGCACGAGGTCGAAGCGCTGGTCAAAGGCCAGGATGGCCTTGCTGCGGCAGCTAAGCCGTTGCTGATCATCGACTGCTCGACCTCCAACCCGTCATCGACGACAGCGCTTGCCGCCGACCTCGCGGAGCAGGGCATGACGCTGATCGACGCGCCGCTGGCGCGCACGCCCAAGGAAGCCACCGAGGGCAAGCTCGACGTCATGGTCGGCGGTGCGGCCGAAATCGTCGCCCGCGCCCGGCCGGTGCTCGAGGCCTTCGCCGCGCGTGTCGTCCACACCGGCCCGACCGGCAGCGGCCACACCATGAAGCTGCTCAACAATTTCATCTCGATGGGCTATTCCGCGATCTATTCGGAAGCGCTGAGCCTCGGCGCCAAGGCCGGCCTGACGCCGCAGGTCTTCAACAGTGTCATCTCCGGCAGCCGCATGGATTGCGGCTTCTACCAGGCCTTCTTCGATTTCGTCCTCAACCGCAACGAAAACGCCCAGCGCTTCGCCATCGCCAATGCGCTGAAGGACATGACCTACCTCGCCTCCTTCGCCCAGGCCGCCGGCATCGCCAACCCGATCAGCGCGGCGGTGCGCAATGGGTTTGCGATGGCCGTCACGACGGGTCATGGCGAGAAGTTCGTGCCGGCGCTATCGGATATTGTTGCGGGGTTGAACGGGGTGTCGTTGATAGAGCCGGCGACTGGGTGACGGAGGCGGCTGATGAGTACCGCCTAGTTGTATACTGACGATGTATAGGTGATTCCTTAGCGATTTTGCGCTATGAGGATCGCATGAATCTGAGGGGGATCATCGCGGCGGAGAAATCCGCCGTTGATACGGGGGATTGGAAACGAGGTGAGATACCACGCTCCAAGTGGCCGTCACGCCGCGCGAAGGCCAAGGCGTATAAATATGGGCCGCTTTATCAGTGGCGAATCCTTTTCTTTCAAGCGGCTGGTCAAGATTGTCGCGTTCTTCTGCTGTTCAACGAATCGAAGCGGATTTTTCGTGCTACCCTAGGCGTGACGAAGGGCGGCGAAACCCTTGTCATTTGTGACTATGAGTATCACGCCAGCGAACCAGGGTGGCATTGCCATGCCCGTTGTAGCGATTTGGCCGGCATCAATTCCGCTCACAATCGATTCGGCGGCGTTCGCTTGCCAAAGGCGGGTTCGTTCCATCGCCGAACAGAATTTAGGCATCTAAAGCAGCCTCTTTCTGCTCAGACCGCCTTTAATTGCGCAATATCAATCTTCAAGATCGATAGGGCGGAAGGAATGGTATGAAGACCGAACTCTGCCAAGCGTTCTGCAATGATATAACGGTCACTGAGGTGCCTGCTGGCCTTGCTGTATCTACGGCATTCAGGCGCGATGACGGCGACCGCGTGTCATTTTATGTAACGAAAACAGAGGGCGGCGCTTTCAGGCTTGAAGACGACGGCGCTACGATTCAGCAGTTAGAAGCGGCCGGCGTCGATTTTGAGACCGATACCCGCCGTCGCGGGCTGGAAAGCCTACTGTCCTCAGTGGACGCTCATTTCGATCAGACAGACGGAACGATCAAGACCGTGGCATTTCCAGAGAGGGAACTGCCGGCTAGGGCGCTGGAGTTTGTCGGCGTCATGATCCGCATGAACGATTTTCTCCTGCTCACACAAGAGAAGATCGCTTCCTCATTCAAGGAAGATGCGGCGGAAAGAATAAAGGCAATCGTGGGAGACCGTGCCATAGTCAGAGAAAATGAGGCGGTCAGTTCTCGTCTTTCAGAGGTGACTCCTGACATGGTTTTGGAGGTCAGCGGCCGCCCGCCCGTCGCAATATTTTTCGGGAATAGTCCTTCGCGAGTGAACGACGCGATCTTCCTTCACTTTGCTGCTCTGCATGAGGTGAAGCAGGACTTGTCGGTAGTAGCTCTATTGGAAGACGATCATGCGATCTCGAACGACCTTCGCCGCAGAGCAAGCAACCGCCTTGCGACCGTACCCGTCTACAAGGATGACGAAGACGCAGCGATAGCTCGTATTGCTCGCGAAGCACTGGGTAAGGCGGCATGAGCGACAAGGCCTACGCCAGGTAGGATGCGCCTGCCTTCTAATCCGGTTTCCTCCTCCATAGGCCAGGAACTTCCGCAACTTTGCGCCGCTGCTTCGGCGCCAGAGTTGGCCTTTAAGCCACCACTGGCCACCCCTCCCCATGTCAAACCGCAAGATCGGTCGAGCGCGACATGTCCGGAACCGCCTATCTGGTGTCGCCACGCAGGACGAGACGTTTGATGACGCCACTTGAAAACTACCAAGCCCGGATGCAGCGGGTGCTGGACCACATAGACCAGCATCTGGACGGCGATCTGGGCCTGGAAGCGTTGAGCGGCGTCGCGGCGTTCTCGAAATACCATTTCCACCGGCAGTTCACGTCAACCTTCGGCTTGTCCGTGCATCGCTATGTCCAGCTCGCCCGCCTGAAGCGCGCTTCGTACCGGCTTGCCGAGAGCGACGCCCAAAGCGTCACCGACATAGCGATGGATGCCGGTTACGACGCACCGGATGCCTTCGCCCGCGCCTTTCGGCAACGGTTCGGACAATCGCCTTCGTCGTTCCGGAAGTCTCCCGACTGGGGGGCGTGGCTCATGGCCTTCGGGCCGCTCGAAAAAGCAAGGACCACGCTCATGCAGATAATCTTCGAACCCGCCGACGTGATGATCCGCGATGTGCCCCCGACGCCGGTGGCGATCATGGAGCATCGCGGCGACCGGGCGACGCTCCAGGACACCATCCAGCGCTTCATCGCCTGGCGCAAGGCGGCCGGCCTCTCGCCCGAGACAAGCCCGACCTTCAACATCTTCCGTTCCGAAAGGGAGCCGGCGAACCCGGCCGATTACAGCATGGATATTTGTGCCGGAACCGACCTGCCGGTAGAAGGCGGGCCGATCGAGGACGCGCAGATGAAGGCCGGCGTGATCCCCGGCGGACGCTGCGCGGTGCTGCGCTATCCCGGCAACACCAACAATCTCGAGCCGGCAGCGCTTTACCTGTACCGCGAATGGCTTCCGGCCAGCGGCGAGGAGGCGCGCGACTTTCCGATCTATTGCCAACGGCACTTTTCGTCGAACGGACCGGTGCGCGAGGTGGTGCTTGAGCTGTTTCTGCCGCTGAAATAGCGCGGTGGGGTGGCGGCCTATCTCCGGCCCTGAGCTGGTTGAGCCGACGACCGTGCGAAATCTGATAAGGCGCTCCCCACTCCGTCTCGGCTTCGCCGAGCCACCTCTACCCCCACATTCGTGGGAGCGAGGAAACCCAAGCTTTTGAAGGGCTGCGATCTCGGAGATTGGCATTTCCTCATCCCCCATGAAATGGGGGGTCCGAAGGACGGGCGAGACGCGTGGCTCGCCCCGGCAAGGTGGCTCGGCGAAGCCGAGACGGAGTGGGGGTCAGCGCTGCCATAGGCGATTGGCCCAGCGCGCGGATAAGGCAAGGCTATCCCTAAGCCTGCCCGCGCACAGCCTTTCGCAACCGCGAATGCCGCACCGGCGATGCCACGTCCGGCGCCGGCGCTGCCTCCACAGCCACCTCGCCCTCATGCAACCCCACCCGCAGCGCGGCACCCGCCAGATGGTCGCGCATGGCCGCTTGCGCTCCTTCGGCGTCGCCGGCACGGATCGCTCTCAGGATGCGCTCGTGTTCGCCCAGCGTGATGCGGGCCATGTCGTCGGATTTCTGCTGGTTGCCGGCGGCCAGAATGCTTTCGCGCACCCGCTCGGACACGAAGACCAGGAATTGGCCCATGTAGGAATTGCGCGTCGCCTCGGCGACGGTGCGGTGGAATTCGAGGTCGCTGCGCAGCCAGGCGACGCTGCCATAGGGGGCGGCGCGCATGCCGGACAGCGCATCGCCCATGGCTTTGAGATCGGCGTCGCTGCGCCGCTTGGCGGCAAGGGCCGCCGCCTGCACTTCGAGGATGCCACGCAGTTCGAACAGATTGCGAAACGAGTCGGCGCGCTGCAGCGTCTCATGGTCGATGGTCAGCACCGTCGGGTTGTTGCTCTCGACCACGAAGGCGCCGCGCCCCTGCTGCGACCAGATTCGGCCTTCCGAGCGCAGCCGCGCGATCGCCTCGCGCACCACGTTGCGGCTGACCCCGAAAGTGGTTGCCAGCGCCGCCTCGGTCGGCAGCTGGTCACCCGGCTTCAGCCGGCCTTGCGCGATCTCGCGCGAGATGGAACTGGCCACCAGAGTAGAGAGGTGTGGGCCGCGATTGACCTTGTCGAGCTTCAGCGTCATCGCTCACCTATAGTCGACGGCGGCGGCCGGCGCCAGAATGCGACCGTTGCTCAGGATGTGGCGCGGGTCGAATGCGTCCTTGATGCCGGCGGCGAGGTCGAGCGTCACCGGATCGATGCGTTCGAGGAACGCCTTCTGCTTGACCCGGCCGATGCCGTGCTCGGCGCTGATAGAGCCGCCATAGCGATCGACGACGGTGAAGATCTCGGCTTCCGCCTGCTCGAACAGATGTTCCATCGCCTCGGTGCCCATGCCTTCCGGCGGCACGACGTTGAGGTGGATGTTGCCGTCGCCGACATGGCCGTAGGTGACGGCCAGCGCGTCGGGCCGGGCTTTCTCCAAGGCGGCCAGCGCATCGGTGACGAAGTCGGCAAGCCTGGAGATCGGCACCGAGACATCGGTGCGCAGGTAGCGCCCGCCCCTGCCCTGCCGCTCGACCATGATCTCGCGGTAGAGCCACAACCGCTCACCTTGAGCCCTGGTCGAAGCGATGACGCCGTCCTCGACGATGTCCTCGACGCTGCCGAGAAACCCCAGCAGCATATTGGAGAGGTCGATCAGCCCGCCCGACGACACCTCGATCAGCACATAGACGGGATAGGGCTGGCTGAGCGGATCGGGAAAATCCTTGCCCTCGCGCATGGTGATCTGGATGCCGACGCGCAGGATCAGTTCGAAGGCGGTGAGCAGGTCGCTACAATCGCGCCGGGCGCGGGCATAGAGTGCCATCGCATCCTCGACCGAGCGCAAGCCGACAAGTGCTGTTTCGATCTGCGTCGGCTTGGGAAACAGCTTCAGCGCCACCGCGGTGACGATGCCGAGCGTGCCCTCCGAGCCGATGAAGATCTGCTTCAGATCATAGCCGCGGTTGTCCTTGCGCAGCACTTTCAGCCCGTTCCAGATGCGGCCGTCGGCCAGCACCACTTCGAGGCCAAGCACCAGGTCGCGCGTCATGCCGTAGCGCAGCACGTTGAAGCCGCCGGCATTGGTGGCGACATTGCCGCCGATGCGGCAGCTGCCCTGCGCGCCGAACGTGATCGGCAGCAGGCAGTCGCTCGCTTCGGCGGCGCGCTTGGCGTCCTCGAGAATGCAGCCGGCCTCGACCACGATGGCGAAGTCGATCGGGCTGATCGAGCGAATCTTGTTCATGCGCTCCAGCGAGATGACGATCTCGCCGCCATCCGCCGCCACTGCGGCGCCGACGAGCCCGGTCAGGCCGCCTTGCGGCACGACCGGAATGCGCTCGGCATGGCAGAACCGCATCAGCGCCGACATTTCCTCCACCGAAGAGGGCCGCGCCACCGCCAGCGGCCGGCCGAAATGATCGCCCGACCAATCTCGGCTGTAGCGCGCCAGATCCACTTCCTCGGTCAGCAGCCCGCCATTCGGCAGCAAGCCGGCCAGGGCTGCGATCTGCGATGCGGAGGGTGGCGGCACGGCATTCATGGATTGGCTCTGGGCCCCTCGGCAAAACGGCTGGACAAATACCGGCGTTGTCGTGTTATCATACAACCCTGCTTGAGAACATCAAGCGAGGCTTGCCGCCAAGCGTTCGATGTGGATGATCAGACCCGCAAATCACAGAATTCGGAGGACTTCCCCAATGAGCGACGCCCCGGGATTTCGCTATATGCACACCATGATCAGGGTGCTCGACCTCGACAAGTCGATCGCCTTCTACACCGAGGTGCTCGGCATGACCCTGCTGCGCCGCGACGACTACCCCGGCGGCAAGTTCACCAACGCCTTTGTCGGCTACGGCCCCGAGGACAAGGAAGCCGTCGTCGAGCTGACGCTGAACTGGGGCCGCGAGGAGCCCTACGAGATCGGCACCGGCTTCGGCCATCTGGCGCTCGGCGTCAACGACATCTACGCCGTCTGCGCCGAACTGGAAAAGCGCGGCGCCAAGATCCCGCGCAAGCCCGGCCCGATGCAGCACGGCACCACCCACATCGCTTTCGTCGAAGACCCCGACGGCTACAAGATCGAGCTGATCGGCCTCGACACGATGTAATCCGATCGGGCCGGACCGCATCGGCCTCGCGCCGATGCGGTCCCGTCCTGTCCGCGCTTGCCTGGGAGGCGGGATCACTTGATGACCGCGATCTTGCTGCGGTCGATGGTGATGGCGACGGCGGCAATGAGCACCGCGCCGAACACCATGTTTTCCAGGAAAATATTGACGCCGACGAAGGTCATGCCGATGCGCACGATCGAGATGATCAGCGCGCCGACCGCCGTGCGGGCAACGCCGCCGAGCCCGCCGGTGATCGCCGTGCCGCCGACGATGACGGCGGCGATGGCCGGCAGCAGCAGCTGGTTGGCCAGCACCGGCGAACCGCTCGACAGCCTGGCTGCCAGCACGATGCCGGCGATGGCCGCGAGCATACCCGACGCGGCAAAGGCGATGATCTTGGTGCGGTCGACATTGATGCCCGCGGCCCACGCCGCCGGCTCGCCGGCGCCGACCGCGATCGCCTGGCGGCCGAAGCGTGTGTAGCGCAGCGCCAGAAAGGCGGCGATGCCGATGACCGCCGAAATCAGCACCACCACCGGAATGCCGATGATGGTGGCGTTGATCCACGCCGTGTTTTCTCGGCCACCTTCCTCGATGGTGATGGCGCGGCCATTGGAGACCCAGAGCGCAAGGCCGGTGACCACGCCGCCGGTGGCGAGTGTCGCGACGAAGGACGGCACGCGCAGCTTGACATGGACGACACCGCTCAACACGCCGAAGGCGAGCCCCGACAGGATCGCCACCGGAAAGGCGGCGAGGCCGAGCGACGGCAGCAATTGCGCCAGGATGACGCTGGCTAGTGACGCCACCGCCTGGATCGACAAATCGATGCCGCCGAGCAGAATGGCGAAGGTGACGCCGGTCGCCAGGATGAACAGCACGGCGGTGTTGGCAAACAAAAGCGCCACGGTTTCGCCGGTGAGGAAGCCTGGCGCGGCGATCTCGATGATCAGCAGCAGGCCGACCAGCAGGATCAGCGGAATGGCGCCTTGCGTCCACTTGCCCTCGAAAACCTGCCTGATGGAGAACGCCTCATTCATCGGTTCACACCATTGCCCTGAGAAGATCGACCTGGTTCGGCTTGTTGCCCGGACTGGCATCGAAGCGCGCGGTGATTGCACCGTCGCGCATCACCAGCACCTGGTGCGACAGACCGATCGTTTCCTCCAGCGTGTCGGAAATCAAAAGGATCGCCACGCCTTGCGCCGAGAGATCGCGCACCAATTCGTAGACCTCCTCCTTGGCGCCGACATCGAGGCCGCGTGTGGGATGGTCGAGCACCAGGATGCGCGAGCCCGCCGTCATCCAGCGCGCCAGCACCACCTTCTGCTGGTTGCCGCCGCTGAGCTTGCGGCAGGCGGCATCGGGACCGGGCGCCTTGATGCGCAGCCGCTTGATCCAGTCGGCGGCAAGCCGGCGCTCCTTGCCATAGTCGATGGCGCCATGGCGCATGACGCTGGAGAGATCGGCCAGCGAAATGTTCTCCGCGATCGACAGGAACATCACCAGCCCTTCGAGCCGGCGCTCGCGCGGGACATAGCCGATGCCCTTGCGCACAGCCGGCTCCGGCGAGGAGAAGCGCACGGCATCGCCGGCGATTTTCATCTCGCCGGCATCATGCTGGACGAAGCCGCCAACGGTGCGCGTCACCTCCTCGCGGCCGGAGCCGACGACGCCGGCAATGCCGACAATCTCGCCGGCCCGGATCGAGAGATCGACGCCGTGATAGAAACCGTTGGCGCCAAGCCCCTTGGCCTCGACCATCACGATATCGCGCGGCGCGAGCTGGCGGGCCTCGCGGTAATATTCGGCCTGCAGGCCGCGCCCGACCATGATCTCGTGCAGCTCAGGCGCGGTGACTTCGGCTGCACGATGTTCGGCAACGACGGCGCCATCCTTCATCGTGTAGACGCGGTCGGAGATATTGAGCACCTCTTCGAGGCGGTGCGAGACGAAGACGAAGCTGGCGCGGGATTTGAGCGACCGCACCCGCGCGAACAGCACCTCGATGTCGGCGGCGTTGAGCACCGAGGTCGGCTCGTCGAGCAGGATCAGCAACTGCCGCTCGACCACTTCCTCCAAGGTCAGCGCCTTGGCGAGCTCGACCATCTGGCGTGCGGCGAAGGTGAGTTCGGAGGTGCGCGCGGTGACGTCGATGTCGATGCCGATCTTGGCCAGTTGCCGCCGCGCCGCCGCGTTCATGGCGCGCCAATTGACGAGGCCGAAGCGGGTGAAGCGGTCCTCTTCGCCGAGATAGATGTTTTCGGCAACCGTCAGGTTCAGCACCAGCGACTGCTCCTGGAACACCATGCCGATGCCATGCCTGGCCGCATCACGGGCGTTGCGCATGCGCAGCTGTTCGCCATCCAGCGTCAGCGAGCCGCTATCCGGCCGGTAGCCGCCGGCCAGCACCCGCATCAGCGTCGACTTGCCGGCGCCGTTCTCGCCGATCAGCCCGACAACTTCATTGGGCCGCACCTCGATTGAGACGTCGCGCAGCGCCTGGACGCCGGGGAAATTCTTGATGATGCTGGACGCCTGCAGCATGGCGTTCACTTGACGATTTTCAGGCGGACACGGTCGAGCGACAGCGCCACCGCGGCGATGATCATCAGACCCTGCACCGTCTGCTGGATGTAGGGCGAGATGCCGAGCAGGATCATGCCATTGGCAAGCACGGTGACGATCAGCACACCGATCAGCGTGTTGACCACACCGCCCTCGCCGCCGGTCAAAGCGGTGCCGCCGACGACCACTGCCGTGACCGCTGCAAACAGCCTGCCGTCGCCGATGACGGCATGCGACTGGCCGAGCTGTGCGGCGGCAAGCACACCGGCAATGCCGAAGAAGAACCCTGCCAGCGCAAAAGCGGTGATGCGCACGCGCACGACATTGACGCCGGAGAGCTTGGCGACATCCTCATCACCGCCGATCGCCAATATGTGGCGGCCGAGCTTGGTGTGATACTGGATGACAGTGGCGAGCAGGAAGGCGCCGAACGCAACCCAGACCGCCACCGGCAGGCCGAGGAAACGGTGCAAGGCCAGGTCGCGGATCGAGGCGTCGTTCAGCTTGATGGCCGTGCCGCCCAGCATATAGACCGACAGGCCGAGGCCGATGAACCACATGCCGAGCGTGCCCATGAAGGACGGGATGCGCAGCATGGTCTGGACGAGACCGCTGACAAAGCCCATGGCGGTGCCGGCGGCGACGGCTGCGAGCACCGCCCACCAGCCATAATCATTGCCGTTGCCGTCATTGGCGGCGAGCAGAACAAGCACCATCGCCGCCACCGAAAGCGTGCCTTCGACTGCGAGGTCGATGCTGCCCATCAGGATGATGAAGGTCAGCCCCATGGCCAGCGTCAGCGGCACGGCGGCGGAATTCGCAAGCCGCACCAGATTGCGCAGCTCGATGAAATTGGGGTTGGCAATGGCGATGAGTACGCAGAGTACAATCAGCACCGCCATCGGCGCCAGGCTGCGCCAGCGCCTGCCGCCCAGGAATGTCGCGATGCGGCCGGGGAACGGTGTCATGGGCGTCGTCCGCTCGATGTCCGAAACGGACTTCAGGGGTTCTGTATGGATTGTCAAGAAACCGCTTCCCGTCTGCTGGTGACAGCCGTCGCGACAAGGGGATCGCGACGGCTGCGGGAGGAAGCGGGCCGCCAGGGAGGTGCAGCCCGCTCCGATGGATCAGGTACGGATTGCTCCGGTGACCCGGCCCCACAGATCGTTCCAGTCGATCTCGGGCTTCGCATCGACATTGGTCTTGTAATATTCCTCGACATTGTCGTGCGAGATCAGCACCGCCTTGCCGTAGAACTCGCGGTGCTCCGGGGGCTCCTTGGTCGGGTCGAACTTGCCGATCTTGGCGTTGTAGCCGATGGCGAGACCCATGCCGCCCTGCCAGAACGGATCCGAAGTGACCGTGCAGGCGAATTCGCCGGTGCGCACCGCATCGACCGCCGTCTTGATGCCGTCGACGCCGACGATCGGCACCTTGCCGGCGAGGTTTTCGGCGCGCAGCGCTTCCAGAGCGCCCGAGCCCATATCGTCATTGGCCGCCCAGATGCCCTTGATGTCGTCGCCGAAGCGGGTGAGCAGATTGCCCATCAGGTCGAAGGCTTCGGTCGACTTCCAGTTGGCGACCTGGAAGTCGAGCAGCTTGATGTCCGGGTTGGCGGCAAGCGCTGCGTCGAGGCCCTTCTTGCGTTCGATCGCCGCCGTGGTCGAGATCAGGCCGCCGAGCGCTACGATGCCGCCCTTGCCGCCAATGGTCTTGAACAGGATCTCGGCGATGGTCTTGCCGCTGTCGATGCCGTCGAACTCGATATGCGAGACATAGTTCGGGTTGAAATCCTTCGGGTGCAGATCCCCAGGCTTGTTCCACTGGGTCACCACATAGGCGCCGGCCTTGGCGCAGGCCTCGACGATCGGGCGCGCATCGGGCGTGTCGTTGGGATCGGAATTCAGCACCATATTGCCGCCGGTCTTGGCCAGCATCGCCTTGATGTCGGCAATGCCCTTCTCGCTGTTGCCTTCCGAAACCAGCGTGACGTGCTCCAGCCCGGCCCATTTGGCATACGCTTCGGCGCCGGTCTTCCACACCGCGTGATAGGGGTTGGACAGCGAGCGGATCGATGTCACGAGCGTCGGCTTGTCCTGCGCGCGCAGCACGCTCGGCATGGCGAGTGCCGCCACGCCGGCGGTGGCGCCCATCATCAGCGTGCGCCGGTTGACTGAAAAATTCTTCGTGTCGTTCATACCTCGAAACCTCCCGATTGAATTCTGTTCCGCCCGGCATCTTGCGCAGGGAGCGCGGCCGGGACCTCCTGGTGAGGATCGTCAAGCTCCTCCACTTGTACGACAACCCTTCAACACGATAACCATATCCTTTCTCTTGACGTGGCACAAGCGACTTGAGATCGTCGCGCGCAAGAGGAAGGGGCGGTGATTTCATCGCCCGCCGGAGCATGATCCCTAGAAGTGGGAACCGGTTTTCTCGGACAAATCGAGAAACCGTTTTGTCCGGAGATCATGCTCCAACAAAGAGAACCCGGGAGTGGAAATGACGGATTACATCATTGTCGGCGGCGGTTCGGCTGGCTGCATTCTGGCCGCCCGGCTGAGCGAGGACCCGGACGTGTCCGTCGTGCTGCTCGAGGCCGGTCCGCCCGACACCGACCGCTACATCCATTTGCCGGTCGGCTTCTTCAAGATGACGTCGGGGCCTCTGATCTGGGGCTATGACACCGCGCCCGGCAAGGAGATCGACGGCCGCACCATGGTCTATCCGCAGGCGCGTGTGCTCGGCGGCGGCTCCTCGATCAACGCCCAGGTGTTCACCCGTGGTTGCCCGCAGGACTACGATGGCTGGGCGACCGACGATGGCTGTGCCGGCTGGAGCTATGCCGACGTGCTGCCCTACTTCGTCCGCTCCGAGGGCAACGACACTTTTGCCGATGCGCAGCACGGCACTGACGGCCCGCTCGGCGTCTCCAGCGGCGCGCCGCATCCGCTGACCCGCATCTTCGTCAAGGCGGCGCAGCAGGCGGGCCTTCCTTTCCGCGCCGACTTCAACGCCGGTGAGCAGGCGGGCGCCGGCTTCTACCAGACGACGACGCGTCGGGGGAAACGCTCGAGCACGGCGGTCGCCTATCTGAAGCCGGCGCTCGGCCGCAAGAATCTGACGCTACGCACCGACGCCTCGGTCAGCCGCATCGTGGTCGAGAACGGCCGCGCCATCGGTGTAGAGATCATCGTCAATGGCCGCACCGAACTGCTCCGCGCCGAGCGCGAAGTCATCGTCGCCGCCGGCGCCATCGGCTCGCCGAAATTGCTGATGCTGTCCGGCATCGGCCCGGCCGTGCATCTCGGCCAGCACGGCATCAAGGTGGTCCACGATTCCAAAAACGTCGGCCAGAATCTGCACGATCACATGGACGTCGATGTCGTCGCCGAGCTCAACGGACCGCACGGCATCGACCGTTACAAGAAGAAGCGCTGGCAAGCGGTCGCCGGTCTTGAATATGCGCTGTTCGGCAAGGGGCCGGTGGCCTCCAACATTGTAGAGTCCGGCGGCTTCTGGTGGGGCGACCGCGCGGAGAAGACGCCGGACATCCAGTTCCATTTCCTGCCCGGCGCCGGCGTTGAGGAAGGCATCGGCTCGGTTCCCGGCGGCAATGGCTGCACGCTGAACTCCTACCATGTGCGCCCGCGTTCGCGCGGCAGCGTCACGCTCAAGTCCGCGGACCTGCGCGATGCGCCCATCATCGACCCCAACCCGTTCGCCGAGCGCTATGATCTCGAACGCGCCATCGACGGCATCGAGATCAGCCGCGAAATCCTGTCGCAGCCAGCCTTCGCCAGATACATCAGCCGCGAGCATCTGCCCGGCAAGGCGATGCAGGGGCGCTCAGCACTCGAAGCCTTCGCCCGAGAACATGGCCGCAGCGCCTATCACCCAGTCGGCACCTGCCGGATGGGCGGCGATGCCGACAGCGTCGTCGATCCCGAGTTGCGCGTGCGCGGTCTGCAAGGCCTGCGTGTCTGCGACAGCTCGGTCATGCCAAGCATCGTGTCCTCCAACACCAACGCGGCCGTGGTCATGATTGCGGAGAAGGCTGCGGATCTGATTGCGGGGCGAACGCTGCCGGTGGCGTAAGCAGGACAATCGCATGTGGTGGCGCCACGCGATTGCCCTGCCTTGAGCACCTGTCGCTGAGCGCATAGCACTCGAACCGCACTAAAAACGACAGCCTCCCGCAGCGCCTTCAACCGACGCTTGCGCAACCCACCAACCGACCGGAAACCCCCGGTTGCGGGCTCGTTGCCGACGCCTGCGCGGGGATGTGAAAGCGCTTTTGCGCCAGTTCCGCGATCACACCATATGAACCGATCCAAGCTCTGCTAGCTTGTGGGCGTGGGACTTGTCCCGCTTTGGCCGGTGCTTCAGGCAACCCCATCCCAACCCCCCGCCCCCTGCGGTACCGGCCATCCCCCTCCCCCTTTTGGCAGGCTTCTCGACCTGCCATCCTCAGCCGTCCCTGCCAACTTCGAGGTCGACGACGAGGCCTGATGCGTGGCATGCAAATCAAGACCATCGGCAGCGTATCGAGGGATTTCACATCGGCTGTCTGGACGACGTCCTGGAGAGCGACAGATCGGGGCCGAGCCGCCTCAGCTCCCGGTTGATGGCCGCCAGGCGCTCCGGTTCGCCTTCCGTGTTGCAGACATTGAGAGTAACGACGCGTAAGCGCATCAGCGAACCACCGCCTCGATGCGTTCCACGCGGTGCGCGAAACGGCTTGGCCATCGGCGCGGTTCGGCTTGCCAAATGCCGCCATGCCGCCCATACACGGCTTGAACAACCGCCGCGAGGGTCCGCGCCCATTTTGCCAAAGGATACTCTCCGATGTCTGTGACGCCGTCGCCGTGGTCAAAACCGTGACGGCTTCCCTCGCAAGCCTGGGCTGGACGGATTTCTTCGGCGACCAGCTTGAAGCCGATGAGGCAGACCTAGTGCCGACGCGCATCGCCTCGGTGCACCGCGACCGTCTGGCCGGTCTGTCTCTGTCACGGCCAGTGGATCTGACGCTGCCGGCCAATGCCAACACCGGCGACTATGCCGTCGGCGACTGGGTGCTGGTCGAGCCTCACACGCATCTGCTGCGCCGCCGACTGACCCGCAAGACGGTGCTGGAGCGCCGCACACAGGGCGGCAGGGTGCCGCAGCTGGCCGCGGCCAATGTCGACACGCTGTTCATCGTGACGTCCTGCAATGCCGATTTCAACATCGCCCGGCTCGAGCGCTATCTCGCGCTGGCCAACGAGGCCGGAACGACGCCGGTGATCCTGCTGACCAAGGCCGACACCGCTGACGATGCCGAGGCTTACCAACGCCAGGCCGCCGCCCTGCAGCGTGGACTGGCCGTGGTGATGCTGAACCCGCGCGTCCCCGATGCCGCAGCGGCGCTTGCTCCCTGGTGTGGCGCAGGGCAGACGGTGGCGCTGGTCGGCTCCTCCGGGGTCGGCAAATCGACGCTGGTCAACACGCTGACCGGATCGGCGCAGCAATCGCCGCAACAGACGGCGGGCATTCGCGAGCACGATGCCAAGGGTCGCCACACTACCACAGCCAGATCGCTGCACGCCATTGCCGGCGGCGGCTGGGTGATCGACACGCCGGGCATGCGCACGCTGCATGTCAGCGACGTCGCCTCCGGCATCGACACGCTGTTTGCCGAAATCACCGAGCTCGCACCGCTGTGCAAGTTCCGCGACTGCACTCATGTCCACGAACCGGGCTGCGCGGTGCAGGCTGCGTTGAAGGCGGGTACGCTCGACCCTGAGCGCCTTGCCCGCTGGCGCAAGCTGTCGGAGGAAAACCAGGGCAACACGCCGGTTCAGAGCGGGCCGCGCGGCAACAAATCGCCTGCCGGGCGCCCGAAGCGGCGTTGAGAGGATAGGAATTGCGGAACGAGACGTCGGAGGCCCGGCATGTGCCGGGCCTCCCTTTTTTCACTCTCCGCGCATGGTTGCCTGGAAGGTCGGCAGGTGCTTCTGCTGCGCCTCCAGCATGCGCTCGCGGTAGACGCCATAGATGACGTCGGTGTCGTGCAGCGTCACGCCGGCAATGGTCGGCGAGGCGAAGACCGGCAGTTCGATGCCGCGCTTGGCGAGCTGCTCGGCGGTGCGCGCGATCAGCTCATGCGCCAGGATCATGGCAAGCACCGTCGATGAGCCCGACACCGGCCGGCTCCAGCCCTCGACCGGCACGATGGCGTCCTCGATCGGCGAACAGGTGTCGATGACGAGGTCGGCGGCATCCGCCAGCCGCTTGCCGGACGAGTGCGTCGCCGGCTTGTCGAGATTGTTCTTGCTGGTGACAGCGACGACGAAGATGCCGCGCTTCCTGGCATAGAGCGCGGTGTCGATACCGGACGAGTTGCGGCCGCTATGGCCGAAGATGATGATCGAATCGCCCTTGTTGAGCGGCTGGTGGTCGAGGAATTTTTCGGCGTATTTTTCCGTACGCTCCAGCCACAAAAGCTCGCGGACGCCGCCGGCGCCGAGCACATTGTGCCACATCACGCGCGGGTCGGTCAGCGGGTTGAAGCCGACATAGCTGCCATAGCGCGGAAACACTTCCTGCACCGGCAGCACCGAATGGCCGGAGCCATAGAGATGCACCAGCCCGCCGCCCTCGAGCGAGTCGGCAAAGCGGCTGGCGGCCTGGCCAAAGGCCTCTTCATTGACTTTCGCAGCCTGGTCGATGAGGGCGGCGAGACGGTGGATGTAGAGATCGGACACGTGGGTACTCCTGTTTGCTGTGTCGGTCTGGAATGGATCAGCTTCTCGGGTTCAGCGGCACGCGTCCGGCGCGCAGCGTCGAGCGGATTTCGTAGCGGTCGCCGCGCATGATCGAGACCGTGAATTCGAACGGGCCGCGCTCGTCGGTGGTGATGCGTTCGACGACGAAGGCCGGGCTGCCGACAGCGAGGTCGAGCAGTTCGGCGTCCGCCGCGCCGACCGCGCCGACCCGGTAGTTCTCCCGCGCGGCCACCGGCACGATGCCGTAATGGCGCTCCAGCGCCTCGTAGAGCGAGCCCTGCAGCAGGCCGGCATCGAGGAAGCCCGGCACGCGCACGGCCGACAGCTGCGCCGTCTGGATGCCGATCGGCTCGTTGTTGCCGAGCCGCAGCCTGCGAATGCGCACCACCGGATCGCCCTCCTCGATCTCCATCGCGCCGGCAGCCGCCGCATTGGCGGTGGTCAGGCTGCAGTCGAGCAGGCGCGAGCCCGCGACCACGCCAATATTGCCCATCTCCTGGGTGAAGCTGGTCAGCTCGCGCGTGCCGGCGACCAGCGTGGTCGAGCGCACGAACGTGCCGCGGCCATGTTCGCGCCTGAGCAGTCCTGCCTCCTCGAGATTGCGCAAGGCGTGGCGCAGCGTGATGCGGCTGACGCCGAACAGGGCGCACAGCCTGTCCTCCGCCGGGATCTGGTCGCCCGTTGCCCATTCGCCGCTCTTGACGATGGCTCGGATCGCCTCTTCGACCTGGTACCAGAGCGGCTCCGGCCGTCTGCGGTCCGGCTGCTGAAAGCTTGCTTCGCTCATCGCACCTGCCTCCACCCTTGCCCAACGGCGCCGGCCAGCGCCGCGCCGACCAGACCGGCGCGGGGACCGAACTTTCCAGCCTTGACGTCGATGCCGCGCAGATGTGGCGGCAGTTGACGTCGCAGCGCCGCAAGCAGCGGCGGCCGGATCACATCCAGCGCCTCCGCCAAACCACCCGAAATCAGCACCGCTTGCGGATCGAGCAGCGCGACAGCGCCTGCAAGCGCGGTGCCGAGCTGTCGCGCCGGCAGTTCAAGCAAGGTGAGTGCGGCCAGTTCGCCGGCCTGGGCAGCGGCGATCAGCTGGCGGCCGTCGGCAAGGCCGATCTGTCCGGCAAGGGCATCAAGCGCCCGGCCCGACGCGACGCGCTCCAGCCAGCCGCTGCGCTCCTCGCCATGATCTTTGACGTCGGCGCAGGCCCAGCCGAACGAGCAGGCGCCGCCATGCGCGCCGGCAACGATGCGGCCATTGGCCAGCACCGCCGAACCGATGCCGGTGCCGATGGCGAGCAGGATCGCATCCGACATGTTTTTCGCACTGCCTTCGACAGCCTCCGCCAGCAGCGCAATCTGCGCGTCATTGCCGAGCGCTACGCGCAGTTTGGGAAACAGCGGCTGGATATCGACGCCGTCGAGGAACGGCAAGTTGGGGATCCAGCGGCAGATTGAGCCCTCGACCAGACCCGGCACCGCGATGCCAAGCGCTGAGACCGGCCCGGCCTCAGCGCACAGCGCGTCGATGCGAGCAATGAAGGCATCAAGGGTTGCCGGCGCCGGCTCGCTGCCCCGCGTCTCCAACGCACCGACATCGCCCGTAGATACGCCGGCGCGCAGATTGGTGGCGCCGAGATCGATGGCGAGTACCCGCGTCATCGACCGGACCCTTTGCCGAAGGGGAGCGAGAACAGGGCGCTGCCGGCATTCCACGAATGCGATGCCGCCGCGAAGGCCTGCGCATGGCGCGTGCCGCGCAGGCAGCCGCGCAGCCGGTAGAGCGAACTGTAATAGTCGACATAGGGGAAGCTGCTCAGGCCGCGCGCCAGCTCATACTCCATGACCGCGTCGCGCCACGCCTCGAACCCGTCGCTGACATCGACGAGATGCTCGGGCCGGAAGCCGTCATCGTCCTCCCAGTTCTCGCCGAACAGCAGCAGTTGCGGCGTGTGCGCCGGATGGTCGCTGGCAACGGTCGGCAGTCCGGCGAAGAAGATACCGGTCTTCGTCAAATGCGCGGCGGCGCGATGGTCCTTGTGCCAGCTGCCATGCCAATGGGTGATGACGATCTCGGGTTTCAGCTCGCGAATGATGTCGCCCACTTCGAGCGCCGTCTGATCGTCCGTGGGCAGGAAGCCGTCGCGCAGGCCAAAGCCACGCATGGTGACGCCGAGCCGCTCCGCCGCGCTGCCCGCTTCCTCTTCCTTCTGCACGCAATAATGCGCGGGAACCAGGTACGGATGGCCCTGCTCACCCATGGTCAGATGCAGGAAGGTCACAGTGGCGCCGCGCTTGACGGCAGCGGCCGCCAGCGGCCCGGCCATCACCTCGGCATCGAAGGCGTGCGCGCCGACCACCAGGATCGATTTCGCCGCATAAATCCTGTCTTCGATCATTTCATGCCCCCTCCGGTGCCCACGCCTTCGCGAATCTGGCGCGCCAGCAGACAATACATGATCAGGATGGGCGCCATGGATATCGCCAGCGAGGCGAACACCAGGCCCCAGTCGGTGCGGAACTGGCCGACGAAGACGCTGATCGCCAGCGGCACCGTCTTGTAGCGGTCGTCGAAGATGAAGATCAGCGGGAAGAAGAAATCGTTCCACACCGCGATCGCTGTGAAGATGGCCACGATCGACACCGCCGGCTTGACCATCGGCAGGATGATCTGGAACAGGATGCGCACCTCGCCGGCGCCGTCCATGCGCGCGGCCTCGTCCAACTCGGAGGGTAAGACGCGCATGAAATTGGCGAAGATGAAGACGGCGAAGGGAATGCGGATCGCCGAATAGACCAGGATCAGCCCGGTCAGCGAATCCAGCAGGCCGAGATTGCGCATCAGCGTGAACAGTTCGACCGAGGCGAGCCGGATCGGCAGCATGATGCCTGACAGGAACAGGCCGAGCATGATGGCATTCCAGCCGAGTCTGTATCGGCTGAGCGGATAGGCGGCCATCGCCGAGACGACGATGGTGAGGATGACCGCGCCGCCGGTGACGATCAGGCTGTTGATGAAATTCTGGCCGAGATCGGCGCGCGTCCAGGCGTTGACGAAATTATCGAAGGCAAAGCTTTGCGGCAGGCCGAGCCTGTTGTCGTAGATCTCGGCCGTGGTCTTGAAACAGGAGACGATGAGGATGTAGAGCGGCAACAGCACGGCCGCCGTCCAAACGACCAGCACCGTCCAGCCGGGCAGCCGCGCCAGTTGCCGAGAGATGGCCGGCCTTTGCGAAATCGCCAGCGCGCTCATGGCTGCACCGTGCGGCGGTCGAAGAAGCGCAGCATCATGAGCGTGCCGATGCTGAGGATCAAGAACAGCACGGTGCCGAGCGCCAAAGCCAGACCGATATCGGTGATGCCGACAGCACCTTCCGCGCCGAAGCCCAGCCGGTAGAAGTACGTCACCAGCGTGTCGGTCGAATAGCTCGGATTGCCCTGCACGCCCTGCATGACATAGACGATGTCGAACTGGTTGAAGGTGTTGATGAACGACAGCGTCGTCAGCGTGCCCAGCGCCGGCATCAGCAGCGGCAGCGCGATCGAGAACAGCATGCGCGCATTGCCGGCGCCGTCAAGTTTTGCCGCCTCGAAAATCTGGCCGGAAATCTGCCGCAGACCTGCCGTGTAGATCAGCACCGGCAGGCCCATCCAGTTCCAGGCATCGACGGCGATCAGCATGGCGAGCGCGGTGTGGCTGTTGCCGAGCACAGTCAGGCTGCCCTGGTGCAGGCCGAGCCCGTTCAGCGCCCATTCGACGACGCCGCCCGGTGCCAAAAGCAACCGCCACAGCGCGCCGACGATGACCGGGCTCAGCACCGCCGGAAAGAAGAACACCGACTGGAAGAAGGCCGCACCCTTGTCGCGCAGGAACAGCAGCCAGGCGAACAACAGGCCGAGGCCATTTTGGAAGACCATGATGCCGAAGAACCAGGCGGTGTTGTGCCACAGCGCGCCGTAGATCCGCGCGCCGCTGGGGAAAACGAACAGCCTTGAGAAATTCGACAGGCCGGCGAACTCGACCATGCGCAGCCCCTTCCAGACGAAGAAGCTGCCCCACAGCGACATCCCCAGGGGATAGAGGACGAACAGCGCATAGACCGCCAGCGCCGGCAGGATGAACAGCACGGCCATGCGCTGCTGCGTGCGGCGAAGGCTGCTGGTGCGGCGAAGGGTGCTCATGCGCTTTTCTGGTCCGTGAGAGGCCGGCCGCTTTTGCGACCGGCCGCGCCTACTGCTTCGGCTTGAACCAGGTGGCGACCGCGGCCTGCATGTCGGCCGCCAGCTTCTCCGGCGCGATGTTGCCTTCGACCATGTCGATGATCTCCGACTGCAGCACCGAAGACGCCGTCGGCGACTGCCAGCGGAAGCCGACCAGCGTCAGATAGGGCGTCGAATTCTTCGCCATCTCCATCATCGCGGCCAGCACTGGATCCTTCACCGTCACATCCGTGCGGGCCGGCGGCCAGCCGAGCTCGTCGGCGAACATCTGCGCGAACTCTGCCGAAGCCATGAAGCCCAGCACCTTGGTCGCGGCTTCCTTGTTCTGGCTCTCGGAGACCAGGCCATAGGAGCCGTCGGAGAAGGCCGAGGTGTAGAGTTTTGCCCCGGCATCGTCGGCGGGGAACGGGAAGATCGAGAATTTCAGCTTCGGGTTCTGCGCCTTGAAGCTGCCGTTCTCGAACGAACCGCCGAGGAACATCGCCGCCTTGCCGCCGATAAACTGCTGCGTGGCGGTGGTGTAGTCGATACCGGCGAAGCCGTCGGGGAAATACGGCTTCAGCTCGGCGAAGCGCTTCAGCGCCGCCACATAGCGCGGATCCTCGAAGGTCGCCTTGCCGCTCATCATCTCGTCGTAGAAGCCAGGACCATAGACGGTCGGGCCGACGACGCCGACGGCGATCTCCAGTTCCCAGGCCGAGCCGTTGGCGCCGCCGGTGGCGATCGGCGTGATGCCGGCCGCCTTCAGCTTCTCGCAGACAGCGGTGAAATCCTTGTAGGTCTTGGGGATCTCGATGCCTTGGGCGGCGAAAATATCCTGGTTGTAGAAGACGCCCATCATCGGCACCGAGTAGGGCACGCCGTAGACTTTTCCGTCAGCGCGGCCACGCGCGCCGCCAAGCGCCGCGTCCTCCATGTTCTTCAGCTCCGGCACGCTGTCGTCCAGCGCGTCGAGATAGCCGGCCTCGACGAAGGGCTGCAACTCGCCATAGGCCTTGAGCTGCGCGATGTCGGGCCCGCGGCCGCCCCGCAGCGCCGTGCTCAGCCGGTTCTGGTAATCGGCATCGGGCGTGAACTGGATGGCGACCTTGATGCCGGGGTTCTTCGCCTCGAAGGCATCGAAGATGCGGCGCATCGCTGCCTCGTCCTCGGTGCGCCAGCTCCACAGCGTCACCGTGCTGTCGGCGGCTCGCGCCGGCAATGAGGCGAAGACACCGGCGCAGGCGGCGGCAAGGCCGCCGATCAGGCCAAGTGCTGCGCGCCGGTCAAGTGAAAGCATGCTCATTGCCAGTCTCCCATTGTTCTCTGTCCTTGGCGTCCCGCGGCATTTCCTGCCGTGAGAGAGTCATTGGCTCGGGAAAGTCATTATAATGACATAGCGGCATTCGCAAGAGGTCTGCTGCGCCTCAGGAATGTCGGCGTTGGCCCCCTCACGACATTGCAGTACCCGCATCCGTTTGTTACCTAACGATAAATATCCACATTCCAGCGCTGCAAAGAAATCTGTGACCGTACCATGTGAGACTTTTTCGCCAGCAAGCCCTTGCGTCGCCGCGCTAACTTGTCATAACGTCATTGTGAACCGATAGGAGGATGAGGAATGTCGTTTGCCTGGACGTCGAAACTGGCACTGGCCGCAGGCCTCGCCATCCTGCCCACCACCGGCTGGGCGCAATCGGTCAACATCTCCTATCTCACCCACTGGTCGCCGGAGACGGTCGCGTTGCTGGAAGCGGCGGCCAAGGATTATGCCAAGACCAATCCGGATGTCAGCGTCACCGTGCGCGCCGTCCCCTTCGGCGACCTCCTGACCACGCTGCGCTCGCAAGGCGGCGGCGCGGACGGCCCGACGATCGGCGGCATCTACGATCTCTGGTTGCCGGAACTGGCGCGCGACAAGCTGGTCGCGCCCGCTCCCGATGCGGTGGCCAGCGAGGTCATGGCCGCCTGGCCGGCGGGCGTCACCAGCGCCGCCTCGGTCGGCGGCACGCTCTACGGCATCCCCAACGAGATCGATGTCTATGCGCTGAACTATAACAAGGCGCTGTTCAAGCAGGCCGGCATCGCGGCGCCACCCGAGACCTGGGACGAATTCAAGGATGCGGCCAAGAAGCTGACCAACAAGGATGCGGGACAGCAAGGCTTCGGCATGATCAATTCATGGGCCGCCGGCGTCGTCCACCCCTTCGCCTCGCTGCTGGTGTCCAATGGCGGCGACCTGGTCAAGGACGGCAAGCCGGTGCTGAACAGCCCGCAGGCGACCGAGACCTTCCAGTTCTATGAGGACCTGATCAAGTCGGGCGCCAGTGTGCCGGCGATGGCGACCGCAGACGCCAACACCACCGGCCCCTTCCTCGACAATTTCGTCTCCGGCAAGACCGGCATGATCATCATGGCCAATTGGTGGGAGAGCGCACTGAAGGCCGGCATGGGCGACAAGTTCGCCGACATTGCAACGGCGCCGATTCCCGTCGGCCCGAGCGGCGACAAGCCGCATTCGATCTCCTACTCCTGGATGACCGTGGTCAACGCCAATGCAGGTGCCGCCGAGCAGAAGGCGGCGTGGGACTTCCTCGCCTGGCTGAACAATCCAAAGTCCGGCAAGAACGGCGCTTCCGCGATGTCGGATATCCTGATGTCGATGGGCATCCTGCCCTCACGCCTCTCCGACATCGAGGCGCACAAGGACAAGCTCGGCTCGGAATTCCTCTCCGGCTATGTCAGCGTGCTCACCGACGCCAAGCCGTTCCCTGTCGTGCCCGGCGGCCAGGAATTCTCGGAATCGCTGCAGCAGACGCTCGAGGCGTTGCAGTATGGCCAGGTCTCGGCCAAGGATGCGCAGGCGACGGCGCAGGCCGACGCCATTTCGATCCTGGAGCGCGCCGCCAAATAATGATTCAGAGGTACCGTGCCTCGGCGGGCATCATGCTGGCGCCCGCCGTGACGCTGATCGGCATCTTCGTCCTGTTGCCGATGCTGCTCACCGTCTGGCTGTCGTTCCAGGACTGGTCGACGCAGACACCGTTTTCCAGCGCCAGCTTCATCGGCCTCGACAATTTCCGCGAGATTTTCGGGGCCACCTCGGTCGGCCGCGATTTCAAGGCCGCGCTCGTCAACACAGCCGTCTACACCGCGCTCTCCGTCATCCTCATCCTGCCGCTGTCGGTGGCCTTTGGGCTGATGGTCTACCAGCGCGATGTCGCCGGCGGCACGGCGCTGCGCACGGTGCTGTTTGCCACCTACATGGTGCCGATGATCGCCGTGGCGCTGGTGTGGTCGAAACTCTATTCGCCGAGCGAAGGCCCTCTCAACCAGATGCTCGGCCTTATCGGCATCGGCCCGCAGCCTTTCCTGTCGTCGCCGCGCTCGGCGCTGATCTCGATCGTCTTCCTCAATGTCTGGCAGCAGGTCGGCTATTTCACCGTGCTGGCGATCGCCGGACTGACGCAAATCCCCGGCAGCCTGTATGAAGCAGCAAAGCTCGACGGCGCCAACCGTTTCGAGCAGTTCCGCTTCATCACGCTGCCGCTGATGCGGCGCACGCTGTTGTTCAGCGCCGTCATCGCCATCATCAACGCCGTGCAGGTGTTCGAGCCGGTTGCCCTGATCACGCAGGGCGGGCCGGTCGGCTCGACCAATGTGCTGACCTACCACATCCGCCGCGTCGGCATCGAGCGTGCGCAGGGTGGACTGGGTTCGGCCATGGCGGTGATGCTGATGCTTTCGCTGATTGTCGTCGTCTGCGCGCTGTTTGCCTTCGCCAACCGGAAGAACGACGAATGAGCGCGGGATCGTCGAGCCGGCTGTCGCGCCGGCGCCCGTCCGGCCGCAAGGCGCTGCTGGCGACGCTGATGCTGCTGGTCGCCGTCGCCTCGGCCTTCCCGCTGGTCTGGATGGCGCTGTCGAGCCTCAAGACGCCGGCCGAGAGCATGCAGGTGCCGCCGGTGTGGATCCCCCTTACGCCGAGCCTCGACGCCTATGAGAAGGTGTCGGGCGTGATCAATGTCGGCCGCTCGATGTGGAATTCTCTGGTCATCGCCTCGATCACCACCGCCGGCATCCTGCTGACCAGCATGATGGCCGGCTACGCCTTCGCCAAATACCACTTCCCCGGGAAGTCGCTGCTGTTTTCTCTGCTGATCGCCACCATGTTCCTGCCGCCGATCGTGACGTTGATCCCGCTCTATCGCCTGGTCGGCTCGATCGGCCTCAACGCCAGCCTCGCCGGCATCATCGTGCCCAATCTCGCCAATGCTTTCGGCATCTTCCTGATGCGCCAGTTCATCTCCGGCGTGCCCGACGAGCTCATCGACGCCGCGCGCATGGACGGCGCCTCGGAGTTCTTGATCCTCTACAAGATCGTCGCGCCGAGCGTCGCCCCCGCAATCGCGGCTCTGGCCCTCTTCGCCTTCGTCTATCACTGGAACAGCTATCTGTGGCCGCTGACCGTGCTGCAGGGCAATGCCGACGCCTATCCGATCGTCATCAGCCTGAGCCGGTTGCTGAGCTACAACAGGGGCGCGGTTAACACCGGCCTGGTGATGGCCGGCGCGACGCTGGCCGTGCTGCCGCCGCTCATCCTGTTCGCCTTCCTGCAGCGCTTCTTCGTCGATTCCATCGTCGGCTCGGCGATCAAGGGATAGCTGCACCAAGCCTTCAAGCGCTCGGCCTGGTTCCGCCACAGATCAGATAGTAGCACTCGTCATAGCGCATGTAGTCAGCCGCGCCCTTGTCCGGCCATTCGCCCGTGTCGAAACGGATTTTGAGAAGGCTTCTGCACTGTGCCACCTTCGCTGCATTGCTGTCCGGGAACAGGGTGACGAGCAGGCCTTGCGGAGCGCCGAAGGAAACCGCCGAGAGAACGAGGCAGCCGAGGCTGGCAGCAAGGAAGAGAGACAAGTTGCGCATTGTTACCGAATACGGCTGGGCCGATGCTCTGACAATGAACAACCCATATCATGATTAACACATGCATAGCAGCGTTTTGCCCAGTAAAGCGACCGAAGAGTACTTGGCGCCCCGCCGCTGCCAGGTCTGCTGCGGCGGCGGTAGCGCCTTCGGCAGGTCAATCCCTTAGGGCAGCGCCAGTCCCCCAGGTGATTGCTTCTACCGCTGAACCGCGGCAGCTCCCGTCCTCACCCAAACCTTGCCGCCGTCCAAGCCCCACCCGCTGCATTCGACTCCACCGCCGCCGCGGCAAACTTCACCCCGCGCGCACCATCCACAACATCCGGCACCTGCGCGGCCCTTGCTGCATCGACCGCCCCACCTGACCTATGCGCACGAATAATATCAGCGGCGTCGCGGTAGAAATTGGCGAAGGCCTCGATATAGCCTTCCGGATGCGCCGCTGGCATGCGCGACACGCGCTGGCTTTCAGCGGTCGAGCCGTGACCGCCACGCACCAGCGTGCGGGTTTCCTCGCCATATGGTGAGAAGCGCAATTCCTCCGGCCGGCCACCCGACCATTCGAGCCCGGCTTTGTCGCCATAGATGCGCACCGAGAGATCATTGTAGTGGCCGGGCGAGGTCTGGCTGGCGAGGATCGTGCCGCGCGCCCCGCCGGTCCAGCGCACCAGCACATGCGCATTGTCGTCGAGCCGGCGTCCCGGCACGGCAGTGAACAGATCGGCCGACACCGCCTCGGCCTCACAGCCGGAGATATAGCTTGCCAGGTTGAAGGCATGCACGCCGATATCGGCCAGCACCGCCGACTGCCCGGCGCGCGCCGGATCGGTGCGCCACTCCGCCTGCTTCTGGCCCTCGGCGTCGATCGGCTTGGTCAGCCAGTCCTGGATGTAGGCGCCATGCACGGACACGATGCGGCCAAGCGCGCCCGCCGCCACCATCTCGCGCGCCTGGCGGACCATGGCGTAGCCGGTGTTGTTGAGCGTGACGACGAAGCGACGCTTTTTCTCCCGCGCCAGCGCCACCAGTGCCTCTGCATCGGCCAGCGTCGTCGACAGCGGCTTGTCGCAGATCACGTCGATGCCGGCCTCGAGAAAGGCCGTGGCGATCGGCGCGTGCAGATGGTTGGGCGTGACGATGACCACCGCCTCGATGCCGTCCGGCCGCGCCGCTTCGGCTCGTGCCATGGCGCGATAATCGGCATAGCTGCGCTCGGGCGCGATGCCGATCTCGGCGGCCGAGGCGGCGGCGTTCTCCGGGTTCGACGACAGCGCGCCGGCGACCAGCACGATCTGGTCGTCGAGGCGCATGGCCAGCCGATGCACCGCGCCGATGAAAGCGTTGCGGCCGCCGCCGACCATGCCGACCCGCAGGCGCTTGCCGGCCGACCCGTCCGATGTTGCGTAGACCATTTTCAAGCTCCTCCCGGCAGACCGCTTTCGAACATAATTTCCAATTTTCATATTGTAAAACGATCGTATCGCGCTAGCCTGAAATCATGAGTGGGGCAAGCAAGGCATCCGGACGGTCCAGCACCGACGAGGCGGCGACGCGCAAGCGCGGGCGCTCGCTGGCCGCGCTTGGCTACATCCAGCCGCAGACCTATGAGGAGCTGCGCGCGGTGCTGTCGTCGGGCACGGTGCATTTCCCCAAGCGGCTGCGCCAGGTGGCAATCTTCCTGTGGCAGCATCCGAGCGACGTCGCGCTCGGCACCATCGCGCAGGTTGCGGCACAGGCCGGCGTGCAGCCCTCGACGCTGGTGCGCTTTGCCCAGATCTTCGGCTATTCCGGCTTTTCCGATTTCCAGGGCCTGTTCAAGGAGCACATCAAGGGCTCATGGCCGGAAGGGCGCGGCGAACCGCGCACCGAGACCAAGCCCAATCTGCATTTCCTGCACGGCATGGTCGGCGCGTCGCAGGCCTCGCTTGGCCGCATCGAGGCGGGCTTCGATGTCGCGAGTTTCGACAAGATGGTGGCGCTGCTGGCGGCCGCCGAGCTGATCTATGTCATCGGCTCCAAGCGCGCCTTTCCCGTCACCGCCTATCTCTCCCTGACACTGTCGCAGCAGGGCGTGCGCAATGTGCTGGTCGACAATGTCGGCTCCTCCGCACTCGACCAGATCGGCTGCATCAGCGGCCGGGATGCCGTGCTCGCTGTCTCGTTTAGCCCCTACAATTCGATCACGCCCGATCTCGTCGCGGTGGCGCATGAGCGCAAGGCGCGTATCGTCACCGTCACCGACAGCACCTTCAGCCCGCTGATCCCGCTCTCGGACAGCTGGCTGGAAGTGGTGGAATCTGACTTTGCCGGCTTCCGCTCATTGGCGGCCTCGCTCGCCGTTGGGATGGCGCTGGTCCATGGCGTGGCGGCGCGGCGCGACGAATGAGGCGTCACTGGTCCAATTGACTATCGGGAATTGCCGTTCCATATTTCTCAAAATAGAAACTTTATTCCCGGGAGGAGGAATGGAGATCCGGCTTGGCGGCAAGGTGGCTCTGGTCACCGGGTCGACGCAAGGCATTGGCCGCGCCATTGCCGAGACGCTGGCGCGTTCCGGTGCCGCCGGGCTGTTGGTCACCGGGCGCGAGAGGGCGCGTGGCGAGGCCGTGGCGGCCGAGCTTTCGCAATTGGGCACGCCGACCATCTTCGTCGCCGCCGACCTTGCCGATCCTGACGCCCCCACCCTTCTGGCGCAGGCCTGCATCGAGCGCTTCGGCCGCATCGATGCGCTGGTCAACGCCGCCGGCCTGACCGATCGCGCCTCTTTCCTCGACGCCAGCCTCGACGACTGGGCGTCACTGTTTGCCGTCAATGCGCGCGCGCCGTTCTTCCTGATGCAGGCGGCGATTGCCGACATGAAGCAGCGCGGCCAAGGTGGCGCCATTCTCAACATTCTGTCGATCAACGCCCATTGCGGCTCGCCGGAGCTTGCCGTCTATTCCGCCACCAAGGGCGCGCTGGCGACGCTGACCAAGAACGCCGCCAACGCCCACCGTTTCGACCGCATCCGCGTCAACGGCATCAATGTCGGTTGGACGGACACGCCGGCCGAACGCATCATGCAGGCGGAGACTTTGGGCAACGGCCCTGGCTGGCTCGAGAAGGCCAACGCCGCGCAGCCTTTCGGCCGGTTGCTGACGCCGGACGACATCGCCAGCCTCGCCGTCTTCCTGCTGTCCGACGCCGCCGGCCCGATGACCGGCGCGGTTGTCGACCAGGAGCAGGCGGTGATCGGAGCGAACCGGTGAGCGCTTCCATCGAAACGCTTGGGCCGGCGCTGCTCGATCGCTTGCCGGCATCGGTGCAGACACCGTCCTATGACCGTACGCTCCTGGCGCCCGGCATGGCGCATCTCGGCGTCGGCGCCTTCCACCGCAGCCATCAGGCCGAATACACCGACGATCTCATCTCGCTGCGCTTCGACCGCTGGGGCATCGTCGGCATCAACATCCGTCCGCCCAGCCTTGCCGACACGCTGGGACGGCAGGGCGGGCTCTACACAAGGCTGATCCGCGAGAACAGCCACATCGAGGCGCGCGTCATCGGCAGCATCGTCCGGGTGGTCGACAGCCAGGAGAGTGCGGCACCGGCGCTCGGCGTGCTGATCTCACCCGATATCGAGCTGGTGACGATGACGGTGACCGAAAAAGGCTATTGCCACATCCCGTCCAGCGGCGAACTCGACCTTGGCCATCCCGACATCGTCCACGACCTCGCCAACCCCGAGACGCCACGCAGCGTGCCCGGCCTGCTGGTGCGGGCGCTGGAGCAGCGCAGGGCCACACATGAGCGACCCATAACGTTTCTCTCCTGTGACAACATCCCGACCAACGGTACTATTCTGAACAATGTCGTGCGGACGTTTGCCGAACGGCGGAGCAAAGGGCTGGCCCGCTGGATAGAGGCCAATGTTGCCTTCCCCGCGGCCATGGTCGACCGCATCGCGCCGGCGGTGACGCAGGATGACCTCGATAGTGTCGAGCAGTGGTTCGGCTACCACGATGCCGCCGCCGCTGTCGGTGAGCCGTTCCGGCAGTGGGTGATCGAGGAAAAATTCGCCGGCCGCATGCCGCGCTGGGATCTGGTCGGCGCCACCTTCGTCGACGACGTCACGCCGTTCGAGCATCTCAAGATGCGGGTGCTGAACGGCGCCCAGACGACACTGGCGACGCTCGGCGTGCTGGCCGGGCTCGAGCACACATCGGACGCCATAGCCAACCCGCTGCTGTCGGACTTCATCCGGCGCATGCTGGTCGAGGAGACGCTGCCGACGCTGATGCCGGTGCCGGGCGTCCTGCCCCTTGCCTATGTCGAGCAGAGCCTTGCCCGGCTGAAGAACACCGCGATCCGCCACCGCAACCACCAGGTCGCCACCGACGGTTCGCAGAAGATCGTCCAGCGCCTGCTCAACCCGATCCGCGACCGGCTCGCGATGGGCCAGAGCATCGGCCTGCTGTCGGTGCCGGTCGCCGGCTGGATGGCCTATCTGATCCGGGCCTCGGATCGCTTTGAAAGACGCTGGCCGGTGTCGGACCCCTATGCCGGCAAGGTCGCCGCGATCGCCGACGCCACCGGCCATGATGCACAGGCGCTGGTGTCCGCCATCGTTGCCATCGACGGGATATTCGACCCCGGCCTTGCCGCCGACGATACGTTCCGCGCGGCCGTCACATCGGCGCTGGGCGACCTGCTGTCGGACGATCCGATGGCGGCTGTCCGGCACAGTCTTGAACAAGATGAGGTCGCGAGGTTGAAGCGATCCAAACAATCGGCATTATAGTCGTCGGGTCTAGGGAGGCAGAATGAAACTAGGAGTGCTTACAGCACCGTTTGCGGAGACGCCGCTTGGCGAGGTCGCCGGCTGGGCGCACTCGGCCGGCTTCGAGGCGCTGGAAATCGCCTGCTGGCCGAAGACCTCCGGCGCGACGCGGCGCTATGCCGGCACCAGCCATATCGACGCCGCCTCCACCTCGCCCGCGCAGGCCAAGGAGATCGTCGCTTCGCTGACGGAGAAGAAGCTGACGGTCTCCGGCCTAGGCTACTATCCCAACCCACTGCATCCGGACCCTGCCCATCGCGAGGCCGTCATCGGCCATCTGAAGAAGGTCATCGTGCTGGCCGCCAATATGGGCGTGCCGGTGGTCAACACCTTCTGCGGTGGCGATGCCTCGAAGACCGTCGACGTCAACTGGCAGGACGCGCTGAAAGTCTGGCCCGAGACCGTCGCCTATGCGCGCGGCCACGGGGTAAAACTCGCCTTCGAGAACTGCCCGATGATCTTCAGTTATGACGAGTGGCCGGGCGGGCACAACATCGCCTATTCGCCCTACATCTGGCGGCGCATCCTCGAGGCCTGGGGCGGCGAGGTCGGCATGAATTTCGACCCCTCGCATCTGGTCTGGCAGATGATCGACCAGGGCCGTTTCATCCGGGAGTTCGGCCCCTACATGCTGCATGTCCACGCCAAGGATTTGATGATCGATCATGATGGTTTGTATGAGCGCGGAATCCTTTCCGCCGGGATAGGCTGGCAGGTGCCGCGCATGCCGGGATTGGGCGATGTCGACTGGAGCGGCTTCTTCTCCGGCCTCTACCGCGCCGGCTATGACGGCTCGGTCATCATCGAACATGAGGACAGGCGGTTCGAAGGCAACGACGATGCGGTGAAGCGGGGCTTCCTGCTCGCCCGCGACGTGCTGCGTCCCTTCGTCAAATGACGAGGTAATGACTTGGTCCGATCCTGCCGAAGGGTCTGGCCCTGAGACGAAAAACAACAATGTGGAGGAGTACTGACATGAAGAAAATACTGACCATGGTCCCGTTGCTTGCGGGCGCTGCCTTGCTGGCATCGATGGGCGTGTCGTCGGCCGAAGCCAAATATACGATCGGCATTTCCAACACCGTGCAGGGCAATGGCTGGCGCGAGGAAATGGTCTGCGCCATGAAGGCGCAGGCGCTGGCTTCGGGCGAAGTGACGAAGCTCAACATCGCCCACCGCAACACCGATGCCGCCGGCCAGCTCGAAGACATCCGCAATCTGATCAGCGCCAAGGTCGACGCCATCGTCGTCAACCCCGCTGATCCCGCCGGCATCAAGGCGGGCCTGGAAGAAGCCACCAAGGCCGGCATCGTCGTCGTTGCCGTCGACCAGGCGGTGACCGAACCGTCGGCCTACATCATCTCCAACAACCAGGAACAGTATGCCTATCTCGGCGCCAAATGGCTGTTCCAGCAGATGGGCGGCAAGGGCGAAGTGTTCTACATGCGCGGCGCCGCCGGCGCCTCGGCCGACAGCGATCGCGACAAAGGCTTCAAGAAGGCGCTGGCCGAAAACCCCGGCGTGAAGGTGGCGCAGGAAGTCTTCACCGGCTGGCAGCAGGATCAGGCCAAGCAGCAGATGCTGTCGTTCCTGGCCACCGGCACGCCGTTCAACGGCGTGTGGACGTCGGGCATCGACAACGTCATCGTCGACGCGCTGGTCGAATCGCAGGCGCCGCTGGTGCCGGTGGTCGGCGCCGACAATGCCGGCTTCGTCGGCCAGCTGAGCTCGGTGAAAGGTCTCGTCGGTGCAGCCGTCACCAACCCCGGCTCGATCGGCGGCGCGGGCGTGACGCTGGCGCTGCAGATCCTCGACGGCAAGAAGCCGGCGCAGCAGACCGTGCTGGTCGACCCGCAGCTTTGGGACAACGCCACCGACGAAGGCAAGGCCAAGCTGAAGGCAGCCGCCGATCCGTCGCTCAGCCCGGAATGGCCGGTCTCGATCTCGATCCCGGAGTGGACGACCTACACGAAGGACCAGATCGTGGCCTGCAAGGGGCCGGGGGAGTAAGCCTGGTTTGAATGAACTGGCGAGGACGGCGAACGACCGTCCTCGTCACACAGACTAGCGCTCTACGGCGCCCCCTCTGTCCTGCCGGACATCTCCCCCACAGGTGGAGAGATTGGCTGTCATCTCGGCTTTCGCTAATTTTCTACGTCGCAAGACGAGGGGCGGCGCCGGAACTGCCAATCTCCCGCCTTGTGGGGGAGATGTCCGGCAGGACAGAGGGGGGCGCCGTAGAGCGCCGACAAGAGAATTTCTGAGCGGACATCGATTTGACCACCAGCCCCCTCCTCGACGCCACCGGCGTCGCCAAGAACTACGGCGCGGTTGCAGCACTTCGTAACGCGTCGCTCTCCGTGCTGCCGGGCGAGGTCCACGCGCTGATGGGCGCCAACGGCGCCGGCAAGTCGACGCTGGTGAAGATCCTCACCGGCGCCATTCCGGCGAACGCCGGCCGCATCCTGATCCGCGGCGAAGCGCGCGACATTCGCTCGCCGGCCGCCGCGCGCCGCGCCGGGCTGCTGCCCGTCTACCAGGAGCCGTCGCTGATCCCCGATCTCGACGTGCTGTCCAATCTCAGGCTCACCGGCACGCCGGTCGAGCCGTTCCGCGCCTGGGTGCGCGAGCTCGGCATTGCCGACCTCGATCTGCGCGACACCGCGCGCGACATCCCGCTCGCCGTGCTGCGCGTGCTCGACCTGGCGCGGGCGCTCGCCGTCGAGCCCGACGTGCTGCTGCTTGACGAGATGACGGCGGCCCTGCCCGCCAACCTTGCCGAAAAGGTGCTGGAAGTGGTGCGCCGCCAAGGCGATTCGGGCCGCGCCGTGATCTTCATCTCGCACCGCTTCGTCGAAATCTCGGCGCTGTGCGACCGCGCCACCGTGCTGCGGGACGGCGAGACCGTCGGCGTCGTCGACATCGTGCCGGGCGTGGAAGAAAAGATCGTCGAGCTGATGCTCGGCACCCGCATCGTCAAAACCCATGTCGCGGCCCGCAGCGCTGCCGAGAAGGCCGCGCCCGCGACCACCCGGCCGCGCATTTCGGTGCGAAACCTGCGCGTCGGCGCCAAGCTCAGCGATGTCTCCTTCGATCTCGCCGACGGCGAAGTCGCCGGCGTCGTCGCGCTCGAAGGCCAGGGCCAGGACGAGTTGTTCGGCGCCCTTGCCGGCTCGATCCGGCCCTCCGGCGGCACGATCGAAGTCGATGGCCAGCCGGTGAAATTCTCGCATCCGATCGACGCCATCCGCGCCGGCATTGCCTATGTGCCGGGCGACCGCTCGGAAGCGCTCGCCATGCAGCGCTCGGTGCGCGAAAACATCGCGCTGCCTTTCAGCGCTGCCTTGCGCAACTGGGGTCCGATCAACATGCGCCGCGAACGCGCGACCGTGCTCAGCGCCATCGAGCGGCTGCAGATCGACACCCGCGCGCAAGGCGAGGTGCAGCGCCTGTCCGGCGGCAACCAGCAGAAGGTGACCATCGCCCGCTGGATCGCGGCGGATGCCCGCACCATCCTGTGCTTCGACCCGACGCGCGGCATCGATGTCGGCACCAAGCAGGAGATCTACAAGCTGCTGCGCGAACTCGCCGGCAACGGCAAGTCGGTGCTGTTCTACACCTCGGAACTCGAAGAGGTGCAGCGCGTCTGCGACCGCGTCATCGTCATCTTCGGCGGCCGCCTGGTCGACATTTTTCCGGTCGAGGAGGCCGACGAGCCGGCGCTGATGCGCGCCGCCTACGGCCTGCCGCGCGGCGCCAAGGCCGATATCGGCATATTGGCTGATCCGACCGCGAACACTTCGGCTTCGCCGGAGGCCGCGCCATGAGCCATTTCCTGCGCCGCCAAGGCTGGGTCGTCGGCCTGTTCGCCCTGCTCATCGTCCTGTTCATCGCCACCAGGATCATCCAGCCGGCCTATGGCAGCAATGATTTCGGCTCGCTCGCCCGAGCCGTTCTGCCCTATGCCTTCGCAGTCGCCGCGCAGACCGTCGTCGTCATCGCCGGCGGCATTGACCTGTCGGTCGCCGCCATGATGGCGCTGACCAGCGTCACCGCGGCGTCGATGATGAATGGCGCGAGCGAGGAATACGCGCTGTTCGTGGTGCCCTTCGTGCTGGCCATGGGTTTCGTGCTCGGCGCACTCAACGGCCTGCTCATCGTCGTCACCCGCGTGCCCGACATTGTCGTGACGCTGGCCATGCTGTTCGTGCTGCAGGGTGCAGCCCTGCTGGTACTCGACGCGCCGGGCGGCGGCATCGCCGAATGGCTGAAGGCGCTGATCTCTGGCACCGTACCGATCCCCGGCCTGCCCGACGCCATAGACGCCTGGCTGCCCAAGGCGCTGCTGGTACTGATCGTGTGCCTCTGCGTCATCTGGATACCACTGAGGCGCTCGCGCCTCGGCCTCTCCATCTACGCCATCGGCTCTAGCGAACTGGCGGCGTTCCGCTCCGGCGTGCCGGTCAAGCGCACTCGCATCATCGCCTATGCGCTGTCCGGCCTGTTCGCCGCCTTTGGCGGCCTGGCGCTGACCATGAGCACCGGCATCGGCGCCCCCATCCCCGGCCCCTATCTGCTCGCCAGCGTCGCCGCCGTGGTGCTGGGCGGCGTCGCGCTCGGCGGCGGCAAGGGCGGCCTGCTCGGCCCGATCGTCGCCGTCTTCGTGTTGAGGCTGGTGCGCACGGATTTGACCCTGCTCGCCATCGATCCGAATGTCTCCGCGATTATCGAGGGGCTGATCATGGTGGCGGTGGTGATGTTCGGCGCGTTTGTCACGATGCGGGGGCGGCGATGATGGGAGGGCTGTCGCAGAGAGACGTCGGCGTTCCTTCGCGCCCCCCTCTGTCCTGCCGGACATCTCCCCCACAAGGGGGGAGATTGGATGTCGCGACGACCTTCGCCAATCTCCAACCTTGCACGAATGAGCGAGGCGCTGAAGCTGCCAATCTCCCCACAAGTGGGGGAGATGGCCGGCAGGCCAGAGGGGGGCGCCGTAGAGCACTGTCCTCGCCAACTTGCCGCACCTTGCAAACCTCATCGCGAGCAAGAGCCGCCCCATGAGCACCACCGCCATCACCCCGGTCCCCTTCGGCCGCCGCATAAAGCGCTTCATGGCCGATCGCCCGCTCATCCCGCTGATCGTCCTGCTCGCCATCCTGGTTATAATCCTGCAGGTCCTGCGCCCCGGCATCGTCAACGAGCGCTGGATCGCCAACACGATTAAATTCGCCATACCGCTGGCGATCCTGGCGGGATGCCAGACCATGACCATGCTGACCGGCGGCATCGACCTGTCGGTCGGCACGGTGGCGACGATGAGCGCCTTCATCATGGCCACGCAAGTGGTCAACCAGGACCCGGCGGTGGCGTTCCTGCTGGCGATGATGCCGGCGGTGCTGATCGGCCTCGTCAATGGCATTGGCGTCGGCGTCTTCCGCGTCCACCCGCTGATCATGACGCTGGGCACCAGCCTGATCGGCACCGGCTGCCTGCAGGTTTACCAGCGCACGGTGATCGCGTCGGGCGCAAAAATCCCCGACTTCCTGGCTTGGCTCGGCACCGGCGTGACATGGGGCTTCCCCAACGCGCTGCTTTTGTTCGTGCCGCTCGCCGCCCTCATCGTCTTCACGCTCGCCCGGACCGGCTTCGGCCGCCTGCTCTACGCCGTCGGCGACAATGAGCGCGCGACCCGCCTGTCGGGCGTGCAATACTGGCAGGTCATCACCGCGCTCTATGTCACCTCCAGCGCGCTCGCCGGCATCACCGGCCTGCTCTATATCGGCCTGATCAAGGCGCCGTCGCTGTCGCTCGCCGAACCGCTGGTGCTGCCCTCGGTCGCCGCCGCCGTCATCGGCGGCACCTCCATCTTCGGCGGCCGCGGCGGCTACACCGGCACCATCATCGGCGCCCTGATCCTGACCGTGCTGACTACACTGCTGACCATCCTGCAGATGCCGGAGGGGGCACGGCGGATCTTGTTCGGGCTGATCGTGCTGTTCGTGACGGCGGCATATTTGCGGATTGTGGAGGAGCGGTAGGGGCCGAGGCCAGCGCCAGCCCCCACTCCGTCTCGGCTTCGCCGAGCCACCTCTACCCCCACGTCCGTGGGGGAGAGGAAATGCCAAGCTTTTCGAGGAGGAACCCAAGCTTTTCGAGCGAAGAAAAAACTCAACACTGTCGAGGCCGCAACCTCGAAAATTAGCGTTTCCTCTCCCCCACGAATGTGGGGGTAGAGGTGGCTCGGCGAAGCCGAGACGGAGTGGGGGGCACCCTAAGCGATTGCCATCATCCTGGGCGACCTTGCCAACCCAGGACGCCCCACCCGCCCCCTACTTCAACGAAATCGCCATCCCGCTCAGATCCGCATTCACCTGCAGCCCCACCTGCCGGCCCGTAAGCTCGAGCTGCGCGCCCTTGTCGTTGGTCATGACGATCACCTGCGCTCCCTTGCCGAGCGCGCCGCCACCGCCCGCCGCGCCATAAACCCCGGTCGCATCCCGCACCCTGCGGATATGGCGCACGGTGCCCCGGAAATAGGTCTTGGAAACCCCTAAGGCGAAGCCGCCCGAAACGCCGCCGATCGTGATCGGATAGGAGCGGCCATGGAAGGTCAGCGTCCCCTCGCCGCCGGAGCCGCCGACGAAGAACGCCGCCTTGTAGACGGCAAAGCGGATCGTGCCGCTATCGGCATGCGCGGCACTGGCAGCGCTGACGGCAACAGTGGCGATTGCCGCAACCGCGAGCGAACGAAAGCTGGATGAGATGGTCATGGTGGGAGCTCCTCAGGATCGCCGCTTGCCCAACCGGCAGGGCTCGTCGGCGTCGTAACAAACTTGAACAGTTCAGGCCGGATTTGGTTCCAGGCAGGCTGTGACAAGATCAGACGAAACGTGACGTGGTGTACTTTCGGGTTGCGGAGGAGGCGGCGGCTATTTCCTCTTCCTGAGCACTTTTCGCAGCGTTAACTTCAACCGCCTCATCTGGTAATGGCGCCGCAACTTGGCCAGCGCCGACTGGTGGGCGGTGTCGATTGCAGCCAGCGAGCCCGCCTCGGTAGCCTGCGGCAGCGCGAGCAGCGCGTCGGCCTGAAGATCGGCAAAGGGCTTGGGGTCATAGATGGCGAACGGCGTCGGCGGGTCGCTGAGCACGGTGGGGTTGCTGTTGATCTCGAACACTACAAGCCTGCCGTCCACGAAAGTGTAGTCGATGCGGCCATACTGCATGCGGGCTTTTTCGAAGACCTGCATGACCGCATTGGCGTCAGGATTCGTATCGATATAGGTCCTGATTTCTTCGATATGCGCCGGCAGCAATTGCTCGGGCGAATTCTTGACGAACCACGATTTCGACATGGCGCAATGCTGGCCGTAGATCGTATCGCCGACCCGAAACGCCGCGTACTTCCTGAAATAACCGTCCATTCCGGGGGTGCCGATCATCTCCACCACCATCGGCCGCACCAGATCGCTACCGTCCAGCCGGGCGATCGCGGCGTCCAGCGCCGGCCGGTCGTGCAGCAGCGGCGGCTCCCTGTAGAGTGCGCCCGTCTCGTCGCGGATGAAAACGGGATAGGGTATCGCCTCTTCCAGCTCGTCCGGCCTGAACACACGAAAAGCGTTGCTGCCGTCGGCATGAAGCAGGCGCAGCAGGTCGAAGCGCTGCAGGCTGGCGGTCGGGTGATTGAGCTGCGTCAGGCCGGTGTTGTCAGCCAGTTCGGCGCTGATGCCGGCCGCGCGGCTCAATTCGTCCGATGTCAGCCGGTCCATGTCGGACCAGATGACCACCCCGGCGCGAACGCCGCGCAGCAGCCCGGCATCCTCGTAGCGCACCAGCCGGAACCACGCCTCCAGGTCAGTCCGGTGATACAGAAGCACCACCGCCTGCGTGTAGGCGTGCTCCCGGTGCGCGACGTAAAATATCATGCGTTTCCGTTGTCCGTATGTAATTGCAAAGGGGAACCATGATAATTAGACAGGCTTGTGAAAGCCGTGAAATGGTTCTCGATCCGGCATGCGTCAAACAGGAGATAGAACAGGTTGACGTTTCCGTGAAGCTGCAAACCGCATTGGCAAGAAACTGCCATGCGCCATCAACGCGTTAGAAGTCGAGGCAGCCGACACATGAATTTAGACGATGTTGCGATACCCATCCGCCGGTTAGACCTGGAAGACATCCCTTTGCTGATGGAGCTTGAGGCTGCCGCCTGGGCCGCACCGCTGCAGGCGAGCGAAACGACCATCCGCCACCGGCTGGCACTCGGACACACCATGTTCGGCGCGATCGATGGCGATCTGCTTGCTGGCACCATCTGCTTTACCGAGACCAGCCAGGATCCGCTGGTGCGCGCCGATTTCCCCAGGAATTTCGATGCCTATGCATCGCTGCCGCGCAGCGAGCCGGTTTACGCACTTTACGCCTACAATCTCTGCGTCCGGCCGAGCCATCGCGGCTCCAACACGGCGGTGCGGCTCTTGAAGGAGATGGAGAGCCACGGCCGCCGCCTGGGCGCCAGCTGGCTGATCGGCGATGGCCGCTGCTCGTCCTATGCCGGCTCCTCGGGCGAAGAGTATGATCATGTCAAGGCCGATGCGCGGTTCCGCGCCACCATCGACCGCTGGAACCAGACCGGCACAAGACCGCCGCTGGAAGAGATCATCCGCGATCCGCTGCTGCGCATGCACTACCGCGTCTACGGATGCGAGTTCCTCTACGTCATGCCGGACTTCTTCCCGCAGGACGCCACGTCAGGCGGCTTCAGGGTCATTTCAGCCAAGAATCTCAAGGCATGAGATTCGAGCCGTCATGACAGCTCCGCATTTCGATCCGTTCGCGCTCGGCGACGACCCGTTTCCGCATTTCGCCCGCATGCGCGCCGCCGGCGGCATTGCGCGCGGCGTCGCGCCCTATCCCGAGCTGGCCGACGCGCATTATGTGTTCAGCCATGAGCTGGTGTCGGGCGCGCTGAAGCATCCCGCTCTTCTTCAGGCGCCGCCGGGTACATATGAAGAGGTCCGCCGCAAGCTCGTCGACCATGCGCCCATGGCTCTGCTCAGCCGCTCGGTGCTGCTCGCCGATCCGCCTCAGCATGGCGCCTTGCGCCGGCCGGTCGCTGGCTTTTTCTCACGGCCGGCCATCGAAGCGCTGACGCAAGGTCTTCGCGCGCTGAGCCACGAGCTGGTCGAGCGTGCGCTGGCGGATGGCCGCGTCGACGCCGTCGCCGGGCTCGCCGTGCCGGTGTCCTTCTGGCTGCTGCAGGAAATCCTCGGCATCGAGATCGAGGACCCTTGGGCGTTGAAATCGGTGACCCGCCGCATGGCCAGCGCATTCGACCTGCGAAGAGCGCAGCCGCCGGCAGCAAGCGCCGAGGCCTATCGCGAATGCCAGGCTTTTGTCGAGGAGCGGCTGGCTCGACAGGCCTACCGGCCGGACGGAATGGTTGCCGGCATGGTGCGGGAGGTTGCGCAAGGCCGCTGGTCGCGCGGGGACATGGTGGCCAACATCGTCTTCATGCTGTTTGCCGGACAGGAGACTGTCGTCGACGCTCTCGGCAACGCAATTGTTGCGCTGGATCGCTTTCCCGAACAGCGCGCGCTGCTCGAGCGCGGCGCTGTCGACTGGAGCAGCGCGGCGGCCGAACTGCTGCGCTATGGCGCCTCGGTGCAATACGCCGTCGCCCGCATCGCGGCGCAGGACATCGACCTCGGCGACGTCAGGATTGCGGCTGGCGAAGCGGTCGTGCCGGTGCTCGGCAGCGGCAATCGCGACGATGCCGTCTTCGCCGATGGCGACCGGCTGGACCTCACGCGCCCGCCAGCCATGTCGATGACCTTCGGCACCGGCCTGCATGTCTGCCTCGGGCAACATGTCGCCCGTATCGAGATCGCGGCGATGATAGAAGCCCTGTTCACCCGTGCGCCCGGATGGCGGCTCGATGCCGCAAATGCCGAGCGCCGCGCCACGATGTCGTTTCACGGCATGGCTACCGCGCCGCTGATCCTCGACCCCGCTGCGTGAAAAGCGGCCGCGTCTGGGCGATGACCGCCGGGTCGAGCGACCTGACGATTTCCGAAACCTTTGCCCGCAAGGCGCCCACCGTCGCATCGTCGAGCGGATCGATAATATCGTTCTGATCTCTCGATACCCGGTACTCGTCCAGCGACGGCGCCTCGCTCAACGGCGTGAAGCCGCCGCCGCGGGCATGCTTGTCGGCCAGTTCCTGCCTCGATTTCACGGCATAGTGGCGGATTCAGCCGATCTTCCATTCCATCGGCATGGCCGCCGGGTGCTTGTCGAGCGTCATGCCGTCGACCAGCGTCCTGCGCAGCGAGATGCGGAAACCGTGCGGGTGCGGCATGAACTGCCCGGGATCCCGCAGCGCCTTGCGCAGCACCGAGGACACGCGGGCAAACGACTTCTTCCAGCGCGCGGTCGGGGCGTCATGCGTGCCGCGCCTTTGAAACCGCACCGTCACCAGTTCGTCGTCATAGGCCTCTTTGCCGTCGCTGCCGAAATTCACCCAGCGAAAGGCGACGCTGCGCACGCCCGGGCGGCTCAAAAGCGAGCGGACCAGTTCGGCTCCGCTCCAGGGCGGCCCGTCGAGCGGCTCGAGGAACTCGTCGGCGTCCATGAAGCCCAGATAGCGATAGCCGTGGAGCAATGCCTGCCAGTAAAGATAGGAATAGGCCCGCCGCTGCGGCAGCACCGTGTCGTGCCGCCAGTCGACGAGCCGGATCCAGCCGGCATCGCGCAACGCCTGGAGCACCGCCGACTGCGGGCCGGCGCTGCAGTTGTCGGCGATCATCAGGTCGAAGCCATGCAGCTTGTGCCAGGCGACCCACTCGATCACATAGGGCTGCTCCAGCTTCATGATCGCGCAGATCACCGGCCTGTTGACGGAAAACGGAATTCTCATCGCAACGCTTTCCCGGCGCCACCCGCTGCTGCTTGAGGCTCGACCTGACGGAACGGGATCGCATCGCCATAAAATGCCGCAAGCTGCTCCGAAGAGCCCGTCCAGTCGCCCATGTCGAACTGGTGGAACCGATAGCGTGGGTCGTCAAGCGGCAGCAGGTCGATATCCGGCCTGATGCACCGGTCGAATATGCCGGCCACCGGCAGATGGATCGTCCGCGCCGAAGACAACCAACCGGCCAGCCAGGAGAAGCTGCTCACCCCCGTGACGAGATGGCTCGCCCGGCGCAGCGTCTCGAAATCGGTCAATGGCGACGCCTTCGGCGCGAAGACAGCATCGGGAAAACGCTGACGCAGGCGCCGGCAATAATCGTTGTCGTCATGGGTCTGGCCGACGAAGACCGGCTTGCGGCCGCTATCCTTGATGAGCGTCTCGAAGAAGCCGAATGGCATCGGGCAATAGTTGCGGTGGAAGCCGTCGAGGATGTCGCCGGCCCGCACATGGATGACGAGAAAATCGTCGCCATGGGTCGGCGCGGCGACGGCACGCCCGTCGAACAGCCCGGAGACCTCGTCCCGGTCATAATAACCCAGCCGCTGCGCGAAGCCCTTGAAGCGGATGCTCCGCGCTCGCCTGTCGCGGAACGCGGCTATGATCCCGTCGAGGTCGTAGCGGTGATAGCCGTCGACCCGAAGCAGCCGGTATTTCCACAACAAAGGCGGCCGCACCCTGGCAATGGACCATTCCGGCAGGTCGGCGTCGCAGACATAGCCACCGGGGATACGCTTCGCCAGCACATGGCAAAACATGTACTGGAACATCTTGTTCGCCATGCCGCCAAACGGCTGCATCACGATGGGCACTTGCCGCATTGGACCCCTTTCGCCAAAGACGGTCATTGTTACCCGAGCTGCGCGGGCCGGTCGACTGGCCTCTGACGCCAAGGGCGCATCATGATCGCCGCCGGCAAGCCACCCTCAGGGGTAATGCGTCGGCTTTGGCGCGTAGATCTTTGGATCGAAGTCCAGATCCCTCGGCAAGGGCAGGCTTGAGCACTGCAAATGCACCTCGCGTGCGAGCAGCCTTCGCTGCTTCTGCTCGTTCTCCTTGATGGCCGCCACGAGGCCCATGCTGTAGGGCCCCAGCACGACGCCGGCGGCCCATCCCGGATGCTCCTTCTCGCGCGCGTCGTAATTCATGGCATCGGTGCGGGCCTGCTGGCATTCCGGCGTCGCCCATTTCGGGTCTTGGGTCGAGAGCGAGGCTCCATACTGGACCGGAGACGATACGCACCCTGCCACTGTCGCAGTCAACGCGACGACCATTGCAATTCTCATCCGCAAGCCCCTCCTAATGTAGGAGGCGACTACAAGACGATTCCAGCGGGAAAAAGGCAGCTTCAGGATGCGGATTTTGCAGGGCCGCTCACCCCAGCAGGTTGCGCGCCGTGCGCATGAAGATCTTCGAACCGATCGGGATCAGATCGTCGGGAAAATCATAATCGGGATTGTGCAATGACGGGGTGCGCTCGCCCGCGCCGAGGAAGAACATCGCCGACTTCGCCTTGTGGCCGAAGATGCCAAAATCTTCCGAAGCGCGCATCGGCAGGGCTTCCTCGCTGCGCGCGACGCCCTCTTCGTCCAGCGCGCGGTTGAGATGTTCCACCGCGTCCGGCGCATTGACGCTGGCGACGAAGATTTCGTGATAGTCGCAGCGCACGGAAAGGTGGTGCTCGGCCGCTATCCTGGCGGCCAGCGCCTCCGCAGCTGCGACCAGCTCCGCCATGCGCTCGTCACGCCTTGTGCGCAGCGTCGCCCAAACCTCGGCGTAGCCGGGCGCGATGCCGAACACGGCCTCGCCCATCGTCGCATGGGTGACGGTGACCATGCTGAAATCGTCATCGGCGAAAGTGCCGCGCCCCAGTGCCGGAAGCGCCGGCATCAGCTGGCTGATCGCCGGCATCGGCGACACGCCGGTTTCGGGCATGGAGGAATGCGCGGTCTTGCCGTCCAGCACGATGCGGATGCCGCGCGAGGCGCAGTTGACGACGCCGGGCTTGAGACGCACCTCGCCGAACGGCACGCCCGGCAGATTGTGCAGCGAGAAGGCGAAGTCCGGCGCGATCTCGCCAAAGCGTGGATCGGCGACGACGCCGGCCGCACCATTGCCGGTCTCCTCCGCCGGCTGGAACATCAAGACGACGCGGCCGCGGGCCGGCCGCTCACGCCCGAGCTGGCGGCCAAGTGCGGCGAGGATCGCGGTGTGGCCGTCATGGCCGCACATATGCGATTTTCCCGGCACCTGCGAGGCATGCTCGACGCCCGAAAGCTCCTCGATAGGCAGCGCATCGATCTCCGAGCGGAACAGCACCGTCGGTCCCGCCTGGCCGCTGTCATAGACCGCCGCCACGCCATGACCGCCGAGGCCGGTCAGCACCTTGTCCGGCGCTGTATCGGCGAGGAAGCTGACGACTTCCTTGGCGGTCTGTTCTTCCTCGTTGGAGATTTCCGGGTTTTGGTGCAGCTTGCGGCGCCATGCCGTCAGCTCGATGATATCGCGATTGGTGAGGGTCATGGCTTGGGCTCCGCTTTGGTGCTGCAGGTTACACAAACACGATAGGGTTTTTCTCACGCCGTGCCATGCTGATCAATTCCACTGGTCCATCTGCCTGTCTTGTGTGAGCGTAGATGACGACATCCCATGACCACCACACAACCCAGAGAATTTCCAGCTCCGCACTGAGGCCGTCGATCTCATCTCCGACATCCGGTGGCTTCTCCTGAAAAGCGCCGCGTGCTCGCCTGTGCGACATCTTTGCTTCCATCCACCCGAAGGAACGTTTCGGAGCAACAATGGCCAGGCGGTTTGCGTTTCTCTTGGTTCGCGACTTCACGCTGTCGCCGCTGTCGCTGTTCATCGACACGCTGCGGCTGGCCGGCGATGAAGGCGACCGCAGCCGCCGGATCGAGTTCGACTGGGAGATCGTCGGCGAGCGTGGCCTGCCGATCCGCGCGAGTTGCGGTGTCGAGTTGCTGCCGACCAAGGCGATCGGCAATCCGCAGGAGTTCGACAATGTCGTCGTGGTCGGCGGTCTGCTCGACACCAACCGCAGCCTCAGCTCCGAAAAGGAGGCCTTCCTGTTGCGGGCGGCCGAAAAGTGCGTGCCGCTGACGGCACTCTGCACCGGCAGCTTCGTGCTCGCGCGCTACGGCCTGCTCGATGGCTACAGTGCCGCCGTCAGCTGGTTCCATATCAAGGATTTCCGCAGCCAATTCCCTGACGTGAACGCCCATGCCGACAGCCTGTTTTCCGTCGATAGGGGCCGCTCGACCTGCGCCGGCGGCACGGGTGCGGCCGACCTTGCCGGCCATTTCGTGTCGCAGTTCATCGGCCGCAAGGCGGCGGAAAAAGCCGCCAAGATCCTCGTGCTCGACCGCATCCGCTCGAGCCTGGATGTGCAGCCCGTCGGCGATCTCTTTCCGGCCGCGTCGAGCCGAGCGGTGAAACGGGCGCTGCTTCTGATGGAAAGCAATCTCCAGGAGACGCTGTCGGTCGCCGAGATCGCGGGCCGGTTGCATTTATCCCGGCGCCAGCTTGAGCGGCTGTTCGGCGCCGAGCTCGGCATCGGCCCGATGGCCGCCTATCTTGCGCTGCGCGTACATCAGGCCAAGTCGCTGCTGGAGGGGAGCGACTTGGCAATCGGCGACATCGCCTACCGCTGCGGTTTTCCCAATGCCGGCCATTTCAGCCGTGTCTTCCGCCATCAGACCGGTATCACGCCGACCCATCTCAGGCATCCGAACCGAATGTCCGGTGTCTTTGCCGACGGCAAGGGGAGCGGTCCCTAAGCCTATATTGGGGCGTGCGATCTCGCCGTTGGTATGATAATATCATACCAACCTGATAGGAGGGATCGATGTCCGCCACCGAAAAACGCACCTTCAGCCTGCCGGCCGAGCAGGCTGCTTTCATCGACCAGCTCGTTCGGTCCGGCACATACGCGACCAGCAGTGAAGTGATCCGCGCCGGTCTTCGCGCATTGCAGGAACGCGACGCCGCCGTGGAGCGCTGGCTGCGTGAGGAGGTCGCGCCGACCTATGATAGGTGGAAGGCAGACCCCTCCCAGGCCATCCCGGCCGACAAGTCTTTTGACAGCATCCGCGCACATCACGCAGCTCGCCTCAAGGGGAACGTGTGAAGCGCCGGCATGTTGTCCTTTTGCCGGAAGCCCAGACGGACCTGTTATGAATATACGACACGGTCGCTCACGCATCCGGCAACCTCACCGCCCTTCGCTACATCGAGCGGATCGAGCGATTTTGCCTGGGTCTCGACTATGCCTCGGAACGCGGAACCCTAAGGGATGATGTGCGGCCGGGGCTTCGCATCGTTGGCTTCGAGCGCCGCCTGACTGTGGCCTTCACCGTAGAAGGCGACCAGGTGGTGATTCTCAGGGTGTTCTACGGCGGCGTCAACTGGGAGGACGAGTTGGCGCCTATCGCTCCGTGAACGCCCGCGCGAACGAGTCCAGCATCGGCCGCGCCAGATATTCGAGGAAGGTTCGGTCGCCGGTGCTGATAAACGCCTCGACCGGCGTTCCTGGGTAAAGCTGCTCGGCTTTCACGCCCTGCGGCAGCGTGTCGGTGATCTTCAGCCTGGCGCGGAAATACGCCTCATGCGTGGTTTCATCGATCAGCCGGTCGGCGGAAATTTGCGTCACCGTAGCCGGGACCTCAGGGGTGAGGCGCGCGTTCAGGGCGGACAGCCTGAGCTTCGCCGGCTGGCCGACGCGAACCAGGTCCACGTCTTTCGGCCGCAGCTTCGCGTCGACGATGAGGCCCGACGCGGTCGGCAGGATCTCCATGATCTTCTGCCCCGGCGCAATCACGCTGCCTTTGGAGTTGTAGATCGAGGATACCACGATGCCGGCTGCCGGCGCCTTGATCGTCGTGCGCCCCAGCACCGCCTCGGCTGCGGTGATCTGTTCGCCGATGTCGGCCAGGCTGGTGCGAACCTCGTCGAGCTTGGTCAGCGCGTCCTCGACGCGCTGCGTGGTCGCGCGCTCGACCTGCGCCTGGGCTTCGACGATCTGCGTCTTGGTCGCTGCGATATCCGCCTCCAGCGCGCCGGCCTGGCCGACCAGATCGGCCTCGCTGCGCAGAAGCTGCGAATATTCGCTGCGGTTGGTGAGACCCTTGTCGAGCAGGCCGGTCTTGATGCCGAGTTCCTTCTTCACGATCTCGGCCTGTTGCTGGATGGCGAGTTTCTGCGCCTCCAGTCCCAGCGCCGACTCACGATGCATGGCGACGCGCTGCGCCAGGATCGACTGCTCGGAGCGGAACCGGGCGAGCCTGGCCTCGAACTCCTTCTGCTGTTCGTGCACCAGATTGTCGAAATCGCGCTGGAACGGCGCGGGTGCTGCTTCGGCGATCGGCGCCAGCCTGTCCGATCCGTCGCGCTCGGCCTCAAGTCGCGCGGCACTTGCCCTGAGCGCGATCGTCTGTCTGGTCAGCCGGTTGAGGTCGGTCTCGGCCGCCCTGCGGTCGAGCAGGACCAGCGGTTCGCCTTGTTGCACGCGGTCGCCTTCATGCACCAGCAACTGCTCGATGATGCCGCCCTCGGGGTGCTGGATGAGGATGTTGCCGCCCGTCGCCGAGATCGTGCCGGAGGTGATCACCGCGCCGGAGAGCGGCGCGTTCGCCGCCCAATAGCCGAAGCAGCCGACGAAGAGCGCTATGGCCACGTAGCCGACGACGGCCATGCGGCGGAAGTCGGTGCGCGGTCGACCTTCGAAGGCGAGGCTCTGCTGCATCATCGTCTATGACCCGAAGCGGACGCTGTGCGGGCGCACGGTCGGCACGAACGAGCCTGTCACCACCGCGCTCCCGGCCTTGCCGGCCGCCGGTTGCCTCAGCACCTCGCTCGCAGGGCCGAAAGCTTCGACCATGCCGTTGCGCAGGACCATGACGCGGTCGCAGGCCGCGGCGATCGAAGGGCGATGCGTGATGACGACTGTCGTGACGCTTACACTTCGCGCGGCCGAAAGCATCCCTTCGAGCGCCGCCTCCCCACTGCCGTCGAGATGGGCGTTGGGCTCGTCCAGCACCAGCATGCGTGGCTTGCCGTAGAAGGCGCGCGCCAGCCCTATCCGCTGGCGCTCGCCGCCCGACAGCACGGTATGCGACGGGCCTATCATGGTCTGATAGCCGTCGCGCAGCGTGAGAATCAGCTCATGCGCCTCGGCGCGCCTGGCCGCTTCGACGATCGCGGCGTCATCGGCGTCGGGTTCGAAGCGGGCGACATTTTGCGCGATCGATCCCGGGAAAAGCTCCACCTCCTGCGCGAGATAGCCGATATGCCTGCCAAGCTGGGTTTCGTCCCAGCTCCTCAGGTCGGCGCCGTCGACCCTGACCGCGCCGCCGGTCGGCTGCAGCGCGCCCACAAGCAATTTCGCCAGCGTCGATTTGCCGGCCCCGCTCGGGCCGACGATCGCCACCGCTTCGCCGGCGCCGATGGCAAAATTCAACCGCTTGAGGATGGGCTCCGTGCCGAAAGCCGCAGTCGGCGCGATGAAGAACAGATCCTGCACCGAAATCGCGCCCAATGGATCGGGCAGTGCGAGCTTGCGCCCCTGCGCTGGTTGCGCCGCAAGGGCGGTGTCCAGCCGCTTCCAGCATCGCTTGGCGTCGACGATCTGCCGCCAGGATCCGATCAGCTGGTCGAGCGGCTGCAGCGCGCGCGACGACACCAGCGACGAAGCGAAGATCATGCCGGCGGTCATCTGCCCTTGTAGCACCAGCCACGCGCCGGCGCCGAGGATCGCCAGTTGCAGCATCATGCGCAGCGCCCGCGACGTCGCGCTGAAGATCGCATTGGCGCTTCCGGAACGGTCATGCAGGGTCAGCGCCTCAGCAACGTGTTGTCCCCAGACCGCGGCGGCATTTTGCACCATGCCCATGGCGCGCAGCGTGTCGGTGTTGCGGGCGAAGGCCTGCTCCGCCTGGCTGGCCACCGCCGAGCGTTCCGCCGACATGGCATCGTTCCTGCCGATGGCAAGCTGGTTGGCCACGACCAGGAGAAACAGCAGCACGGCGCCGGCGAGCGTCAGCCAGAACAGGACGGGATGGATGAAATAGAGCAAGGCCAGGAAGACGGGCGCAAACGGCAGGTCGAACAGCACCGCCACGCCGCGCGACCTGATGAAGGCGCAGGCCGTGGCAAGGTCGTTCAGCGGCGACAGCCCGCTGCCGGCATGTCTGGCGCCAAGCGAGGCGGCGAATGTCCGCGCGCCCAGTTTCAGGTCGACGGTGGCCGCAACACGTTGCGCGTAGATGGCGCGGACCGCGTCCAGCAGGCCGAGGAAGGCGAGCGCGAGGACCGCCATGGCCGAGAGATAAAGCAGCGTCTCGACGCTGGAGGACGGCAACACCCGGTCATAGACCTGCAGCAGATAGAGCGGGATCACCAGGAGCAGGATGTTGATCAGCAACGAAAAGATGCCGATGTCGGCGATGCCACGCAGGAAGACCGGGCGCAGGCCGATGGCCGCATCGCTGATTGGCGCGCGGTCTCGCGACATCTAGACCGCGTGCTCGGCTGTCGTGCTCAGATGGCTCTGCTGCACATCGTTCAGCGTATAAGCGTGGATATAGTCGATCTTCATTTGCGCGGGCGTCGCCAGATGGTCCGGTGGCGCGCCGGCTTGACCGCCGACCGCAAGGTCGACCAGCATATACATGGGCTTGTTCATATCGGACGGCGTCGCAGCTTCCGCGACCTGGACGCCATCATAGGTCCAGACCAGCTTGTCCGGCGTCCACAACAGGCCATAGGTGTGATAGCCGTCGGTGTTGGAGACATTCACCGTCGACCCGACCGTGGTGTGGGTTCCCGTCTCATTTGTGTGCGCGGTCATGAGAAGCGCATTCGGGTTCTGCCCATACATTTCGATCACGTCGAGTTCCGGGGGCCATGAACCGTCTTCGGGCAGAAGCCAGAAGGCCGGCCACGCGCCGGCGTTTTCCGGGAGATCGGCCCGCATTTCGAAATAGCCATAGGTCTGCGAGAAGGTGTCGTGCGTCGTCAGTATGCCGGAAGTGTATTCGTAATTGTTGATCAGCGGCTTGATGTCGTCGGGCGTATGCGCCGCGGTTATGGTGAGCACGCCGCTTGCGACGCTGAACGGATGGACCGAGCTGGTCGGCACATAATTGGCGTCGATATACCATTGCAGCTCGCCGTTCTGGGGCTGCGAGCTGCCGTTCTGCGCCCCCCACCAGAAATTGGAATCCCAGATGCCGCTCTGGCCGTTCCACAGGCTCAGCGTGTTGAAATCGTCGTTGAAGGACAGCGTCATGCCGGCCTTGTCGATCGGCAGCTCGAACTGGCCGGGCTGAAACTTGTCGATCGTGGTGTTGTGGAACACCAGCACCTCGCTCGAGCCGAGGTTCAGCTGCACGTTCGATCCCACCTGGACCATATTGGCGTGGACGGCCTCGAACGAGGTGAAGGCATAGCCGTTGAGGCGCACCGTGTCGGTCGAGCCGAAATCGGAGATAAGGTCGCTGCCATTGCCCTTGGTGATGATGAAGGTGTCGGCGCCGGCGCCGCCGATCAGCACGTCATTGCCCTTGCCGCCGTCCAGCGTCTGGCTGCCAGCGCCGCCCGTTATGATGTTGTCCTGACCATTGCCGAAGGCATAGTGGCCGTCGCCGGTGACGACGAGGTTCTCGAAATTCGCGGGCAGCTTGTAGCTCATCCAGGTATCGATCGTGTCGACGCCCGCGACGTAGTTCTCGACCGCTTTGTTGATCGTCGAATAGAGATGGTAATAGTCGTCGCCCGCGCCGCCATACATGGTGACCTTGACATTGGTGTCGCCCCAGAAGGAATCGTTGCCCGAGGTGCCGTAGCGGTAAGGCGCGCCTCCAGTCGCCGAGAACCAATGGGTGGAAGCGCCGGTATACGGAAGTGGAATGCCTTTGGCGTTGAGGACTGTGGTCATTCCGACACTCCTTGCGCGTGCTGCCTTGGTCGTTCGACAACCTTCGAGCGACCATTTCGGATCAACTCTTAAATTGATCCGTCGTTCCAGGGAATCATTCTATAGTACACCAAGGAGATCGTCGCCCATCATTTAATAGATAATGCCGAAGGCGTTAAGCTGATCCTAATACAACTTTGTAGGAGAGACTTACAATTTTAATAAATTGTGAGATCCGCGCCGAAAAGTTAGGCAACCTGTCAATGATGCATGCAATTTGACGCGACACGACCGCCTGCCTGAGGCGGCGGTCGAAGTCGCGGGCGGATGGCCGCGGGCAAAGGGCTCAAGAAAATTTGACAGGCTATGTCGGACCGGGTGAGGTTCACCCGTCCTTGGGGCATCGGACAACGAAACCACAAAGGATACCGAAGAGATGCCAAGCACCGTACGTTTGCACCGCGTTCTGACGACCAGCCCGGAGAAGGTCTACCGCGCATTCACAGAAGCCGACGCGCTGGCGAAATGGCTTCCGCCGAACGGCTTCACTTGCACGGTACACAGCTTCGACGCGAAAGTCGGTGGCGCCTTCAAGATGTCGTTCCGAAACTTCACGACGGGCGGCAGCCATTCCTTCGGCGGCGAATATCTCGAACTCGTTCCCGGCGAGCGCCTGCGCTACACCGACAGGTTCGACGACCCCAATTTGCCCGGCCAGATCGAAGTGACCGTGCTCCTGAAGAAAGTGTCGGTCGGCACGGAACTCGACATCACGCAGGCCGGCATTCCGGACGTTATTCCGGCCGAAGCCTGCTATCTCGGCTGGCAGGAGTCGCTGCGCAATCTGGCAAAGCTCGTCGAACCCGAGATCAATCAGTAGAGCCCATCGGATCGGCGGCGCCGCCCAGCCAGTCCGCGCCGCCGACAATGCCGAGCCGAGGACTCATCCCTCACGGCCCGGTGCAGATCGGCAACGGTTGTGACGGCGGTGGCGGGTTGTCCTTGGCGTATTGCGCGATGATCGGCTCAAGGCTCTTTCGCGGCCAGAATTTCGGCTTGCCGATCTCCTTCAGGCAGGACGCATTCCAATAGGCCCCCGATTTACTAACGGCGGTGATGTCGCGCGATTCCGGGTAGATATAGAGCGTCGTCGGATTGCCCTTCACCATCGAAATGATCTGGTCGGCGTCGGACGGCGACCAGCTGGTGCAGCCATTGCTGCGGCCGCCGGCATAATCCACCAGCTTGCCGTATGGCACGAAGCCGTCATGGTCGGCATAGGAGCTGTTCGGGTTCTTGCGCACGCACATGCCGCGCAACAGCCGCGCCGCGTGGCCACCGATCACCCGCTGCCTGGCATTCGCCGTCTCCCCCTCACCGTCGAACTGGATGAAGGTGCGCAGCAGCGCCTGGTCCTTTTTTGCGCCGATGCGGTAAAAACCCTTGAATGAGGTCTTTGCCTCGCCGGTCATATAGGCGCCACCGGTCGTCAAGGACGAGTCCAGGGCATTGCCGAAGTTTTTCGCGCAGCGTTTGCTGTTGGAGAAATCGACCACGCCTTTCAAATTGCGGCCGCCGCCATGGCCCGACGAGATCGCCCTGAACGACTGCTTGGCCTCGCAAATGACGTAGTAGCGCCGCCCTAGCACGCCATTGCCGAGATCGCCGGGGCGCGTCGCATCCATGGCGAAATAGCAGCCATTGTGGACCGCGCCTTGGGCGACCTTCTTCAGGTAAAGCGCGCGCGCCCGCTCCAGCACCACTTGCGAAATCTCGCCGTCGTCATTGCCGACATGGGCCTGCAGCCAGGCCGGTATATCGGAGGACGCGGCAAAAGACCGGGCAGACATCGTCAAGGCGATGCCGGCGATGGCCAGGAGGCCAAAGACAAAGACAGCCAGAGATTTCAACCGCACCGGACAACCCTCCCGCCCGAACCGTTCTGCGATTCTCGGAAACCCATCATAAATCGTCGCGCGCCGATCGGCGAAACACATCTTGTTCAGAACCGCGCAAGCAAGTCAGGTAGCTGCCTGTTCGCCTTTCACAGCGCCAGGCTGCCCTGTTCCGCCTCCGCGGCATTGGGGTCGCCCGGCGCCGTCGCCCAGGCGAGCTCGACCAGCGTCACCGTGCGGCGGCCGGTGCCGTCGAGCTGGCAGACGATGAGGCCCTGCTCCTCGATATAGGTGAGCAGCCGCCGGGCGCGCCGCAGCGAATGCGAGCCGTAGGCGCGCGCGATCGCCGCGTCGCTCGGGCACGGCCAGCCCTCCTTGGCGGCGCGGGCGATCATCATGAACACGCCCTGCATGTCCTCGGGCAGCAGCGAGGCGCGCACGGAAACGTCCTGCCAGGCGTCATCGCCTGCCATGTCTGCGCCGAGCCCGGCGCGGGCACGCGTCAGCATGCGACGGAATTCTGAGAGGTCCGGCACCACCGAAGCGAGGCCTTCGATGCGGCAGCGGACGACGAACTCCTGATAAAGCACGCCGATGACGCGGAAACCCGCATCGGGCTGCGCCAGGATGGCGCGCAGGACACGGTCCACCCGCTCTCGCCGCTCGGCCATATCCTCGGCGCTTACCGCCGGTTCCGCAGGTTCCGGGCGGATCTCCATCGCCGCCGATTTGGCCGCCATCAGCTGGTCGAGCAGCTCCGGCGACGCCATCCGGCGCGGCGCGCGCATCGTCTCGGGCGGCGGCGCTGCCAGGATGATGGCGCGCGCGTCTTCAAGCGCTGTTTCCGGCATTGCCATCAGCCGCGGCGTACCGTTGCGCGGGCTGGTCTCGGTCTGGCCGATGCGCACGCCCAGCGGACGGCGCGACAGCGCTGGGCCCAACGCCATGAAGTGCCCGCGCTCCAGGTCTCGAAACGCCTCGGCCTGACGCCGTTCCATGCCCAGAAGGTCGGCGGCGCGCGCCATGTCGATATCGAGGAAGGTACGGCCCATGAGGAAATTGGACGCCTCCGCCGCGACATTCTTGGCGAGCTTTGCCAGCCGCTGCGTGGCGATGATGCCGGCAAGGCCGCGCTTGCGGCCGCGGCACATCAAATTGGTCATGGCGCCGAGCGAGAGCTTTCGCGCCTCGTCGGACACTTCGCCGGCCACGGCGGGCGCGAACAGCTGCGCTTCGTCGACCACCACCAGCATCGGATACCAATGCTCGCGGGCAACCTCGAACAACCCGCCGAGAAAGGCAGCGGCGCGCCGCATCTGGTTCTCGGCATCGAGCCCTTCGAGATTGAGCACCGTGGAGACGCGGTGGATGCGCGCCCGCTCGCCGGCTGCTTGCAGGCCACGCTCCGTATGCTCCTCGGCATCGATGACCAGATGGCCGTAATGGTCGCCCAGCGAGACGAAATCGCCTTCCGGGTCGATGATGGTCTGCTGCACCCAGGGCGCGCTCTGCTCCAGTAGCCGGCGCAAAAGGTGCGATTTGCCGGAGCCGGAATTGCCCTGCACCAGAAGCCGGGTGGCCAGCAGCTCCTCAAGGTCGAGCGCCGCCGACGCACCCGCCGTCGTCTGTCCCATCTCGATGGCTACGGTCATGTCACGACTCTCCTTGCGGACAGGGCTTATCAACCCGGCCGCGAGCCGTCGAGCGCGCCATGGCAACTCGCCCGCTGTTCCACACCTATGCTGCCAAAGCGCCACACATCAGCCCATCTGCCCAAAGGGAAGGCACGTCAAGCGGAGTTGACCGGCGGCAGAAGCGGCGCGTCCAGCCCGTCGAAGGGATCGCGCCAGGCATCGATGGCTTCGAGCCGGCGATACCAACCCAGAACATAGGGATAGTCCGCCAGCGGCAGGCCGGCTGCATCGTTGAACGGCAAAAAAGTCGCCATGCGGAAATCGGCATAGGAAAGCGACTTGCCCACAAGCCATGGCCGCTTGGCGAGCTCCGCCTCGAGAATCGCTGCCGCGATGCGGAACTCCGCCAGCCCCTCCTCGACCTTGCCCTGGTCGACAGGCCCAATCCCGTAGCGCTGCTTGGTTCCGCGCTCGAAATGCACGGTGTCGCAGGCCCGGACGAAATTTTCCTTGCCCCAGCTCAGCCAGCGGATCATGTCGGGTTGGTCGCCGCCGCCGCGCCAGAAATCCGAACCCGCTTCGCGCGACAGAAGGCAGGCTATGGCGTCGGCTTCCCACAGGCTGCCGCCCGGCCATGCCAATATCGGCAGGGTAAGATTGGGATTGAGCTGACGAAACCGCTCAGCCTGCCCGGGCGCCATGGGTGCCGCAAACTCAAACTCGACCTTGGCCTGCAGATGACGTGCCGTTGCAACCGCGAGGCGCGGATTGGGATTGCGGCTGAAGTACAGTTTCATGTCCGATCCTGGATGCTGTGGGCTCGATCCTATCAAACACGCAAACGTGCCATCTCGGCAATCTGGTCGGACCACGATTCCGCTGGCACACGCCGTCGTTCGGCGTATTATTTCCTTCGGGAGAGGGTTCTTGGCAGGAGGAAGCCATGAACGTAGTGCAGAGCGTACCTGTCATCGACGTGACAACCCAGAACCTTGTTTCCTCTGCGCTTTCCAGATTCCGCGCCGGCGATACCGTCTCGACCAGGGCGGCGCTCGACGCTATCCGCCGCATGGATCCAACCTGTGTCGACAGCGACGACGATCTCGTCGAGCTCGTCGTCATGGCGGCAATTGGTAAGACCATGGCGGTCGTGTTCGACCACCGCTCCCGCTAGCCCTGTGGGACGAACCTGTGCCGTTCAACTCGCTTGAGCTCGAGTGGATTCGGTTGGCGAGCTTTTACAACTGCAGCCCGGGAGGCGCACGTCTTCGTGCGCGAAGGCCGGCAATAGCATAAGCGGGCAAGACTCAGATCCCCAAGGGATGCGGCATGTAGCCGACGAAGCCGCCGATCTTCCAGTGGCCCGCCACCTTCCTGCAAAAATACAGCGTCTGCCATTTCAGCTTGTCGACGCTGCCATCGGCCTTGGCCACCGAGCCGTTGAACTTCTTGTGCAGCACGGCGCGGTCGCCATCGACATCGATGTCGCGCATGTTGGTGACGCGAAACAGCGCCTCGCGCAGCGGCTCGGCGAATCTGGCCGCCGCCGTCTCCTTGGCCTGGCGCAGCCATTCGTCGCGATAGACGGCAAGGCTCGGGAATTGCAGACGCCAGGCGTCGGCATCGCTGAGGAAATGCGCATGCATGCCGAAGAAGCTGTCGGCGAGGAAATCATCCTCGACCATCGACCAGTCCTGACGGATAAAGGCGTCGATGTCGCGCCGCACCAACATTTCCCAGAGCGCGTGGCGATCGGCATCGCCCTCTGGAAACGGGTTCTTGTCGAAGGTCATTGAAATCTCCTGTCGGGAAAATGCGACGCGCAAGATGCTGGCGAGCCTGCGATAAAGCAACACGCGTTTGGAAAAATGCTGCTTTCCAAAAAGCCCCCTATGAGGATCACCGGGACAGGCGTAGAGCGGTCGTCGAAAACGGGGCGCGGCCCGCCATTCTGAACAGGAGTTTCCTTTGCCTAAAGAGTGTTTTGGAACATCCCACGTGCCGCTGTCGCCGGCCGTGCGCGCCGGGGATTTCGTCTACATCTCAGGTCAGGTGCCGGTCGACAGCGACCGCATCGTGGTCAAGGGCGGCATCACCGAGCAGACCGAGCAGGTGCTGCAGAATGTGAAGGCGGCACTCGCGCTGGCCGGTTGCACCATGGACGATGTCGTCAAGACCACGGTCTGGCTCGAGGACGCGCGCGACTTCGGCGCCTTCAATGCCGTCTACGCCAAGCACTTCCCGAAAAATCCGCCGGCCCGCACCACGGTCGAATCGCGGCTGATGATCGACATCAAGATCGAGGTCGAAGCCGTCGCCTACCGGCCGGTTTGACCAGTCGGGGCATGATCCCGAAAGTGGAAACCGGTTTTCTCGGACAAACGGAAACCGTTTTGTCCAGAGATCATGCCCCAAAACGAAGAGAGGCAGGCGCCGATGCAGTTCGATCTCCTGATCAAGGGCGGCCGCCTGATCGATCCGGCCTCGGGCCTGGACGCGCCGCGCGATGTCGCCGTTGCGGGCGGTCGCGTCGCGGCCATCGAGACTGCCATCGACGCCGAGCATGCTACGCAGGTCGTGGATGCCAGGGATTGCATCGTCACGCCCGGCCTCATCGACCTGCACAGCCATGTCTATTGGGGCGGCACCTCGCTGGGCGTCGACGCCGACCGGCTGGCGGCCAAGAGCGGAACCACCACCTTCATCGATGCCGGCAGCGCCGGCGCCGGCAATTTTCTGGGCTTTCGCCGCCATGTCATCGAGCGCTCGAAGGTGCGCATCCTGGCCTATGTCAACATCTCCTTTGCCGGCATATTCGGCTTCTCGCAAAGCGTCTCTGTCGGCGAATGCAGCGATCTCAGGCTCTGCGAGCCACGCGAGACGGTGGCCGCGGTGCGCGAGCACGCCGATGTCGTCGTTGGGGTAAAAGTGCGCTCCGGCAAGCATGCCGGCGGCGCCAGCGGCATCGCCCCGGTCGATCTTGCGCTGGAAGCCGCCGACCAGGTCGGTCTGCCGCTGATGGCGCATATAGACGAGCCGCCGCCCGGCCGTTCCGAGGTGCTGCCACGGCTGCGCCGCGGCGACATCCTCACCCATTGTTTTCGGCCATTCCCCAACGCGCCGGTGTTCGCTTCCGGCGCGGTGCGGCCGGACATGCGGCTGGCCCGCGAACGCGGTGTCATCTTCGACATCGGCCACGGCATGGGATCGTTCGACTTCGCCGTGGCGAAAGCGATGCTGGCCGAGGGCCTCGCGCCCGACGTCATCTCCAGCGACGTGCATCTCTACTGCGTCGACGGTCCGGCCTTCGACATACTGGTCTGCATGTCGAAGCTGATGGCGCTGGGCATGCCGCTGGTCGAGGTGCTGCGCGCCGCCACGCAAAGGCCAGCCGAGGCGATCGCCAGGCCGGAGCTTGGGACGCTGAAAGTTGGCGGTGTCGGCGATGTCGCGGTGCTGAGACTGCGCCCCGGGCGCTTTACCTTCGTCGATGCGGTCGGTGCGGCGCTGATCGCGGATCAGCGGCTGGTCTCAGAAGGCATTGTTATCGGCGGTGTCTGGTGGCCGAACGAGGCGCCCGACCACAACGAGACCGAGCGCTTCGAGCCGCATGCGGCACATACGCATGTCGAGGTCGCGGCACGGCATTTCGGGCGTGGATAATCTCCCTCCTTGAGGGGGAGATGGCCGGCAGGCCAGAGGGGGTCGGTTCGACCGGACGCAAGCTCCTCGCGGCAGCTGGAGGTCAGCGCTCCACGCGCGGCGACCCCCTCTGTCGCCTTCGGCGACATCTCCCCCTCGAGGNGCGGCAGCTGGAGGTCAGCGCTCCACGCGCGGCGACCCCCTCTGTCGCCTTCGGCGACATCTCCCCCTCGAGGGGGGAGGAGATCGCTAGCGCCCTGCGTTACTCACCGCCCCAAACACCGGCGTCGCAATCCCTTCCATCCGCGCCTTGATCTGCAGCGCCACATATTTCGAGTAAAACCGCGACAGCGCCAGATTGCCGCCGTGGAACCACAGCGCGTCCTGCGCCGTCGGCTTCCACATGTTGCGCAGCTCGCCTTGCCAAGGACCGGGATCGCCCTTGACGCCGGAGCCGAGGCCCCAGCATGGCCCGACCTTGTCGGCGACCTCGCGCGAGACGATGGCCGCCACGGTCTCGTTCATCGACTGGTAGCCGGTACAGGCGACGATCGCATCGACGGCCAGCTCGCTGCGGTCGTCGAACAGGATGCCGGTCGGCGTCAATGAACTGATGCCGACGCCGCTCTTCACTTTGATCTCGCCATTGATGATCAGTTCGCAGGCGCCGACATCGATGTAGTAGCCGGAGCCGGTGCGGTAGGCCTTCATCAACAGCCCGGTCTCGTCCTCCCCGAAATCGATGGCGAAGCCGGCGGCGCGTAGCTGGTCGTAGAAGTCTGCGTCGCGTGCCTTGATCACCTCGTAAAGATCCCGCTGGCCCTTGGGTACAAGCGCGAACGGCGTGGACGCGACGATCAGGTCGGCCTTGTCGGTGCTGATGCCGCGCGCCAGAGCCTTTTCCGAGAAGATCTCGAAGCCGACTTCCATCAGAGTGTCGGATTTCACCACTGTCGTCGGCGACCGCTGGATCATGGTGACGTCTGCGCCGCTCTCCCAGAGGTCGACGCTGACATCGTGCCCCGAGCTTGCCGCGCCGATGACAGCGACACGTCTGCCGCGGAATTTCTCGCCGCTTGCATACTGGCTGGAATGCAGGAGTTCGCCCTTGAAGGTCTCGGCGCCGGGCAGCGCGATCTGGCGTGGCGGGCCATAGGCGCCGGTGGCAAAGACAATGTGCTTCGGCTTCAGCGTGATCTGCCGGCCGACGCGGTCGACCACCACAGTCCACACCTTCTCGGCCTCGTCATAGCTGGCGCTGACGCATTTGGTGGCGACCCAGTAGTTGAGCTCCATCACCCTGGTGTACATCTCCAGCCAGTCGCCCATCTTGTCCTTGGGCGTGAACACCGGCCAGTTCTCCGGGAACGGAATGTAGGGCAGATGGTCGTACCAGACCGGATCGTGGAGCACGAGCGAGCGATAACGGTTGCGCCAGGAATCGCCGGGGCGCGCATTTTTCTCGATGATGATGGTGGGCACGCCGAGTTGCCTCAGCCGCGCGCCGAGCATGATGCCGCCCTGCCCGCCGCCGATCACCAGGCAATAGGGCTGCTCGGTGGCGCCGAGGTCGCGCGTCTCGCGCGCCCGCGCCTCCGCCCAGGTTTCGCGCTTCGGATCGGCCTTGTGACGGATGCCAAGCGGCCGCGTCGGTCCCTTTTGTTCCTCGAACCCCTTGAGCTCACGCACCGCCGTGAACAAGGTCCGGCAGCGGCCGTTCGTGAGGCGCACAATCCCTTCGCCCCGCGCGACCGCCGTTTCGAACGTGAACCAGGCCTCGACGGTGCCCTCATCCGAGGTCGCCTCGCCGGACAGCGTCCAGTGTGAGGGCTTCGCTTCCGCCAGCGTCGCTTGCAGCATGTCGCGGATCGCATCGCGGCCTTCCATCGTGGTGATGTTCCAGGTGAAAGCCAGCAGATCGCGCCAGTAGCAATCCTCGACGAACAGGTTGGCGGCCGCCTCGGCGTCATCAGCTTCCAGCGCCCGAGCAAGCGCGGAAAGCCATGTCGCCGCCTGTTTCGATGGTGCCATGTCGAGCATCTGTTTTTCCCTCGTTTTGCGTTCCCATTGTTTCGAAAGACGGCGGCGCCGCAAGAGGGGTCGCGATATCATGGCCTCGGTTTCTAGCGGCCCGGAACGGAGCCATCTCCCGGAAATCTTTATAGGAATTTTATATCTTTCCTCCGCGGCCCGTCTCGAACCTTTATGGCGATCGGGTCCATATTCCACTTCGAGCAAAACGCTCCGGACGCCGTAGCCCTCGAAGCTAGGGCGGGTCGTCCTCATGGAATTTGTGGCTCGCCAGTCGCTGGCGCCAAATACAAGCAGAAGCAAGGACCAACACAAATGGACATCGTCGTCATCGGGATCGAGGTTTTGTTCTTCGGCCTTTCCCTCGCCTACATCAAAGCTTGCGACGCTCTTTAAGCGGAAGGATCGCACCATGCTTGTCGATTACATCCTCGGTGGCGGCGTGACCTTGTTCCTGCTCGTCTACCTGACATACGCCCTCGTTCGCCCAGAACGCTTCTGAAGCAAGGCACGGAAAGCCATGACACTCAACGGATGGATACAGATCCTGGTTTATTGCGGGATCGTCGTTTTGCTGGTGAAGCCGCTCGGCGGCTACATGTACCGCGTCTTCAATGGCGATCGCACCTTTCTCTCGCCCATACTCGGGCCCGTTGAGCGCGGCCTCTACCGCATTTCGGGAACCAGCGAGCTCGAGGAGCAGCACTGGACGACCTATGCGGCCGGCATCATCTTCTTCAGCCTTGCCAGCTTCCTGGTGCTGTACTTTGTGCAACGCCTGCAGGGCGTCCTGCCTTACAATCCGGCCGGGATGGCATCGGTCGAACCCAATCTCGCCTTCAACACTGCCGTCAGCTTCGTCACCAACACCAACTGGCAGAATTACGGCGGCGAAAGCACGATGTCCTATCTCGTGCAAATGGCCGGCCTCACCGTGCAGAACTTCATGTCGGCCGCCGTCGGCATTGCCATCGCGGTGGCGCTGATCCGCGGCTTCGCCCGCGCCTCGGCAAAATCGATCGGCAATTTCTGGGTCGATATGACCCGCTGCACGCTCTACATCCTGCTGCCGCTCAGCATCGTGCTCACCCTCGTCTATGTCTGGCTCGGCATGCCGCAGACGCTCGGGCCTTATGTCGACGCCACCACGCTGGAGGGCGCCAAGCAGACGCTCGCCCTTGGGCCGGTCGCCTCGCAGGTCGCCATCAAGATGCTCGGCACCAATGGCGGCGGCTTCTTCAACGCCAACGCCGCGCATCCTTTCGAAAACCCCGACGCCATCTCCAACATGATCCAGATGGTGACGATCTTCGCGCTGGGTGCCGCACTCACCAACGTCTTCGGCCGCATGGTCGGCAACCAGCGCCAGGGCTGGGCGATCCTGGCCACGATGGGTGTGCTGTTCATCGCTGGCGTCGTTATCTGCTACTGGGCGGAAGCCGCGGGCAATCCGCTGGTCCATGCGTTGGGCGTCGACGGCGCCAACATGGAAGGCAAGGAGAGCCGCTTCGGCATTGCCGCTTCGGCACTATTCGCCGTCATCACCACGGCTGCGAGCTGCGGTGCGGTGAACGCCATGCATGACTCGTTCACAGCACTTGGCGGCCTGGTCCCGATGCTCAACATGCAGCTCGGCGAAGTCATCGTCGGCGGCGTCGGCGCCGGCTTCTACGGCATCGTCATGTTCATCGTCATCACAGTGTTCGTCGCCGGCCTGATGGTTGGCCGCACGCCCGAATATCTCGGCAAGAAGATCGAGGCCAAGGAGGTCAAGATGGCAATGCTCGCCATCCTCGCTCTGCCGTTGGTCATGCTGGTCTTCACGGCAATAGCGGTCGTGCTGCCAAGCGCCGTCGCCTCGATGGCCAATGGCGGTCCGCATGGCTTCTCCGAGGTTCTTTATGCCTACACTTCGGCGGCGGCCAACAACGGCTCGGCCTTTGGCGGCCTTTCCGGCAACACGCCCTGGTACAACATCACGCTCGGCATCTCCATGTGGGTGGGTCGCTTCTTCGTCATCATTCCAGCGCTTGCCATTGCCGGCTCGCTAGCGACGAAGAAGACGGTTCCGGCTTCCGCCGGCACCTTCCCGACCGACGGCCCGCTGTTCGTCGGCCTGCTCGTCGGCGTCATCCTGATCGTCGTCGGCCTGACCTTCTTCCCGTCACTGGCGATCGGACCGATCGTCGAGCACCTGGCTGCCATCAACGGCCAGACATTCTGAGGCTTGTCATGTCCTGGTTCTACCCAAAACGCATGAAGGCCCGGCCGCGAGCCGGCCCACGAGCCGGCAATGAGGGGGAGGAAACGCCCCCTCCCTTCCCCAGCGTATCTACCTTCCTCGGCCTCGCGGCAGTCATGATCGTGATCTGGCTGCTGGCCTATGGTCCGCCGCCCCTCTTTTCGGCATCCGATCGGTCGGTGCCGGCCAACAGTTCAGATACTGGAGCCACCAAATGAGCCAGTCCAAATCCGCGAGCATCATGGATGCCCGCATCCTGTGGCCGGCCATCGGCGGCGCCTTCAGGAAACTCGACCCCCGCACGCTGGTCAGGAACCCGGTGATGTTCGTCGTCGCCATCGTCTCGCTTCTTACCACGGTCCTGTTCGTCAAGGATCTCGCCACCGGCGGCGGCGATTTCGGCTTTACGCTGCAGATCATCATCTGGCTGTGGTTCACCGTGCTGTTCGCCAACTTCGCCGAGGCCGTCGCCGAAGGCCGCGGCAAGGCGCAGGCCGATTCGCTGCGCAAGGCGCGCACCGAAACCCAGGCCAAGCTGCTTGCCGGCGAAGACCGCTCCAGGTTCAAGCTGGTGCCCGGCACCAGCCTGAAGGTTGGCGACATCGTGCTGGTCGAAGCCGGCGACATCATCCCGTCCGACGGTGAAGTGATCGAAGGCGTGGCCTCGGTCAACGAGGCGGCAATCACCGGCGAGTCCGCACCCGTCATTCGCGAATCCGGCGGCGACCGTTCGGCGGTCACCGGCGGCACGCAGGTTTTGTCCGACTGGATTCGCGTGCGCATATCAGCCGCCTCCGGCCACACCTTCCTCGACCGCATGATCTCGCTGGTCGAGGGTGCCTCGCGCCAGAAGACGCCCAACGAGATCGCGCTCAACATCCTGCTCGTCGGCATGACGCTGATCTTCGTGCTGGCCACCGCCACGATCCCGAGCTTTGCCTCCTATTCCGGCGGCTATATCCCGGTGACGGTGCTGGTCGCGCTGTTCGTCACCTTGATCCCGACCACCATCGGCGCCCTGCTGTCGGCCATCGGCATTGCCGGCATGGACCGCCTGGTGCGCTTCAACGTGCTGGCCATGTCCGGCCGTGCCGTCGAAGCGGCGGGCGACGTCGATACGCTTTTGCTCGACAAGACCGGCACCATCACGCTCGGCAACCGCCAGGCCACCGAATTCCGCCCGGTCAAGGGCGTCACCGAACAGGAACTGGCCGATGCCGCGCAGCTCGCCTCGCTCGCCGACGAGACGCCTGAGGGACGCTCGATCGTCGTGCTGGCCAAGGAGAAATACGCCATCCGCGCCCGTGACATGGCAACCTTGCATGCCAGCTTCGTGCCCTTCACCGCGCAGACCCGGATGAGCGGCGTCGACATCGATGGCTCGTCGGTGCGCAAGGGCGCCGTCGATTCGGTTCTCGCCTATGTCAGCCAGTCGTCATCGGCCACTCACGGCACGCGCCCCGGCAGCGACACCGTCAAGGATCTCCAGGCGATCGCCGACGAGATCGCCAAGTCGGGCGGCACGCCGCTGGCCGTCGAGCGTGACGGCCGCCTGCTCGGCGTCGTCCACCTCAAGGACATCGTCAAGGGTGGTATCCGCGAGCGCTTTGCCGAACTGCGCAAAATGGGCATCCGCACCGTGATGATCACCGGCGACAATCCGATGACTGCGGCGGCGATCGCAGCCGAAGCCGGCGTCGACGATTTCCTCGCCCAGGCCACGCCCGAGGACAAGCTGAAGCTGATCCGCGACGAACAGGCCAAGGGCAAGCTGGTCGCCATGTGCGGTGACGGCACCAACGACGCGCCGGCCTTGGCGCAGGCGGATGTCGGCGTCGCCATGAACACCGGCACGGTTGCCGCCCGCGAGGCCGGCAACATGATCGACCTCGATAGTGACCCGACCAAGCTGATCGAGATCGTCGAGATCGGCAAGGCGCTGCTGATGACGCGCGGCTCGCTGACGACCTTCTCGATCGCCAACGACGTCGCCAAATACTTCGCCATCATCCCGGCCATGTTTGCCGTCTTCTACGTTGCGCCGGGACATACAATCGGCCCCCTGCAAGCGCTCAACATCATGCATCTGGCGACGCCGCAGAGCGCCATCCTGTCGGCCATCATCTTCAACGCGCTGATCATCATCGCTCTGATCCCGCTGTCGCTTAAAGGCGTCAAATACCGCGCCATCGGCGCCGGCGCGCTGCTCAGCCGCAACCTGCTGGTCTACGGCCTCGGCGGCATCATCGTTCCCTTCGTCGGCATCAAGGCGATCGACATGATCGTCACCGGCCTCGGCCTCGCTTAAGGAAATACGTCCATGCTCACTCAGATAAGACCCGCTGTTATCATGATCGTCTTTTTCACCGTTTTGACCGGCCTGATCTATCCCCTGGGCATGACCGGCATCGCCCAGGCGCTGTTTCCGCACAAGGCCAATGGCAGCTTGATCGAGAAAAACGGCACGGTCATCGGCTCCGAACTGATCGGCCAGGGCTTTGCCGACGACAAGTATTTCCATGGCCGCCCCTCGGCTGCCGGCGACGGATACAACGCCGCAGCGTCCAGCGGCTCCAATCTCGGTCCAACCAACCCCAAGCTGATCGACCGCATCAAGGGCGATGTTGCAAAGCTGAAGGCGGAGAACCCGAACCAGCCGGTGCCGATGGATCTGGTGACGACGTCCGGCAGCGGCCTCGACCCCGCCATCAGCCCGGACGCCGCCTATTTCCAGGTCGCTCGGGTGGCCAAGGCCAGGGGCTTCGACGAAGCCAAGGTCAAGGCGCTTGTCGACAGCCATGTCGAAGGCCGCGAACTCGGCTTCCTCGGCGAGCCGGTCGTCAATGTGCTGGCGCTCAACCTGGCACTGGACGATACCAAGCAGTGAGAGACAATCTCTGAAGCCAGGGGCCAGGGATCGACACGATCCTCGGCGCCGTTCATGATCGAGCCTGATGCCGGACGCCAGAAGCAACTATACCAGACCCTCTCCGGACGCGCTGCTCGAGCATGCGGAACGGGAAGAGCGCGGCCGCCTGCGGATATTTCTGGGTGCTGCACCCGGTGTCGGCAAGACCTACGAAATGCTGATGGCCGGCCGCGCCATGCTTGCCGACGGCATCGACGTGGTCATCGGCATCGTCGAAACCCACGGCCGCAAGGAAACCCTGGCGCTGGTCGAAGGCTACGAGGTCATCCCGCGCCAGAAGGTCGACTACAAGGACCGCGTGCTGAATGAGATGGACATCGACGCCATCCTCGCCCGCCGGCCGGCGCTGGTGCTCGTCGACGAACTCGCCCACACCAACGCACCCGGCAGCCGCCACCCCAAGCGCTATCTCGACGTCCAGGAAATCCTTGCGCGCGGCATCGACGTCTACACCACGCTCAATATCCAGCATGTCGAGAGCCTGAATGACGTCGTGGCGCAGATCACCCGCGTCAGGGTGCGCGAAACGGTCCCGGACTCCATCATCGACCAGGCCGACGACATCGAGATCATCGACCTCACGCCCGACGACCTGATCAAGCGGCTGAAAGAGGGAAAGGTCTATTTCCCCAACACTGCCCAGCGCGCAGTCGAAAACTATTTCTCGCCGGGCAATCTGACCGCGCTTCGGGAATTGGCGCTGCGCCGCACCGCCCAGCGCGTCGACGAGCAGTTGCTCAACCACATGCAGTCGCACGCCATTCCCGGCCCCTGGGCGGCGGGCGAAAGGGTGCTCGTCTGCGTCGATGCGCGTCCGGGCGGAGCGTCTCGTGTCCGCTATGCGCGCCGGCTGGCCGACCGGCTGCGCGCACCGTGGACGGCGCTGCATGTCGACACGCCGCGTTCGGCCGCCATGTCGGAGGAAGACAAGGACCGGCTGGCCACACTGTTGCGCCTGGCCGAGCAGCTCGGCGCCGAGGTGACGACCATTCCGGGCCAGAACGTCGCCCAGGACATCGTCCGCCACGCCATGGCCAACAACTTCACCCATATCGTCGTCGGCAGGCCGACCCGCTCGCGCTGGCGCGAACTGATCGAGGGTTCGCTCACCTACGATCTGATCCGCAATGCCGGCGATATCAGCGTCCATGTCATTTCAGGAACGGAGCGCGACAACGAGGCCACGTCGAGGGTCAAGGCGGCGGCCGAGCAGACGCCATTTCAAATCTGGCCTTATCTTTTCTCGACCGTCTATGTCGCCGGCGCGCTTGCCGTCAGCGCCGTCCTCGATCAGTTCCTCGACGTTCGCAACCTTGCCAGCGTGCTGCTGCTGGCGGTGCTGACATCGGCAGTGACCTTTGGCCTGTGGCCGGCGCTGTACGCCTGTTTCCTCAGCGCCATTGCCTTCAACTTCTTCTTTCTCGAGCCGCGCTACACGATGACGATCCGCGATCCGGAGAGCATCGTTGCCTTCGNGTCTTCCTCGTCGTTGCCGTCATCGCCAGCAATCTGACGGCGCGTGTGCAGCGTCAGGCTGCCGCCGCCCGTTCACGCGCTCGGGCCACCGAGGACATCTACCTCTTTTCAAAGAAGCTCGCCGGCGCCGGCACGCTCGACGACGTTTTGTGGGCCACAGCCTTCCAGATCGCCTCGATGCTGAAGCTGCGCGTGGTGCTGCTTTTGCCGGAAGAAGGCACGATCACCGTCAAGGCCGGTTATCCCCCCGATGACACGCTGGCCGAGGCCGACATCGCGGCTGCACGCTGGGCTTGGGAACACAACCGGGCTGCCGGCCGTGGCGCCGATACCCTGCCCGGGGCAAAACGGCTCTACCTGCCCTTGCGGACCGGCCGTACCGCCATCGGCGTCGTCGGCCTCGACAATGACAAGCAGGGGCCGCTCTTGACGCCCGAGCAACAGCGCCTGCTCGACGCGCTGGCCGACCAGGCGGCGGTTGCCATCGAGCGCATCCAGCTGGTCGCCGATGTCGACCGCGCCAGGCTGGCGGCCGAGGCCGACCGCTTGCGCTCGGCACTGCTGACGTCGATCTCGCATGATCTGAAGACGCCGCTGGCGGCAATCATGGGCGCGGCCGGCACGCTCAGGGAATTTGCGCCGGCACTGCCCGAGGACGATCGGGCCGAGCTGCTGACCACCGTGCTCGACGAGTCCGAACGGCTGAACCGCTTCATCGCCAATCTGCTCGACATGACCAAGATTGAATCGGGCGCCATGGAACCGAATTTCGCCCTGCACTATGTCGGCGATGTCGTTGGCTCGGCCTTGCAGCGGGCACGCAAGATCACTGCCGGGCACAAGACCGAGGTTGATATTCCGGCCGACCTGCCGATGCTGAAGCTTGATCCCGTGCTGTTCGAACAAATGCTGTTCAATCTGCTCGACAATGCCGCGAAATACGCGCCACAGGGATCGACAATCCGGCTGCAGGGCTGGGCCGACAATGGCTCCGTCGCGCTGCAGATCATGGATGAGGGACCGGGCATTCCGCCCGCCGACCTGGAGCGCGTCTTCGACAGCTTTTACCGGGTGCGCAAGCGCGATCAGGTCCAGGCCGGCACCGGGCTCGGCCTGTCGATCTGCCGGGGCTTCATCGAGGCGATGGGCGGCACGATCATGGCGGCGAACCGCAGCGATCGCCCGGGCGCAGTCTTCACAATCCGCATGCCGAGGTTGGTACAATCGTCCGATACGGACGTATCAGGTGTGGACGAGCAAGCATCTGGTGATCCGGCATGACAAATTCCAATGTCAGCATACTGGTCGTCGATGACGAGCCGCCGATCCGCAAACTGCTGCGCGTCGGCCTCGGCAGCCAGGGCTATGCGGTCAGCGAAGCGCCCAACGCCAAGGCTGCGATCGAACTCGTCGATGCACAAAAGCCGGATCTGATCCTGCTCGACCTCGGCCTGCCCGGCATGGGTGGCCTCGATCTCCTGCGGAAATGGCGCGACGACGGCCTCGACGTGCCCGTGGTCATCCTGTCCAGCCGCACCGACGAAGCCGGCATCGTCGCGGCGCTCGAACTCGGCGCTGACGACTACATCACCAAGCCGTTCGGCATGAACGAACTGGTCGCCCGCATCCGCGTCGCGCTGCGCCACAAATTCCAGCAGCAGGGCGAAAAGCCGGTGTTCCACACCGGAGATCTCAGCGTCGACCTGGTCAAGCGCATCGTCAAGGTCGAAGGCAAGGAGATAAAGCTCTCCCCCAAGGAGTACGACATATTGCGCATTATGGTGCAGCATGCCGGCAAGGTGCTGACCCACCATTTCCTGCTGAAGCAGGTGTGGGGCGATTCGACCGACGTGCAGTATCTCAGGGTCTATGTCCGCCAGCTCCGGCAGAAGATCGAAAAGTCGCCCGACCAGCCGCGCTACATCACCACCGAGACCGGCGTTGGGTACCGGCTGCGCGAGGTTGAGTGACCGGACGTTTTCCGCTCAGTCCGCCGAGAGTTCCGCGGTCCGTGCCAGTGCGCCGCCGAAGCCGTTGAGCGGGATGGTGAAACTCACCGCTTGACCAGTGTCGGCCGCGAAGGCGTCGATCTTCAGCGTGGTGGCTGCCTTGAGCAGCGGCGTGACGCTGGCATCGAACGCCACCGGCACCAGGCAGCCGACGGCCTGGCAGGTGTTGAACGGCAGGCTGCCTTCCAGCTTCTGGTCGTCGATGGTCAGGCTGACGCCTTTGGCGAGCGCCAGGCCGAACGGCAGCGCCAGCGTTCCGGCGGCATCGTCGCCGCTCTTGCTCGACAGCTCGATCGCCAGCAGGCGCTGGTTGGACTGCTTGTTGAACTGCTGATGCGACAGGCTGCAAACCTTGGCCGTGCCGGTTACCTGGCAATTGACCGTCCAGTCGCCATGTGTCTCGGACAGCGCCGAGGCGCCGCCAGGCAATGTCGGGCCGGCAGCAGGGGCGGGCGCTGCGGCGGCAGGCGCCGCCTTGTCGGTCTTGGTTTGCGCCGCGACTGCCACCGGGCCAAGAATACAGATGCTGCCCAGTAGCGCCGCGAAATATACTTGCCTGCTTTTCATCAATATGCTCCCGATTGTGCCTCGAGTCAGCCGCGATTGAGCCCGAGATCCGCGCCCGATAGAGCGGTCAATCGATCTTTTCTGTCAAGTGCGGCAGGCCGCATCCTCAGGGATTTCGCCAACCCGTGGCAGATCCGCCAATGGCAGACCGGCCCATGGCAGATCGAGACGAACGCCCTATATAGAGAGGAGGTTATATCTGTACGGGAATGAACTGATGTCGACGCTTCGCCTATCGACAGTTCTCATGTCGGCAATGCTGGCGGCGGCAACGCTCGCCGGCATCATGCAATTTGCTGCGGCTCAGTCCGTCAATCCCAGCGCCAACCGGCTGATCCAGCAGAACCAGCTGCAGCAATTGCGCAACAGCCTGCAGCGGCAGCAGTTCCAGCAACAGCAGCAGCAATATCGCGAGCAGGACCGTCGGATCGTGCCGCAGCCGCGCCCCGAAGTGCCCGTCGTCCGGCAAGCTTGTCCGATTCAGATCGTCAACAACCAGATTGTGCGTGTTTGCCGTTGATATCGGTCGCTTGCGATTTACTTAGTCGACTTATTTACTAAAAATGCCTCATTGCCTCGCGGGCATATCAGGGGTTTGCAGGCGGCGTGCGGCGGTGCGCCCGCCGACCGGATTTTCAGCACATGGCGACGACCAAGAAAAAGGCGGTACGCAAGGCAAGGCGAGGCGAACGCATTCGCCAGGTTGCCGCCATTCCCTTTCGCCTGGACGTTTCAGGCAATTTCGAAGTGATGCTGGTGACGTCGCGAGCGACGAAGCGGTTCATCGTGCCCAAGGGCTGGCCCATGAAAGGCAAGAGCGGGCGCAAGGCCGCCACCATCGAGGCGCGCGAAGAAGCCGGCGTGCTCGGCAAGACCCGCAAGGCGCCGGCCGGCAGCTATTCCTATTGGAAACGGCTGGAGCACAATTTCGTGCGCGTCGACGTCGTCGTCTATCTGTTGGAGGTGTCCGAGGAACTGGCCAACTGGCAGGAGGCCAAGAGCCGCCAGCGGGCATGGCTCAAGCCGCAGGACGCGGCGTTGCTCATCGATGAGCCGGATCTCTCGACGCTGATGGCCAACCTGGCGCCGCCTCAGCCGGCAGTGCCGGACCCGGCCTGACCAACCTCACTTGCCCTCGTCCCCTTCAGCGGGACCCTGGTCCCCTGGAAATGGCCGCAGCGGCGTGCCCGTATAGGCCCACAGCCATTCGCGCGGCAGCGGACCTTTGTTGCGCTCGCTTTGCTGCGACTGCTCCCATGCATGCGCCAGGATGCCGACCGAGCGCGAGAGCACGAACAGGCCGCGCGTCAACGGCGGCGGAAAGCCGAGCTCGCCATAGATGACGGCGGTGGCGCCGTCGATGTTGAGCGGTATTTTCTTCCCCTTGCGGCGCGCGACCTCCGCCTCGACGGCCTCGGCGATGTCGGCAAAGCGTCCGCTGACGACGCCGCGCGCGGCAAATTCGCGCGTCACTGCGATCAGGCGCGGCGCGCGCGGATCGACCGGGTGAAAGCGATGGCCAAAGCCCGGCACATAGCCTTTCTCCTCGGCGAAGAAACGGTCGAGCCGTGCGGCTACGGCTTGGTCCAGCGCAACACCCTGGTCAATTGCCACGGCAATGTCGCCATAGAAGGACAGCGCCTGTTCGCCGGCGCCGCCATGCACGTCACCCAGCACGTTGACGGCGGACGCCATGGCGCTGTTGATGCCGACTCCGCAGGTGATGGCCATGCGGGCAATGGCGATCGACGGCGCCTGCGGCCCGTGGTCGACGGCCGCCCCCAGCGCAATGCCGAGCAGCGCCGCCTGCTCCTCGCTTGGCAATTCGCCACGCAGCATCAGCCAGATCGTGGCCGGAAAGCTGACGCGGCCGATCAGCTCCTGGATTTCATAGCCGCGCAGCCGGATGATGCCGGGGCCCATCTCGATGATGCCGGTCTGCCACCACTCCTCGCCGCGCTCGCGGCCGGTTTTTCTCTCGCTCACGCGCTTCTCCTGGCGCGCGGCGGCAGGGTGGAAAAAACCTCGTCCATATGCTCACCCAGCACCGGTGGCGGCAGGACCGGCAAGGGTGCCGCGCCATCGACCATGAAGCCGCCGCGCACCACTGTCAGCGGCTGCTCCATGCCGGGCAGGCCCTGGAAACGCGTGGTCATGTCGCGCTCGACCACCTGGCGCTCGCCAAGCACCTGCGGGATCGTCAGCACCCGGCCCGCCGGAACACCGGCGCGGTTGAACTTTTCTTCCCAGGCAGCCGCCGAGGCGCTCGCAAGCGCTGTCTCGATCAGCCCTTTCAAGGAGGCGCGGTTCTGCTTGCGCGTCTCGCGCTCGGCAAAGCGCGGATCGTCGGCCAGTTCCGGCTGGCCGATCAGCCGGCAAAGCGTGACGAACTGCTCCTGCTTGTTGGCGGCGATGTTGAGCAGGCCGTCGCCGGTGCGAAACGCGCCGGAGGGCGCAGCCGTCATGTTCTCATTGCCCATCGGCTGCGGCTCGACACCGGCGGTCAAATAGTTGGACACCGGCCAGCCCAGCGCCGACAGCGTGCATTCGAGCATCGAGACATCGAGAAACGCGCCCTCGCCCGAGGTCTTCTGCTTGACCAGCGCCGCGGCGATTGCGAAGGCCCCGACCAGCCCGCCCAGCGTGTCGGCGACGGGATAGCCGACCCGCAAGGGTGCTGTCTCCGGCGTGCCGGTGATGCTCATGATACCGGACAGCCCCTGGATGATCTGGTCGTAGGCCGGATTGTCGCGCATCGGCCCGCTCTGGCCGAAACCGGATATGGCGCAATAGACGAGACCGGGGCGGACCGCTTTCAGCACCTCATAGCCGAGACCCAGCCGCCCCATCACGCCCGGTCGAAAATTCTCGACCAGCGCGTCGGCCGAGGCGACGAGATCGAGGAAGCGTTCGCGGTCGGCTTCGCTTTTGAGGTCCAGCACCACCGATCGCTTGCCGGCATTCTGCGCCAGGAACGACGCGCCCATGCCGGCTTTGTTGAGCGCCGGCGAGGCGCCGAGCTGGCGCGCCAGATCGCCGCCTTGCGGCGTCTCGACCTTGATGACATCGGCGCCGAGCAGCGCCAGCTGATAGGCACAATAAGGGCCCGCCAGCACATTGGTCAGGTCGAGGATGCGGATGCCGGCAAGCAGATCGGTCATGATGCTCCAGGTTGCTCAGGCATCGCCCGGCACATGCTCCGGTCCGCGACGGCGCCGGTGCTCGATGAAGGCCCAGATATGCGGCCCGGCTAGGCCGATGAAGGCGAGGATCAGCAGCACCAGCGACAGCTTGTGGGTGTAGAACACCGACCAGTCGCCGTTCGAGATCGTCATCGCCCGGCGGAACTGCGTTTCGGCGAGCGGCCCCAGGATCATGCCGATGATGACCGGCGCTGTCGGGAAATCGAAGCGCCGCATCAGGAAGCCGGCGGCCCCCAGGAGATAGAGGATGACGAGGTCGATCGGCGATTGCGAGATGCCGTAGGTGCCGACGGTCGCGAACACCAGGATGCCGGCATAGAGCTGCGGCGCGGGGATTTTCAACAGCCGTACCCACAGCCCGATCAGCGGCAGGTTGAGGACGACCAGGATGACGTTGGCGATGAACAGGCTGGCGATCAGGCCCCAGACCAGATCGGCCTGCGTCGTCAACAGCAGCGGTCCCGGATTGATGCCGTAGCTCTGGAAGGCCGACAGCATGATTGCGGCGGTCGCCGAGGTCGGCAGGCCAAGGGTGAGCATCGGCACCAGCACGCCGGCGGCAGACGCATTGTTGGCGGCTTCCGGTCCGGCAACGCCCTCGATGGCGCCGACCGTGCCGAACTCCTCCTTGTGCTTCGACAGCTTCTTTTCGATGGCGTAGGACAGGAAGGTCGGGATCTCGGCGCCGCCCGCAGGCATGGCGCCGATCGGGAAGCCGATGAAAGCGCCGCGCAGCCATGGCTTCCACGAGCGCCCCCATTCGGCCGCGGTCATGTAGAGCGATCCCTTGAGCGGCACGATCTCGTCCTTGCCGGCATAGCGGCGCGAGGCCATGTAGAGCGTCTCGCCGACGGCAAACAGGCCGACCGCGGCAATGATGACATCGACGCCATCGAGCAGTTCGTTCATGCCGAAGGTGAAGCGCGGCTGTCCCGTCTGCAGGTCGACGCCGATCATGCCGATGACGAAGCCGAGGAACAGGCTGGTGAGGCCGCGCACCGATGACGAGCCGAGCACCGCCGACACCGTGATGAAGGCAAGCACCATCAGCGAGAAATATTCGGCCGGCCCGAAGGCCAGCGCGAACTTCACCACCACCGGGGCCAGGAAGGCGACGCCCATCGTGCCGATGGTGCCGGCGACGAAGGAGCCGATCGCCGAGGTCGCCAGTGCCGCGCCGCCGCGACCCGAGCGGGCCATCCTGTTGCCTTCCAGCGCGGTGACGATGGTGGCGCTTTCGCCCGGCGTGTTGAGCAGGATCGAGGTCGTCGAGCCGCCATACATGGCGCCGTAATAGATGCCGGCAAACAGGATGAAGGACGCCTCCGGCGCCACCTGGTAGGTGATCGGCAACAAAAGCGCGATGGTCAGCGCCGGTCCGAGACCGGGCAGCACGCCGATGGCCGTGCCGAGCGTGGTGCCGACCAGGCACCACAGCAGGTTCATCGGCGAGAAAGCGACGGAAAATCCGTGGGCGAGATGGCCGAGCGTCTCCATGGCGTCAGCCCCTCACAGTGGCGATGATCGCGTCGATCACCGTGTTCAGCTGGTTTTCGATGAAGCCGGCGCCAATGTTGACGCCGAGCGCCCTGGCAAAGCCGAAATAGGCGGCAAGCGCCAGGATCAGGCCGGTCAGCGCATCGCGCAGCGTGTGCTTGCTGCCGAAGCCATAACAGACGAGCACGAACATGATGACCGAGGCGGCGGTGAAGCCGAGCGGCTGGATCAGCACCAGATTTGCGACCAGGCCGGCAACGACGATGCCCATGGCCTTCCAGTCGGTCGGCGTTTCCTTTTCCTCCTGCGGCTGCCAGCCGCCGCGCAGCGCGGCGACGATGAGCAGCAGCGAAAGCACGATCATGCCTGTCATGGTGATGTAGGGGAAGACGGTCGGCCCGACCTTGGAATAGAGCGGCGAAACCGGGATCGCCAGGGTCTGCCACGCCACGGCCGCGGCACAGGCGAGAAGCCCGATGCCGATCAACAATTCGGGCATGGCAAGGCGCGGGGGCGCCGGCTGCTGGTCGCTGGTGCTCATCGATGTCCTCCCGAGATGGCCGGCATCCTCCCGCCGGCCGCATCCGCAGTTTCACTCCCAGCGCATGATATGTCCATGCCGCAGGCTAATGTCGGAAGGGGCGGCCGTGGCCGCCCCTGAAGACATCAGGCGAGGCCGAGATCCTTGAGGATCGCGGTGATGCGGGCGGTGTCGTCGACGAGGAATTTCGCATAGTCGTCGCCGGTCAGAAGGATGGGGGTCCAGTTGCGGTTCTTGCATTCGGCTGCCCAGGCATCGCTCTTGGCCATGGTCTCGATCATCGTGACCATCGCCGTCTTGTCGGCGTCGGAGACGCCTGGCGGTGCGAACACGCCGCGCCAGTTGAACAGTTCGACGTCGATGCCGGCTTCCTTCATCGTCGGTGCGTCGATGCCGTCCTGGCGCTTGTCGGCGGAGATCGCCAACAGCCGAAGCGCGCCCGCCTTGACCTGCTCGGAGAACTCGCCGAAGCCGGAAATGCCGGCCGCAACCTGGTTGCCGAGCAGCGCCGACAGCGCCTCGCCACCGCCGGCGAAAGGCACATAGGAGAGGTTGGTTGCCGGAACGCCGACAGTCTTGGCGATCAGCCCGAACAGGATGTGGTCGGAGCCACCGGCCGAGCCGCCGGCCACCGGAACCTTGGTCGGATCCGCTTTGAGCGCGGCGACGAAATCGCCGGCCGTCTTGAACGGCGAATCCGCCGGCACCACCAGCGCCTCGAACTCGCCGGTGAGGCGAGCGATGGGCGTCACTTCGGAGAGGTTGTTGGCCGATTTGTTGGCGATGATGGCGCCGACCATGACCATGCCGGCCACCATCAGCGAATTGCCCTTGCCCTTCCACTGGCTGATGAACTGCGGCAGGCCGACAGTACCGCCGGCGCCGCCGACATTGGTGATCTGCGAGCCGGAGATCAGTTTTTCACTGCGCAGCACCTGGTCGATGGTCCGCCCCGTCTGGTCCCAGCCGCCGCCGGGCGCGGCCGGCACGAAGATCTGGATCTGCGGTGCATCCTGAGCGAAAGCGGGCGTCAAATGCGTTGCAACGAATCCGGCAGCGCCTGCGGCCGCGGTGCTCATCAAAAATCTGCGTCTGTTCAGCATGGGATTCCTCCAAATCACGACACCTCCTCCGGTGCCTGCCAGAAACGTAGCCTGAAAACAGACCCGCTCGGCAAAAATTCATGCCGATTTCGGTACGTTCTGTCAACAGGAACGCTGTTCTACTAGACAGAACCATGGATGTGCGGCACAATCGCTTCGGCCGGCCTTTGTCCGAGCAGGTAAACTGGAATGAAACTGTTCGTGAGATGACCGAAGCGCGATCCCAGCCGTTGCCGGCCGATGGTGTTGCCGCGCTCGACCGCGCGATCGCCATTCTCGACGCGTTCGCGACCGCCGACCGCTCGCTCAGCCTGGCCGAGATCGCGGCGCGCACCGGGCTCTACAAAAGCACCATTTTGAGGCTAGCGAACTCATTGCTGCGTGGGCAGTTGCTGGAGCGGCTCGACGATGGCCGCTACCGCATCGGACCCGCCACCTTCCGGCTTGGCGCGCTTTACCAGCGCTCGGTCGTGGCGGTCGACATCTTGCTGCCGATCATGCGCGATCTTGCCGAACGCAGCTGGGAAAGCGTGGCGTTCTATGTCCGCTCGGGCGACGCCCGCACCTGTCTCTACCGCGTCGAATCCAAGCACCCGATCCGCTACACGATCCGGGAAGGCGACCTGCTGCCGTTGCTCACCGGCTCTGGCGGCCGCGTGCTGGCAGCGTTTTCAGGCCAGCCGGGCGAACCATACGAGACCATCCGCAACGCCTGCCACTATCTGTCGATCGGCGACCGCGACCCTGAGACGGCGGGCGTCTCGGTGCCGGTGTTCGGACCGGGCCGCGTTCTGCTCGGCGCCTTGACGCTCGCCGGCCCGTCGACACGCGTCGACACGGCGTTCCTGCGCCGCATGACACCGGACCTGCTGGAGGCCGCCGCTCGCGCCACCCGCGCCTTCGGCGAGGATGCCTCGATGCTGGAGCAGGCAGCGCGCCTAGCCGGCGCTGAAACCGTGATCGGCCTCAGTTCGCCTTGACCAGCACCACACGGCGGTTCTTGGCGCGGCCGGTTTCGCCGTCATTGCTGGCGACGGGCGCCATCATGCCGGCGCCGGCGGCGGTCAGCCGGCCGCCATCGATGCCGTATTTCGAGACCAGCGCCGCCTTCACCGACTGCGCCCGCCGCGACGACAGATCGATATTGTAGTCGAAGGCGCCCTGGTTGTCGGTATGACCGACGACGATCACCGCCATACCGGGCTCGTTGGTCAGAAGCGTCGAGATCTCCTTCAGCGTCGGTTCCGATTCCGGCTTGATGTCGGCCTTGTCGGTGTCGAAGAAGATGCCGTAGAGCGAGATGGAGCCGGTGGCCGACAGCGAATCCGCCATCTTGGCCGCTTCGACCACCACCATCTTCTTGTCGCGCGCCTTGGGCTCCAGCACCTGAACGACGGCGATGGTGCGGCCGTTGAGTTCCTTGCAGTAGAGGTCGTCGATCAGCGAATAGGCCTGAACAGTGACATAGGCGTCGCCGCCATCCTGCGGCACCTTGGCAGCGAAGAAGCGCTGGTCGTTGATACCGGTGGTTACCGCACAGGCGCCATTGGAAAAGGCCGCGTCCTTGACGTCGCTTTCATGGAAGAAATACATCATCAGGCTCATGTCGCCGCCGCCACCGCTCGACGACCGGTCGGCGGCGCCGCCGCACTCTTCCTTCTTGCATTCGAACAGGACTTCGCCGCCGGCGGCCGCGATCACATCCTGGTAGTTGCGCAGCACTTCGAGCGGGGAGCGCTCGGCCGGCAGCACATAGGCGATGCGGGTCAGCGCGCCTTCGACCTCAGCCTTCTTGTCCGGCGCGAACACACGGTTGTTCATCGTGTCACGGGCATCCGGATCGGCGCTCGGCTTCAGCGGCGACAGCGGCACTGTAAAATCGGTATAGGCGAATTTTTCGTAGGAGACGATGAACGACCCCTCGTAGCGCTTGGCCAGATGATTGTCGGCACCGCCCTCGATGTCGGCGGTCGGCACCGTCGCATCGGCGCCCGCCAGTTGCACGGCCGCCAGGAGCAGCAGCCCCGCCCAGAAAAGCTTCAGAAATATCGCATTGATCGCACGCATGTTCGGCTCCCCCAAAGAGCAATTCCAGGAAAAGTGTGAGCGGTTTTCCCACAGGAATTGCGTAGCTAGATTAGAATAGCCAACCCTGGCAGAACGTGGAACTTGCGTCGATGAAGCGCTTCACACCCGCCGTTCGAGCAGGATCGTCAGCCCGTCGTGATAGGTGGTTTCCAGGACCTTGGTGTAGCCGCACTTTGCCGCAACGTTCAACGAGCCGGTGTTTTCCGGATCGATGATGCAGACGGTTCTCGCGCCGGCAAAGGTTTCGTCGCCCCAGGCCAGGGCCCTTCTGACGACTTCGCTGGCAAGACCCTTGCCATGCGCTTGCGGCGCCAGCGCCCAGCCGGCTTCCGGAATGCCCTCGAGCGACGGCTCGATGTCGCGCTTCAGGTCGTGGAATCCGGCTTCGCCGATGAAGCGACCGCTGGCCTTGTCCTCGACCGCCCAGAAGCCGTAGCCGAGCAGCGACCACAGGCCGGCATGCCGCAGGAACCGCATCCAGCTTTCCTCCCGCGTCCGCGGCTTGCCGCCTATGAAACGGGTGGTGACGGGGTCGGCCCACATGACGGCATAGTCGTCGAAATCTTCGATCCGGTGCGCCCGCATGATGGTCCGTTCCGTTTCGAGAACCGGGACGCCGGCTGTTTTTGGACTGCCCATGAAACTCTGCCTCCGTTGACGGTCAGCGCTTAGCAAACCAGCGCGCCCGGACAAGGGCCAAGCCGGATCATCATTCAGCCAGGGAAGCTTCCGAACGGCCCGGCGCGACCAGGCGGTCGAAGCGAACAGCGTCGGCTTACTTTCAGCCGTGCCAGACCATCTTCATGTAGAGCCCACCGCGCCGCAATTCGTCCAGCATCTGGTCGAGCCGCTTCTGCCTGGTGTCGCTGCGTTTGGCGCGGGCGACCCAGCCGAGATAATCGTTCTTCTGGTAGTCCGGCCGCGCCTCGTAGGCCGCTGTCAGTCCTTTTTCGGTCAGGGCGATGCGGATGTCGTCCGGCATCGGGTTCAGGGCGCGCTTCAGTCCGGTCATTTCAGAAAACCCCAGCTGTCAGGATGGCGACGCCGATGGTCCAACCCAGGTCCGCCTCTGGGAATTCTGCCGAACGATGCTACCTTTCGCAACCGGTCCGGCAAGGGCCGGTCTCGATACCGCCAATGGGAGGAGAACGCCATGGACACCACCGATCTCGTGCTTGCCATTTTCCATCATCTGCTGGTGTTGTCGCTGGCCGGCATCATCGGCGCCGAATTTGTCCTGATCCGCGGCGACCTCTCCGCCGCCACGCTCAAGCGGCTTGCCGGCATCGACCGCCATTATGGCATCATCGCCATGCTGATCATCATCATCGGCATCTGCCGCGTCATCTACGGCCTGAAGGGCTGGGAATTCTACGTCTACAACTGGGTGTTCTGGGCCAAGATGGCGGCATTCGGCATCGTTGGCCTGCTGTCGATCATCCCGACCATCCGCTTCATCTCCTGGAACCGGCAAGCCAGTGCAAATCCCGGCTTTCAGGTGCCGGTTGCGGAACTCGCCTCGGTGAAGACCTATGTGCGCGCCGAAGCCTTCATCTTCCTGCTGATCCCGATCTTCGCGGCGGCGATGGCGCGCGCCTGCGGTTATTGAAGCAACGCCAACACCAAACCCATCTCCTCCGGGCATACTCCCCACTGATCGCCATGGTTGCGCACGACTGTATTTTGCAGTTTGCGTCAGGCGACAATCTGTTAGCTTGCCTTTGTTGCACCCTCGCTGCCTGACCTGCACAGCGATCGGAGATTGATATCCTGGGAGGAGAATTACGATGAGGAAAATTGTAGCCGCCCTGGCCGCCGCCGCGGCCGTCACGCTTTATTCGTTCACCGCCAGCGCACAGACCTATCCCGAGCGCACCATCACCGTCGTCGTGCCGTTTGCGGCCGGCGGTCCGACCGACACGGTTACGCGGCTCGTCGCCGAAGCCATGTCGAAGGATCTCGGCCAGCAGATCATCGTCGAAAATGTCGGCGGCGCCGGCGGCACGCTGGGCGCCGGCCGCGTCGCCAACGCCGACCCGGATGGCTACACGCTGCTCCTCCATCACATCGGCATGGCGACCAGCGCGACCCTCTACAGAAAACTCGCCTACGACACGCTGAACGCCTTCGAGTATGTCGGCCTCGTCACCGAGGTGCCGATGGCCATCGTCGCCCGCAAGGACCTGGAGCCGGCCGACCTGAAAGGGCTGGTCGAATACGCCAAGACCAACAAGGACACCATCACCGTCGCCAATGCCGGCATCGGCGCTGCCTCGCATCTGTGCGGCATGCTGTTCATGAGCGCCATCGGCACGCCGCTGGTCACCGTGCCCTACAAGGGCACCGGTCCGGCCATGACCGACCTTCTCGGCGGCCAGGTCGACATTATGTGCGACCAGACCACCAACACCACCAAGCAGATCCAGGGCGGCACGATCAAGGCCTATGCCGTCACCACGCCGGAGCGCCTCGACGTGCTGAAGGACGTGCCGACGACCATCGAAGCCGGCCTGCCCGCGGTGCAGGTCGGCATCTGGCACGGCCTCTATGCGCCGAAGGGCACGCCGGCCGAGATCACCGGCCGACTGTCGAAATCGCTCCAGGTCGCGCTGAAGGACCCCAACGTCATCGCCCGCTTCGCCGAACTCGGCACCAAGCCGTCGTCCGAGGCCGACGCGACGCCGGCAGCGCTGAAGGCCAAGCTGGAAGGCGAGATCATGCGCTGGAAGCCGATCATCGAAGCCGCCGGCCAATACGCCGACTGAGGCTTGAACGGGGCGCTGCCGGCGCCCCGTTTTCGCTTCGACGTCCGTTTTCACATTTGCAACGGCAAGCCCGTTGCAAGGGTCAGGGGAGGACCGCCATGAAACCTTTCGCCATCGACAGGGCAAACGGCCTGTGCGCCGCGCTGTTCATCTTTTTCGGCGCCTTTTTCGCGATACAATCGCTCGGCCTCGAAATCGGCACCGCCTTCCGCATGGGACCGGGCTATTTCCCGCTGGTGCTGGCGATCGTGCTGATCGTGCTCGGCGCCATCATCCTCGTCCAGGCGGTGCGCGTCGAGGGCGAGCCGATCGGCCCCATTGCGTGGCGCGGCATGCTGTTCATCCTGCCGGCGCCGATCTTTTTCGGCATGACCGTGCGCGGCCTCGGCTTCGTCCCGTCGATCTTCCTGACGGCGCTGATCGCCTCTTTTGCCAGCGCCCGCATGAAGCCGCTGACGGCACTTCTGCTGTCGGCCGGCCTGACGCTGTTTTCGGTGCTGGTCTTCAGCTACGCGCTCGGGCTGCCATTCCAGCGCTTCGGCCCCTGGTTGCCCCAATGGCTGGCATTGTGAGGCGCTGAGATGGACCTCCTCAGGAACCTCGAACTCGGCTTTTCGACGGCCACCACGCCGGCCAATCTGGGTTTTTGCCTCATCGGCGTTCTGCTCGGCACGCTGATCGGCGTCCTGCCCGGCATCGGCGCCACCGCAACCATCGCCATGCTGCTGCCGATCACCTTCCAGATCGGCGACCCGGTCTCGTCCCTCATCATGCTGGCCGGCATCTACTACGGCGCCCAGTATGGCGGTTCGACCACCGCCATTCTCATCAACATGCCCGGCGAATCCTCCTCGGCCGTGACCGCCATCGACGGCTACCAGATGGCCAGGAACGGTCGCGCCGGGGCGGCTCTGGCGATCGCCGCGATCGGCTCGTTCTTCGCCGGCACGGTGTCGACCTTCCTGGTCGCCGTCTTTGCCCCGCCGCTGACGGCAATAGCCCTGCAATTCGGCGCGGCCGAATATTTTTCGCTGATGATCGTCGGCCTCGTCTCGTCCATCGCTCTCGCCCATGGCTCGATCGTCAAGGCGCTGGCGATGGTCGTGCTCGGCCTGCTGCTCGGCATTGTCGGCACCGACATCTACACCGGCACGCCGCGCTTCACGCTCGGCATCCGCGAATATGCCGACGGGCTGAACTTCGTGGCGGTGGCGGTCGGCGTCTTCGGCGTCGCCGAGATCCTGCGCAATCTCGAAAACGAGCACGAGCGCTCGGTGATGATCAAAAAAGTCTCCGGCCTGATGCCGACCCGCGACGACTTCAAGGCGATGGCAGCACCCATCGTGCGCGGCACGATCATCGGTTCGGCGCTCGGCATCCTGCCCGGCGGCGGCGCGGTGCTTGCCGCCTTTGCCTCCTACACGGTCGAAAAGCGCGTGTCGAAACACCCGGAGGAGTTCGGCAAGGGCGCCATCGCCGGCGTCGCCGGACCGGAATCGGCCAACAATGCCGGCGCCCAGACCTCCTTCATTCCGATGCTGACGCTGGGCATTCCGGCCAATCCGGTCATGGCGCTGATGATCGGCGCCATGATAATCCAGGGCATCGTGCCCGGCCCCAATGTCGCGATCGAGCAGCCGGCGCTGTTCTGGGGCATCATCGCCTCGATGTGGATCGGCAATCTGATGCTGATCGTGCTGAACCTGCCGCTGATCGGGCTATGGGTGAAGCTGCTGACGATCCCCTATTATGTGCTCTTCCCGATCATCATGGCGTTCTGCTCGATCGGCGTTTACAGCGTCAACACCAACGCCTTCGATCTCTACGCGGTCGCATTCTTCGGCCTGCTCGGCTACATCCTGACCAAGCTGCGCTGCGAACCCGCACCCCTGCTGCTCGGCTTCGTGCTCGGCCCGCTGCTCGAGGAAAACCTGCGCCGCGCCATGATCCTGTCGCGCGGCGACCCCTCGACCTTCGTGACGCGGCCGATCAGCGCCGGCCTGCTGCTCGTCGCACTGGCCGTGCTCGTCGTCGTCTTCCTGCCGTCGGTCAAGAAGAAGCGCGAAGAGGTGTTCGTGGAGGAAAGCTAGTTGTCGGGACGCCGGGCGCCGCGATTTCCACGAGCGGCGCCGGCACGTCTGTCGTCTTCACCTCGGCCTTGCAGAGATCGGCGATGACGCAGGCCGGGCAATCGGGCTTGCGCGCCTTGCAGACATAGCGGCCATGCAGGATCAGCCAGTGATGCGCATGGCGCATATACTCGTCCGGGATGATCCGCAGCAGCCCTTGCTCGACCTGTTCGGGCGTCTTGCCTGGCGCCAGGCCGAGGCGGTTGCCGATGCGGAAAATATGGGTGTCGACCGCCATCGTGTGCTGGCCGAACGCCATGTTGAGCACGACATTGGCGGTCTTGCGCCCGACCCCCGGCAGCTTGACCAACTCATCGCGCTCGCTGGGCACCTCGCCGCCGTAATCGCGTATCAGCGCCTCCGAGAGCGCCACGACATTCTTGGCCTTGTTGCGCCAGAGTCCGATGGTGCGGATGTACTCGCCAACCCTGGCTCCGCCCAGCGCCAGCATCTTTTCAGGTGTGTCGGCGACCTTGAACAACGCCCGCGTCGCCTTGTTGACGCCGGCATCGGTCGCCTGCGCCGACAGCACCACGGCCACCAGCAGCGTGAAGGCGTTGACGTGCTCGAGCTCGCCCTTCGGCTCGGGCCGCTGCACCGAAAACCGCCGGAAGATCTCATGCACCTCGGCGGCGCTGTAGAGCGAACGGAGCCGCGCCGGCCGCGGTCGCGGCTTGGCATTCGAGCCGTCGCGCCGCCCGGGCGGCAGTTCACTTTTGGATAGGGAAAGATTTTTGGACTTGGGGCTGGCCATTTCCCTCCTATAATATCCTGGGATGAGCGACACAAACGCCTCGTTTCAGGCCGACGAGCCATTCTTCCAGGCGCTGCTGACACCGCACCGCTCGCTGGGCCGCACCGGCTTTGCCGTGCTGATGGGCGCGCTGCTGTTCGGCTGGGTGGTGACCGGGGCGTTTTTCCTGTCGCGCGGCGCCTGGCCGGTGTTCGGCTTCTTCGGCCTCGACGTCATCGCCGTCTACATCGCCTTCCGCGCCAACTATCGTGCCGCCCGTGCCCGCGAGGAAGTGTCGGTGTCGCGCACCAGCCTCGACATCCGCAAGACGGCGCCCTCGGGAAAGTCGGAAGCGCATCGCTTCAACCCGTTCTGGGCGCGCTTTTCCGTCGCTCGCCATGCCGAGATCGGCATCACCAGGATGACGGTGGAAGCACAAGGACAGAATGTGCCGATCGGGTCATTCCTGGACCCAGACTCCCGCGAGAGTTTTGCTGTGGCCTTTTCGCGGGCACTGACAAAAGCCAGGACGCGCTAGAGCCGCCGCATTAGAACCGGTAGCGTAAAATCCTGCCGACCTTGCGCAATGCGGGAATGTGTCTCCACAGTCCGATGAACAGTTTCGCGGACCAGCCCATGTGCGCGGTGCGTTCGGCGCTGTAGGCCGAGATATCGTCGACAAAGCGCAGCTTCGGAACGGCACGCTCCAGTACCTGCGGGTCGTCGATCGCCCAGTGAACCTCGGCGCCCGTCGCCCTGATGGTCGGATTGAGGCGCAGCATCTTCAGGCCGAAGTGGCTGTAGGCGTCGAACATCAGCTCGCCGCCGGCAAGATGCGCGACAAGGCGTGACAGCAGCCGTGGCCCCTCCTCTACCGGGAGATAAGGCGTCAACCCCTCCATCACCACGACGGCCGGACGATTGCTCGGCACTTCTGCCAGCCAGTCTGGGTCGGTTACCGAAGAGCCGACGAGGTGGTAGTGGTCCCGGGACGGGTAAAGCTTGCGCCGGAGCGCGATGACATCCGGAAAATCGACATCGAACCACTCCACGCCTTCGGGTGGATCGACACGGAAAATGCGCGTATCGAGCCCGCAGCCGAGATGCAGCACGATGGCGCCGGGATTTCTGGCGATGAAGTCCTGAACGCGGACATCATACGTCTTGGCCCGGATCGCCAGGCCGATGCCGAGATTGGTGTCGACCTTGAGGCGCGAGAAATCATAGTCGATCTTGCGCACGGCCTCGTCGGCGAAGCGATCCCCGAGCAGCGAATGCGGCAGCCGGCTTTCCAGTGCCTTGCCATAAAGCGTCATCAGCAAGGTCTCCCTTGCTCCGCTCAGATTCACCCTTTCGCCGGCCATTGGCATCTCCCGGGGCGCAATCCAGTATTTATCTGGGAACAGGCGGCAACAAGGCAAGTTTCGGGTGGTTGCAAGGGGCGGAAAGACCGATATTCGCGGTCAAGGAGATATTGCCATGAACGCCCAGATGACCATGAATACGCAGATGAAACCGACAGCGATCCTGCAGCACGACATCACCCCCAACGGCAGCGACTACGAGGTCGTGCGCCGCGCCATCGAGAAGATCAGCCTCGACTATCGCGACCAGCCCTCGCTGGAAGCCTTGGCCGCTGATGTCGGCGAGACACCCACGGGCCTGCAAAAGCTGTTCACCCGCTGGGCCGGCCTGTCGCCAAAAGCCTTCCTGCAGGCGGTCACCCTCGACCATGCCCGCAAACTGCTCGATTCCGGCATGCCGCTCCTCGAAACATCGTTCGAACTCGGCATGTCCGGCCCCGGCCGGCTGCACGATTTGTTCGTCACCCACGAGGCGATGTCGCCGGGCGACTACAAGACGCGCGGCGCTGGCCTGACCATCCGCTACGGCTACCACATCTCGCCCTTCGGCATCGCCCTGATCATGGTCACCGACCGTGGCCTTGCGGGGCTCGCCTTCAACGATCCGGGCGGCGAGCGGGCGGCGTTCGCCGACATGTCGGGCCGCTGGCCGAACGCCACCTATGTCGAGGACATGAGCGCCACCCAGCCCTATGCGGCGCGCATCTTCGATCCGACATTGTGGCGCGCCGACCAGCCGCTGCGCGTGGTGATGATCGGCTCCGACTTCCAGCTGCGCGTCTGGGACGCGCTGCTCAGGATCCCGATGGGCAAGGCCTGCACTTATTCTTCGATCGCCTCCAGGATCGGCGCGCCAAACGCCAGCCGGGCGGTGGGGGCGGCGGTCGGCGCCAACCCATTGTCCTTCGTCGTCCCTTGCCATCGGGCGCTGGGCAAGTCCGGCGCACTCACCGGCTACCACTGGGGCCTGACCCGCAAACGCGCCATCCTCGGTTGGGAAGCGGGCCAGACCGCGTCCTGAAGCTGCCCGCATCAAACAACACCGGCGAAATCCCTTCGCCGGTGTTTTTCTTTTTGCGAGCTCCCGGCGCAAAACATCCGCACGCTCTGGCAAGCCGCCGGGTTACAGGTTAGCTTCCCGCGCATTCCGCAGGAGGCTTTCTTGATCATCGTTGTCGGCTCGATCAACCTCGACCTTATCGCCAATGTCGACCGCCTGCCTTCGCCGGGCGAGACGGTCCGCGGCTCCGGCTTCACCACCGCGCCCGGCGGCAAGGGCGCCAACCAGGCGCTGGCTGCGGCGCGCGCCGGCGCCAAGGTGCGCATGGTCGGCGCCGTCGGCAAGGACAATTTCGCCACTGAGGCGCTGGCTTTGCTGGTGGCCGGCAAGGTCGATCTCTCCGGCGTCGGCCAGAGCTTCGCCTCCACCGGCACGGCGCTGATCCTCGTCGGCGCCGATGGCGAGAATGTCATCGCCGTCGTGCCGGGCGCCAATGATTCGGTGCTGCCCGGCGATCTCGCCAAGGCTTTCCTTGCGAAGGGCGACGTCGTCCTGCTGCAGCACGAGATCCCGTTGCAGACTGTCGATGCAGCGCTTGACGCCGCACGCGCCGCCGCCGCGGTCACCGTGCTCAACACCGCGCCGTTCCGTAGCGAGGCGGCAGCGTTGCTCGGCAAGGCCGACTACGCCGTCGCCAACGAAACCGAATTCGACCTTTACGGCGAGGCGCTGTCGCTGAAAGGCCGAGACCGCCCGGCGCGCATGCGCGACTTCGCCGGCAAAACCGGCCGCACCATCGTCGTCACGCTCGGCGGCGACGGCGTGCTGGCGGCGACCCCGGAGGATTTCCTGACCGTGCCGGCGCTGAAGATCACGCCGGTCGACACGGTCGGGGCCGGCGATACTTTTTGCGGTTATCTCGCCGCCGGGCTGGCGTCCAACCTGCCGCTGGAGCAGGCTCTCACCCGCGCCGCAGCCGCCGGCTCGCTCGCCTGCCTGAAGCCCGGCGCCCAGCCGGCCATCCCGCTGGCGGCGGATGTCGACACCGCCCTGCGCAACAACGCCGGATGACAGCCCTGCGCCCCGCAACGAAGCACGCCGTGCCCCCCGCCGGCGACATCTGCCAGATGTCCGCTGTCGACCTGGCCGAGGCGATCCGGCTGCGCCGCCTGTCCGTGCGCGAGTTGGTCGCCGCATTCCTCGACCGCATCGACGCGGTAAACCCGCTGGTCAACGCCATCGTCTCGTTGCGCGAGCGCTCCGACATCCTGCGCGAGGCCGACGCGGCGGACGCGCATCTAGCGCAAGGCGGGCCGGCCGGCTCGCTGTTTGGCCTGCCGATGGCGATAAAAGACCTCGCCATGACGCGCGGCTTGAGGACCAGTTTCGGCTCGCCGATCTTTGCCGATTTCGTGCCGCAGGAGGACGATTTCTTCGTCGAGCGCATCCGCAAGGCCGGCGCCATCATCATCGGCAAGACCAATGTTCCCGAATTCGGGCTGGGATCCAACACCTACAACAACGTGTTCGGCCCGACGCTGAACGCCTTCGATCCGGCGCTCACCGCAGGCGGGTCGAGCGGCGGCGCTGCGGTCGCCCTTGCACTCGACATGGTTCCGGTCGCCGACGGCAGCGATTTCGGCGGCTCGCTGCGCAATCCGGCGGCGTGGAACAATGTCTATGGCTTCCGCCCGTCGCAGGGCCTTGTCCCCGGCGGGCCGGATCTTGAAGTCTTTCATGCCCAGATGGGCATAGACGGACCGATGGGCCGCAGCATCAGCGACATGGCGCTGCTGCTCGATGTGCAGGCGGGCTACCATCCGCATGCGCCCTTGTCCTGGGAAAAGCCTGGTTCGTTCCTCGAAGGGCTGGCAACGCCGGCAAGCGGCGGCCGCGTCGGCTGGCTCGGTGATCTCGGCGGTCACCTGCCGGTAGAGCCTGGCATCCTCGACCTGTGCGAGGCCGCACTCGGCCGCTTCGCGGAGGCATCCTTCCTGACCGAGCCCTTGCTGCCGGATTTCGATTTCGAGGCACTGTGGCAAGCCTTCGTGACGCTGCGGCAGGCGAGCAGCGGCTCGGCGCTGAAAGTCCATTATGACGACCCACACAAGCGCGCCCTGCTGAAGCCGGAAGCCGTCTGGGAGGTGGAGAACGCCATGCGACTGACGGCGCCGCAGATCCGCGCGGCCTCGGTCATCCGCACCTCCTGGCACCGGACGCTGCTGTCGCTGTTCGAGCACTTCGATCTCATCGCGCTGCCGACGGCGCAGGTGTTTCCTTTCGAAGTCGGCACGCATTGGCCAAGTGAGGTCGCCGGACGGACGATGGACAGCTACCATCGCTGGATGCAGGTTTCGGCCTTCGCCACGCTCGGCGGCTGTCCGGCGCTCAACGTGCCCGTCGGCTTCGACGACAAAGGCCGCCCCTTGGGCATGCAGCTGATCGGCCGGCCGCGCGGCGACCTCGCCGTGCTCAGGGCCGGAGCGGCCTATGAGGCGACCTTGCCTTGGCAGGCTGGGGCGTCCTGACGCGAGGGGCGGCACGGTCTGCGACCGGCTTGCACCAGCCCCCGCCGCCATGCATTGATTGCAGCCAGCCGCCTAAGCGCATCCTCGAGGAAATCCCCATGTCGCTGGAACTCTACGCTGCCTATGTCCTTGCCTGCATCGTCATCATCCTGGTGCCCGGTCCGACTGTCACGCTGATCATCGCCAACAGCATCCGCCATGGCTACCGCGCCGGCCTTGCCAATGTCGCCGGCACGCAGGCTGGGCTCGCCGTGATGATCGCCATTGTCGGCATCGGCCTCAACACGCTGATATCGGGCATGGGCCACTGGTTCGAATGGGTACGCCTGATCGGCGCCGCCTATCTGATCTGGATGGGGGTGCAGATGTTCCGTTCCAAGGGCGCGCTGAATGCCGACGGCACCGCGAGAAAGCCGCGCGGCGGCTTCTTCCTGCAGGGCCTGCTGGTGGCGCTGAGCAACCCCAAGACCCTGGTGTTCTTCGGCGCCTTCTTCCCGCAATTCATCGCCCCGCAGGGCAATTACACCCTGCAGATCGTCGTCATGGGCCTCACCGCCATGATCTTCGCCGCCGTCTCGGATTCCACCTATGCTCTCGCCGCCAGCCGCGCCGGCCGCCTGCTCTCGGCCAGCCGCATCAAGCTGATGTCCAGGATCAGCGGCAGCTTTCTGGTCGGCGGCGGCCTGTGGCTGGCTTTTTCGAAGGCGAAGTAACAACCGTGGACGGGTATCCCGATGCAGTATGAGCCGGAATAGAAAGGCTGATTGAAAGTCTGCCTTTACGCCACCACATGAATCGGCGTGGGGGATTCACGTCGATGTCATGGACTTACGCTGGCATAAAAAGGGACGCGCCCGGCGTGGTCCTGATCGTCGTCCTGTTTGCGGTGATGGTTCCTTCGGCTCTCTACAAATGGACGAATGATGCGAGCCCCATCCGGTCCATCGAGCCAATCGACGCAACGGTCAAAAGTACCCATTCAGACAACGGCCGCACGCTTTATCTGGTTGCACTCGAAACCGGTTCGTCCATTCTGGTCGAAGACGACCTCCCGCATCTGATCGGCGCGCCGGCAAGATTGGAGCGCGTCACGCGCGAGAATGGAATGGTCTTCTATCGATTTGCAAAGTGAACGGCGGCGGCGCCTTCCTTCTCCCCTGTGGGAGAAGGTGGATCGGCGCGATAGCGCCGAGACGGATGAGGGGTGTTCCAGCGGAGTGAGACGTGGGCGTTCCCTGGAACACCCCACATCCGTCGCCTTCGGCGACACCGCCCGGGGGCGAGCCACTTGTCTCGCCCCGTCCCTTCGGAACCCACAATGGGGAGAAAGGAAAGACAGAGCTAAAGCCGAGCCAACCGCTCCACCAGCAGCGCGAAAAAGGCGTCATGGTCGATGTCGCGCATCACCATGGCGTTCTTCGGCCGCTTGGTCACGCCCCACCAGTCGATCACGGTCATGCCCATGGTGAGTTCGGAGGTGGTTTCGACGGTGACGTTGCAGTTGCGGCCCTTGAACAGCTCCGGCTTCAACAGATACGCGATGACGCAGGGGTCGTGCAGCGGGCCGCCATCGGTGCCGTATTTCTCCTCGTCGAAGCGCTCGAAGAACTCCAGCATCTCGGCCGTCGCGGTGCCGACCCGGGTGCCGAGCTGGCGGATGGCCTGCGTGCGCTTGGCCGTGGTCAGCGCCTTGTGTGTAACGTCGAGCGGCATCATGACGATCGGAATGCCGGATTTGAACACCAGGTCGGCGGCTTGCGGATCGACATAGATGTTGAATTCTGCGGTCGGCGTGACATTGCCGCCTTCGAAGAAACCGCCGCCCATCAGTACGATTTCCTTGATGCGCGGCGCGATCTTCGGCTCACGGATCAGCGCCAGCGCGACATTGGTGAGAGGGCCGAGCGCGCACAGCGTGATCGTGCCGGCCTCTTCCTTCATCAGCGTCTCGACGATGAAGTCGACCGCATACTGGCCCTGCAGCTTCATCTTCGGATCGGGCAGTTGCGGGCCGTTGAGGCCGGTCTTGCCATGCACTTCCTCGGCGGTGACCAGCTCGCGCGCCAACGGGCGGATGGCGCCTGCATAGACCTTGATGTCGGGCCGGCCGGCCAGTTCGCAGATTTTCCTGGCGTTCTTTTCGGTCAATTTCAGCGGCACGTTGCCGGCAACAGCAGAGATGCCGACGATCTCCAGCTCGGCGCTGCCGAGCGCCAGCAATATGGCGACGGCATCGTCCTGGCCGGGATCCGTGTCGATGATGATCTTGCGGGTCTGGGGCATTTCATTTCCTTATGCGGGGGAGTCTTTTTGGCGGGGGTGTTCGGCGGCTTGAACTTGGCCGCGGCGCGGACCATATCAAGACCATCGGGAAAAATGCCATCCGGGTTTTTCCAGTTTATGTCGCTCCAAAGAGGACAGTGTAACATGAGCCGAATGACGCCCTTCTCCAGCCCGCTTCTCCTTGGTTTCGATGCCATGGAAAAGACCCTGGAACGACTGGCGAAATCCGGTGACAGTTATCCTCCCTACAACATCGAGCGCCTCAGCGGTGCTGACGGCAAGGCCGAAAGGCTGCGCATTACGCTGGCTGTCGCGGGTTTCGCCGAAAGCGATCTCGATGTCACCACGGAGGAAAACCAGTTGGTCGTGCGCGGCCGTCAAACCGACGACACCGAGCGCGAATTCCTCCACCGCGGCATCGCCGCGCGCCAGTTCCAGCGCTGTTTCGTGCTGGCCGACGGCATGCGGGTGATCGCAGCGGAACTGAAGAACGGCCTTTTGTCGATCGATCTCGATCGGCCGGATACCGAACGGCTGGTACGGAAAATAAATATATCGGTGAAAGACTGATCTTTACCGATGGCTCTCATGCGGGATGGCCTTGAGCGGCGTCCTCGCGCCAAGGAGGCTTGAAATGACCAGAACTGACGAAATCATCACCATGACCAGCGGCGAATTCGCCCATCTCGGCGAAGGCTCGGTCGCTTATCTCCGCAAGGTCTCGAGCGACGAGCTGCTCGGGCGCTTCCCCAACCTCGGCGAAATAGCGCCTGGTATGGTCCTGTGGGCCCTGTTTGCCGCCAACGGCCAGCCGATCCTGCTTTCGGATGCGAAAGACCGGGCTTTGGCCGGCGCCATGGAAAACGACCTGACCACTGTCGCCATTCACTAAGGCGACTGCTGGCGGTTGAAATGGAGAGGGCCGCCTTCGGCGGCCCCTGGAAGACTTAAATCCGAAGAACTTCAGGCGGCGTGCGAGGCCTGCGTGTCCGAAAGCAGTGCGTGGATGGCGACCGCGTCGCGCGTGCCTCTGATCTTGGCCACCGTGTCGGCGTCGCGCAAAACCCTGGCGATGCGCGACAGTGCCTTGAGGTGATCGGCGCCGGCGCCTTCCGGGGCCAGCAGCAAAAACACCAGATCGACCGGCTGGTCATCCAAGGCCTCGAAATCGACCGGCGTCTCCAGCCGGGCAAAGACGCCGGCGATGCGCTTCACCCCGGCGAGCTTGCCGTGCGGAATGGCGATGCCGTTGCCGACGCCGGTGGAGCCCAGCCGTTCGCGCTGCAGGATGGTGTCGAACACTTCGCGCTCCGGAATGCCGGAAATCGCCGCCGCTCTCTCGGACAGCAACTGCAGAAGCTGCTTTTTGGAGTTCGCCTTCAACGCCGGCAAGATCGCCGGAACGTTGAGAAGATCGCTCAGATCCATATTTGAAATCCCTTATTCGCCTGCCGTCGCCAGTCCTCGCCCCTCGCGCGGCTGGCTATTATCCCTGTGCGACCATTGCCGTCACCTGTGCGACCATTGTCGTTGTCGTCACGCCTGTGCGACTTTGGTCGTCGACGGGTCGATCCAGCCGATATTTCCGTCCGGCCGCCGATAGACGATGTTGAGGTGGTCGTTTCCGGCGTTGCGGAATACGAAAACCGGGCTGTCCTTGGTGTCGAGTTCGATAACCGCCGACGCCACCGACATGGTCTGCAGCGTCATGGTTGATTCGGCGACGATGGCCGGGGCGTAGTCCTCCGGAATGTCCTCATCGTCATCGGTCAGCGGCGCCATTACCGTATAGGCGATGTCGGTGATTTCGCCATTTCCATTGCCTGAATTGTGCGATTTCAGACGGCGTTTGTAGCGCCGCAGCCTGGTTTCGAGGCGGTCCGCGGCCGCCTCGAAGGCAAGTGTCGGATCCTGGGAATCGCCGGTTGCCTGCAGCGAAGCGCCGGAATCCAGCCTGATCATGCAATCGGCCGAGTAACGCGACCCCGATTTGATGACCGTGACGTGCCCTGAAAAACCGCGATCGAAATATTTTCCAATCGCCTCGCCGACACGATCGGTAATGCGCGTACGCAACGCATCGCCGATATCCATGTGTTTACCCGATATGCGCAATTTCATCTGAAAACTGACCTTCCTTGCTCAGGCTTCAAACTGGCCAGAGTTTATACTCGTGATCCGTGCGCACAAGCTTTGCGGCGTCAACTCGCGCCGATTTTAGATCCGAACTTTCCGGTTGATCACAATCCGCCTTCTTGGCCGTCCCGTGGCCTTCATCGTGACGGACCATCCGCATGCGGGCCGCGAGCCCGTCTCATGCGGGCGGGCTTCTAGACACTTCATTGCAGCTTGTCAATTAATGCATGTCGCCCAGAAGTGCGCTGCGGTTCTGGGACAACGACATGCATCAAAACAAAGACTTAAAGCGCGTCGTATGAATCCGTTTCAGCGCGATGCGCTTTAAGGTCGGAAAGTTGTGGAATCCAGCCATAGCAAAAGCCTTGCCGGGCAAGCAGACCTAGCGCCCCGCGCTCGCCAGAGCGCGCTTTTCACGCCGCCGCTGCACCGACGAGGGAATATTCATACCCTCCCGGTACTTGGCCACCGTGCGCCGGGCAATATCGACGCCGCTTTCCTTCAACATATCGACGATTGCGTCATCGGACAGCACATCGGCGGGCTTTTCCTCGTCGATCAGCTGCTTGATGCGGTCGCGCACCGCTTCCGAGGAATGCGCATCACCGCCGCCCGACGCCGCGATCGAAGCCGTGAAGAAATAACGCAGCTCGAACACGCCACGCGGCGTCAGCATGTATTTGTTAGCCGTCACCCGGCTGACGGTCGATTCATGCATGCCGATGGCATCGGCCACCGTGCGCAGGTTGAGCGGCCTGAGCTGGCGCACGCCATGGACGAGAAAGGCGTCCTGCTGGCGCACGATTTCCGACGCCACTTTCAGGATCGTCTTTGCCCGCTGGTCGAGACTGCGCGTCAGCCAGTTGGCATTCTGCAGGCATTCGGCCAGGAAATCCTTCTCCGCCTGATTCTTCGCATGCGGCGAGACCTGGGCGAAATAGATGTGATCGACAAGCACGCGCGGCAGCGTCTCGGCATTGAGCTCGACCGTCCAGCTACCGTCATTGGCGGCGCGGACTTCGACATCGGCGACGATGGCGTCGCTGGCGCCGCCCGAAAACGCCATGCCCGGGCGCGGGTCGAGCGCGCGGATTTCAGCCAGCATGTCGAGGAGATCCTCCTCGTCGACCCCGCAAAGCCGCTTCAGCGTCTGGAAATCGCGCCGCGCCAGGAGTTCTAGGTTGCCGATCAGCGTCTTCATCGCCGGATCGAGACGATCGCGCATGGCAAGCTGCAGCGACAGGCATTCGGCAAGGTCGCGCGCAAACAGGCCGACCGGCTCGAATGTGTGGCAGGCTGCCAGCACATTGGCCACCATCGCCTGATCGGCGCCGAGCCGTTTGGCGATCTCGGCGGGATCGGCGCGCAGATAGCCGGCCTCGTCCAGGCCGTCGGCCAGTTCGGCTGCGATCAGCCTTGCGGCCGGATCGGCAAAGGCAAGCGCGATCTGCTCGCCAACATGCTGGCGCAGCGTGATCGCCGCGGCTGCCATGTCGCCGACATCGAAGCCTTCGGAAGAACCGGACGAACTATTGCCGGTGGCCGACTTCCACTGCGCCGTCAGGTCCGGGCCGAGCCGCTCGCTGGTGCCGGGATCGTCGGGGAACAGATTTTCCAGCGAGCTGTCGAGCTTGTCGGAGATCGCTTCGGCGCTCCACGCCGTCTCGTTTTCGAACCAGTCGCCATCGGCGGCAGGCTCAGGAGCGGCATCGCCCTTCTGCACCTGGTCGCTTGCGGCGTCATCCTGGGGCTCGGCGCGCTCCAGCAGCGGATTGCGCTCGATCTCGTCGTCGATGAAGTGGTCGAGCTCGACATGGGTGAGCTGCAACAGCCTGATCGACTGCATCAGCTGCGGCGTCATCACCAGCGACTGGGATTGTCGTAGCTGTAGTTTCGCCGCCAACGCCATGGTTCGGTTTCAAACGCCCTTCTGCACCCGGAAGCCTACACATCAGAAGCTGCCGGAAAATGAATTTTTCCGACCTTCCATAGAAACTGGCCCGGCTTTTGCTTGTCAAGGCGAACGATGGCAAAAGGCCCTACCGAAGCATTATCTCACGCAAAATCGGAGAAAAAAGCCCGGCGGGGCGGCAAAAATCACGTCAGGAAACAAATTTCACGCTCAGAGCGTGAAACCTTCGCCGAGGTAGAGCCGGCGCACATCGGAGTTCGCCACCACCTCGTCGGCACGGCCATGAGTCAGCACCTGGCCGGCATGGATGATGTAGGCGCGGTCGATGAGGCCGAGCGTTTCGCGCACATTGTGGTCGGTAATCAGCACGCCGATGCCGCGCGCCGTTAGATGACGAACCAGCTGCTGGATGTCGGCGACGGCAATCGGGTCGATGCCGGCGAACGGCTCGTCGAGCAGCATGTAGGCCGGGCGCGTCGCCAAAGCGCGGGCGATCTCAAGACGCCGCCGCTCGCCACCCGACAGCGACATGGACGGCGACTTGCGCAGATGGCTGATGTGAAATTCCTCGAGCAGTTCGTCGAGATTGCGCTCGCGCACCTTGCGGTCCTTCTCAACCACTTCGAGCACGGCGCGGATGTTCTGCTCGACATTCAGGCCGCGGAAGATCGAGGCTTCCTGCGGCAAATAGCCGATGCCGAGGCGGGCGCGGCGGTACATCGGCATCGAGGTGACGTCGAAACCGTCGATCTCGATCGTGCCCTCATCGACCGGCACCAAGCCGGTGACCATGTAGAAACAGGTGGTCTTGCCGGCGCCGTTCGGCCCGAGCAGCCCGACAGCCTCGCCGGCGCGCACGCCGATGGTGACACCGCTGACCACCTTGCGGCCCTTGTAGCTCTTGGTCAGACCCTTGGCGATCAGGGTCCCCTTGAACTTCGCGGAATCGACGGTGACTGTGGCCGGTGCAGCAAGTTTACTGGCCGCCCGTCCCGGAAGGCGGGTCAGCAGCGAAGATACGCCAGTCATTCGGGCTTCGGGGCCTCGGATTTCGGCGGCGGCGTCATCGACATGATGACGCGCCCGCCGCAGCCATCGACCTGAGCCAGGCCGCTTTTCATCTGCACGGTGAGCTTGCAGCCCTTGAGGACGTTGGGTCCTTGGGACAAGACGACCTCCTTGCCCGACAGAACAAGCACCTGCGTCTTCATGTCGAACGTGGCGTTGTCGCCGGTGGCGATCTGGTCATTCGACTTGATGTAGACTTTGTTCTTGACCACCAGATGGTCGATATTGGCCGAACCGGTCATCGCCGAAGCGCCGGCGGCAGCACCTTTGGCGGCGTTGGGGTCCTTGACGTAGTAGACCTCCATGCTGCCGGCCTTGAGCAGCGTTGGCCCTTGCGTGACGGTGACGTTGCCGCTGAACAGCGCCATGCTGTCGGCTTGGCGGACCTCAAGTTTGTCGCTCTCGATCTGGATCGGCTGGTCGCCCGACAGTTTGAGCCCGGACTGGCTGCTGGCGCTGGACTGAGCCCAGGACGGCGCCATACCCAGCAACAGCAAGGCCGAAGCTGCGGCGACAAGCCGTGCCGAATTACTGGGACGCATTCGTTTCTCCGCTCTTTGCCTCTGCCGCCTTCATAGTGGCCGGATCGATGTGAACGCTTACCTTGTTCTCGAAAACGATGACCTTGCCATTGTCTTCGACCGACATTGAACCCGCGGTGATCCGCGAGCCGTTACGGCTGACATCGACCGCATCACCTGTCTTCATAGAGCCTTTGCCCATATCGAGGAAGACCGATTTGAAGATGGCAGCGACGCCGTCGGTGGTGGTGACGGTAACGTCGCTGGTCATGTCCATCGTGTTGGCGTTTCTGTTGTAGATCCCGCGCTTGGCGTCGACGGTCGCCACATTGTCGGCCGTCAGCGGCAATTTGGCATGGATGCCTTCGAGTTCGATGATGTCCTGCTTGCCGACATCCTGGATGGCGCGCAAGGCCGTCAGCGAATAGGGCAGCTTGTCCTTGGTGAAGCCGTTGAGCTTCGGATTGGCCATCACCAGCTTGCCATCCGCGAAAGCGGTGCCGTCTGCCTGTATCGAAATGTTGATCGGCGCCGCCAGATAGGAATAGACCGGAAACGCAACCGCGATCCCGGCGGCAAGCACCGGCACGGCAAACTTAAGCACGCGCACGCGGCGCGAGTGGCGCTGGGCGCGGTCGAAGGCGTCGCCGCGCGTGCCCGCTGGCGCCGTGGGCGCCAAGGCCGCATCGGCATTGGTCGGTTCGTTCGATCGCGCAAGCATGACTGACTTCTAATAAACCCTTGTCCGCCAAAACACCTGCTATAGGTGGGTTGCCGGCCCCCGCAAGCAAGCACAAGCGGAGGAAAACCGCAAAAATGTGACGGCCGCTGTTTTACAGACGGAACTCAGGCGACACAATTTCGTCACTTCATAGCAGAAACGAACGCGCCGCGTCATTTTTTCCTGAAATGCCTCCGTCGTGAAGGTCGCTTCGTCGCAGGCCCTTGAGGAAGAGGTAGCCGGGCGCGGACGCTTGCTTTAAAAGCATCGCTTCCCACCGACTGTGAGGCAGACCATGGCACTGAGAGCCGACGACCTGATCGACCGCCGCCGCTTGCGGCGCAAGCTGACCTTCTGGCGCGGCGCCGCCATTGCCGTCGTGGCCCTTGGGGTGATTGCGCTTGCAAGCTGGTTCTATGGCGGCGACCTCGGCGGTTCTTCCGTCGACCACATCGCCAAGGTCAGGATCGAAGGCACAATCACCGAGGACGAGGAACTGATCAAGCGGCTGGAAACCATCCGCACGTCCTCGCAGGTCAAGGGCGTCATCCTGGCGATCGATTCGCCCGGCGGCACCACGGTCGGCGGCGAATCGATCTACGAGGAGGTGCGCAAGCTTGCCGCCGACAAGCCGGTGGTGGCCGAGGTCGGCACGCTGGCCGCATCGGCCGGCTACATGATCGCCAGTGCCAGCGACCATATCGTTGCCCGCAAGACGTCGATCGTCGGCTCGATCGGTGTGCTCATCCAGTATCCCGATGTCAGCGGTCTGATGGACAAGGTCGGCATCAAGCTCGAGGAAGTGAAATCTTCGCCGCTGAAGGCATCGCCCTCGCCCTTCAAGCCGACCAATGAAGACGAGCGAGCCATGGTCCGCAAGCTCATCCTCGACAGCTATGACTGGTTCGTCGGCATCGTCGCCGAGCGCCGCAAAATGACCCGCGATCAGGCACTGGCCCTTGCCGACGGCTCGATCTTCACCGGCCGCCAAGGCCTTGCCAACGGTCTGATCGACGCTGTCGGCGGCGAGAGCGTGGCGATCGACTGGCTGGCGACCAAGGGTGTCGACGCCAAGCTCAAGGTGGTGGAATGGAAGGACACCGAGCGGCGTGGCGGCTTCCTGTTCTCGAAAGCAATAGCGCGCAGCGTCGGCAGCGCGCTCGGCCTGTCGGAGGCCGGCAGCGACGTGCTTCACGAAATTGGCGCGGATCGCTTGTTTCTTGACGGTCTCGTTTCCGTCTGGCACCCTTGATCTGCCGGTTGGGGCGAGTAAAAAAGCAAATAAAATCATCCTGATAATTTGACCGCAGCGCTTTCACGGGGACCTTTCTGATGATCAAATCCGAGCTTGTGCAGATCATTGCCACGCGCAACCCGCATCTTTTCCTGCGCGACGTCGAAAACATCGTGGGAGCGATCTTCGACGAGATCACCGATGCCCTGGCGGAAGGCAATCGGGTCGAGTTGCGTGGCTTCGGCGCTTTTTCGGTGAAGAATCGCCCTGCCCGCACCGGCCGCAACCCGCGCACCGGCGAATCCGTCGAGGTCGAGGAGAAGTGGGTGCCGTTCTTCAAGACCGGAAAGGAATTGCGTGAAAGGCTGAATGGCGGCAAGTAGGCGCGGACCACGCGCCGACCTTATCAAGGCCTGCCTTCTCCAGGGAATCTCTATGTTGAACCGCTTCATACTTATCGTGGTCTTCGTGCCGCTCGCCGTCATCCTGATTGCGCTGGCCGTCGCCAACCGCGAGCTGGTCGCCTTCACGCTCGACCCGTTCAACCCCGGCAATCCGAAACTGACGCTGACCTTGCCGCTGTTCATCTTCCTGTTCGTGGCGCTCGCCATCGGCATGGTCGTCGGCAGCCTGGCGACCTGGGTCAAGCAGGGCCGCTACCGCAAGCTGGCGCGCCAGCGCGGGGTCGAGGCCGAGAATTTGCGCCAGGCGGTCAGCCGGGTACCCGCCGCACCGCAAGGCTCGGGCCAGGGTCCGGCGCTGCCGAAGCCAACGGCCTGAAGCCGAAGCTTTTGTCTTCGCGGAGTTTTGCATGCTGACCATTTCGGCCGACGCTGTCGACCAGGCGCTGACCTTTCCCGGGCTGGTCGAGACATTGCGCGCGGCCTTCCGCGAGGGTGCTGTGCAACCCGTCCGCCATCATCACGGAGTCGAACGGCCCGACGGTGCCACTTCCACGCTGCTGTTGATGCCGGCGTGGACCGACTTCCATGCGGCCGGCACGTCGGTCGGCGGTCATATCGGCGTCAAGATCGTCACCGTATCGCCCGACAACAACGCCTTCGGCAAACCGGCGGTGATGGGGCTCTATCTCCTGCTCAACGGCGCCACCGGTGAGCCCGAAGCGCTGATCGACGGCCAACGGCTGACACAGTGGCGCACCGCTTGCGCCTCGGCGCTGGCCGTCTCCTATCTCGCCCGCGAGGACGCATCGCGGCTTCTGGTGGTCGGCGCCGGCGCGCTGTCGCCGTTCCTCGCCAAGGCGCACTCCGCGGTGCGGCCGATCAAGACCATCCGCATCTGGAACCGCACGCCCGCCAATGCCGAAAAGGTCGCGGCTGATTTGCGCGCGGACGGTTTCAACGCCGAGGCCGCAAGCGATCTCGACGCCGAACTCGCCGAGGCCGACATCGTCTCATCGGCGACGATCACGACGACGCCGCTGGTCAAGGGTGCGCTGCTCAAGCGGGGCGCGCATGTCGATCTGGTCGGCGGCTTCACGCCGACCATGCGCGAGAGCGACGACGACGCGATCGCGCGCGCCCGCGTCTATGTCGACACCCGCGCCGGCGCCACCAAGGAAGCCGGCGACATCGTCCAGCCGCTCGCCTCCGGCGTGCTGAAGCCGGAAGCCATCGTCGCCGATCTGCATGAGCTGGCGCGCGGGGAAAAACAGGGCCGGCAGAGCCCCACTGAGGTCACGCTGTTCAAGTCGGTCGGCGCCGCCCTCGAAGACCTTGCCACCGGCATTGCCGTCTACAACGCGCTCAAGCAGTAGCGTCTGCCTGCACCGGCGCCGGCGCCGTTCCTGAGACCAAACTTCCTGACCGCCTCCGCGCTGCCCGCGCCTTGGTCCCATCCAAACATTAGGCGTAGAAGACCAAGCGACTGAGAAGCGTGGGGAAGCGGAACGGCGGCTTTCGGGCCAAATCGCCGCTTCGCGTACGTCAGTGGTGACCGACAAATCTACGGGCGTTTGAAAGAAACTAGAATTGTGAAAGCGAGGAGACCCAAGCCAACGCTTATTGGTACGGCTCTTGGCGAAATCCAGTCCATGAGTGACCCGGTTCCAGTCGATCCCATAACGCTGCCTATGGAGTAGGCCAAAGAAAAGCTGGCAGTTCCGGCTACTAACATCCCGCCCTCGAAGCGCTCGCCCAAGATTGTGAGGGCACAAGTGCTCAAGGCGAATGTTGCAACGCCGATTATAGCGAACACCACCAGGATAGCGGCCTCGGATTGCAAAAACGGGATTGCCAGGAACGCGACCGCTCCTAAAAGGCCGCAGCAGATCGTCACACCGGCACGCGATGTCTTGTCCAGCAACCATCCGACCAGAGGCTGGGCAAACGCGGTGGGAAGTGACAGCACGGTAATGGCGTATGCTGCGAAAGCTTCGGAGTGGCCGACGCGAACGAAGTAGACCGCCATGCCTGAAATCGCAGCAATATCGGCAAAGCCGAAGGCCAATTCGATCAGAACCAGAATGGGTGCGGCGCTGATAAATCGGAGCAGCGCGCCTGCCGGCGCGCGTTCAGGCAACGTCGGCTAAAGTTCCCGGCGATCCGCCGCTTTGGGGCAACGGCAGAGCATCTCGAATGTCTCGGAAGCTGCCGCTACCATGGTAGGAATGGCCGGTCAGTCGGCCTTCATGGCAGCGCCCATCGCCTCGGCGATCAGCGCGAAATCATGCGCCGTAATTTCGAACAGCCCAAAGCGCAGTTGATAACCCCAGTTCGATTTGCCCGCGGTGAAGTCGAGCTGCTCGAGCAGCGGCTTGATCGGCGCCTCCTCGGCCTTGGCCCATTCGACATCCCTGCGGAACGGCGTGAAGCCACCGCCCATGTCGCCCTGGTAAGGCTCGCCTTCTCGCACGGTGCCGATTGCCGTGAAGGCCTGCAGGCCGTCCTTCTCGCGCAGAAGTGTGGTCGGCGAGTAGTAGATGATGCCGTCGCCGGGCTTGATGCGGCGCAAAGGTGCCGCCTTGCCGTGGTTGACCTGCATGAAGCCGGCCTCGCGGCCGCGCCGGACATGTTCGGCGGAAGCGACCGCGATCCAGTGCGCACTCATTTCTGTTCTCCATTGGCCTGTTCCCCATTGGCCTGTTCTCCGTCGTTCAGCCAGTAGACGCGCAGCCGGTGCTTGTCGGGATCGAGCGCAACGAAGGTGCGGCCGAAGTCCATGTCGGTCGGCGTCTGCAGAATGGTCAAGCCGCGTCCTGCCCAGTCCGTGTAGGCGGCGTCCACCGCATCAGGCCGGTCCAACGCGAAGACGAGCTCCGCACCGCCGCCCGCGGCCGCGGCCGACGGCTCCACCGTGTGGCGCGACCACAGGCCGAGCTTGAAGCCATTGTCGAGCACGAACAGCACGAAGGTCGGCGACGTCTCCACCGGCTGGCGTCCCAGCAGCGCACCGTAGAAGGCGCCGCTCCGCTCCGGGCTGTCGACATAAAGGATGACGAAATTGGGGGTGTTCATGTCTGCTCTCCAGGGTTTCGATTGGAGGAGCATAGGTGACCCCACTGTCAGATTCTGGCAGCAGCGTCTTGTGGGCGCGTGGAAAGGAGCATTAAGCGCCAGGCTGGCGCTTCGGTGCGTCCAGCGTCGCGCGCCATTCCTTCAGCAGCGCCTGCCGACGACGCGGATAGCGGATATCCGTGGTGTTGAGCCCCGACATCCGGTCGGAGCGAAAATGTCTGAAATCCTGCCGCGTCTCGCACCAGGCCACCACCACCCGCACCTTGTCGAAAAAGCCGAGCGCGAATGGCCAGATCAAGCGCTCGGAGGCGGCGCCGCCGGCGTCGCGGTAAAGAAAGCCGAGTTTTCTCTCGTTGCGGATCGCCTGGCGCACCAGGCCAAGGTCGATGCTTTCGACAGCATCGCCGTGCGGCCCGACCAAAAGCGCGGTCGCATCGAGGTCCTCGCGCAGATCATCCGGCAGCACAGCGGCGATCTTGGCCAGCGCGTCGGTGGCGGCGGCCGACAGCCGCTTGTCCGGTTGTCTGGCAACCCAACGCGATCCCAGAACGATGGCCTCGATCTCCTCGTCGGTGAACATCAGCGGCGGCAGCATGAAGCCGGGTTTCAGCACATAGCCCAGCCCAGCCTCGCCCTCGATCGGCGCGCCTTGCCCCTGCAGCGTGGCAATGTCGCGGTAGAGCGTTCGGATCGAAACGTCCATCTCGCCGGCAAGCGTGCGACCGCTCACCGGCCGGCGATGCCGGCGCAGGATCTGGATCAAGTCGAGCAGGCGTTCGGAACGGGACATGATTCCAGATTTGCCTGTTTCCTCAGCGAGGTCCACCACCTCAGACATTCGCACGCTGGACCATTTTGTTTGCGCAGCCGGTGACCCTATGTCAAAAGCGGCCTGCCGCCTCCGGAGACGCTCCTGCTTGAAGTCTTTTCGCGACAAACGCCGCGACAACCGTCCGCCCGCAAAGGGCAGGACCGAACACGCGCGGCCGCAGCCGGGCACCGTACCAGTCCGACCCGAAGCCAGACAGCCACGCCACGAAACAAAACCGGACGACCGGTCTGATCCGAAGCCCGCCCCCCGTATCCTGGCGCGTCGCGAAGGCGTCCTGCCCACTGAGCGCCTGCCGGTGATCCTCGAAGTTGCGCCAAATCAGGATTATGCACTGCTCGACAGCGGCGCCGGCGAAAAGCTCGAACAATACGGCCCCTACCGCATCGTGCGGCCCGAGGGACAGGCGATCTGGCAAAAGGCCTTGCCCGCCAGGGACTGGGACCGAGCCGACGCCATCTTCACCGGCGATACCGACGAAGAAGGCATCGGCCGCTGGCGTTTTCCGAAGGTGCCGCTGGGCGAGACCTGGCCGATGAGGCATGACGGCATCGACTATCTCGGCCGCTTCACCTCGTTTCGCCATGTCGGCGTCTTCCCCGAGCAGGCTTCGCACTGGGACCATATGGCCAGCCAGATCGTGGCGGCCAAGCGCCCGGTCAAGGTGCTGAACCTGTTCGGCTATACCGGGCTCGCGTCTCTGGTGGCCGCCCGTGCCGGCGCCGAGGTCACCCATGTCGATGCCTCCAAGAAGGCGGTCGGCTGGGCGCGCGAAAACCAGGAAATGGCCGGTCTCGGCAGCAAGCCGATCCGCTGGATCGTCGACGATGCTGTGAAATTCGCCGAGCGCGAAGAGCGCCGCGGCAGCCGCTACGACATCATCCTGTTCGACCCGCCCGCCTATGGCCGCGGCCCCAAGGGCGAGGTCTGGCAATTGTTCGAGGACCTGCCCGGCCTGACCGATCTTTGCCGCGCGATCCTGACGCCGAAACCGCTCACCGTGGTGCTGACCGCCTATTCCATCCGCGCCTCCTTCTTCGCCATCCATGCCTTGATGCGCGACACCTTTGCCGGCATGGGCGGCACGGTTGAATCAGGCGAACTGATCATCCGCGAGCAGTCCGCCGGGCGGACGCTGTCGACATCGCTGTTTTCGCGCTGGGTGGCCTGAATGCCCCGGAGACCTGAATGCCCGGGAGTCCCGAATGAATGAGCGGCACATCGGCGCGCCCGGGCAGGTCAAGGACGTCACCAGCCTTGCCAATCCGCTGATCAAGGACATCAAGGCGCTCGCCCAGAAGAAATTCCGCGACCAGCAGAACGCCTTCATGGCCGAAGGGCTGAAGCTGGTCATCGACGCCCTCGACCTCGGCTGGTCGATCAGGACGCTGGTTTTCGCCAAGGCCGGACGCGGCAATGCGGCGGTCGAAAAGGTGGCGGCGCGCACGGTTGCCGCCGGCGGCACCGTGCTCGAAGTGTCCGAAAAAGTGCTGGTCGCCATCACCCGCCGTGACAATCCGCAAATGGTGGTCGGCGTCTTCCGGCAAAAACTGCTGCCGCTAAGAGACATCCGCGCTCACGACGGCGACGTCTGGGTGGCGCTCGACCGGGTGCGCGATCCCGGCAATCTCGGCACCGTCATCCGCACCGTCGATGCCGTCGGCGCCAAGGGCGTCATCCTGGTCGGCGAGACTACCGATCCTTTTTCTGTCGAGACCGTGCGCGCCACCATGGGCTCGATCTTCGCCGTGCCGGTGACCAAGGCGACGCCGGAAGCATTTCTGGCTTGGCGAAACAGCTTCTCGGGCCTGGTGGTCGGCACCCATCTGAAGGGTGCGGTCGACTACCGCTCGGTCGATTTCTCCCGAGGACCGGTGCTCTTGATGATGGGCAATGAGCAGCAGGGCCTGCCCGACAATCTGGCGGAAAGCTGCGACCGGCTGCTGCGGATTCCGCAGGCCGGCCGCGCCGATTCACTCAATTTGGCGGTCGCCACCGGAATCATGCTGTTCGAGATCCGGCGCGGCGCGCTGAAACTTGCCCCCGAGGACGCCACATCGTGAAATCATGGTCTCCCTATGCGCTGCTGGTGGTGGTGGCAATCGCGCTCGACCAGTGGATAAAGCATCTGATCGAGACCGGCCTCGTCTTCCAGGAAAAGCTCGACCTGGTGCCATTCCTGGCGCTGTTTCGCACCTACAATACCGGCATCGCCTTCTCGATGTTCTCGTCCTTCGGCGACACCGGCCTGGTCGTCATCGCGGTCGTGGTCGTTGCCTTCGTGCTTTATCTGGCGACGCGCACGCCCTCCGGCCATGTGCTGGCCCGCATCGGCTTTGCCCTGATCATCGGCGGCGCGATCGGCAATCTGATCGACCGCGCCGTCTACGGCCACGTCATCGACTATATATTGTTCCACACGCCGGTATGGTCCTTCGCCGTCTTCAACCTTGCCGATGCCTTCATTTCGGTCGGCGCGGCGCTGGTCGTCTTCGACGAGTTCATCGGCTGGCGGCGCGAGGCCAAGCCGCAAGGCCCAGAAGCCTGACGGCCCGACTCTTTTGACCAATTGACCTCGCCGGACGGTCGCCGCACAGTTCGGCCAGAGCCAGCCAATGCCGACCGCCAGCCTTTGCGAAGCCGAGGAGAAGAGATGCCTGAAACCTTCAAAGCCATCCTCGTTTCGCGCGACGCCGAAAAGAAGCAATCGGTCGAGATCGTCGATTTCGGCGAAGCCGATCTGATGGAAGGCGACGTAACTGTCGCGGTCGAGGCGACGACGGTCAACTACAAGGACGGGCTGGCCATCACTGGGAAAGCGCCAGTGATCCGCCGCTGGCCGCTGGTGCCGGGCATTGATTTCGCCGGAACCGTCCTCTCCTCATCGCATGCCGACTGGCGCAAGGGCGACAAGGTCATCCTCAATGGCTGGGGCGTCGGCGAGACGCATTTCGGCGCCTATGCCGGGCGCGCGCGCGTCAACGGCGACTGGCTGGTGCCGTTGCCCGACGGCATCAGCGCGCACGATGCGATGGCGGTCGGCACCGCCGGCTATACGGCCATGCTCAGCGTCATGGCGCTGGAGCGGCACGGCATCCTGCCGGATCGCGGCCCGGTGGTAGTGACGGGTGCGGCCGGCGGCGTTGGGTCGGTCGCGGTCTCGATCCTGTCCAGCCTTGGCTATCACGTCATCGCCTCGACCGGCCGCAACGCCGAAAGCTCCTATCTGATCGACCTCGGTGCCGCCGAAGTGATTTCGCGCGAGGAACTCTCCCAGCCGGCCAAGCCGCTGGCAAAGGAGCGCTGGGCCGGCGGCATCGATGCCGTCGGCAGCCACACGCTGGCCAATGTGCTGTCGATGACCGCCTATGGCGGCGCGGTCGCCGCCTGCGGCCTGGCGGGTGGCATGGATCTGCCGTCGAGCGTCGCCCCGTTCATCCTGCGCGGCGTCTCGCTGCTCGGCATCGATTCAGTGATGGCGCCAAAGGCTGTGCGGCTGGAAGCCTGGCGCCGCATCGGCAGCGATCTTGATCTCAAGAAGCTCGCCGGCCTGTCGACGACCATCGGCTTCGACGGCATCATCACCGCCGCCCATGACATCGTCGAGGGCAAGATCAGGGGCCGCGTGGTTGTCGATATGTGAGGCTCCCGAAGCATGATCCCGAAAGGGAATCAGGTTTCGGAAAAGATCAGGCGATGCGGAAAACCGCCAAAAATGCATGACCGCTAAAATTCGAACGATCCGCCGCGCTTTTCCATAATCTCTATCTGGCAAGGAGTTCCGCATGATCGCGGAGTCCGCCAGGAAAGAGAAGAGCCGCGCCGAAAGCATCGACGGGCCGAACCCGGCGACGCCCAAGCGGCAGCATGTTGCCGCGCCGCCGCTGGCGCCGGATTTGCCGCGCCCCACGTCCGAGGGCCTGCCGTTCCTGACGGTGGTCGCCAGTGTCGTGCTGGCGGGCCTCTCCCACCTCACCGGTGCGCCGATCTTCATCACCCTCGGCCTGCTGGCGACAGGCGTTGCCGGCGTCGCCATGCACCTGCGCAACCGCCGCACCGTCCACCGCGCGACGGCCTTGCTCGACGAAACCGCCGCGCGCAGCCGCGCCGAGATCGAGACGCTGGCCGACCGCATGTGGGAGATGCAGGAGAGCGAGGAGCGTTTTCGCGGGCTGATCGATGCGCTCGGCGATCTCGTCGTCCACCGCGACCGCGACGGCCACATCGTCTATGCCAACATGGTTTTCGCCGGCCTCGTCGGAACCGATCAGCGCGACCTTGCCGGCAGGACTCTGGCCGACCTCGGCATCGATGTCGGTATCGTTCCCGACGCCGCCTTTTCGGATCACGAATGCCTGAGTTCCACCGACGTCTCCATCCGCACGCCGAACGGTCCGCGCTGGTTCTCGTGGATCGAACTGTCGGTGCGCGACAAGGATAGCGGCGCCGTCTCGCACCGGGCGATTGCCCGTGACATCACCGCCCGCAAGCGCGCCGAATCCTCGTTGATCACCGCGCGCGAGCGCGCCGAATATGCCAGCCAGGCCAAGTCGCGCTTCCTCGCCACCGTCAGCCATGAGATCCGCACGCCGATGAACGGCATCATGGGCATGGCCAAGCTACTGGCCGACACCAATCTGTCGCCCGAGCAGCGCACCTATGTCGGCGCCGTCTCGACCTCGGCCAGCGCGCTTTTGGCGCTCATCGAAGACCTGCTCGACTATTCCAAGATCGAGGCCGGCCGCTTCGACCCGGAACCGCAGCCGACATCGTTGCGTGAAATTGCCGACAACATCATCGAACTGATGGCGGCGAAAGCCTTCGCCAAGAACATCGGCCTCGGCTGTCATGTCGAGCCCGACGTGCCACAGATGATCATGGCCGATCCGGGAAGAGTCAGGCAGGTGCTGCTCAACCTGATCGGCAATGCGATCAAGTTCACCGACACCGGCGGCGTGCTGGTTTCGGTTGCACGGGCCCGCACCGAGACCAGCGACCGCATCTGCTTCACCGTCGCCGACACCGGCCCTGGCCTGCGCGAAGAGGATATGGAGCGCATCTTCGAGGAGTTCGAACAGTCCGACGGCACCTCGACCCGCACCCATGGCGGCGCCGGCCTCGGTCTGGCCATATCGAGGCGCCTGGTCGCCGCCATGGGCGGTGCCATTTCGGTGTCGAGCCGGCTTGGCGAGGGATCGGAATTCGTCTTCGAGATCCCGGCCGCAGGAGCAACCGAAGCACCGCAGAACCGGCAGAACATCCTGGCCGGCCGGCGCGCCGTGATCGTGTCGAAGAACGCCGTCGAGGCGGACGCCATCGCCCGCACCATCCGCGCCCATGGCGGCGCCGTCGACGTCGCCGCAACCGCTTCCCAGGCGACGCCCTTCGCCGAACATTGCGATGTGCTGTTGATCGACGCGGCCCTGGAGGACGGCGACGGCAGACTGCTCAAGCGCCTGCGCCAGAGTGGCTTTGCCGATTGCGAGGCGATCACGCTGATCGCGCCGACCGACCGCGGCATGCTTGGCGAATTCCGCACCAACGGCTACGCCACCTTCCTGGCGAGGCCGGTGCGCGGCGAAACCCTGCTGCGCGTGCTGCTGACCAGTCATGCCCCTGCCTTGCCGCCGCCCAAGCCGGAAAAGACCGGCGCGTCCTCGCTTCGTGCCCATGGCGGGCGCCAGCAAGGTTTGTCGGTGCTGATCGCCGAAGACAACGACATCAACGCCATGCTTGCCCGCGCCACGCTTTTGAAGGCGGGACACCGCGTGAAAGTGGTCGGCAATGGCAAGGCCGCGGTCGAGGCGGTGACCGAAGCCGGGCTGAAAAATCGCTTCGATGTGGTGCTGATGGATTTGCACATGCCGGTTATGGACGGGCTGGACGCGATCGCCGCCATCCGCCGCCACGAGGAGGAAATGGCTGTGCCGCCGGTTCCGATCATGGTGCTTTCGGCCGACAGCCAGGAAAAGACCCGCCACACCGTGCTCGCCCATGGCGCCAGCGGCTTTGTCACCAAGCCGCTCGATCCCGACGCGCTGGTCCATGCCGTCGAGGGCCAGGTGGCCGCCTGAATTCATGTCGCTCAAAAGTGGCCCCGGTTTTGAGAAGACGACATGCACAAAACAAAGACTTGAAGCGCGTCGCGTGAATCGTCCCAGCGCGACGCGCTTCAAGGCGACGCTGGCGCAATCCTCGCGTCACGTAGGTAGCCGAATGAGGGTTTTCGCCAGCCGACGAAGTATTGCCCGTCGCGCCGTATCACGGTACTGTCACAATCCTGTTGCACCTACACCGTATCCCCGTGCCAAGAGGGATGGCTCGAAGGAGAATCACTCGTGCATACAGTTATGCCGGAATGTGACACTCGGCCCAGCGCAGGCGGCGCTTTGCTCGCCGCGCGGAACGCCGATGCCGTCGCAACAGGCGCACCGCTGGGCCGTATCGGCAATCTCGAAGTGCGGCTTGCCCGCAATGAGGCCGAAATCGCCGCCGCCCAGGAAGTGCGCTACCGGGTGTTTTATGACGAGCTTGGCGCCAGGAAGGACCTGTTCCAGGCGCAGGACCGCCGCGACGCCGACCGCTTCGACCCGCTGTGCGACCATCTCCTCGTGCTGGACACTTCGATCTCCGGCCCCGAGCATCGCCGCATCGTCGGCACTTACCGCCTGCTGCGGCAAGAGATTGCCGCGACCGCCGGCGGCTTCTATTCCGAAGGCGAGTTCGAACTGACCAAGCTGATCGCCCGCCATCCTGGCCAGCGCTTCCTTGAGCTCGGCCGCTCCTGCGTGCTGCCGGAATACCGCTCGAAGCGCACCATCGAGGCGCTGTGGCAAGGCATCTGGGCCTACATCAACCACTATGAGATCGGCGTGATGACCGGTTGTGCCTCGTTCCCTGGCACGGTGCCGGCTGCGCATGCCGAGGCGCTCACCTACCTTGCCCATCACTGCCGGACCAACTCCGCCTGGGATGTGCGGGCGGTCTCCGGGCGCTATTGCTCGATGGACCTGATGCCGATCGAGGCGGTCAACGCCAAGGCGGCGATTGCGGCCATGCCGCCGTTGGTCAAGGGCTATCTGCGCGTCGGCGCCCGCATCGGCGACGGCTGCGTCATCGACCGTGAGTTCTCCACCGTCGATGTGTTCGTGGTGATGCCGGTCAAGGAAATCGGCGCCCGCTACGTCAACTATTATGGCGGGGAAGCGCAGCGCTTTGCGGCGTGAGGCAGTAGGCAGTAGGCAGTAGGCAGTAGTGAAGGCTGCCGCGAATTGCTGACTATTCCCTATTCCCTATTCCCTATTCCCTATTCCCTCTCCCTACGGAATATCCTCCGGTCGCCGTCCCGGGCGGCTCTTGTAGGACGGAAAGGTCCAGCCGAATTTCAGCGCGCCGCCGCGCACCAGGAAAGCCGCGACGAAGCCGGCAATATCCGAGGCGAGCGGCGGCAGGCCGGCAAGATCGCCAAGTGTGTAGAGGCCGGCGCCCGCGAGTGCGGCGGTGACGTAGATTTCGGGCCTGAGCAGCACCGATGGCTCGCCGGCCAGCAGATCGCGCAGGATGCCGCCAAATGTGGCGGTCAACACGCCCATAACAACGGAGACGACCGGCGAGCCGGTGATGGCCAGCCCCTTGGCCGCCCATTACGGAAAAGGCCGCCAATCCGATGGCGTCGAGCCAGAGCAGCCATTTCCAGCGGGATTCGACGCGGTGGGCGATGAAGAAGACCAGCACCGCAACCGCCGCGCAAACCAGCACATAGCCGGAGTTGGCGACCCAAAAGACGGGCAGGTTGAGGATGACGTCGCGAAGCGTGCCGCCGCCAATGCCGGTGACGCTGGCCAGAAACAGGAAGCCGATAATGTCGAGCTGCTTGCGCGAAGCCGCCAACGCCCCGGTCGCGGCAAAGACGGCGACGCCGGCATAGTCGAGGAGGTCGATGGGTGTCAGGGACATGAGGTAGTAGGGATTGGGAATTAGGGAAAGTATGAATAACACGAAGCCGCGCGATTGATACGCCTGCCTATTCCCTATTCCCTATTCCCTATTCCCTATTCCCTACTGCCTACCCTACTCACGCATCCTTCTCGGCCTGCTCGTTCACCGGCCCCGGCTCGACCGGCGCTTCGGTGGCCGCGATCTTGGGGCCGCCCTTGGCGACCCCGACCATGGCCGGCCGCAGCACGCGCTCGCCGATCGAATAGCCCGGCTGCACGACCTGGACGACGGTGTTGGCCGGCACATCGGGATTGGGCACTTCGAACATCGCCTGGTGGAAATTCGGGTCGAACTTCTCACCTTCCGGTTCGAGCTTCTTCACCCCATGCCGTTCCAGCGTCGACAGCATGGCGCGCTCGGTGATCTCGACGCCGTCGATCAGCGCCTTGAAGCCGGCATCTCCGGCCGCTTTCGCCTCGGCGGGGATAGCATCGAGCGCGCGGCGCAGATTGTCCGACACCGACAGCATGTCGCGGGCGAAATTGGCCACCGCATAGGCGCGCGCATCATGCACGTCGCGGGCGGTGCGGCGGCGCAGATTCTCCATCTCGGCTGCGACGCGCAGCGCGCGGTCCTTCAGCTCCTCGTTTTCCTTCAGCAACCGCACCAGCGCTTCATAGTCGCCGTCGATGCCGCCTTGCGTGCGCTCGGCCTCGGCCGTTTCGATATCCTCGGGCGCGCGTTCGTCTTTTGTCTGGTCGCTCATCGCCATTTCCCGTCATTCGAATGGTTTGGATTTGCGCCCGATATCGAGGTTTGGCGGCCAAAAATCAAGGGGCAAGCCCAGGAGGACGCCCCACAGCAGGCAATGTTGCGGGCAGCCCGTCGGACTTGGTGCGGGGCGCAAGGACGTTCAAAATTAATTCAAACTTTACCGTAACGGCAGCCTTTGCTTGCCAATACCCCGCTATGGGGAACCATTCAAAGCTTGGAGGAGTTTTGAAACCGACACAGGATTTGAGACAATGGACCGCAATACTGGCAACAGAAGCGAAGAGCTCGCCGCCGACATCAGGCGCCAGTTCGGCACCGAGGCGACGACGCGCTTCTTGCGCACCTTGCCGGCCTTCCGCACCGAGGCCGACATTCCCGCCCGTTTCCGGGACCTGCTCGACCGGCTGGACGGCATAGAAGCCAGCATGGCCGGCGGCAAACGCCGTCAATAGCGATGCTATCGCGCGACAATTACGCGCAGTAATTTTGCGTGAGCTTTTCCTTGCGGCAGCGGGACGCCCCGCCTATGCTTCCTGATGAACATGATTTCCCCCGAGACGGCCGCCAACAGCAAGCGCGCCTGGTTGAAGATCCTGGCGCGCTACAAGAAGCCCGACCGGCGACGCAGCACTCTTGAACTCGCCATCACCCTTATTCCTTTCGTTACGCTGTGGGCGCTGTCTTCGGCAGCCTATTCCTATGGCCACTGGTGGGGCTTGATCCTGATCCTTCCCGCCGCCGGTTTTCTGGTGCGGATCTTCATGATCCAGCACGATTGCGGCCACGGCTCCTTCTTCGCCAACCGCACTGCCGACGACTGGATCGGCCGCGCGCTCGGCGTGCTGACGCTGACCCCTTACGATTGCTGGCGGCGCGCGCACGCCACCCATCACGCCAGCGCCGGCAATCTTGACGAGCGCGGCATGGGCGATATCAGGACGTTGACGGTTGCTGAATACCGGCAGCTGTCTTGGCGGGGACGCCTTGCCTATCGTCTCTACCGCCATCCCCTGGTGATGTTCGGCCTTGGCCCGATCTGGCTGTTCATCTTCGAGCAGAGGCTGCCGGTCGGCATGATGCGCGGCGGCCTGACGCCCTGGGTGTCGTCGATGACCACCAATCTCGGCATCGCGGTCGCGGCAGCGCTGCTTATCTGGCTGGTCGGCCCCGGCGCTTTCCTGATCGTCCATTTGCCGATCGTGATCCTGGCCGGATCGGCCGGAATCTGGCTGTTCTACGTCCAGCACCAGTTCGAGGAGACGGAATGGGCGAAGGACGAAGAGTGGGAATTCCAGCGTGCCGCCCTGCACGGCTCGTCCTATTATGATTTGCCGCCGGTGCTGAACTGGTTCACCGGCAATATCGGCGTCCATCACGTGCACCATCTCTCGGCCAAGGTGCCGGGCTACCGGCTGCAGGAAGTGCTGCGCGACTATCCCGAACTGCGCGGCATCGGCCGCGTCACGCTTCTCGACAGCCTGCGCTGCGTCAAGCTGGCGTTGTGGGACGAGAACCGCCGCAAGCTGATCTCGTTTCGCGAAGCGCGGGCCTTGGCCTGAAAGCATTCCAGCAAAGTGTGATGCGGTTTTCCCGGGAAAAGCGCGCAGCGCTTTCCCTCGGGATCGCATAAAACAAGAAATAAACCGCCGCACCAAAGGCGCGGCTGCATCTCCCAGAAGATCTGCTCAGGTGGCCTTGCGCTCCTCGCGCATCAGGACCTTGCAGCCCTGATCACGTCAGCCGCCTTTTCGGCGATCATGATGGTCGCTGCATTGGTGTTGCCGCCGATCAGCGCGCCTTCCTCCCTGGCGGATACTTCCGTCCGGACAGCCAAGAGATCATAGTCTTTGTAAAGACAGGCGAAATTACCGCTGCGTCAGCTGTTGCGAACGCGCCGCCAGGAGTATTTCGGCCCCTTCGGCTCCGACGCTTCGGTCGGCTGATAGTAAAGGCCCAGCCCGCCTGTGCGGCCTTCTTCGAGGCGCTTCAGCAGAACCGGGTTGGAGATTTCGAACTCGTCGAAGCCGAGGCGCAGCATATGCGGCAGCTGGTCGACGAGCACCTGGCCAGTGGCGCGGACCGCGCCCTCGAAATGGTAGCGGCTGCGCAGCAATTCGCCCTTGGAAAACGAGCGGCCATCGCTGAAGGCCGGGAAGGCCAGCGCCACCAGCGACAGCTGGTCGAGCAGATCCACAATCTTTTCCAGCTGGTCGCCGGGCTGCAGCGCGACGCCAAGCCGCTCCTTGGCCGAGCGCCGCACTTCGGCATCGAGGCCGAGAAATGCCTGCAACGGCAGGATGAAGCGGCCATTGCCCGTCAGCGCGTCTGCGCTTTCGGCATGGCTCCACTCGTCTTCGCGAAAACCCGTCGGGGTCCAGAGGCGGGTCTCCGCTGTGGTCTGTTCAGTCATCGAAAATTCCTAAAGCCCCAAAAAATCGAAAGTCCGCGAAAGCCGGTCCACACGAAACCGGCGGCCTCCGGGTGGAAGCCGCCGTTTGCACAGGCCGTTCTCACCTGAATATCAGTATATCCTATAGCGATGCGTCGGTCAGCGACACTTCCAGTCCCGACAGATGGATGCCGCACTCGGTCTTGGCATGACCGGCCCAGCGGCCGCTGCGCGCATCCTCTCCCGGCTGCACCGGCTGCGTGCACGGGAAACAGCCGATCGACAGATAGCCGTACGCAACCAGCGGATTTTCGCGCAGCGCATGCGCGCGCATGTAGTCGGCCTGGTCGGATGTCGTCCAGTGCGCCAGCGGATTGATGCGTACGCGCGGGCCGACCGCCTCGAACACCGGCAGCGCGGCTCGCGTCGCCGCCTGGAAGCGCTTCCGGCCGGTCAGCCAGGCCCGGAAGGGGGCGACGCCGCGCGCCAGCGGCTCGACCTTGCGCACGTCGCAGCAGGCATCGGTATTGCTCTGGTGCAGATTGCCGGTCGGATCGACCCGCTCGAGCGCCGCGTCTTCGGGCTTGATCACCCTGATGTTGGTCAGCCCGAAATCGGCGACCAGCGCATCGCGATAGCCCAGCGTCTCTTCGAAATGCTTGCCGGTGTCCAGGAAGATGACCGGCAGCGTGCGGTCGACCTTGGCGATGATATGCAGCAGGACGGCGGAATCCGCGCCGAAGGACGACACGGCGGCGATCTCGTCATGAAACAATTCGCTCGCCGCGCGTTCGATGATGTCGAGCGGGCTCAGATGTCCATACAGCGCGTCGAAGCCCGCCGCTTTGGCGGCGATGCTGTCGTCGACGTCGACGATGCGGTCAAGCGGCCTTGGTTTCGCCAGCATAGAGCGCCTCCTTGAACGGCGCGGGACCGACACGGCGGTAGGCGTCGATAAAACGTTCACTGGGACCGAGCCGAAGGCCGAGATAGGTGTCGACGATCTGCTCGATGGCGTCCGTGATCTCTTCCGAAGAGAAGCCGCGGCCGATGATTTCGCCAACCGAGGTGTTCTCGTCGGCCGATCCGCCAAGCGTCACCTGGTACAGTTCGGAGCCTTTCTTCTCGACGCCGAGGATACCGATATGGCCGACATGGTGATGGCCGCAGGCATTGATGCAGCCGGAAATCTTGAGCTTCAATTCGCCGATCTCGCGCTGCCGCTCGAGCGAGGCGAAGCGAAGCGAAATCTCCTGCGCGATCGGGATCGAGCGCGCCGTCGCCAGCGCGCAATAGTCGAGGCCAGGGCACGCGATAATATCGCTGATCAGGTTGGAATTGGCCGTCGCGAGGCCAATGTCGACCAAAGCGTCGTAGACCGCTTTCAAATCGGCGCGCGCCACATGCGGCAGGATCAGGTTCTGCTCATGGCTGACGCGCAGTTCGTCGAACGCGTATTTCTCGGCGATGTCGGCGACCGCTTCCATCTGGCTGTCGGTGGCATCGCCCGGCACTTCGCCGATACCTTTCAGCGAAATCGTCACCGCGGCATAGTCGGGATGGCGATGCGTCACGACATTCTGGTCGAGCCAATCCGAGAAGCTTTTGGAATCGAGCCGCGCCAGCTTGATCGCCGCGTCGCCTTCCGGCCGGGCGGTCAGTGCCGGCGGCGCGAAATAGGCGTCGATGGCACGGATGTCGGCTTCCGGCAGCTTCAGCTCGGCGTCCTTCAGCTCCTGCCATTCGGCCTCGACCTGGCGGGTGATTTCCTCGACGCCGGTCTCGTGGACGAGGATCTTGATGCGCGCCTTGTACTTGTTGTCGCGGCGGCCATAGAGGTTGTACACGCGCAGGATCGCCGTGCAGTAGGACAGCAGGTCGGCTTCCGGCAGGAAGTCGCGGATCTTGCGCGCCACCATCGGCGTGCGGCCCTGGCCGCCACCGACATAGACGGCAAAGCCGAGCTCGCCGGCGGCGTTCTTCTTCAGATGCAGACCGATATCATGCGTCTGGATGGCGGCGCGGTCGCGCTCGGCCCCGGTCACCGCGATCTTGAACTTGCGCGGCAGGAACGAGAATTCCGGATGCACAGACGACCATTGCCGCAGGATCTCGGCATAGGGGCGCGGATCAGCGACCTCGTCGGCGGCGGCGCCGGCAAAGTGATCGGCGGTGACGTTGCGGATGCAATTGCCGCTGGTCTGGATGGCATGCATCTCGACGCTGGCGAGATCGGCCAGGATCGCCGGAATGTCGGACAGCGCCGGCCAGTTGAACTGGATGTTCTGGCGCGTGGTGAAGTGGCCGTAGCCCTTGTCGTATTTGCGCGCGATGTGGCCGAGCATGCGCAGTTGCGCGCTGTTCAGCGTGCCATAGGGCACCGCGATGCGCAGCATGTAGGCGTGCAGCTGCAGGTAGACGCCGTTCATCAGCCGCAGCGGCCGGAACTGATCCTCGGTGATCTCGCCGGACAGCCGGCGTTCGACCTGGTCGCTGAACTCGGCGACGCGGGCCTGGACAAAATCGTGGTCGAACTCATCGTAGCGGTACATGTTTCGTCTTTCAGGGCGCGTCCGCCCGTATTTTGTTACGCTGCCCGCGCAGCCTGCTTGCCCAGATCTTCCCGGATGGTCGGGCCGGCGGCGCGGATCTTTTCGCGCAAGCGTACCGGCACGACGACGCCATTGATGACTTCAACGTCGATCAGATTGACGTCGACAACCTGATTGTTGGCGTTGGCCTTGGCGCCGATTGCTTCCAGCCTGTCCTCTGCCGCTTGGTCATGGGCAAGGTCGGCATGGTCGACCGTCTCGGCCCAGCCGCCATCGGCGTACCAGACGGCGATGCCGTCGGAGAGGCGGTTTGCGGTCAGTATCTTCATGGCTCGACCTCTGCGTCGGCCGCGTTGGCGGCGCCCTCATAGTTATGGGCCGCGAGCGGCTCGGAACGTTCAAAGTTGGCGCCGGCAACCGCGTCGCCGATGATGGTCATCACCGGACCGGCCAGATCGGCGCGCTCTTCCAGCGACGGCAAATCGGCCAGTGTGCCGTGGAAACGGCGGCGGTTCTGCAAGCTGGCATTCTCGACCACGGCAACCGCCGTGTCCGGCGACAGGCCGGCCTCGATCAGTCGTCCGGCGACTTCGGCGGCGACCGAGCGGCCCATATAGACGGCGACGGTGGCGCCGGAAATGGCGAGCTTGGCCCAATCCGGCAGCGAATTGCCCTTCAGATCATGGCCGGTGGTGAACACCATCGACGAGGAGACGCCGCGCAGCGTCAGCGGCAGCTCGAAGTCGGCGGCGGCGGCAAAGGCGGCGGTGACGCCGGGGACGACATCATAGGCGATGCCGGCATCGCGCAGTGCGGCCATCTCCTCGCCGGCGCGGCCGAACACGAGCGGGTCGCCCGACTTCAGCCGCACGACGCGCTTGCCCTGCCTGCCGAGATCGACCAGCAGCGCATTGATCTCGGCCTGGCTCTTGGTGTGGCATCCCTTGCGTTTTCCGACCGGCAGCCGCTCGGCGTCGCGGCGGCCCATGGCGACGATCGCCTCCGGCACCAGCGCGTCATAGACGATGACGTCGGCTTCCATCAAAAGCCGATGCGCGCGCAGCGTCAGAAGATCCTCAGCACCTGGCCCGGCGCCAACCAACGCGATATGGCCCGAAGCCGGAGCCTTCGACAGCAACAGATCGGCGGCGGCGTCATGCGCCTGCGAAAGCTCGCCGGCTTCGACGGCGCGCGCCGGTGCACCCTGGAAAAAACTGCTCCAGAACTGGCGGCGGGCGTTGCCTTTCGGCAGCAGCTTTTCGGCGGCACCCCGGAACGAGGCGGCAAGCGCTGCCAGCGGCCCGAGCGACGGCGACAGCATGCGGTCGATGCGGCTGCGCAGCATCTGCGCCAGCACCGGACCCGCGCCTTCCGTGCCGATGGCGATGGCGACCGGGGCGCGGTTGACCAGCGCCGGGGTGAAGAAATCGCATAGCTCCGGCCGGTCGACGGCATTGACCGGAATGCCAAGGCGGCGCGCATCGTGGGCGACGCGGCGGTCGAGCGTCTCGTCGCCGCTGGCGGCAAACACCAGGACCGCGCCTTCGAGATGCGCGGCGTCGTAGGGGGCGTCGATACGGATGGCGCCGGTCGTGGCGATGAAGCTCAGCAATTCGGCGTCGGCAACATCGGCAATGATGCGAAGCACAGCACTCGACTGATCAAGTAGCCGCGCCTTGGCCAACGCTTCGCCTCCGCCGCCGACGATGGCCACGGCTTCGCCTTCGACCCGCATGAAGACCGGGAACGCGGTGAGCTTGGGATTGGTGTGCGGCATGACGAACAGATTCCGGAACAATTCGGCAGTTTTAGGCGCGGACGCGAAAAAGCTGAAGGAACCCACTCGCGCATCCCCTGACGGGAGGCAATCGGTTTTCCGCAAGCCAAAGGGCCAAGAGAAAAATATTCCACATCCGCATATCAGGCGGATTCAAGCTGCTGCCGCAGGCTTTGTTCTGCGGCTCTTTTATCCGGCAGTCGGCCAAGCTGCAAAATTATTTTTTCTAAATTCTACCAATTTAGTAGATTAAAGCCGTGACCTCCGGACATTGCTCCGATAGACGATAGATCGGGCTTGATATGGCTGCGTGCGATCTCGGCGAACGAAGTGGAACGTTCCCGCTTCGCCACGCGTTCTGCCCCTGCCGTAACAGACAATCGTCGGCTGGATTTGAACCTTCAAACAGGAGCGCGCAAATGAGCAAGATCAACCTGGGACATGGCCTTCTGGTCATGGTGGCCGATGGCGAGAAAGCGCTGTTCCTGAAGAACGAGGGCGACAATCTCTATCCGAACCTGCAGCTCTTCCAGGAGATGAAACAGGACAATCCGGCAACGCGCGAACAAGGCAGCGACAGTCCCGGCCGCTACAATGACGGCCCCTCCGTGCATCGCAGCGCGGTTGAGGAAACCGACTGGCACCGGCAAGGCAAGGAACGCTTTGCCGAAGAGATCGCGGACCGGCTCTACAAGCTCGCCCATCACGGCATCTTCGACGACATCGTGCTGGTCGCGCCACCGCTGGTGCTCGGCACCATGCGCAAGAAACTGCACAAGGAAGTCACCGACAAGGTGCAGGCGGAGATCCCAAAGACCCTGACCAACCGCCCGCTGATCGATATCGAGGCCATGCTGCAGGCGGCGTGACGCATCGATCATTCGGTATTGGCGCGCGCAGCGGTTTTGCTGCGCGCGCCTTTCGTTTTCGGTGCCTCTGGCCACCAATTTACGTCTTGCGGGTTGCGTCGCCCGCACCCCCTCCACCATATTGAAAAAGGCGGCGGCTTCGGGCGGCGCACACCCGACATTTCCCGAAAGGCGCTCCACAGACAATGCCGCATGACACGCCCCTTATCGCCACCATCGTCGCCGGTCTGGGGCTGGCATTCATCTTCGGGGCGCTCGCCAACCGTTTTCGCATCCCGCCGCTGGTCGGCTATCTCGTCGCCGGCGTGCTGGTTGGACCGAACACGCCGGGTTTCGTCGCCGATGCCGGTCTTGCCAATGAGCTGGCCGAAATCGGCGTCATCCTGCTCATGTTCGGCGTCGGCCTGCATTTCTCGCTGAAGGATCTTCTCTCCGTCCGCGCCATCGCCGTACCCGGCGCCATCGTCCAGATCGGCTTTGCCACCGCGCTGGGCGCCGGCCTTGCCTGGATGCTCGGCTGGTCGATGGGCGCAGGCCTCGTCTTCGGCCTAGCGCTTTCCGTCGCGTCCACAGTGGTGCTGTTGCGCGCGTTGCAGGAGCGACGGCTGATCGAGACCGAGCGCGGCCGCATCGCCGTCGGCTGGCTGATCGTCGAGGACCTCGCCATGGTGCTGGCGCTGGTGCTTTTGCCGGCGTTGGCCGGCGTGCTCGGCGGCCAGCCGCAGGTCGATGACCATGCGAGCCTTTTGTCGCTGCCGGCCAGCTTCGGCATCTGGGGCGTCGTCGGCCTCACGCTGGCCAAGGTCGTCGCCTTCGTCATCGTCATGCTGGTGGTTGGCCGCCGCGTCATTCCGTGGATCCTGCATTACGTCGCCCATACCGGCTCGCGCGAACTGTTCCGGCTGGCGGTGCTGGCGATCGCGCTCGGCGTCGCCTTCGGCGCCGCCAAACTGTTCGGCGTCTCGCTGGCGCTCGGTGCCTTCTTCGCCGGCATGATCATGAGCGAATCCGAGCTCAGCCACCGCGCGGCGGAGGAATCACTGCCGCTGCGCGACGCCTTCTCGGTGCTGTTCTTCGTCTCGGTCGGCATGCTGTTCGATCCGTTCAGCCTGATGAGCAATGGCTGGCCGATCCTGGCGACGCTGGCCATCATCGTCATCGGCAAGTCGCTGGCCGCCTTCGTCATCGTCATCGCCTTCCGCTATCCGCTGGGAACCGCCTTGATGATCTCGGCCAGCCTCGCGCAGATCGGCGAATTCTCCTTCATCCTGGCGGAGCTCGGCGTCGGGCTGAAGCTGTTGCCGCAACAGGGACGCGACCTGATCCTGGCAGGCGCCATCCTGTCGATCCTGGCCAATCCGCTGATGTTCCTCGCCCTCGACTGGATGAAGCCATGGCTGGACGCGCGCGCCGCCAAGGCAGCACCACCGGAAGAGGCCAAGCCGGTCGGCCCGGCGACGCAGCCCGGACAAGTGGCCTCGGTGGCCGCCGCGGCAAAAGAGGATGGCCCACCGCCACGCACAACGCTTTCGGGCCACACCATCCTGATCGGCTACGGCCGCGTCGGCAGCCTGGTCGGCGCGGCGCTGAAACAGGCATCGCTGTCCTTCCTGGTCATCGAGGACGCCGACAAGACGCTGGCGAGGCTGAGAGACGACGGCGTCGAAATCGTCTCCGGCAACGCGGCCAATGCAGGTGTATTCGCCGCCGCCAATCCGCAGGGCGCCAGGCGATTGATCCTTGCCATCCCCAACGCGTTCGAGGCCGGGCAGATCGTGCTCAGGGCACGCGCCGCGAATCCCGGCATCAACGTCATAGCGAGGGCCCATTCCGATGCCGAGGTCGAGCATCTCAAAGGCCTCGGCGCCGACACCGTCATCATGGGCGAACGCGAGATCGCCCGCGGCATCGTGCAAGAAGTGCTGGAGCAAAAGCCGATGCCGCGCCCCGAAGCCATTGAGCCCTCCCCGGCCTGAGGCTTGCCACAGGCGCATCGATCATCCAACGAAGGCGGAGCCGCCATTGTGCGCGACGCTGGCGAGATACTTTGCCGGCGGCTTGCCAAGCGCCTTCTTGAACATGGTGATGAAGGCGGTGACGGAGGCGTAGCCGAGATCGCCCGAAACCTGCTGGACACTCGCACCGGAGGCCAGCTCCCTTATGGCGACGATCAGATGCAATTGCTGGCGCCAGCGGCCGAAGCTCAGGCCGGTTTCCTTCACCACCAGACGGGCAAGACTGCTTTCACTCAGCGCGACGCGATTGGCCCACTCGGCAAGCGTGCTGCGGTCGGCCGGGTCTTGCGCCAGCGCCTCGGCGATCCGCCGCAAGCGCGGCTCGGCGGAGATCGGCAGATGCAATAGCTGAACCGGCATGCGCGGCAGTTCGGAGAGCAGGATCGTGGTCAGGAGCACGTCCCTCGCCTCATCCTCCTCCACGCGATCGGCCAGCTCGATGATCAGTTCGCGCAACAATGGCGAGATCGACAGCGTGCAGCAGCGGTCCGGCAGATCGGCGGCTCCCGGCTCGATATAGACGAAGAAAATCCGCGCATTGGCGGTGGCGATATTGCTGTGTCCCATGCCACCGGGAATCCACACCCCGCAATGCGGCGGCACCATCCACAGACCGCTGGGCACGCGGCAGGTGACGCCACCGCCGAGCGCGAAGACGAGCTGGCCCTTCCGATGCCAATGGGTCGCCACTTCCGCTTTGGTTTCGGTGACATCGACGCGAACCGCAATTGCAGGAGCGATCACATCATCGACGTCGAAATTGGCCCAGGGGTAGCGGAGAGGCTGTCTCATGATTGACGGCTTTTAGCGACTATTCGCCATGATAGCTAAATTCTTTGATCCGGGAAGTCGATAGGCTCTGGTTCGTGGCTGGCATTTCACAAACCGGCAGGAAGGCTTCCCATGCGCGCCCTCGTCATCTCTCCCGACAGCCCCACCGGACTGACGTTTGCCGAGGCCAACGAACCTCAACCCCTCGCCAACGAAGCGCTTGTCTGCGTCCACGCAACCTCGTTGAACCGCGGCGAACTGCGCCTGCTCACCATACGCCCAAAAGGCTGGATACCCGGCCAGGACATCGCAGGGATTGTCGAACGGGCGGCAGCCGATGGCTCCGGGCCTGCCGTCGGCGCCCGGGTTGTGGCTTTGGTCGACGAGGCCGGCTGGGCGCAACGGGTCGCCGTTCCGACCGACCGCTTCGCCGTCCTCCCGGATGAGGTCAGCTTCGTTTCCGCCGCCACGCTTCCCGTGGCGGGCACGACGGCGCTCAGGGTCTTGCGCCATGGCGGCGACCTCGCGGGACAGCAGGTCCTGATCACCGGCGCGAGCGGTGCGGTCGGCCGTTTCCAGATCCAGCTCGCCCGCGAGCAAGGCGCCGCGGTGACCGCAATCGCCGCTGCCCGGCATGCCGAGGATCTGCGCAGCCTTGGTGCCAAACAGGTTGTCGAGTCGATCGAACTGGCTGAAGGACCATTCTCGCTGATCACCGAGTCGGTCGGCGGCCAAAGCCTAGCACTCGCTATCGAGCGCGTCGCGCCGGGCGGTACCATTGTCATGTTCGGTTCGAGCAGCGGCGAACTCACACCGGTTGGCTTCAGGCAGTTCGTTCCCGGCCACGAGGGTGCGAGGCTTCAGACCTTCGCCTACTACACATCCGGTCCAGCCATTGGCGCGGACATCGCCTCGCTGCTCGCTCTGGTCGCGGCTGGCCGGCTGGAAACCCGCGTGTCCATGACCGTGCCGTGGACAGACATCGCCCAGGCTCTGGACGCCCTGCGACAGCGCAGCTTCAGCGGCAAGGCTGTTCTCACCATCGCCGAATGAGCAGTCTGTCAGTGCTCAGACGTGCTGGCCGCCATTGATGTGGATTTCCGAGCCCGTCACATAGGACGCCTGCTGCGAGCACAGGAAGAAGATGATGTCGGCGACCTCAGCCGTGGCGCCGAGGCGCCTGAGAGGGATCGTCTCGACGATCTTGTCGGTGCCAGGCGACAGGATCGCGGTGTCGATCTCGCCCGGCGCAATCGCATTGACGCGGATGCCGTGCGGGCCGAAATCATGCGCCATCTCGCGCGTCAGCGAGCCGAGTGCCGCCTTCGAGGTCGCATAGGCGGTGCCGGCGAAAGGATGCACGCGCGTGCCGGCGATCGAGGTGACGTTGACGATCGAGCCTTTTGCTGCAGCAAGCTCCTTGAAGAGGCCCCGCGCGAGCATGATCGGCGCGAAGAAATTCACCTGGAACACATCGCGCCAGACATGCATCGGCGTGTCGATCGAATCCATGCGGCTGTTGCCGTCCTTGAGCTTCGGCGAGATGCCGGCATTGTTGACCAGCGCGTGTAATTGCCCGCCATGCGCTTCCAGCCGGTGACGGATCTCCGAGACGGCGATGCCGACATCCTCCTGGTCGGCGAGATCGACCTTGATGTGGTCCTCCGGGCCGGCCGGCCACGGGCAATCCTCGGCAAAAGCCTGGCGCGAACAGGTGATGACCCGCCAGCCCTCACGCGAAAAGCGCTTGACCGTGGCATGGCCGATGCCGCGGCTGGCTCCGGTCAGCACGATGGTTTTTCTGATGTCGGTCTCAGCCATGTCTGTCACTCCGGCCGGAGATGTAGCCGAATGCCGCGAAGGTGGCGAGAGGCCGAATTGTCACCGCAGCTCTCATATGAGGAACGGATTGCCAGCTCGCATTTGATTCGAAGCTAGAATGACGAGCCGCTCAGCCGCCGCCGAGAATATCCAGGATTGAGGTTTTCCGCTTCTTGGTCGGGCCGCCGACGCTGCCCGGCGGTACCGGATGCTTGATCGAGGCCGTGGTGCCGCCGTCGCCCGGCATGTCGAAACCGTCGGCATCGACGGTTTCGGCCGGACGGCGGACCGGTGCTTGTGCGGGTACAGCAGCAGGTGCCGGCGCGGCAGCAGGCTCAGAACGGCTGACGGCCACGGCAGGCAACGGCGCCGCCTGATTGTTATCGACTGACGGAATATCGTCGGGCACGATGGTGTCGGGCGGCGTCGACTTCCAGGTGCCGGGCAGCGGCCGGACCGGCACACCTTCATGCGCGGCCACCATGAACTCGTGCCAGGCCTGTGCCGGCAGCGCGCCACCGGTGACCTTCTTCATCGGCGTGCCGTCATCATTGCCGAACCACACGCCGGTGGTGAGGTTTGCGGTGTAGCCGACGAACCAGGCGTCGCGCGAATTCTGGCTGGTTCCGGTCTTGCCAGCAGACGGCCAGGCGAAGGCCGCCTTCCTGGCCGTGCCGATCTCGACCGTGCCGGTCATCATCGAGTTCATCATGCCGACAATGTTCTGCTTGACGACGCGCGGCGCGCTGCCGCCATTGTCGTCATAGAGCACCTTGCCTTCGGTCGTGGTGATGCGGCGGATGAAATGGATGTCGGGCTTGTAGCCGCCATTGGCGAACGGCACATAGGCCGATGTCAGCTCCAGCGGCGTCACTTCCGAAGTGCCGAGCGCGATCGAGGTGTTGGCGATCAGATCGGATTGGATGCCCATGCGGTGCGCCGCCTCGACCACCGCGTCGGGGCCGACCTCCATGGTCAGCTGCGCCGCGACGGAATTCAGCGACTTCGCCAAAGCGGTCGCCAACGTCACCTTGCCGAAATACTTGCCGCCGTAATTGTCCGGTGTCCACTTGCCGATCTTGATCGGTGCGTCGTTGCGCACGCTGTCGGGCGTGCGGCCGGCTTCCAGCGCGGCCATATAGACGAACGGCTTGAACGCCGAGCCCGGCTGGCGGCGTGCTTCGGAGGCGCGGTCGAACTGGCTGGTCGAATAGTCGTAGCCGCCGACCATGGCGCGCACGGCGCCGGAATTGTCGATCGAGACCAGCGCGCCTTGGCTGACATTGAGCTTCTTGCCGCTCTCGTCGATCAGCCGGCGGATCGACTGTTCGGCGAGCTTCTGCAGGTTGAGGTCGACGGTGGTGTCGACGACGATGTCGCTGCGCACGTCACCAATCAAATCGGGCAATTCTTCCATGATGGTGTCGGCGACATAGTTTTCCGAGCCGGTCCAATAGGATGGCGCGCGCGTTGCCGGCGCGCTCATCGCCGAGGCCAGTTCCTTGGCGCTGATCTTGCCTTCGTCGCGCATGGCGGCCAGCACCAGTTGCGAGCGCTCCTCCGCCGCCTTCGGATCCCGCGCCGGCGACAGTCGCGACGGCGCCTTCAAGAGGCCGGCGAGAAGGGCCGCCTCCGACAGAGTGACATCGCGCGCGCTCTTGCCGAAATAGCGACGCGAGGCCGCCTCGACGCCATAGGCGCCGGAGCCGAAATAAACCCGGTTGAGGTACATTTCGAGGATCTGGTCCTTGGTATGCTTGTGCTCCAGCCAGAGCGACAGCAGCACTTCCTGCACCTTGCGCTCCAGCGTGCGGTCGGGCTTCAGGAACAGGTTCTTGGCCAGCTGCTGGGTCAGCGTCGAGCCGCCCTGCGAGAAACGCCGGCCCAGAACGTTGGTCACCATGGCGCGCGATAGGCCGATCGGGTCGATGCCGAAATGCGAATAAAAGCGGCGATCCTCGATGGCGATGACGGCTTCCGGAATGTAGGGCGACATTTCGTGCAGGCCGACCGCCTCCGCGCCGCTCATGCCGCGGTTGGCAAGCAGTTGCCCGTCGACCGAGACGATCTTGATGTTGGGCGCGCGGTCGGGGATCGACCAGGTGGTGGCCGCCGGCATCTTGGCGCCGTAATAGACGACAATGCCGGCCACGGCGATGCCGCCCCAGATGCAGAGCACGAAGCACCAGTAGAACATCCGCGCCATCACGCCGAACAGCCCGCGCCGGGGTTTGCCGCGCTTGCCGCGTGACGATGATTTTGCCTTGGAGGTTTTGCGCGCCGAAGATGATTTGCGATTGGCCGGCACGACCCGATCCTCCTCGTTCACCGAAAAACCGGCCGCGGATTTCGCCTTTGGCGATCCCTCGAAGCTGGGTTCGATGCGACTGTCTCTGCGGTTCGCCATGCGTTGCGCTGTCTTCCCGGTGTCAATGGCGCTCGGGTTGGAGGGTAGATGCGGCGGTTTAAGGGCGCGTTAAAGCAGGGCTCGTGCAGGCCGTTGAAATTCCTTACGAACTTCTTAATCCGTTACCGCGCGTTACCGCTGCCGTTACCGCTCTGTTCACGGCGCTTGACGCGCGCGTCAGCAAAGCGGTCGGCGGCCTCCAACACGGCGCGATCATACTGCTTGGTGGTGCTGGTTGCGCTATGGCCGGCGACCTTGCTGGCATCGTCCAGGCTGGCGTCGGATGCCCTGCCCTCGGTAATGCCTGAAGCTCGCAAGTCTCGAGCCCAAAGGGCCACGGGAAGGCCCGCGACCTTGCGATCGACCGACCACCGCTGCGCGAATATCTTGGCGCGCCAGGGCAACCCGTTTTCCTCGGCCACGATGATCGGCCCCTTGCGCTTCTCGATCGGCCAATGCTGCAGTTCTTCCATGACCATCGGCGCCTTCTTCAGCGAATACGAAATGCTGATGCCAGTGCTGTCGGCGGTCTTGGATGGCGTGTAGCGCAGCACCATGTCGGCGTCGATATCTTCCCAGCGCAGACCGAACCATTTCAGATCCCGGTCGGCGTCGAGCACTTCGGAAATTCCGCCCATGTCCATCGGCCACCACTGGCCGATCACGTCCCACAGGCGAAGCACTGTCTCGAAGCACAGGGCATAGGCGAGTGCCGACGAAGGCCGTCCGGCCTGATGCGCAGCTGCGCGCGCCGCAATGATCTGGTTGGCGGTGGCAGACTGCTTGCGGGGTTTTGGGTGGGGGAGTTTTTTCGCTGTCTCGCGCATGACAACAGCCAGTTCCGAGCAACCGGGCAGACGCATCATGATTCCGAAGCTGACGGCAGCGAAGAGCACGGCACGGGCAGTTGACGCTGCGGCGAGGTATCGCCCGTTCTCAGACCACACGTCGTGCCAGTCTATGAGGTCAACCCCGGTTGTCTCATCGAGGCGGACGCTGCCGACGTGGGCTTTGAGGTTTTTGAGGTAGTGATTGTAAGGCCGGAGCGACCCAGGCTTCAGCTTACGATAGGGACTGCGCTTGTGGGTCTCGTAAATGGTCAGCAGTGACTTGATGGCACCATCGAATTTCAGCGGATCGGCGCGATAGCCGGTGCGCCACAGCAGCATCTCGGCCTGCAGCGCATCGCACTTTGCCTTGAGCATCTCCGGCTGATCGGCGAGGTAGTAGAGGTTCACCGTCTTCGGGATATAGCCGTTCTTGACGTCGTTCTCATCGGCAATCCAGTGCGGTACGCGCCCGCCGGCGCGCTTGATCCATTTCAGGCCTGGGGCCTTTGTCTGGTCTTCGACTTCCATTGGCTTGCGTCCGCTTTGCCGGGTGGCGCCGTTGCCGTGGTTGGGCCGGTTCCGAGATAGTTTTCGTAGAACCTGCGCACCAAGGCGACCGGGCGCCCTCCGTGAAATTCATCAATAGCCGGGAAACCGGGCTTGTTGGCAAGGGTTGGCAGGCGCTCGCGTGTCCATTTTTCAGCCTTTTCCCTGCCGACGATGGCTTCTGCGATCTGCAAATCGGTCGCGAACATCGGCAGATCGTCCAGGGTTATAGCCGGCGGCACGAGCCGTCCGAATCGACATTGAGCGGGCGGGCGAGATCGGCGAAGATTGAATGAGCGGCTGTGTGCATGGGATGGCTCCTCTATCGATGAAGCCATTAATGCATTCTGCATTAACCAAGTCAATGCATTGCGCACTGATTTATGCGATCGCGCGTAGAAAAAATTATAGGCGCGAGACCTGTCCGACGACGCGACCGATGATTCGGACATGTTCAAGCAATGCGTTCTGCGGAGGGTGAGCAGGATTGTCGGAAAGGATTGTGACCGCCGGCGGCTGGCTGAACAGTACCTTCGACAGCCGCTTTACTCTGGGCTCGCCGTCTCCGTCATCGAACACATAAATGCCGTCGGCGCCGAAGCTGCTTTGCCTGGTGTCAACGATGATCCGGTTGCCGGGATAGAGCGTCGGAACCATGCTATCCCCGACGACCGCCATGAAGATCGAGCCGGCGGGCGACGCCTGCAGCTCATGCCTGAAGAAGCTGTCCGGAATCAGCCATTCATTCACGACCTTGTGCCCGGTCACCGTCCCTGCGCTCGATATGGCCACCACCTCGGCCCCTGCCTGTCCGTGACCGGCACCGGGCCTTACATCAATCTCCGGCGTAGCTCCTGGCGTCTTTGGCGTGTAGCGCTGCGCACCTGACAGGACGCCGCCGTCATCGCCAATATTCTCGCTGTCGATGTGGCTGACGTGGTCAGGCTCGGCTGGGTCCCATTCATCAATCGAAATCCGCTCTGGCTCTCTCAGGCCGGCGTCCGAACGTGGTCCTTCGCCGAGCATTAGCCAGGCAAGCCGGACATTGAAAAATGACGCATAGAGCTTAGCGGTTTCGGTGTCGAAATCACGCGAGCCGTTTTCATGGCCGGCGTAGGTGCCGACCGGCACCTTGAGGTCCTCCGCTGCTTTAGTGGCTGACCTGTAGCCAGCGTATAGGCGCGCACTGCGTAGGCGGCTGGCGCGATTATCCTCGGACGGCATAGAAAATCCCCATGAAAATTGAATTCCGATGCATTATGCATGAAAAGAGTGATGCGCGCTGCATTGTTTTCTGCCGGTGACGTGCTATGCTTAACGCATGACAGCTGCCGAACGCATAGGAACGTTGATGACCGAAACGCCCGACATCGCAGAAGCAGCACCGATAACGCCGTCCGACATCGTGGCGATCCGCAACGCCCGGAACTGGAAGCGTTCGAACCTGGCGGCCTACCTCGGCTGCAACTACACGACCGTCTGGCGCATGGAAAATGGCAAGATCGCAATCGACGGCGCCCATCGCCGCTTGCTGCACCAGCTGAAACCTGCCGCGAGAAAGCGTTCACTGTTGTTCGCACCTGCGACGGCACGGTGATCGCCTGCGACCCGTCGACCGGGATCACGGCATCCGCCCTTACCGTTGACGAAGCCTTGGCGGAACTTCGCCGATTGCTCGCTATGAAAGATGCCGCATGATGATCCGTAAAACCGCGAAGACAGCGCCGGCGACCCGCTCACTTACCGAACGGGAGGCCGCCGCGCTTACAGTCCGCATCCGCAAAGCCGTTGACAATGTGTGGGCGCTTCTCCTGGAGGCGCAGGAGCGCGAGGCATGGAAGGCGCTGCGCCATGCGACCTGGGAAGCCTATGTAAAGGCCGAATTCGCAATGTCTCGGCGTAATTCCTACCGGCTTCTCGACCTCGGCCGCGTCGTCCGCGAGATCGAAGATTTTGTGCCGCATGCGGCACAAATCACGCAGCGCGACGCCGCTGCGATCAAGGACGATTTGCCGGCTGTGAAGGCCGAGATAGTCGCACGCATCGATAGGGGTGCTGAGCCTGCAAAGGCCGCCACCGATGTCATAGCGGAGAAGCGCGCCGCGAAGGATAAAGCGAAGGTCGAACATGACCGCCAACGGGAACAATCCCGCGCTGCCCTGCCCGATGCAGTCAAGCAGCACGTTACCACTCGCGGAGTCGCTAAGACCAAAGCCGACGGCTCGAATGTCGAGAGTGTAGACCGTGTGTCTGAACTGGAAGAACGGGTGCGCGGCCTGGAAGCGGACAACGCATCGCTCAAGGCGGAAAACGCAAAGTTCGCCGACATGTGGGTGCAGTATCAGCAAGGCGGCTTCGAAGCTGTGATCGCTGGGAAGGACGAAGAAATTCGCACCCTCAACGCCCGGCTGATCCAGGAGAGCGAAGACAAGGCCGGATGGATGAAGCGGGCAAAGGGGTGGCAGAAGCGCGCCACTGATCTCGGCTGGTCCGGCGACGTGGTCATTCCCCTTGATCCGCGATCTTCGGATGATGAGGTCATTTCCCTTGGCTGACGTGGCCGATCTCTTCAGCAGAGTGCGGTCGTTTGGCGCAAACATCGTGCTGGACGGCAACTCCCTGCGGATCGTGAACCCGAAGAAGCTGCCTGCATCCGCGAAAACGTACATCACCAAGAACAGTCAGGCCGTCGCCGAATATCTGCGCTCGGACGAGAACATCGAATTCGAAGAGCGTGCCGCGATCGTCGAGTTTGAAGCTGGCGCGCCTCGCGAATGGGCCGAACAGTTCGCCCGCTATCTGTCCCTGACCAAGCCGGCCGGGGTTTCGGAAATGGACTGGTCCTGGTTCCTGACGACGTGCGGTCGCATGATCGACGAAGCGCCGGGGGTAGCGGTATGAACGCGCTTCCGCCAGCCCATCACCAGATATCGCTCCGTCCTCACCAGATCAGAACGGAAGAGCTTTTGCGGCAGCGTATCCGCGAAGGCGCACGCCGGATCATCTTGGTGGCGCCGACGGCGTTCGGGAAGACAGAGACCGCAATCGATCTCGTGACCAAAAACCAAGCCAAGAATTCTCGAGCCTGGTTCATCGTGGATCGCGTCACGCTGATCGACCAGACCAGCGAGCGCTTCGCAAAATACGGCATCGACCACGGCATTATCCAGGCCGATCACTGGCTGACCGATCCGACGAAGCCTGTGCAGGTGGCATCGGCGCAAACGGTAGGACGGCGCAAATATCTGGACAGCGAGCTGCCGAAGCTCATCATCATTGATGAGGCTCATTGCGAATACCAATCCAATCTTGAGCTGGTCGAACGCGCCAAAGACGCCATCGTCGTCGGTTTGACCGCGACGCCTTTCACGGACGGTATGGCCGACCACTGGGACGCCCTCGTCAACGGCGCGACGACAAATCAGCTTCTCGCGGATGGTTGGCTGACCCCGCTCAAGATCAAAGCGTGCGTCGCGCCTGACATGAAGGGCGCGAAGAAGGCGTTCACCGGCGAGTACGACGAAACCGACGCCGGCCAACGCGGGATAACAATCATTGGCGACGTGATCCATACATGGGTTCAACAGACACAAAAGCATTTCGGGGGTCCGGTGAAGACCCTCGTTTTCTCACCGTCCGTTGCCCACGGTGAAGAGCTTTGCCGGCAGTTCGCCGCGGCTGGCTTCAACTTTCAACAAATCAGCTACCTGGACGCCTCGGACAAAGAGCGGCGCGACAAAATCGAAGAATTCCGCAAGCCGGACAGCGCGATCCACGGGCTCGTTTCCTGCGCGGTACTGACCAAGGGCTTCGACGTGCCGGACGTGATGTGCGGCATCTCCTGCAGGCCCTACAGAAAATCCTTCTCGTCCCATATCCAAGAGCTTGGGCGCGTGATGCGCATTTCCGAAGGCAAAGATTTCGGGCTGTGGCTGGATCACTCCGGCAACTGCGTCACGTTCGCTGAAGACACTGCCTGGCTGTTCGAACATGGCGTCCACAGCCTGTCGAGCGCTCAAAAGAAAGACGGCGAGGCTCGGGAGCCCAACCAGAAAGTCAAACAGAAATACTTTTGCGGCGAGTGCGGGCTTCAAATGGAGCCCCACCACGCTGCTTGCGTTTCCTGCGGCTGGCAGCGGCCGAAGTATGGCGAAATTCAAGTCGTTGAAGGCGAGCTGATCGATGTCGATTTCAGCATCAAGAACGCCTTCACGCCGCGCAAAGGTCTGCGCGCGAAATGCCTGGAAGATCCGAAGTCGATCTGGAACACGGCGCTGGCCTATTGCCTGTCCAATGGGCGCAAGGGGGAGGAATCGTCTCGCAAGTGGGCCTATGGCGTTTGGCGCGGCATCTACCCCGGCAGCAAGCTGCCCTATGGCCTGTTCGATGCGGCCTGCGAACACAGCCAGGTGAAGGTTGACGAGTGGCAGCTTGTCGAACGCGAAATCAAACGGTTCCGCAACAAGCCGAGGCGCGCCGCATGAGCATCGAAGACGCGATCGACGACGCATGCTCTTCGGTCGGCATCATTCCGCCAAAGGAACGCAGCTACGGCAAGTGGCTTCACACCGACACGCTGTCCGGGAAGAACGGCAAGGGCGACGGGCGCGTCATCATCAACGAAACACACGTCACGGCCTTCAACTGGCAAACCGGTGAGACTGTAACCGTCGGGATGGGTGGGGAGGTCGAGAAACGCGATCGGCAGAAAATCGCAAAGCAAATCGAGTTTTCAAAGCGCAAGAAGCAGGCCGACGCGGCACGCGCTGCCCGACTAGCGTCGGACATGATCGCCACGGCCAAGATCGCCGCGCACCCCTACCTGGCCGCGAAAGGGTTTCGTGACGAAAAGGCCATGGTGATCCGGGTGGAAGATGTGCGTCGGATCGGCGGCGATTACCTCGTGCCCGATGCCGGCTGTTCTTCCGCGATGGTCATACCGGCCCGCATCGGCGGCCAAGTGGCGTCTGCACAATTGATCTGGGAAGACGGCACCAAGAAGTTTCTTTTCGGCGGGGCCACATGGGGCGCTGCCCACCGGATCAGCACCGGCGTCGATACCTGGCTCTGTGAAGGCTATGCAACGGGCCTCTCCGTCCGCGCCGCTCTGCAGGGGATGAAGATCAAACCGACCGTCCTCTGCTGCTTCTCGGCCGCCAATATCGTCACTGTAGCTGGCCACAGCGGCGGGCGGGTTTTCATCGCGGCTGAGAATGACAAGCCGCTGAAGCAGTTCGATGGCCTCGGCGCCAGCGAATACTACGCCCGCAAAACGTCGCTGCCCTTTGGCATGCCGCCCGATATCGGGACGGACTTCAACGACCTTCACCAACGATCAAGCATCTTTGCCGTGCAGCGAGCCCTGACAGCCGTCATGGCGAACGCAGCGCGCAAGAAAGGCACTTCATGAAAAAGGAACTCGACACCTCGAAAGCTTCTTTCAAACTTGACCTCATCGAGACAGCCAACGCGGACCCGGTGATGACTGCTGCCGACTTGAAACTGTTGGCGGCATATATGTCGGTCATGGAATGGCCTTCGGGTAAAGCATGGCTTTCCATCACGCTGGGTTGCGCAAAAACCGGACTGAGCGAACGGCAATATTGGACAAGCCGAACGCGTCTCGCCGGCAAGAATGAAGCCAAAAGGCCGTACATGATCGCTGCCGGCGGCTCCGGCACCGTTGACGCGTTCAAGCTGATCAATCCCTGGCGGGATGAAGCAATCGAGCACGTCGCGGCCATGACGGCTTTCCATCGAGAGCGCTTGAGGCAACAAAAGGCCAAATCTCGGCTGAAGAAGATAACGTCGCAAACAAGCGATGTGTCACTGCAACCATTGCAGGGACATAACCCCGGTTGTCACTGCAAAATTTGCAGTCCTGTCACTGCAACCATTGCAGACAAGTACCCCTCAGATAGTACCCCAAGGAAAGAAGGGGCCGGTAAGAATAATCCTGGCTCGAACGTTCTGCCCTTCGGCAAGCGGAAGGCGTCATGATGCAAACGCTCTCCCAGGCTGAACTTGATGACGCGTACCATCACGCGATCTTCGACTGTGACCAGGCGCTGTCCGATTACATCCGTCGCGCCTTCAAGCTGCGGCAAGAGCAAATGGCATGGAAGGGTGTAAGCCCGATCCTCTGGGACACGATCCGCAACGATCTGCACGAGATGCTGGCGCAAGCTTTCCACGAATGTGAGTTCAAGCACCTCGGGCCGGAGCGGTACGATCAACTGATGGACAGACTATGGAAGCGCAACCCGGAGCAACAACCAGTATGACGAAAAGCAGGAACAGCAAGCTGACCGTTCCGAAGATGCGGAAAGGCGAAGCGGAACAGGCGAAGATTCGGCGAGACCTTGGCCATGACTTCGCTGTCCAGAAGGACGATCACGGTCGCGACCGGCTCATTGCCGGCACCGCCGACGCAAGGCGCGTCTACGATGTCAGCAATGGCGGCTATATCAGCACGGGTGGCATAGCCCGGGTTCGCAATGTCGATCCCCTCAAGGGCATTTCGAGCCTGACATACAAGCAGCGGGACGCGGGTACTCGCTATCGCGCTGACTTCGAATTGGCGACGCGCGAGGGCCTGAAGACCATGGGCATGGGCGAGCGCGTCGACGGCGGCCGATCCGGTGCGAGTGTCCCGGCCAAGCTGATCGACAACCACGCGGTGATGGCGCGGGCGCGGCAAGCTCTGGTCTATCCCGAGATCCTGGCTGTAATCGATGCGGTATGCGGTCTCGGGATGTCGATCAAGGAAGTGGCGCAGCGGGAGAACGTGGTCCGAGACATTCCGGCCCAGCTCTTGCGCATGGGTCTGGAACGTCTCGTTTTTCACTACGGGTCGCAGTCCGCAACCCGTCACAACAGTTGAAACGTGCCGTCACGTATGGTAGAGATTTGGGCACGGTGACGATTTGCGCCGGAACCCGCCCGAATGAGGCGGGTTTTTTGTTGCGCATCGGTTTTTATCACACAAGCGGATCGGTAAAGGCCTTCGCGTCTGCCATCAGCTGTTCATACCAGTCGAATGACACAATATCCGACATCGATCCTTCCCCGATCTTTCCTTTCGCGCCGTGCGCCAATGCAACCCGTTCTGCAGCAAGGATATGCATCCTACGAAGGGTCGCCTTGCCCCCCTCGATTTCTTGGTAGGCACGCAGTTTCAAACCCAACTCTTCGGCCATCTGTGTTTGCGTCAAGCCAAGATCATTGCGGAGCCATTCCAATTGTTGTGCGTTCATCGCTTCCATTGAATTGAGCCCTGCGTTGCGCTATATCGGGACCGGGTGAGGTTTGGACCCCCACCCGGCTCCGGTGTTACCGGCCTATGGAGAGAGCCAATCTCCATCTGCCGAACCGGACGTGGAAGGTGAGCTTGAAGCTCATGGTGTCCTCCAGTCCGTTGCCGAAACGGGATTGCTTCGGCGAAATGAATATACGCAGAAACTGCGCATCGCGCAACCGAAAAGCGCAGAAACTGCATATTATTTAGAGCCGCTTCGGGTCCAACCGGGCGGCTTTCGCTTTAGAGGTGCGGCGCACCTACGAATCGCTGGGTAGCTCCTGCCTGCGCTTTGGCTGGATAGGCGGGGAGTTAAGCCTTATCAGCTGACCGGCCGCAAAATTCCTGGCAAATTCTTCGTTCTCGAAAAGATGCTGGGTGGTTTCGCCGTTCTCAAAGATCTGCACCGCCCATTGGCCGTCGATCCTTTCGACACGAACACCATTTGTACTCTCGTCCACGGTCGCCACTCCCAAACACGAGCCCCAACGAACCATTTCAGTCGCAAGGTTCAAACGTATAATTCCGCATGCGCTCAGACCGCAAGGTGCCTCAATGCCCGCAACAGAGCTGACCCCGAAGCAAGCGCGCTTCATCGAAGAATTCATGATCGACCTGAACGCCACACAGGCGGCAAAGCGGGCCGGCTACAGCGAATTGACAGCCCAGGTGCAAGGATCGCGCCTATTATCGAATGTTATGGTTGGCGAGGCCATCGCAGCGCGGCAAGCAGCCATCGCTGAAAAGCTCAGCGTCACTCAGGAACGCATCGTGGCCGAGCTGGCGAAGATTGCCTTTTCCGATATTCGCAAGGCGGTGCAGTGGGGCCGCAGCCCGATCGACACGGAATCGGAGAACGCCAAGCCGAATGGTCTCGGCATCTATCCGGTCGAGTTGGTCGGCAGCGACAAGATTGACGACGACACGGCCGCCGCGGTCTCTGAAGTCTCGCTTACCCAGACGGGCATCAAGATCAAGATGCACGACAAGAAATCGGCGCTGGTCGACCTGGGCAAGCATTTTGGCATGTTCAAGGAACGCGTCGAGCTCACTGGCAAGGACGGCGCCGCGCTCGTCCCGGTGGTCAATGTCCGCCTCCGCAGCCGCAGCTGAAATCAATCTCGACCTGCACGACAAGCAGGCGCTGGCATTCGAGACGGAAGCAACCGAAGCGCTCTATGGCGGTGCTGCCGGCGGTGGCAAGTCGCACCTGATGCGCGCGGCCGCCATAACCTGGTGCGCGGAAATCCCAGGCCTTCAGGTCTATCTCTTCCGCCGCATCCGCGACGACCTGATCAAGAACCACATGGAAGGCCCCCAAGGCTTTCGCCAGATGCTCGCCGGCTGGGTGGAATGCGGGTTCGTCACCATCGTAGAGGATGAAATTCGGTTCTGGAACGGATCGAGGATCTATCTCTGCCACTGCAAAGACGAGAAGGACCGTTTCAAATATCAGGGCGCTGAAATCCATGTGCTGCTGATCGACGAGCTGACCCACTTCACCGAAGTGATTTACCGGTTCCTCCGCAACCGCGTGCGCATGGTCGGGATCAAGGTTCCGCCGCAATACGCCGGCCGCTTCCCGCGCATCCTCTGTGGAGCCAATCCGGGCGGGATCGGTCACCAGTTCGTCAAGGCAACGTTCATTGACGGCGTCCTGCCGCTGAAGGTGTACAAGGCCGAAGTCAGCGAAGGCGGCATGCAGCGGCAGTTCATCCCTGCGCAGCTCGAAGACAACCCATCAATGAACGACAACGATCCCGGCTATGAAAGCCGGCTGATGGGTCTCGGTTCGGAGAGCCTGGTGCGCGCAATGCGCTATGGCGACTGGGACGTTGTTGAGGGCGCCTATTTCGACAACTTCGAACGACGCCGGCACGTCGTCAAACCATTCGCCATTCCAGACCACTGGACACGCTTCAGGGCGGGCGACTGGGGCAGCGCCAAGCCGTTCTCTTTTGGTTGGTATGCGGTGGCGTCCGACGATACGATTGTGCCGTCTGGCGTGGCTGGCGCGCCCGGCATCGTCATTCCACGCGGCGCGCTCATCAAGTACCGCGAATGGTATGGCGTGAAGATCGACAAATCGGGTCGCTATCTGCCCAACACTGGTCTGAAGCTGCATGCAGAAGCGGTCGGGGCCGGTGTCCGCCAGCGCGATTATGACGACACGATCAGTTACGGCGTCCTTGACCCTGCTGCGTTCAGCCAGGACGGCGGGCCATCGCTGGCCGAGAGGATGGCGAACGGGACGAACGCTAACGGATCGACCTTCCGGCGCGCGGACAACAAGCGAACGGCTGGACGCGGCGCAATGGGCGGCTGGGATCAGTTGCGCGGCCGACTGACTGGCGACGAGGACGGCCGGGCGATGCTGTTCTTCTTCGAAACCTGCATACACACGATTCGGACCCTGCCGGCGCTGCAGCACGACGAGGCGAACCCGGAAGACCTCAACAGCGACCAGGAAGACCATGCGGCCGACGAGACGCGCTACGCGTGCATGTCGCGGCCATGGGCGGCCAAGACCAAGACGCCGGCTCCCAAGGTGCCCCAGGGCCATGTCCAGCTTCCCGGCGTGCCTGACGACGGCAACGGGCGTCGAAGGATTCGCATATGATCAACGACACTGAAGACGAGATCGACAACACCGCAGATGATGCGGTCGACCCGTCGCTGAAGCCGAAGGCCTCCAAGGGCTGGCTGAAGCTGATCACGGATCAGGAGAAGGCCGGCTTTGCCGACTATCAGACACGGTGCACCAACATCCAGAAGCGGTATGCCGATCTGGAGCGCCTGGCGAACGTCACCCGCGACCGCGAGTTTCAAATCTTCTGGGCCAATATCGAAGTCCTGAAGCCTTCCATGTATTCCCGCCCACCGGTTCCGGTGGTCGCGCCGCGCTTTCAGGACAGTCGGCCGCTCCCGCGCACGGCATCGGAGCTTGTCGAGCGCTCGACGGCGGTGACGTTCGATCGGCAGAACATTGACGGCGTGATGCGGCTGGTGCGAGACGACCTGGCCACGATTGCGCGCGGCTGCATGTGGATCCGGTACGAGACCAAGAGCCGAGAGAACGGCTACACCGAAACCGTCTGCATCGAGCACAAGAACCGTCGCGACTTCGTGCATGATCCCGCCCGAAACTGGAAGGAAGTGGACTGGGTCGCGGGCGGCGCATGGATGACGCGCAAAGAGATGCGCAAGCGCTTCAAGGCGACGTCAGGCAACGCCTATCAGGATGCCGAGTTCGCCAAGCGCAAGGACGACAAGAACAACACCGACGGCAAGCTGAAGGCGCGGGTCTGGGAACTGTGGTCGAAGTCCGAAAACAAGGTGGTGTGGCTGTCACCGGGCGTTGATGTCGTGCTGGACGAGGGCGCGCCGCACCTCACGTTGGAAAACTTCTTCCCGTGTCCGCAGCCGGCCTATGGCACGTTGCAGCCGGAGAGCCTTATCCCGGTTCCCGATTACGTCTTCTACAAAGACCAGATCGAGGAAATCAACGACATCACCAACCGCATTTCGGCATTGACCGAAGCGCTTCAGGTGCGTGGTTTCTATCCGGCCGGCGCCGGCGAAATCGGCGATGCGATCGAGGCCGCGGTTAAGACGCGCGATCCGCGCCAGATCATGGTCCCGGTCAGCAATTGGGCCGCGTTCGGCAATGGATCGGCCAAGGACACGGTTGTCTGGCTGCCGACCGACATGGTGGCGTCGACCATCACGCAGCTGATCGCGCTTCGCAAGCAGCTCATCGAGGACATTTACCAGATCAGCGGCCTGTCGGACATCATGCGGGGCGAGAGCAACCCGAACGAAACGCTCGGCGCGCAGCAGATCAAGACGCAATACGGCTCTGTCCGCATTCGCGACCGGCAGAACGAGCTGGTGCGCATCGCTCGCGACGCGGCGCGCATCATCGCCGAGGTCATGGCAGAGAATTTCCAGTCGAAGACGCTGCTGGAAATGAGCCAGATGGAACTGCCGAGCGAGGCCGATATCGCCAAGCAGGTAAAGCCGCTGGAGGCCCAAGCCAAAAGCATTGAGAAGGAATTGCAGGGCGCGTCGCGTGATCCCGAAATCGCCGCGATGGCGAAGCAGAACCCGGAAGCCGCGCAGCAGATAATGCAGCAGGCTCAGGGCCAGATTGCCGAGATCACGAAGCAGATCGAGGAGCTGAAAAAGACCGTCACCATCGACCAGGTGATGGACTTCCTGCACGATCAGAAAATCCGGCCGTTCAGTCTCGACATCGAGACCGACAGCACCATCCAGCCCGACGAAAATGCCGAGAAGCAGCGCCGCAGCGAGTTCCTGACTGCGCTTGCTGGCACGCTCGCCCAGCTTGGCCCGATGGTGCAGGCACAACCTGAGACGGCTCCCTTCGCTGCCGAGGTGCTGAAATTCGCCATGGCGCCGTTCCGTCCCGGTCGCAGCATGGATGCGACGATTGACGAGTTTGCGGAGCAGATGAAGGCGATGGGTTCCCAGCCTAGGCCAGATCCCAGTGCCGGCAGAGCGGAAGCTGACGCCAAGGCCAACGAAGGCAAGATGGCGGTGGAAAAGGCCAAGTCTGACGCCGCAATGGCCAAGTCACAAAGCGACGCGGAAATCGCCAGAACCAAGGCCGAGGCCGATATCGCCCGGATCAACGCTGATGCCGCGCAAAAGCAGCGCGAGGCCGATATCCGCATCCGCGAGATCGAGGCCAACGCGGCCGCCGCAGCTCAGAAGCACGAGCAGGACATGCAGAAGGGTCAGCTCGAAATCGAAAAGCTGCGCCTTCAGGTGCTCGGCCAAGCACAGAAGAACGCCGCGCCTCAGCCAGCTGCTGCTCAACTTTGAAAAGGACAATGCCATGCCAGTCAGTGCTGATGAACTCTGCCGGGGCGGCATGAGCTATCCGGTGGCAATCGAGGTTGCCCGCCAGATGAACGCGGGCCTCACCAATGGCAACGTCGACCGGCTTATGTCCGTTGGGGTGCCTGGCGAGCAGGCAAAGGAACTGGCCAAGCAGATCAACGCCGGTGTCTTCGATGCGCACAAGCTTGCTTTAAGCAATGTGAACCCGGGCGTTGCAACTCTGCTGAAGCGGACCAGCGGCCTGTGATGGCTTACACGTGGATCAATCTCGGCGACGGCCGGCAGGTTTTCCACAAGGTGGATACCGCCAAGCCGAAGCGCTCGCATCTATCGGCGCCAATGATCAATTCGGACACCATGTCCGAAGTCCAGTCGATGCACGACGGCAAGGTCTACACCTCGAAATCGGCTCTTCGCGCGACTTACCGCGCCGCCGGGCTCGAGGAAGTTGGCAACGATCCGGCACGGCTGCGGCCCCGCAAGCGTCCGAAGATCGACCGTAAGGCGATCAAGGAAACAGTGCTGAAAGCAAAAGCCCGATTTGACCGCGGCGAACGGGTCCGGGCGCCGTGATTAGCGCCGGCCTCGCCAACGCGATCGAGGCATCATTCAAAGCCAGTCGCCTCGATATTGGCCAGCAGGCTGTCTTGTGTGTCGCCATGCTTGAGGGCGCGCTGTCCCTCATCATCCCGAACGACATTCGGGCGAAGATGGAAGAGAAATTGCTGCGCGGAATCACGCGCGAGCACATCGACCAGGCGCTGGAATTGATGCGCCAGGACCACCAGTAACCAGCAATCCCTCAGACGGAGCAATCCCATGGAAGACTTGAACGGAGGCGCTTCGGCGCCCGCCGAAATCTCGACTGTTGCCGACGACGCGCAGACGCCGAATCCGATCAGCACCGAACCCAACACCGCCGAGCCCAAGCCCGAACCGGAAGCAAAGAAGGCGCCGACCGCTCGCGAAGCGTTGAAGGCTGCGGCCGAAAAGGTCAATGAGAAGGCCAAGGCCGAAGAGACCGACACCGGCAAGAAACCAGTGGAGGCCCAGCCCAAGCCGGGCGAGAAGGCTGCTGACAAGACCGACAAGACGCTTCCCGATCCGAAGCCGACCAAGGACCCGAACACCACCCAGCAGCCTGCCAAGACGGCAGAGACGGCCAAGACTGAGCCCGGCAAGCCTGCCACTCAAACCAGCCATGCCGAGGCTCCCGCGCGCTTCAAGAGCGACGCCGCTGCGATGGCCGAATGGGAGAAGGCTCCCGACCCGGTCAAGGCGGCCGTTCACCGCTCGATCCGCGAGCTTGAAGCCGGCATCGAAAAGCACCGCGTGCCAGCGGAGGAATTCGAGAAGGTCCGGGACTTCCACGAACTGGCCACCAAGAACAACACGACCATGCGCGATGCGATGACGCGCTACACCAATCTGGAGCGGACGCTACTCTCGGACCCGCTGAAGGGCATTGAGGCCGTCTGCGACTATGCAGGCATCTCGCTTCGCCAGCTCGCTGCGCATGTCATGGGCCAGAAGCCCGACGAGGTGCAGGGCCAGAATGACGCGACGATCCAGCAGCTCAAGCGCGAGATCGAGACGCTGAAGCATAGCGTCGGCGGCGTCACCAACACGATGCAACAGCAGCACGTCGCAACGATCGATGCGCAGGTGCAGAAGTTCGCGGCTGACAATCCCCGTTTCGAGGACCTGGCCGAAGACATCGCCTTTTTCCTGAAATCAGGCAAAACCGCCGATCTGGCCGAAGCTTACAAGCTTGCGGAAATGCTCAATCCCGACCCGGCCGCATCGACCACCACAGTTTCAGCAGCGCCTCAGACGCGCACCGCTCAAGACCCCCAGGCTCAGACCCTGAAGGGCCAGAAATCAATCACAGGCGCGCCCTCGGCTGGCTCAGACCCGGCAACGAAGCGGGCTTCAACCTCAATCAAGGATTCGCTCCGCCGAGCTGTCGCTCAGGCCGGGTGATCCCCGTCATAAAGGAGGGCCGACATGGCTCTTACTTCCGTAGAAAAGAACCAGGAGATTTTGTCTCTGGCGCTTGAGGATCGAGCCTCGGGCTACCAGGACCTGGTCTCCAATTCCAACGCCTTGCTCAACGTGCTGAAGCGCAAGGGCAAGTTCAAGGAATACTCCGGCCCGAAGATCCGCCAGCGCCTGCTCTATACCAAGACGGGTTCGGCGGTCTGGTATAACGGCTTCGACTTCCTCAACCCGGTTCCGGCCGAGTTGTTCAACGACGCCGAATACTCGCCGAAAATGTGCGCCGTCGCCGTCACTCTCGCAAACGAGGACATCCTCAACAACGAGGGCGAAAACCAGCTCATGGACATTCTGGAGTCTCATATCGAGGCTGCGGAAGGTGAGCTGCAGGACGAGGTCGACATCTCGCTCCACGGCAACGGCACCCGCTTCGGCGGCAAGGAACTGGGCGGCCTCCAGCTGGCGGTTCCGACTGTGGTCAATTCCGGCGTCTATGCCGGTATCGATCGCGGCGCCAATGCGATCTGGCGCACTTCGGTGTTCGACGCGAATTCTGCCTTCCCGGCTATCGGAACGCAGGTCACGGCGACCACCATCCGCCCGATGCTCAACTCGATCATGACGCAGCGCTCGCGTGGCACCAGGGCCGCCGATCTCCTGCTGATGTCGCCGGAGCATTACGCGGCCTATGACGCGGCCACCGTGGCAATCCAGCGCGTCAACGATGTCTCTGGGCTCGGCAAGCTCGGCTTTACGTCGCTGAAATACTTCGGCGCCGGTCGCTCCGCTGAAATCGTCCAGGAAGGCGGCATCGGCTCCAACATGCCGGCGAACACGACCTATGGTCTGGACACCGACACGCTCTGGCTCCGCTACCACCCGGAACGCAACTTCAACAAGATCGGCAAATCCATGATGCCGATCAATCAGGACGCGAATGTCCAGTACATCGGCTTCATGGGCGAACTGACGATGAACAATCCGCTGTTCCAGTGGAAGCTCATCGACAGCAACCCGGCCGCGTAAAGGAGGATCCAGAAAAATGGCTTACGTTCCTCACACTCCGCATCTCGGCCTTCCGCCGATCGCCGCAACGCTGCCGGCCTCTACGGCGGCCGGGCGCTCCACTCCTGGCCCTTGGCTTGGTCAGATCATCCAGGCGCAAGATCCGGTCTACGGCGTCGGCGAGTTCATCTATCTCGCTGGCGTCGCCACCACCGGTCTCGGCTCGTGGGTGCTCTACAATCCTGACGATTGGTCGACGGTGCTCCTCGGCCCCGACATGATCGGTTCCGTTGCTGTCGCCATGTCCGCGAATGTCGCCAGCCAGTTCGGGTGGTATCAGATCAAGGGCAAGGCGATCGGCAAGGCTCTGGTCGGCTTCCTCGACAATGCCAACGTCTACGCCACGGCAACCGCCGGCAGCGTTGACGATGCTGTTGTCGCGGGGGACCGCGTCAAGAACGCCAAGGGCGCTTCTGCGGTCGGCGTACCGTCTGCCGGTCTCGCCGAGTTCGAGATCGATCGACCGTACGTGGACGACGCTCTGGCCGCGTAACCCGGCCAATTCCAACAGGACACTGAAACGGGGGCTTCGGCTCCCGTTTTTCTTTGCACCCTCTCAGACAGGAGTTTCGCCATGAGCGCGAACCAGAACATCGTCAACGTCGTTTTCCGAAATCACGTCATTCCCAACGAACAGGCCAGCAGGTCCGCCGGCCGGCCGATCTTCACCGATATGGAGGTCTGCGACCTTTCATTCCCGGCAAACCGCCAGACCAAGGCGACCTATCCGGCACATGATGCCGAACCGAACGCCACGCGCGAGAGCATCGCGGCCGGCGGCGGTCTCATCACCTATGCGCAGCTCTACAACAAGCAGTATCTCGCCTTCAAAGACGGCACCTCTCAGCCGCTTTCCGGCACGCCGCTTTCCGAAGCGCCGTTCCTGAAGGAAGGCAAGCGCCGCGAACTGAAGGCTCTCGGCGTCCACACAGTCGAGCAGCTGGCTTCGCTGGACGGCACCCCGCTCAAGCAGCTCGGCATGGGCGGCCGCGAACTGAAGAACCAGGCGCAGGCCTATCTCGACAATGCGGCCGGCAGCGCCGACATCGTCAACCTTGCGGCCCAGGTCGCGGCCCTGACCCAGCAGTTGGCGGATGAACGCCGGCTGCGCGAGGAGTTCATGCAGGCAGGAAAGCCACTGGAGGGCGCCACTGCGACGGCCAAAGATACCGCCGCCGACGATGAACCCGGCGAGGAGGATGAGGAAACCAGCGAGGACGAGGACGGCGACGAAGAGACCGAGCAGACCACGCCGCCAACCGCTGCCGAGATCGAGGCGATGGATGATGAAGCCCTGAAGGTCTACATCGCCAACGAAACCGGCTCCCGGCCACGCGGCAATCCGAACCACGACACCTTGGTCGCTGCGGCCAAGGAACTGGCGATGGTGGACTGATCGCAATGACGATCCTCAGCGTCATCAAGGATGTCTGCACGGTCATCGGCTTGACCGTGCCGACCGCCGTCTTTTCGTCGACCGACCGCGAGCATATCGAATTGCAGTCGCTCGCGAACGAGATGGCGCAGAGGATCGCATTCGACACACGGGACTGGACGAAACTCAAGACGCTTGCCACGCTCACTGGCGACGGCGTTTCGACCGGCCTCAATCTCCCGGCCGATTACCAGCGCATGCTGAAGAAAGCGCGTGTCTGGCCGTCGGCAAGCCCTTACACGTCGCTCACGCACTATCCCGACAGCGACGAGTGGCTGGGCCTGGCGGTGCAGAATTTTCAAATCCTTGTTGGCGCATGGACGATGATCGGGGATCAGATCCAGATCAAGCCCGCCACCCCCAACCTGGCCACGGCGCAATTCTATTACCTGACCAACAAAATCGTGAAGGACAAGGACGGCGCCACAAAGGCAGCTTTCACGGCTGACGATGACGTGTTCCGCCTCGATGAGCGCGTTTTGAAGCTCGGCATCATTTGGCAATGGAAGGCCAACAAAGGGCAAGCCTATTCCGAGGACATGGCGACCTACGAGGATGCCATCGCGGTCTCAGCTGGCGCCGACAAGGGCTCCAACATCCTGGCCGTCGGTCGGCGCCGCTCGACGATTGACGCCGACTTTGCCTTTCCGGGAGTAATCACGCCATGAGGGCCGGCTTCAGGCGCGTTCCTGTTGCTGCCCAATCGCAGCAGCGTCACAGCACGCTTACATTTCCGGCACCGATCCGGGGCAAGATTTCGAACGAAAACCTCGCTGCGTCGAAGCCGCAGGGTGCCCGCGTCCTCGAGAACTGGTTTCCTACGACAACCGGCATCCGATTGCGTGGCGGCGAGAAGAAGAAGGCGACGATCGGCACTACCGCAGTGGTCAGCATGATGTCCTATGACGCGTCGCCGGGCCGCTTCATGTTCGCGGCGGATGGCACGAAGATTTTCGATGTCACGAACCCTGCCAACCCCAATGTAGCGCCGGCTCCCGTCGTTTCCGGGCTGACCAGCGGCTATTTCTCCTATGTGCAGTTCGAGACCGCTGGCGGCGACTATCTGTCGGCGGTGAACGGCACGGACAGCATGCGCCAATTCGACGGCACGGCATGGACCACGGTGGCCGCGCTGGGCACCATTGCCACGAACAAGCTCTCGCACGTCTGGACCTATCGCAACCGCGAATTTTTCATCCAAAAAAACAGCCTCACGGCGTGGTTCCTACCAGTCGATACCATTGCCGGCGCCGCCGTCGATCTCTCACTTGCCGGTGTCTTCCAGAAGGGCGGATCGCTGCTTTTTGGCGGCACCTGGTCGCTTGATGCCGGCGACGGCGTCGACGACAAATGCGTATTCGTTTCAACCAAGGGCGAGGTAGCGGTCTACGAGGGTGCAAACCCCGCCGATCCGAATGGCTGGTCGCTCGTCGGCCGCTATGACATGTCGCCGCCTCGCGGCAAGCGCGCAGTGATGCAAGCCGGTGGCGAACTGCTGATCGGCATGGATGATGGTATCATTCCGATTTCCCAAGCTATCCAGAAAGACCGTGCGGCGCTTTCGATGATCAGCGTTTCGCGCAACATCGAGCCGGACTGGCGCAGGGAAGCTGCAGCTCGCGCCAACCTGCCTTGGGAAATCCTGAAGTGGCCGCTGTTCAACATGGCAATCGTCTCGCTGCCGGCGGATGTCGGACAGGATGCGAGGTGCTTCGTCGTCAACCTGCAAACCGGTGCATGGGCGGACTACACAGGCTGGGATACGCGATGCCTAGTCCTGCATGACGGCTGGGCGTATTTCGGGACGTCGGACGGCAAGATCATGCAGTGCGAGGTCAGCGGCAGTGATGATGGCTCGCCTTATACCTGCACCTATGTTGGCCTGTTCGATCACATGAAGTCGCCGGCGCGGAGCAAGATCGTTCACATGGCGCGGACGGTCTTTCTGGCCAGCCGCAAATTCATCGCCAAGCTTTCAGTCTCGAAGGACTATCAGGTCTCGCTGCCGTCGGCGCCGTCGTCGGTTGCCGACGATGTCGTTTTCGATGAATGGGATCTGGGCCTCTGGGATGTTGCGAAGTGGGACGCCAGCGCAACGAAGACGGTTTCCACGAAATGGGTCTCTGTCGGCCTGACGGGCTTTGCCATCGCGCCTCAGGTGCAGGTCACATGCGGTATCACTCCGACCCCTGATGCCGAGCTCGTCGCGATCGACATGACCTATGAAGTCGGTTCGGTGGTCGTTTGAAACTGATTTTCGGCCATAGCGAAGCGATCGCTCGGTTCGTGGCCGACATGACGCCGGGCTGCGAAACCGGCTTCGGCAAATGCCAGGCGATCGGCGTGGGCGATGACGAAACCGGCGAACTAGTCGCCGGCATGGTGTTTCATGACTTTCAACCAGGACCGGGCCTGATCCAGATTTCGAGCGCTTCGAAAACGCCGCGATGGCTGACGGCGGATGTCCGCCACATCATGTTTTCGTATCCGTTCGACCAGATCGGTTGCCAGATGGTCGTTCTGCAGGTTTCCGCAAAGAACGAGCGCATGGTTCGGATCGCGAAGGCCTTCGGCTTCACCCCTTACCTGATCAAGCGCATGCGCGGCCGCGACGAAGACGGCTACGTTTTCACGCTCACTGAAGAAGACTGGCGCAACGGCCGTTTCACGAGGAAGACAAATGGGTAAAGCCTCAGCACCTAAGCCGCCAGATCCCAAGGAAACTTCCGCGGCGTCGACCGGGACGAACATCTCGACCGCTATTGCCAACTCATATTTGAACAATGCCAATCAGGTCGGGCCTGATGGCACGATCACCTATACGAACAGCGGCACGCAATCGATCACTGACCCCTATACGGGCAAGACCTATCAAATCCCGACGCGCACCGCGACGACGACGCTTTCCGCCGCGCAGCAGGCGATCAAGGATCAAACCGACAAGGCCCAGCTGAACCTTGGGACGCTGGCCAATACTCAATCCGCGTTCCTGCAAGACTATATGTCGAAGCCGTTCGACGGCTCGAACGACGCCACCGAAGCACGGCTGCTGCAGCTTGGGAAAGCGCGCCTCGATCCGATCTTGGCTCAACAACAGGATGCCTTGGCAACAAAGCTCTCAAATCAGGGCATCAAGCTCGGCTCGGCCGCCTATGACCGTGCGATGGCCCAGCAGGGCCAGAACGTCAATGACGCCAACAACCAGCTAATCCTTTCGGGGCATGGGCAGGCGTTCGCGGAGGGCCAGGCAATCCGCAACCAGCCGATCAACGAAATCACGGCGCTGCTTTCCGGATCGCAGGTCAGTTCGCCACAGGCCGCCGGCTATACCGGCAGCACCATTCCGACAACCGACAACGCTGGGCTGATCAACCAGAATTACCAGCAGCGCGTCGACGCAGTGAATGCAAAAAACGCGCAGACCGGAAGCTTGGTCGGTGGTCTTTTTGGTCTCGGCAGCAAGCTCATCGGACTGTCCGACGACGACGCAAAAAAGGACAAGGAACGGCTCGCCGACATCACCCCGGAAATGGGGCTGTGGAAGTTCCACTACAAAGGCGAGGCGAAGGGCGCTCCGATGCGGCTTGGGCTCATGGCCAGCGAAGTCGAGAAGGTCCGACCCGATGCTGTTTCGCGCCGGCCTGACGGTTATCGCCAGGTCGACTACGGCAAAGCTCTGTCGCTGGGGGCCTGAGACATGGCGTTGTCATTCATCTTCGATGCCGAGAAGGGCGAGACGCCTGCGTCAGTCGCCAAGAAGCGGGCAATTGTCCAGGCGCTGATGTCTTCTCAGCGCGCGCCGCAGAACATCGGCGAGGGCTTGAATGCGCTCGGCGATGGCATCGTGCAGAATGTGCTCAACAGGACCGCCGACGCGGCAGAGACCGCTGGACAAGCCCATGCGACCGATGCTTTTGGCGGCATGATCAACGCTGGCACATTCCCGGCGGCTCCGGGCTCTCCAGTTGCGGCCTCCGCGAGCGGCGCGGCCGACTACGGCGGCGACCAACTCGCATGGCAGGACGCAAAGCCTTACCAGAAGGCGCTGCTCAACACGATTTCCGGCCCAGAAAGCGGCGGTCGCTACAACGTCATCTATGGCGGCGGAAAATTCGATGATTTCTCCCACCATCCGAACCAGGCGGTGCGCATCCAAACAGGGCCGAATGCTGGCCGCACCTCGTCGGCCGCTGGCAAATATCAGTTTCTGGGCTCCACATGGGACGATGAGGCGAAGGAACTTGGCTTGCCCGACTTCTCGCCAGTCAACCAGGACAAGGCGGCATGGAACCTCGCCGCCAAGACCTACAAGGCCAAGACGGGCCAAGTGCTTGATGACGTTCTTCAGTCCGGCGATCCTGACGCAATCGCCAACGTCGGCCAGGTCTTAAGCGGGACGTGGACGAGCCTTCCCGGTGGTATCGAACAGGGGACAAACACGAACAGGTTCGTTGCGACCTATCAGAAGGCGCTTGGCGCCGGCGCTACGCCCGCACAGGCAACGCAGGCGGCCCAGCAGGAGCAGTCACAAGACCCAGTTCAGGTTGCCTCGCTCGATCGCTCCGCTGGTATGACACCGGCCCCGAGCCTCGCCACCATGTCGCCCGGCACCACGGCTCCTGCGTATGATCCCAGCGGCCTTCCTCCGCTCGATCCTAACGACCCGATGGCACCCGCAACGCGTCCGACTTATCCCGGCGCTCCGCAAGGATCTGGAAAAGCTGGTGAAGTTCGCCGCGGCGCCGACGGCAAGACCTATCAGTTTGTCGAAACGACCGGCATGGCCGGCGCGACTGGTGATCAGGGATGGATCCCGGTCAATGCCGATGCGCCGCTGCCCAATCCCGGCCCCGGTGATCCTGCCGCGACCACGCCGGCCGGCCAGCGCGTCCTGTCAACGATGATGAGCTCGGAGCCCCTCAGCGGTCGCGGTGGCGTCGTGCAGGCCCTCAGCGCGGCTCAGCAGCCCGGTCCGGCGGCAGCGGCCCCGTCGCCGGTCGTTGCGGCTCTCGCCGGCGCTCAGCAGCCCCAGCAGGCTGCACCAGCCTCTCCCGGCGTCCAGAAGGTCGCTCAGGCGATGTCTCCGCAGGAAGACCTGTCCAGCATCCCGGTAGAGGCTGGCGGCAGTGGCGGCGCTATCCAGCCCGGTCAGGGCGGTCCGTCTTTTCAGCAGATCATGCAGGTTGCCGCTGACCCTTGGGCATCGCCCGAACAAAAGGCGATGGCCAACATGATGCTCCAGCAGAAAATGCAGGATGCCGATCCTCTGCGGCAGCTGCAAATTCAGGCTGCGCGCAAGTCTCTGGCCGTTCCGCCGAAGCAGTGGCAGAAGCTGGACGACGACACTCTGTTCGATGCGGCCAGCGGCGAGACGAAAAGCATTTCAGGCGGCGGCCCGACGAAGTTCGAAGGCAACGGCCTCGATGCCCAGGCTTGGAACATCCTCTCGACCGCCGATCCCGCTTCGCGAGAATATGCGACTGCCTACGCCATCATTTCGCAGCCAAAGACGCAGATGGTGCAGACGCCTGATGGCATGGTGCCTATTCAGGTGCCGCCCAACCTTCCGGCATGGCTACAGGCTCCCGGTGGTGGTGCCGTGCCTGCCGCACCAGCCGCACCAGGAGTGACTTCGCCCGCTCAGGTAGCGCCTCCTGCTGCTGGGGCACCGGCTCCCGCCGTCGCTGCGCCGCCTTCGGCCGCTCCTTCTGCAGGAGCCGTCATCCCCGGCACAATGAAGCCGACAGAAACACAGCGGAACCGGGTTTCCTCGGTCAACCAGGCGTTCGATGCCATCACCGGCGAACTCGACCGCTATTCGGAGCTGGTCGCCAAGACCGGCATCGAGGTAATGCCCGGCGCGTCCAAGGACAATCTGAACACCGTCCGTCAGGGCATCATGTTGCAGATGAAGGAACTCTTCAATCTGGGCGTCCTCAACGGGCCTGATCTCCAGTTGATGGAAAACATGATCTACGACCCGGTTGTCGACGTGACCAAGGACGGCGGCGCATGGAACCTTCCGAGCCAGGTCTACACCGCCGCAATTGGCGGTGCTGGTGATAGGGCGGCCAACAGCGTCAAAGAGCTGAAGCGCATGCTGGAAGGCATCAAGGCTTCCGTCGACCGGACGACGGCCGAGCCGAACGCTCCGGCACCATCGTCAAATCCGGATGGCTGGAAAGATGTAGGAAACGGCGTGCGGATCAGGGTCAAACCATAATGGCAACATTCGAAATTCAAGGCGCAGACGGCAAGACTTACGAAGTCGATGCGCCCGACGAGAAGACCGCACTGAGCGCCCTCGGACAGGCGGGCGCATCCTCGGGTCCGGATGCCCGCGCTCAAGCGGGCATTGGGCTCGCCCAACAGATGCATGCGCTGTCACCCGAGCAAAAGCGCGCGATTGCCGGGGTCGATCAAGAGACGTTGCAGCCGAACCGCGTTCCTGCCTTCGCACCACCTGGCTACAATGCGCTCACCGACAGGATCGAGGGCGACGATGCTCTGAGCAAAATGCGCACCACCTCGGGCGGGATTCTGGAGGGCATCCCGATCTTGGGCCCAATGATCCGGGGCGGCGTCGATCGTGCAGCTGCTGCGACAATCGCGGGAGCGTCTGACGAGACCTATGACCAAGTTCTGAAGCGCATCCAAGCGGGCACCGTCGCCGAAAAGTCGATGAACCCAAACCTCGACAAGGCGTCACAAGTCACGGGCGCTGTCGCGGGCACTATCCCGGCGATGGCGGCAGCGCCTGGGGCCTTCGGTATTGGCGTGGCGTCGGCGCCGTTGCGCTTCGGCGCCAGTGCCTTGACCGGCGAACTTATCAACGGAACCGATGCGGCAATCCGTTCTGGTGGAGATCCTACGGCAACAGGCATTGGCGCGGTTACTGGAGCCGGCCTCGGTGTGCTCGCCCCGGCTATCGGGCCTCTCGTCGGCCGAGGCGTCAAGTATGTTGCCGATGGCTGGAACCTCGGCGGTGCAGCCAAGGAACTTGGCATCGACAAGGTTGCCGCGGCGATGCTGTCAAGGGCGGCAGGGCGCGACGCGCTCGATGCCGGCGCGCTGGGTCAGATGGACAAGCTCGGCCCCGGCGGAATGATCATGGATCTGGGCGAAAATCTTCGTTCGCAGGCCGGCGGCTTGGCAGCGTTGCCCGGAGAAGGCAAAGCCATTGTTCGCGGGGCCGTCGACGCGCGCAATGCCGGTGCAAACCAGCGCATCACCAGCACGATCGACCAGGAACTTGGCCCAGCCCCTATCCCATCGCGCATCAATGCCGGCATCGACGTGAACCAGGCCAACCTGTCACCGGAATATCGGGCGGCCTTTGCCAACGCTTCGCCGGTCAATCCGCGACCGATCGCCACCTATCTTGATCGGGAACTCCAGACCCTTCGCGGTGAGGCGCAGCGCGGTCTACAGCGTGTTCGCACGATGCTGAACCGCACCGGCACCCAAGAACTGGAAAGCAATCCCGTTACGTTGCTTGAAACCCGCAAGGCTATTGATGGCATGCTGGAAACGACGGTGGAAACGAACGCCCGCAACGCGCTTCAGACGGCCAGACAGGCTGTTGATGACGAGTTGCGCGCTTCCGTGCCCGGCATCAAAGAAGTCGACAGCAAATTTGCCGAGCTGGCCCGCCAGCGGGAGGCGGTCGGACGCGGCCAACAGGTGCTGTCCAGCGGCCGGGAAGCGCCGAGGCCCGCCGAGCTCGCCCAAGAAGTGCAGGAAGGTGCGTTGCCGCAAGGCATGCAGATCGGCCCGTCTGCTGTCCCTATGCGGCTGCGCGAGGGGGCGCGTGCCGAGATTGAGCGCATCGTGGGGACTAACGCAAATGACCGCGTTGCCCTTCAGCGCCTCATCAAGGGCGAAGGCGATTGGAACCGCAGTCGTCTTGCAACGCTTTTCGGTAAGGACCGAGCCGACCGCATCATCGGTCTTCTCGATCGCGAGAAGCACTTCGCCGATACCACGGACATCGTGACGCGGAATTCACTCACCGCCGCCCGCCAGGCTTCCCAGCAAGAGCTTACCGGCTCAGGTGCCGAAGCCTTTGGCGTGCCGCAAGCATTCATGGCTGGCGGAGTAGCGGGAGCGACCCGGGCCACTGCCATGAAGGGTGTTGATGCCGTTGTCGAAGCTCTTCGAGGAATAAAGGATGAGTCTACGCGCACCGCCATGGCCCGCATCCTGACCAGCAACAATCCGGATGTGCTTGAAGCCCTTCTTCGTGCTGGGCGTGGTTCCGGTGTGTCAGGCTCAGAGGTCGATAAGGTCGCGCGCTCTCTGCTCCTCTCGCAAGGCCAGCGATCGGCGCTCCCACAGCAATAGCGCAACGAAAACCGCCGTCGTTCCCATAACGCCAACGGCAAGACCGATGACGAATTGGGGCTCCAAGCTTCGGAGAAACCCTCCAATCACGTCGTGCAGCACGACCATAATGCCGATCGTGACGACGGCGGCGATGATCTGAAGAATTCTGACGCGCATAGGCGCGGAACATACGAGCAAACCCCAAATATTAAAAGGTGCTGCCAATGCCTATGAATGGAGCCGGCGTCACGTCATGGCCGCCGAACACAACGGCGATTCCGAACACGACGATCGAGAGCGGGAAGTACAACGCCTTCTTGGCCGATCTTCTGTCGATCATGAACACGCCGCGCCCAATCACGATGGGCGGCACGGGCGCGAGCTCGGCGGTCGGTGGCAATGATGCTCTGCACACGACCAGCAGTGTCATCGCATCAGCTGCGACGACTGATCTGGCCGCGGCAACCGGTGTCTCCGTCACGGTGTCGGGCGCGGCGGTGATCACCGCTTTGGGCGTGCTGCCCAGCGGCGTCTTGCGTTTCCTGACCTTCTCCGGAGCGGCGACGCTTACCCATAATGCCGCCACGCTCATCCTGCCGGGGGCCGCCAACATCGTTGCCGCAGCCGGTGATACCGCCGTGGCGCAGTCCCTGGGTGGTGGCAACTGGCGTGTTCGATCCTACATCCGCGCGTCTGGCCAACCAGTCGCAGTAATCTCTGATGCCAACCTCCCCGCGCGCCTCGGTGTGGTGGCTAAGACGATCACCGACTGGAACACTGCGCTCGACAACGGCTGGTATATGGGCAGTGGGGCGGCCAACGCCCCTGCGGCAAACACCGGGTGGAATATCGGCACGGTCGAGGCACACGGGGCGGCCGGCTACCGAACCCAAACGGTTTACGATTTTGTGAATGCCACGGCGGCCAACACCACCATCTGGCGCCGTTACCAGAACGGCGGCGTGTGGGGTGCTTGGTTTAAAATCCAGTGGTCTCAGGCCGAGCAAGACGCCCGCTACGTTCAGTCGAGCACGGCGCTTCTGCAGAAAGCCTACGAGAGCGCCCAGCAGACCATCACGGCCGGCGGCACATTGACGCTGGCGCATGGGCTAGGGGTGAAGCCGAAGCTCTACATCGCCGTCATCCAGTGCACGACTGCGGACTTGGCGTATTCGATCGGCGATGAAGTCGCCATTAATCCTATGCTGAACACTACTGACGCTACCGTGCAGGCCATCAGCATGGTTCCGGATACAACCAATTTGAATGTTCGAATTGGCGCCAATTCCAGTTCACTTCGAATTATGGCCAAAAGCGGAGCAAGCCTTACCAACATAACGAACACAAGCTGGAGGCTGGTATTCAGGGCGTGGGCCTAGCTTGCTGAATAGGAATCCGTCTAAACCTGCGAAATGCATGCTACTGTCGTGGTTCAAGGCGAAATACCCTGCAAAGGCTACGGTGGCACTCAGCGCCAAGTAGACTGGCTGGCCACCACGCTGGTCGGTCTGGGGCATCGGGTCACGCTGATTGCCGCCCATGGCTCTACACATCCCCTTTGTGAGGTTCGACACGCTGCATCTGCGCCCGAAAGCGTGGCGGCAATCCCGCCAGATACCGACATTGTGCACTTCAACGGCTGGTACGAGGCCGAGACCAGTCACCGAGCGCTCTACACGCTGCACGGCTATGTGCCGAATACGCCAAGGGAAGGGCTGAACTGGAGTTTCGTTAGCGCCAGCCACGCCCGGCACCAGGGCCGGCAGACATTCGTCTACAACGGGTTCCCGGTGGATGCCTACCGGCTCACCGACAAGAAGACCGGTCGGCTGTTGTTTCTCGGCGGTATCGCAAGAGCGGGAAAGGGTCTCGGTCGCGCCGTCGACCTCGCCAAGAGATTTGACTTCGATCTCGACGTTGCCGGCGGCTCTCGCTGGAAGTTGCTCGGGCGTAGCAAGACTCGGGGCGTGTTCCTCAAAAGCCTTTCGCGTCGTTTCAATTTCACGGGGACTGTCGACGGTGACGAAAAGCTGCGGCTGTTGGGCGAGGCAAAAGCCTTCCTCAACCCGATTTCTTGGGATGAGCCGTTCGGCATGGCGCCGGTCGAGGCAATGCTATGCGGAACTCCAGTACTGACTACTCGACGCGGCGCGCTACCTGAAACAGTTAACGCAGAGACCGGACGCTTTTTCGACAGTAACGATGAATTCGCGACCGGCCTGAACGAGATCAGCGGGATGTCCGCACTCCGCTGCCGCGAATCGGCTGCTGACCGATTCCCAATCGAAAAGACCACTAAAGCCTACCTGGCCCTCTACCAGCGCGTTCTTGACGGCGAAACGCTTCCGTAAGTTTCCGGACGGGCGGCAATGCCCAAACCGGAGGTTTCCCATGACAAAATACTTCGCCAAAGCTCAAGGCGTGCGCAGCTAGCCGGCGGAAGGCCTATGCTGCTAACGCTCTTCCCCCCGCCTGATCTCAAAATCATCATGGTGCGTCCAATAATAAACGGCAGCTGACATTGCCACGATGCCCAACGCAAAGCCGACCGCCAACCCCAAATAAAACATCTCTGCCTCACGGCGAAAACCATGCTTGGCGAAGGCATACACCTATCACAAATTCTGAGTAAAGGGATCGGCAGATATGACCAAATTCTTCGTCGACGCGGATGGCGTCTATCTCGGCGGCTTTGACGGTGAAAACGTCGGTCTGCCTCAAAATGGCATTGAGGTCTTGGAGGCCCCGGCAGATGCCCGCCAACTCTGGGATGGCAAAGCGTGGAGCGCGCCGCCTGCTGAGCGTCGCATGGTGCCAAAATCGGTTGTGCAGGCTCGGATTATTGAGGCTGGCAAGATGTCGCAGGCCTATGCCGCCCTGGCGGGCAACCCAATCTATTTTGCCCGCTGGTTCGCGCCGGATCGGCCGGAAGTTTACAGCGACGATCCTGACGCAGTCGGGCTAGTCCGTGCTCTTGGGCTTGATCCTGCAGTCATCCTCGCGCCTTGAGTTTTTGGCGAATGATATCCACCGGCGTCCGCCACACTCGATATCGGCCAGCTTCGACGATTTGCCGTGCAACGGGCTCGGCAGCGTATGCATCGAAGAAGCGATGTACACGAGGTTCTGCGAACGCCTTCTTCCCTCGCGTATTATAGTCCCTGATCTTGAGCTTATGCGGGCTGATCGTCCGCCCCCCCAAGGACAAGGCTGTGCCGATGCAGAACTGCTCCGCAGCGTCAATTTTCGATATCTGATGCACAGCAAGCATCGGTGGATACGCGTCCATCAGAGCGGGAAGATTGTCTCGATGCACTCCGAGAATGCCACTTTGCCACATAGGTTCGCGGCCCGTGATAACATGTTGGCCGATTCGAAGGCCTTCCCCTTCCAGCACAGGCGTCCATTTGTGGGGTTTCTCTAGGCGTCGCATCACTGAATGCTTAGGCGAAATGCTTTCGAAGCCAAGGGATAGAAATCCTGCTGGGTAGTGGTCTGAGTCCATGAAGATGAGGCGGTCGGTCATCCTCAGCAGTTTGATCAGCGCCCGGGCCTTGATGCCAAAATGATATTGACCGCTGAAGGACCAAGCCTCTTTCTGCATGTCAGTCAGAAGCAACGTCTCCATGGGATAGCCGACAAACAATTCGGGCCTATCCGTCGCAACAATGATCTTTGCTTCTGGACAATGATACAAAAGCTTGAGTGCGCTCAGCAACGCGCCGCGATGGTACAATTCGTTTTCGCCATACGCGATATAACCGAAAACGTCCCTCATCGAGTGGCGTGCTTTGCAATGAAAGTCTCGATCGGACCGCTGAGAGTAGCTGCCTCGCTCTTGATCTTATCGTCGTCCCACAACCACCACTGTATTTCCAGCAATTGCACAACGGTATCAGCAGGGAACCGGCTGCGGACAACTTGCGCGCGATTGCCGGCCACTATCGCATAGGGCTCGACAGACTTGGCGACGACGGAGCCGGCACCCACAACAGCGCCGTCGCCGACTGTCACGCCTGGCAATATGATGGCACCGTGGCCAATCCAAACATCGTTGCCGATCGTGATGCCCCCAGGCTTCCCAGCGTTGGGTAAAGGCTCAGGCTGCTTCAGGACGCGGCTATAGATCGGGAATGAAGTGGCACTCTTCGTCTGGTGTTGGCCGGTGCACATGAACAGCACTTGGCCAGCAACAGAGCAGAAGCTACCGACATTTAGGGGGGCTTCATTAGTCGGGAAAAGCACCTTCCGCCAAGTGACGCCATAGGTGTGGCGGCCGACGGACACATTATCGGGCAGTTTCGCGCGCGCGTCTTTGAACCACTTAGAAAATACTGACATTTAGACATCCCGCCCTGCCGCTAAATAGCGGTTACCTTCTTTCAAATGCAACCTCAAGAGGCTTACACATGGACCGCAATTTCGCGCGGGCGCTTACGCTCGTCCTAAAACCCGAAGGCGGCTGGTCGGACAATCCGGCCGATCCGGGCGGCGCCACCATGAAGGGCGTGACGCTGGCGACCTTCCGCGCCTACATCAAACCCGCCGGCACCAAGGCCGACCTGAAGATTATCACCGATGCCCAGATAGCGACGGTCTACCGCCGGCAGTTCTGGGATGCGGTGCACGGATCCGAGCTTCCGGGCGGTGTCGACTATGCCGCATTTGACTTCGCAGTGAATTCCGGCCCTAAGCGCGCCGCCGAATACTTGCAGCGCGTGGCTGGTGCAACGGTTGACGGCCGACTGGGACCAGACAGCCTCAAGGCGATCAGCGCCAAGCCCGCCGGCGTCATCATCGACGCCTATTGCGATGCGCGTCTGGCCTTCATGAGGCGGGCCAAGAACAAGAAGACCGGCAAACTGCTGTGGCCGACCTTCGGCAAAGGCTGGACGGCCCGCATGGCAGCCGTGCGTCGCGATGCAATGCTGATCTCTACACTGCCCGCAGCGCCGCCGCCGATCAGGGTGCCGGTAGAGGTCCCTAAGCCTGTTGTCCCCGAAAAGGTGGAGCAGAAGGTCAAGGAGAAATCCGGATTCCTGTCCTGGCTGACTGGCCTCTTTGGCTCCGGTGCGCTTGGTCTTGGCTGGCTTGCCGGCATCGACTGGAAGGCCGTTCTTGCGGGCGGCGGCGTCCTCATCGTCTTCATCCTGATCTTGCTCCTGCTGCGCTCCCAGATCGTCGCGGCGGTGCGCCAGATCAAGGAAGAGGTGGCTGAGTGATGGAGGGCTTCCGCGAACTGCTCATCCCGGCATTCGATCGGCTGCTGCGCACCGTCGGCGCTGTCAGCCTAGCTATCATCGCCGGGTTTGCCGTCTGGTTCTGGTGGCCGCTATGAGCGCGGTCATCGCATGGTTCCTGAGCAACCCGACCGTCCTAGCCATTGGCGCGGCCATCATCGGCGCGCTTGCCTTCGGCTTTCAACAGCGGCTTGCCGGCGCCAAGGCCGAACGCAACAAGCAGGCGGCCGACAACGCAGCTGCGGCAACCGAAGGCCAGAAGATCGATGATGCTGTCGCCGGCCGCGCGCCGGACGTCAACCGGGAGAGGCTGGGCAAATGGTCACCAAAGCAATAGCTCTTGCGGTTTTCATGGCGATTGCCGGCTGCACGACGATAGGCGGCTCGTTTTGCGCGGTCGAGCACCCGATCCGCCTGTCCGCCGAAGCAATCGCGGCGCTTTCGGACGGCGAGGTGAATCAGGTCTTGGCCCACAACGAAAAGGGCGCCCAGCTCTGCGGCTGGAAAGCCTGACATGCCAACATCGGCGACGAAGAGCCTAGAGATGATGGTAGGCGGCCTCGTCGCCGCTATGGAGGGCGTCCAGCGGGACGTCACCGAGATCCGGCGCGATATCAAAGATAGCGACGCCCGGGCCGCGCTGAGCTACGAGCAATCCGAACAGCGCGCCGCCGCCAGCCGATCGAAGATGTACGCCAAGACCGACGAGTTGGTGGAGCGTCTTTCCCAGACCGAAGGCGCGGTGAAATCCCTCAGTGAAGACATGACCGAGGTGAAGGCCGTGACAGCGGAGGTCACCCGGTGGAAGCTGATGGGGCTCGGGGCGCTTGGTGTGACCGGCATGGCCGCAGCGGCGCTAGCCTCCCTTGTCACCGCGTACTGGTCGGATATCTGGCGGGCGCTGCGCGGCGGCTGATTGGCGACGACATGAAACCAATATCCGACTTCGCCCCGGCGCCTAACGGTGTCCGGGGCTTTTCGCTTTTCTGGTCCCAGCCGATGCCATGAGGTTGTTATTGGGGGCTACTTGTTCCATTCGTTTCATTCTGTATAAGCGCGAGCCTAGCAGCAACCGGAAGCAAGTATTTGAGCAAGTCGAATTTCCGGCCTGAGATCCAGGGGCTGCGTGCTATCGCTGTCTGCTCAGTCGCTTTGTTCCATGTCTGGCCGTGGCTGGTCCCCGGCGGCTATGTCGGCGTTGACGTGTTTTTTGTCATTTCTGGGTTCTTGATCACCGGCGTCTTGCTGCGGGAGGTGGAGGACACCGGAAGAATCGACCTACTTGGTTTCTATGTTCGCCGGGCGCGGCGCCTCTTGCCTGCCGCGATGCTTGTGCTTCTGCTGGTGGGCTTGGCGACCCCGCTCTATCTACCCTCCGCGCTATGGAGGGACGGCACGAATGAACTGGTGCATAGCGCCTTTCAATTGGAGAACTGGCGGCTCGCAGCGAAGGCGATTGATTACCTGGCGATGACGAGCGCGCCGAGCCCCGTCCAACATTACTGGTCGTTGTCGATCGAAGAACAGTTCTACGTTGTCTGGCCGGGACTGATCATCGGCGTCCTGTGGCTTTCTCGAAAGTTCCGCAGGCCCTGGCGGCCCTTGCTCGTCGCCGTCCTAGGCGCAATCTTCATCATCTCGATTGCCGCCTCGGTATGGCTCACGCTTGTCGACCCGGCGCGGGCTTATTTTGTCACCCACACCCGCATATGGGAGCTGGCGCTGGGCGCTCTGCTGTGTGTCATGGTGCTGGGGTCAGCCGACACACGGATCGGGGAACGAGCGCGGCGATTGCTTGGGTTTGCCGGCGTCGGCTCGATTCTCGCAGCCGCCTTTCTGTTCTCGACCAAGACACCCTTCCCCGGCTATGCGGCGCTGTTGCCGACCGTTGGTACCGCGTTGGTGATCGTCTCTGGTCAAAGCCAGTCGTCGTTCAGCGCCTTTGCTTTGCTCAAGTCACGACCGTTCCAATTCCTCGGCGACATCTCTTACTCGCTCTATCTTTGGCATTGGCCAATCATCGTTTTTTTCACCCAGCAAAGTGGCGAAGCGATCGGCCTTTGGGGCGGCCTGGCCATCCTTGCAGCAAGCGTCGGTCTAGCCGCCATCACCAAGGTTCATGTCGAGGATCGTTTCCGCCACCGCGCATCGTTGCCATCACGCCCCCGACTGGTCGAGTGGCTGGCCGTTTTTGCCCCGGTTCCCTTGGTGCCTCTAATCGCATTTTGCGCTGTCTCGATAGAAATTGCCCGGCAACAAGCATTGATCTCGGAAAACCCGAATGACTATCCAGGGGCTAGATCGTTGTTCACCAACAGGCCGGTGCCGACCGTAGCGGCCTATGCTCCTTCGCTGCCGACAATAAAGCAGGATAAGCCACAAACGGACATCTGCCGCCCGCCTCGTGAAAACGGCGAACCTGTCGGTTGCCAGTTTGGCGATCCAAATGGGCGGCTCAAGGTGTTCCTGGTTGGCGATTCGCACGCAGAGCACTGGCTTCCGGCGTTTCAGGTGGCGGCGTCGGATCGAGGTTGGAATGCGGAGAGTTTTACCAAGCCCGGATGCCCGCTATTTCCTACCATGATCATGGTGTCTGACAGCGACCGTCCGTTTCCAGATTGCCTGACCTGGGGTCAGCATATGCTGCGAATTATTCAACAACAAAGGCCAGACATCATCATTTTCGGGCAGAGAGATGTTTTACGTGCTTATCCCGACGACGGAAGCCAGATGCCCGTGAGCGATACGTTGGTGCAGCTATGGCGCCGCATCGAGGCATTGGGCATTAAGGTGGTGGTAATAGCCGACACACCAGCTTGGGGAACGAACCCGGAGCGATGCATGGCTCGGGACCGCCACTGCTCCGTTCCATATAAATCGGTACGTGATCGGGATCCCGTGGTAGTTGCCCAGCGCCTCTACCCGCATGTGCCGCTCGTGGACTTCAGCGACATTGTATGCCCCGGGGACGTATGCCCCGCGGTTATCGGCAATGTTTTTGTCTGGCGCGACACGGACCACCTGACCGCCACGTATTCGCGTTCAATGGCCGACATTTTCGGCAAACGCATCGACGCGGCAATCAATTAGCCGCGTGCGGCCGGCGCTCATTGGTCGAACTGCAGGGGCTCGTGGTCCGGTTTCTCGTGCCACATCACCTGACGGAAGTCGCGCGGTCGACCTGCTGGCGGCAGATGGGGCACACATAGAAATGCTCCTGCCAGTCAGGGTCATGAGGTTTGCCGGGGATAGCTGGCCCAAGGTCCGCAATTCTGGTCATGATTTCCGCAGCGCCTTCGCTTCCCGCTCCAGCGTCTCGCGTTGGTTGCCGTGCTTCGCGATCAATTCCTTCATCTGCTGCGGGGTGATGGACGATTTCAGCGCCATGGATACACGTCCTGCGGGGTGGCTGATCAAGAGCCGATCTGCGCTCACATCATACTTGACGCATCCTACCGGGGGGGATACCGGTGGGGCATGTCCGAAGGCATCCATAGTTCTCATCCGGCTATCGTGAAGCGCTTAAAGCGCGCACAGGGGCATCTAGCATCCGTGCTTGGCATGTTCGAGGCGCAGCGATCCTGCGTCGACCTAGCGCAGCAACTCCATGCAGTGGAGAGCGCCATCAGCAGCGCAAAGCGAGAACTGATCCACGATCATATCGAACATTGTCTGACCGACACGAAAGCGGGAGGCAACTCGCTGGCAGAGCTCAAGCAACTGGCGAAATACCTATGACCAGTATCGGCGCACGCGTCCTGGGTTGGTTCGGCTTCGGGTCACATGATCATGACGCGCACGCTCATGATCATGGCTCGCATGGCCATACCCACGGGGTCATTGACGCAACGATTGCAACCACCGACCGCGGCATCTGGGCCATCAAATGGTCGTTTGTCACCTTGGCCATCACGGCGGCATTGCAGATGGCCGTGGTGTTGGTGTCAGGCAGCGTGGCGCTGTTGGCCGATACGATCCACAACATCGGCGACGCCACAACCGCCATTCCGCTCTGGATCGCATTCATGCTGGCACGACGCAAGCCGTCACGGACCTTCACCTACGGCCTTGGCAGGGTAGAGGATCTGGCCGGTATCATTATCGTGCTGATCATTCTGTTCAGCGCCATCGTCGCCGGGTACCAGGCTATCGAGCGCTTGGTCAATCCGCAGGCAGTGACTCATCTCGGTTGGCTGACCGCGGCGGGCATTGTCGGCTTCCTCGGGAATGAGGCCGTCGCGGTGTTTCGCATCCGTATCGGCAGGGAAATCAACAGTGCGGCCCTCGTCGCCGACGGCTACCATGCCCGCACCGACGGGCTTACCAGCCTTGCAGTGGTCATCGGCGCCATCGGCGTCTGGCTCGGATTTCCGCTGGCCGACCCGATCATCGGGCTTCTCATCACGGTCGCTATATTCGGTATCGTCTGGCAATCGGCGCGCTCAGTGCTCACCCGCATGCTCGACGGCGTCGAGCCGGGCGTGATGGCCGAAATTCAGCATGCCGCTGCGCATGTGCAGGGTGCTCGCATCGTCGACGCCAAGGCCCGCTGGATTGGCCACAAGTTACATGCCGATATCGCTATTGCGGCCGACGGAACCTTGCCTCTCTCAGAGGCGAACAAGATCACGGCGGCGCTGGAGAACGAACTGTTCGAACACATGCCGGCGCTCGCAGCTGCCAATATCCGGTTTTCGACCGACCAAGGTGAGCACGAGCATCCGCACTCTCATGATCATGGCGAACATCACGGCCACCAGCACTGACAGCTGCCGGAAACCACTCGCTTCTGCCGGTCTCGGCTGATGTTCCAGGCGCTTGTCGAATTTCAGCGCTCCATATACCTGGCGCTCGCAGATCAGATAAAGCTGCTTTCAGTTGGCGGTGATTGGCTTGCGTTCCTTGCCTTTCTGCCGATGGGCGTCCTGTTCGGTGCGGCACATGCTCTAACGCCCGGCCACAGTAAGGCTGTCTTGGCGACTTACCTTGCAGGTTCGGATGCGAAGGTTTCGCGCGGCCTCCTGGTGTCGATTACGCTGTCCTTCACTCACGTGGCGACAGCGGTGCTGATCGCCGTATTCTCCCTGCCGCTCGTCTCGATTGCATTGGGCAGCGTTGGACGCGCACCACTGCTTGAGGGTGTGAGTCGCGGTCTGCTCGGGCTGATCGGCGTCTGGATGCTTTGGCGTTCGGTGAGCCACGGCCACCATCACAAGCATGAGGGCGAGGCCGTTGGAGTCATGGCCGGTTTGATTCCGTGCCCGCTGACCCTTTTTGTCATGACCTTCGCGATTTCCAGAGGGGTGCCGGGAGCTGGAATTCTGTTCGCAATCACCATGATGGTGGGCGTGGCCCTAACGCTGTCCAGCGTGGCGGTACTGTCGATCTTGTTTCGGGAGCGCCTGGTGCATTTTTTCGACAGCAGGCCACGGCTGTTCGATACCATATCGCGAGCAATCGAAGGCGCAGCGGGCCTTGCCCTCGCCAGCGTAGCGGTCTGGCAACTTACAGCCGGATAGAGCCACAGCTGTCCACAGACCCTCTCCTTTCTTAGGAAAAGGCGATGAGAAGCTGCGGCACGCAAGGCTGCTGGATTTCTGGGAGGATGATGCAAATGGCCATGCCTAAGAAAGATCAGGAACGCGCCACCTACGCCTGGATGTACGGCGCCCANTTACTGGCAGGAACATGCCGACGCGTGGCTGCAGGGCTTTGACGGTGTGGCGATGGACGGTTTTGGCAAGACCAAAACCGTCAACAACGAGATGGAGGCCGAGGTCGACGAAGCCGCCGTCGAGCGGCCCGCCGAATAGCCATTTGGCGTATGCCGTATGGTCGTTTTTGATTGAAGAAAGGGCTTCGTTGGGCCTATAGAGATTGCGTTTACCATTGCCTTTTTGGGAGGATGCGATGGTTGCAACGCCCATAGAAATCGCTCAAGCCGCTACTGCGACTACGGCTACCTTGCTGAAGTGGCAGAAGTCCATGGAGGAACGCGCCACGTTTCGCCAGAACATGGATCAATCGCGCAGGGCGATTCAAGCCTCACGCGATCTGCTGAAGCGCCTTCGCCAACGTCATCGCGACGACATGGCGGAAAGTTGGGAAGATGCCGACCCATCGCCGGCAGCTAGCGCGAGGCGACCAGAGCCGATGTGAAGGGGAAAGTTTCAGTGGCCTGTGCCTTGGGTCGGCAGTGCCGTTAGGCTTTGCCAACAAGCGGCCTTTTCCGCTTCGGCGCCACATAGCTCTCAACCAGCCGCACATGCTCGGCGTCCACAGTCACCAATGGCCGGAGGCTCACGGTCACTTTGTCGCCGTCGATGCGCGTGACCGGGCCGATTAATTCCATATGCTGGCCGATCACGGCCTTCGAAGTCGAATCGACAACCGAATGCGGGAAGTCATAGGAGGGGATCGTCACGCTTATGCGGTCGCGTGACACGCGATCGCGCACAACCGCCGTGACGGCGACCTCGTCGCCAACTTTGATATTGCCCCGAGCTATGTGCAAGTCTCTGGAGCGGGCGGCTGCGGCGTCAAGATGAGAGGTTGCTAATTAATGAGCACACGCGGCCTGAAGTTTCTCGATAAGTGGGTGGCCAAGCAACTGCCTATCATAGCGAGGGGAGATCCGATCGCCGCCAGCGACTTGGCGAAGGACTTGATGACAGCAGCAGAGAGTGGGTATCGGCGAGCATGAAATCGCTGGCGAGGCCGCAAGCGTCTTCGACCTGCTCTTGGAGGTGATGCGGCGGCGAGAGGTGCGCGAGACCGGGCATTATGGCCGGACAAAACGTCTCTCAGAAGGGCAATTGGCGGAGAGGATGGGATTCGAACCCACGAGAAGCTTTTGACCTCTACTCCCTTAGCAGGGGAGCGCCTTCGACCACTCGGCCACCTCTCCGTNAATTGGCGGAGAGGATGGGATTCGAACCCACGAGAAGCTTTTGACCTCTACTCCCTTAGCAGGGGAGCGCCTTCGACCACTCGGCCACCTCTCCATAACGCCGCAGCTACAGCGACTTCTGCACCCAATGGGGCTTGGGTAAGGTTTGATAAAAATGCGAAACCCGGCGGTTGCCCGCCGGGTTCCATTTCCAATCGAGCGCCTATTAGAACGAGCGCTGGAAGCGGAGCATGCCGCCGATGGCGTCGTCGCCATCAGTGATACCGGTCCAGTTGTGGTTCGTGCCAAGGGTGTCGACATCGTCGATCTTGCCTGCATTGACGTAGTCAACTTCGGCAGTGATCGTGAACCCGGGAACGACGTCGTAGGCGATGTTGGCGGCGATGCCGAGGTTCTCACCTTCGTCATACGAGACCTGAGCGTTGAACGAGGTCTTCTCGTTGATGGTGTAGGTGCCACCACCCCAGACTGCCCAGTTGCCATCCCACTGCTTGTAGAAGCCGCGACCGCCGGCCGGGAACGCGTAGGTCACGTCCGTGTAATTGTCGTCGGTTCCATAGCCGCCCATGATGAACAGCGACAGGTTCTGCATCGGGGTGATGTCCAAACGAACCTTGCCGGCGACTTCTTCATAGTTGCTGTCGTAAGCGATGACGCCGGTGATGGCGCCCCAGCCCTGCGTGTACTTCAAGCCGCCGACGACATGCGGAACGTAGCTGTCGATCGTGCCCACGCCGTAGGAACCGACCGTGGAGCCGCCCGCGCCCGAGCCTTCTTCGAGAGAGATCACGGCCGAGAAGCCGTTGCCCGCGTCGAAGTAGTACTGGATGACGTTGGTGTCGAAATCGCCGTAGGGAACGAGCGTATCCTGGATGACGTTGCCGGCGTAGCCGATGAACGTGTTGAAGGCCGATTCGTCCTTACCGACACGGAGACCACCAAGCTGGATCCAGGCGAAGTTCAGCGAAGCACCGGTGTTGCCGGCAGGATTGACGTCACCAAGCGCGCCCGCATTACGGTTGTTGTTCTGGAAGTTGAAGCGGGTCTCAGTGTAGGTCTTCAAGGTGCCGAGCTCGGTTTCCTGGCCGGTCCAGGTCTTCAGCGAGAAACGGGCCTTTTTGAACCAGGTGTCGTTGCTGCCGCCGTCCTCAACGTCGGCGGACGTCGCGCCGTCGAACGAGCCGACATCACCACCGCCGATGTCGTAGCGGACATAGCCGCCGATGCGCAGGCAGGTTTCGGTGCCGGGGATGTAGAAGTAGCCCGAGCCNACGTATTCAGCCGGTTCCGGCTCGGCGACGACGACGGCGTCGGCGGCGCGCGCACCGGAAACTGCGATCAGGGCCGCAGCGGAGCCGAGAAGAAGGCTCTTAATGTTCATTTTCTGACCTCCAGTCAAAAGTTAAAAAACGGGTCTGGGTATTCTTTAGCTGAAGGACAGCGTTCCCTGCCCCATCCCCACTACCGAAAAAGATGCGCACCGCGCCGCTCCTTCGAAATCGACATTACNGCCGGGGATGTAGAAGTAGCCCGAGCCGTAAACGTCGCAAATCTTGACGTATTCAGCCGGTTCCGGCTCGGCGACGACGACGGCGTCGGCGGCGCGCGCACCGGAAACTGCGATCAAGGCCGCAGCGGAGCCGAGGAGAAGGCTCTTAATGTTCATTTTCTGACCTCCAGTCAAAAGTTAAAAAACGGGTCTGGGTATTCTTTGCTGAAGGACAGCGTTCCCTGCCCCATCCCCACTACCGAAAAAGATGCGCACCGCGCCGCTCCTTCGAAATCGACATTACGCATCGGACTGCGGTGAGCAACCAAGATCGTCGCGCCAAAAGGCCAATCTGGCTTCTATGACAGCCCCGTGTTGCAGAAACGTCACGTTTTTGCCACTTGAGAAACAATTTGGTAACGAATTGGCGTTGCCTCGGCCCGCCTTTATGATCTTTGTATGGCGCTGGGATGCCTTGCTTAGCAATAGAATCGAGAGCGCAATGACAACCAAAAGACGTTTTTCCAAACTGCGGCACAGGGAAAAGCTTGAAAGCCGCGAAGGCCTGCAGGAGACCCTCTACCTAGCCATTGAGAGCGTGCTCCAAACGGATGGACCGAAGATTCGACTGCCGGCGATGAGGGCTGCGTCTGAGATAGCGGCCATCATCGTATCCCAGATAGTATGTCAGCCAGACGCTATTCAGAGGGCCTTCAAAACCATTGAGGAAGACATTCCAAATTACGCGACGGAGTTTGCGACCGAGTTGACACAGATCGCCTTGGGACAAGTTTCTAGGCGCCTCGTTCGTCTCAAAGCCAGCCGTTCCGAACCGGCAGCAACTCTGAAACTGGCGGACGATTGGGCCGGGCCGGTGGCTGGCCCAACGGAGATCGAGCGTTTCTTCGGAATTCCGCGCTCCACATTATATCGTTGGCAGAAACGAAATGAAGCCGTCGCTCTAAATACCCGGAGCAGCAGCAAGCCCGTATTCCCTTTAAGGCAGTTTGCTGATGGACGGCCGGTCCCTGGCATCGCCGAGGTAATCTCGATCGTTGGTAGTCCACGTCAAGCATGGGAATGGCTCATATCGCCAAACTTTCAACTTAAGGAACAAAGTCCAATCGATGTTCTTCACGCTGGCGACATAAAGGGGGTGGTTTCGGCTGCTCGGAACCTCGCACCGAACGACACCACAGTTATCCCGTTCAAAATCTCAACTTAAGTTTTGGTGGTGCCAACACGAGACTTGGTTGGTCGCGAACAGCTCGCACTCGCCCTCGCCCCTGAGTGCGTTTCGCACAGCGCGCTCCATCGCGACCTGGAATTCATTGGGGTGTAGTTTTTTACTAAATTTCTCTCCCCAACGCCCCGAACGATCGCAACCAACGGTAACCACTTCAAGCAAAATCAAGGGCTTAGTCTTAAGGGCGCGTTAAAGCAGGGTTTATGCACCCTTCTGAAATTCCTTAAGAATTTCTAAAATCCGCTGCCGCCAACTGGGTCCGAAAGCCGCATCCTCGCGGCCTGTCTGCCGCAAAAGGCAGAGGCCCTGGCTACCCCGAATATTTCAATTCTGCTGGATCGAAATGCCCTTGTCGTCGATCTTCAGTTCGACGCCCTTGGGCTTGGTCTATTCGTGATAGACATATGCACCGAGCGCGATGACCACGACAACGAGCGCGCCGACAAGGAGATAGAGAGTGTTCTGTTTCACGGCGCGCTCCTTTGGCAGCAATTCCAGGAAAGCACAGGCTTTCTCCTGAGGAATTGCGTTGAATGAAACTTAGAGCGTCAAGCTCGCTTCAGAACCTTGACCAGCACCAGCAGGATGACGGCGCCGATCGTGGCGTTGATGATGGCAGCCAGAATGCCGCCGCCGATAGCGAAACCGAGCCTTGGAAATAGCCAGCCGGCGATCAGGGCGCCGATAATGCCGACGATGATGTTGCCGATGAGGCCGAAGCCGAAGCCCGAGACGATGAGGCCGGCGAGCCAGCCGGCAATGGCGCCGATTATGATGAAGATGAGAAGGCTTTCGATGCCCATGACGCGTTCCTCCAGGAAGAGAGGCTACGGAGCGGAAGGCCCCGAATCGGCCTCGATATCAACGACTTCAGGCTATGCGAAAGCAGTTGCACCCGCCAGCGGCGCTCATTGATCGTCGTCATCGTCGCTGGAGACTGGCCGCCAGCTGGTCGGGTCGACCTTTTTCTGGGTATCGCTGTCGGTGTAGACCCACCAGGCGCCGTCGCGATATTGCCCGACGGATTCGCTGACGACGCCGGCGCCGTCCTTCCACAGAACAGTGACCTTGGATCCATCCGTCGGGGCGGTCGCTATCGGTTTGCGGTCTGCCACGTCATCCCCCTCATTGAGTCGACAGAACGCCACGACGCGTGTCTGGTTGCAAGGCTGCCGGAAGCGTTATCCGAAGGCCATCAGCTGTGGGCAAAAATATCCTCTTCGTCCCAACCCATCAAATCGAGCTTGGCACGCGTCGGCAGGAAGCGGAAGCAGGCGTCGGCTTCCTTGGTGCGCCCGTCCCGCGCCAGGCGTCCAGCCAGCACCTCGCGCAGACGGTGCAGATAGAGAACGTCGGAAGCGGCATATTCGAGCTGTTCGGGCGACAGGGTCTCGGCCGCCCAGTCCGACGATTGCTGCGCCTTCGACAGGCCGACGCCAAGCAGTTCGAAGCAGATGTCCTTCAAGCCGTGCCGGTCGGTATAAGTGCGGGTCAGCCGCGAGGCGATCTTGGTGCAGAACACCGGCTCCGGCATGACGCCGAAGGCGTTGTAGAGCACGGCGAGGTCGAAACGGCCGTAGTGGAACAGTTTCGATATGCCGCGGTTGCGGAGCAGGCTGACGAGGTTCGGCGCTTTCTTCTGGCCGGGCGCGATCTGGATCACGTCGGCCGAGCCATCGCCGGGCGAGATCTGCACCACGCACAGCCGGTCGCGGTGCGGGTTCAACCCCAGCGTCTCGGTATCGATGGCCACCGCGTCGACATTGTAGTGGGCGAGGTCGGGCAGATCGTTCTTGTGGAAGCGGATGTCGGGCATAGTTGTCTCCGGATCGCGGCGTAACTCGTCCTCGCCGCGATCCGCTGAAAAATCAACAAGAAAACTTCCCAGCCTCCTCAGCGCGTCAGCGCATCGAGAATGCGCGCCCAGGAGCGCTGGCCCTTGTGGAAGGAGGTCAGCTCGTATTTCTCGTTGGGCGAGTGGATGCGGTCGTCGTCGAGGCCGAACCCGACCAGCAGCGATTCCATGCCGAGATAGGTCTGGAAGTCGCCGACCACCGGTATCGAGCCGCCGCTGCCCGTCGTCACCGCTGGCTTCGGCCATTCATCCGACAGCGCAGTCTTGGCCTTGGCCAGGAATGGCGAGTCGTAGGAAAGCTGAATTGCCGACCCGCCGCCATGCGGGTGGAATTCGACCGAACAGTCCCCGGGAATGCGCGCCTTGACGAATTTCCGGAAAGCGGCGCGGATCTTCTCGGGGTCCTGCTTGTGGACGAGGCGGAAGGAGATTTTGGACGACGCTTCCGCCGCGATCACCGTCTTGAACCCCTTGCCGGTATAGCCGCCGATGATGCCGTTGAACTCGGCCGCCGGCCGCGCCCAGGTCAGTTCCATCACCGAGCGGCCTTTTTCGCCCGACGGGATCGAGAGGCCGATCGGTCCGAGGAAGGTTTCGGCGGTCTCGCCCAGAGTTTCCCATGATTTCAGGATCTGCGACGGCGTTTCCTCGACCCCGTCATAGAAGCCGGGAATGGTGATGTGGCCGTTCTCGTCATGGATGTCGGCGAGGATTTTCGCCAGGATGCGGATCGGGTTGGCGGCGGCGCCGCCATAGAGGCCCGAATGCAGGTCGCGATCGGCAGCCTTGACCGTGACCTCCTCGCCGACCATTCCGCGCAGCGAAACGCAGATCGACGGCGTTTCGCGGTCCCACATGCCGGTGTCGCAGACCAGAGCGAAATCGGCCTTGAGCTCATCGGCATTGGCCTCGAGGAACGGCTTGAGCGACGGCGAACCGGACTCCTCCTCGCCCTCGAACAGGATGGTGATGCGGCAGGGCAGATTGCCATGCACCTGCTTCCAGGCGCGGCAGGCCTCGACGAAGGTCATCAGCTGCCCCTTGTCGTCGGCCGAGCCACGGCCGGTGATTACCTTGTGACCGGGCTCGATCTCCTTGACCGCCGGCGCAAACGGGTCGTTCTCCCAAAGCTCGATCGGATCGACCGGCTGCACGTCGTAATGGCCGTAAAACAGCACATGCGGCGAACCGGCGGGACCTTCATGGTGCGCAACCACCATCGGGTGTCCCGGCGTGTCGCGCACCGAAGCGTCGAAGCCGATCAGCTTGAGGTCCGCCACCAGCCACTCCGCGGCCTTGCGGCAGTCGGCGGCATAGTCGGAATCGGTCGAGATCGACTTGATGCGAAGCAGGCCGAACAGGCGCTCCAGGCTATGGTCGAGATTTTTGTCGAGACGGTCTAGGACGGAGGAAATGGTGGACATTACTGCGGGCCTTTCTTTTCGGTGCCGGGACCGTAAAGGCAGCGCATCAAAACGAAAAGCCCGCGATCGTTGGACCACGGACCGTAAACACTTGTCAGAAGGCAAAAAAGAACCGCCGTGGTGGAGGGGAACCACGGCGGTCTTTTACTCGAAACGATGCGGCAGCCCGGAGAGGGGGGATAGGCTGCCGCAATTGTCCGGGATAGGCGGGGGACGGGCCTTGCTCCGGACTCGGCGAAAACTGCCGATGACCTTTATTTGTGTCTCGGATCGTGGCGTTTCAAGGGCACAAAAATTACACTTTTGTAACATCGCCGTGAGCGCCGAGGCAAACAGCAGCAGGGCCTATCGGCAGGCAGGCTCTGTCAGGATGTCGCCGCAACACCTGTTGGAAGCCCGCCTTTGCCATGGACCGCGCCGTCCCGCCGCGCTATCCCTGCCGGCATGAAAAAAGGCGATCATCTCTTCCTTATCGACGGCTCCGGTTACATCTTTCGCGCCTATCATGCGCTGCCGCCGCTAACCCGCAAATCCGATGGGCTACCGGTCGGCGCGGTCTCCGGCTTCTGCAACATGTTGTGGAAGCTGATGCAGGACGCCCGCAACACCGATGTAGGCATTGTGCCGACGCATTTAGCGGTCATTTTCGATTATTCGTCGAAAACCTTCCGCAACGATCTCTACCCGGAATACAAGGCAAACCGCAACGCGCCGCCCGAAGACCTGATCCCGCAATTCGGTCTGATCCGCCAGGCAACCGTGGCCTTCAACCTGCCTTGCATCGAGATCGAAGGCTACGAGGCCGACGACCTCATCGCCACTTATGCCAGGCTGGCGTGCGAGGCCGGCGGCGACACCACTATCATCTCCTCCGACAAGGATCTGATGCAGCTGGTCGGACCCACGGTCGGCATGTACGACCCGATGAAGGACCGCCAGATCGGCATCCCCGAAGTCATCGAGAAATGGGGCGTGCCGCCGGAAAAGATGATCGACCTGCAGGCGCTGACCGGCGACTCCGTCGACAATGTGCCGGGCGTACCCGGCATCGGGCCGAAGACGGCGGCGCAATTGCTGGAACAGTTCGGCGACCTTGACGGGTTGCTCGCAAGGGCCAGCGAGATCAAGCAGGAAAAAAGGCGCGAATCCATCATCGCCAATGCCGACAAGGCGCGCATATCGCGCCAGCTGGTGACGCTGAAGAACGACGTGCCGGTGACCGACGGGCTCGACGATTTCGTGTTGCACGCGCCGGACGGGCCGAAGCTGATCGGCTTCCTCAAGACCATGGAATTCACCTCGCTGACCCGGCGCGTTGCTGAAGCGACCAGCACCGAAGCCGGCGATGTGCAGGCTGTCGCCGTCACCGTCGAGCGCGCCGACACCGCGCACGGCCCCGATGTCGGTTCCGGCATAGCGGCGCCTGCGGCAACACAGGATGAAGCCAAAACCGAAACCGCCAGGGCCGGCGACGCCCCTTCGCTGCTTGCCGCACTTCGCCTGGAAACGGCCGCTGCGGCCAAAATCGATCCCGCCGCCTATGTCGCCATCCGCGACACGGCGACGCTCAAGACCTGGCTGGCCCAGGCCAAGGAGACCGGCATCGTCGCCTTCGACACCGAAACCACGTCTTCCGATCCGATGCTGGCCGACCTCATCGGTTTCTCTCTGGCGATCGGCCCCGGCCGCGCCGCCTATGTGCCGCTCGCCCACAAGAGCGGCGCCGGCGACCTGCTCGGTGGCGGTACGCTGGAGAACCAGATTCCGGTCCGCGAGGCGCTGGCGCTTCTGAAGCCGCTGCTGGAAGACAAATCGGTCCTCAAGATCGCCCAGGACGCCAAATACGACATCGTCGTCATGAGCCGCCACGGCATCGATATCGCACCCTTCGACGACACGATGTTGATTTCCTATGTGCTCGACGCCGGCACCGGCCACCACACTTTGTCCTCGCTTGCCGACAAATGGCTCGGCCATGCCACGACGCCGCTCAAGGATCTCGCGGGTTCCGGCAGAAGCTCGGTCGGCTTCGACCAGGTCGACATCGACCGGGCGACCACCTACGCCGCCGGCCATGCCGACGTGGCGCTGCGGCTATGGCAGGTGCTGAAGCCCCGACTTGCCGCCAAGGGCCTCGTCTCGGTCTATGAGCGGCTGGAGCGGCCGCTGGTGCCGGTGCTGGCGCGGATGGAGCAGCGCGGCATCTCGGTCGACCGCCAGATCCTGTCGCGGCTCTCCGGCGAGCTGGCGCAAGGCGCCGCACGGCTGGAAGAGGAAATCTACGGCCTTGTCGGCGAGCGCATCAACATCGGGTCGCCAAAGCAGCTGGGCGACATCCTGTTCGGCCGCATGGGCCTGCCCGGCGGCTCCAAGACCAAGACCGGGCAATGGTCGACTTCCGCGCAGCTTCTGGAGGATCTCGCCGCCGAAGGCCACGAACTGCCGCGCAAGATCGTCGACTGGCGTCAGCTGACCAAGCTGAAATCGACCTACACCGACGCGCTGCCCGGCTTCATCCATCCCGACACCAGGCGCGTGCACACATCTTATGCGCTGGCCGCAACGACGACGGGCCGGCTGTCCTCCTCCGATCCCAATCTGCAGAACATCCCGGTGCGCACCGCGGAGGGACGCAAGATCAGGACGGCCTTCATCGCCGACAAGGGCCAGAAACTGGTCTCGGCCGACTACAGCCAGATCGAACTGCGCGTGCTTGCCCACGTCGCCGAGATCCCGCAGTTGAAGCAGGCCTTCGCCGATGGCGCCGACATCCACGCCATCACCGCCTCGGAAATGTTCAACGTGCCGGTCGAAGGCATGCCTTCCGAAGTGCGCCGCCGCGCCAAGGCGATCAATTTCGGCATCATCTACGGCATCTCGGCCTTTGGGCTCGCCAACCAGCTGTCGATCCCGCGCGAGGAGGCCGGCGCCTACATCAAGAAGTACTTCGAGCGTTTCCCCGGCATCCGCGACTATATCGAGGCAACAAAGGCCTATGCGCGCGAACATGGCTTCGTCGAAACCATCTTCGGCCGCCGCATCCACTATCCTGAGATCCGGTCGTCAAACCCGTCGATCCGCGCGTTCAACGAGCGCGCCTCGATCAACGCCAGGCTGCAAGGCACCGCCGCCGACATTATCCGTCGCGCCATGGTGCATATGGACGAGGCGCTGGAGAAGGCCGGCCTGTCCGCCCGCATGCTCTTACAGGTGCATGACGAATTGATCTTCGAGACGGTTGAAGCGGAAGTCGAGGCGACGATCCCCGTGGTGCGCAGGGTGATGGAGAACGCGCCGATGCCGGCCATCTCGATGTCGGTGCCGCTGCATGTCGATGCCCGCGCAGCGAACAACTGGGACGAGGCGCATTAGCGCCGGATACGCCTCGATCCTTCACACCCCCCTCTGCCCTGCCGGGCATCTCCCCCGCAAGGGAGGAGATCAGCCGCCACTTCCGGTTTCGCCAATCTACGACGTTGCTGCAATGGGCGCAGCGCTTGAACTGCCAATCTCCCCCCTTGCGGGGAAGATGTCCGGCAGGACAGAGGGGGTGCTGTCCCGCCAGCGTCGAAAAGTTAGGCAGCCTCAGCCAGGCACTTGGCACACGTCCCCCGAAACTCGATCACCGCCTTCTTGGCGGCAAACCCGGTCGAGCGCACCCATTCGTCCAGCCGATGGTCGACGTCATGGTCCGACATTTCCATCACCTGCCCGCATGTGTCGCAGATAGCGAAGGCCGTCATCGAATGCGTATGGTCGTGCGGTTCGGCGCAGGCGACGAAGGAGTTGAGGCTTTCCAACCGGTGCACGAAGCCTGACTTCACCAGGCTGTCGAGCGCCCGGTAAACCTGTAGCGGCGCGCGGAAACCGCGCTCGCGCAGCTGGTCGAGAAGCGTATAGGCGCTGAGCGGTCCGCTGGCGGCCTCAAGCTTCTCGAGCACGCTCAGCTGATTCTTCGTCAGCACATCCCTTGCCGCCATGATCCCGTTTCCGATCGTTTAGAGCATGATGCCGAAAAGTGTGAAGCGGTTCTCGGACGACATCATGTTCTATCTGTTTGATCCAGCGCCGCTCGCAAATCATTTCTGCCATGCGACGGTCTCAATTCTCTTGAGATAGCGATGAAGCCGGCTTTTTGCCACTGTTTCCGTTATCGCCATCGACACCATGACCACCACCGCCGATTGACGGCACCGACCACATTCAAAATACTGACAAAATTCGCGACGAAAGGTGCCGCACTTGCAAATTCGATCGGGCTTGGGGAAGCAATTATGATCAAACTGACACGACGGACGCTGCTCGTCGGCACGTCGGCGCTTGTGGCTGCCGGTACTGTCTCGTTCCGCGCTCTCGCCGCCTCGCGCACCTATCACGCGCTGCTGGTTGCCTGCACCGACTATCCGAACCTGCCGCAGAAGAACTGGCTGATCGGGCCGAAGAACGATGCCGGCCTAGTGCGCGACTATCTCCTGAAGAACACGCCCGATCCGGTGAAATTCTCGGCCGAGAACGTGATCCTGCTCGCCAAGGACGTCGAAGGCGCCAACGGCCCGCCGACGCATGCGGCGATCAAGGCCGCTCTTGCCGACCTCGCCGGCAAGGTGCAACGCGACGATTTCGTCTATCTGCACCTCTCCGGCCACGGCGCCCAGCAGCCGCAGGCCAAGGCCGGCGACGAGACCGACGGCCTCGACGAGATTTTCCTGCCCTCCGATATCGACAAATGGATCAACCGCGAAGAGGGCGTGCCGAACGCGCTGGTCGACAACGAAGTCGGCGCCGCACTCGACGCCATCCGCGACAAGGGCGCCTTTGTCTGGGTGGTGTTCGACTGCTGCCATTCCGGCACCGCGACGCGCGCCGCGGAAGTCGATGACGAACTGGAGCGCAAGGTCGAGTTCGCCGACCTCGTCGGCGGCGACGACGCGGCGAGAGCAGCGGCGGTGAAGGCCTATGACGACATCTCGGCAAGCGCATCGCGCGGTTTCGACGAGAATGGCGGCCGCAAGCCGGCCTTCAACCTGACCCCGACCGGGGCCGAGCCGATCGCCCGGGGCAAGCTGGTCGCCTTCTATGCGGCGCAGACGGTCGAGACGACGCCGGAAATGCCGCTGCCCAAGGGCACGCCCGACGCGCCGCGCTTCGGCCTGTTCACCTTCACCATCCTGTCGAAATTGGCCGAGAACCCCAACGTCACCTATCGCCAGCTCGGCCAGGCCGTGCTGCAGCAATATTCGGCCGACGGCCGCACAAGGCCGACGCCCCTGTTCGAGGGCGAACTGGACGCCCGCGTGTTCGGCACCGACAAGACCGACGCCGTCATGCAATGGCCGATTGCCGTCAAGGACGGCGATGTCGCGATCGGCGCCGGGCTGCTGCAGGGTCTGACCCCCGGCAGCAAGCTCGCCATTTTGCCTTCGGCGCTGTCGAAGCTCTCCGACGCCGTCGGCTATCTCGAAGTGAAATCGGCAAAAAACCTCGAAAGCCAGCTCGCACCGGTCGAATTCGACGGCAAGCCGGCGCTTGCGCCGACGGCGGTGCCCGCCGGCGCCTATGCGCGCGTTGCCGAACTCGCAGTCGACTACAAGCTGCTGGTGGCAAAGCCGGCCCCGACCGCAGGGCTCGAAAAAGAAACCGAGCTGGTCAATTCGGTTCTGGACGAATTGGTGGCGAAGCCGAAGTCCGGCTTCCACATCGCGCTGGTCGAGCCCGGCAAGAGCGCCGATCTGCGGCTTGCGGTGCTGCGCGAAAAATCCATGGACGGCGCTGCCGCCAACGCCAGCGACGAACCGGCGCTGTGGTTCCTGCCGGCGTCCGGCGACATCAGCCTGAAGGACGGCAGCAAGCCGCCACGCATCGTCATCCATCAGGATGGCCGCGACAAGCTTGCGGAAAACACAGCCAAGACCCTGACCACGATCTTCCGCGCCACCGGCCTGTCGCGGCTCGCCGCGGCGTCCGACTACCGGCCGGACGAGGTCAGCGTCCAGTTCCTGATCAAGCGCCAGGACAGCGATGCGCTGGAGCCGATCGAATCGTCAAAGGTGCCGCGCGTTTCGCCGGGCGATCAGGTACACATTGCGTCAAAGAACGAGTCCGACGAGTTCGTCGACATCAACGTGCTGTATATCGGCAGCGACTATTCGATCACCCACATCGTCGCCGAGCGGCTGGCCCCGATCAATCAGCAGGCCGATCAGGGCCTGAAGGAAGGGCTGCTCGCCTTCACCGACACCAGCTTCGGCATGGAGCGCATGATTGCCGTGCTGACCGAGGCGCCGCCGCAAAGCGAGAAAGAGGATCTGAGCTTTCTTGCCCAGGAAGGCGTGCGCGCCGTGACGCGTGCCGCATCGGGAACGCCTGGTTTTTCCGACATGCTGGCCGACATCGGCATGGCGCCGGCAACGCGCTCCGTGATGCGGCTTGCCGACAAGAGCGGTCCCAAAGGCGCGGTGATGATCTTCCCGATGGAGACGGTGCCCCGCGCCTGACCTGACATCGCTTCGCCGGCTCTTGTCGGCGTGATATAGGAACATTCCCGGCTCGCGACACTTCTATGCGCCGCGGCTGAATGCAACAGATGAGGACATCAGTGACTATCCCCGTGCTCTCCTGGCGTGCAGCGACAGCCGGCCTTGCCGGCAGCCTGTTGCTGGTTGCCAGCGCCTCGGCGGACGAGAATTGCGGCTTGTGCGCCAAGCAGATCGTCACCAACTCCGAGCTCGCCACCTGCTTTCTCGACCAGTACGACCAGATCGCCAAGACCGGCAACAGGGCCGTTGTCGTCGATCTCTCCAGCTGCGCCTCGCGCGGCGTGGTCGAGCCCTTGCCGTCACCCAGCAAGGCGGCTGCCGAACCGGACGTGCAGTTCATGATTTCGCGCACGCAGCTCGATTGCCTAAAAAAGAAGCTAGAGACACCCGGCATCGTGCTCGATCCCACCGCCACCATCCAACTGGACAGCTGCGGATGAAAAAGCCGGGGGGCACTGCAACGCAGAAATCGCCGGCCACATTGGCGCCTCCGCCGGCCAAGAAGCCGGCGACCTTGCCCGAAACCACCGAAGGCTTTCCGTGGCCGAGCAGTCACGAGATCAAGAAGGAAGCCAACCCCTTCACCGACCGCGACTGGCGCATGCTGATCTACGCCTGGTCGGGTCTCGCCGTGCGCCTGGCGATCATCTTCACCCTGGCCTTCTCGGTCTTCCAGTTTCTCGCAAACCAGGAACAGAAGCGCGTCGAGCAGACGATGTCGCTGGTCGAGCTTTGGGAAAGCAAGGATTTTCAGCAGGCGCAGCGCGCGCTCAAGGAGCGCCTCTCGTCGCTCAACGCCAAATACGACAATCTGCTCAGCGCCACGCCGTCGCCGACCGAGGAACGGGTCTTCCGGCAACGCATTGGCATTGAGGCGATGACTGCCGGCGGCGGCACCATGCCGATCGCCGATTTCAACGACAATTTTGATCGCATCGTCTATTTCCTCAATCGTCTCTCCATCTGCGTTGAGGGCAAGCTCTGTTCGCGCGATGTCGCCGATGCCTATTTCCGCGACTATGCGGTGTCGTTCTGGAGCTATTTTGCCAGCTACATCGAAAAAGAACGCAAGGCCGGTTCCGCCAATTATGCCCAGGCGATCGAGAATTATGTGCGTCACGGGTCGCCGCCGCCCGCCGACTCCAAATAGCGGCGCAACAAGGTGCCGGGCAGCTCCCATCCCTTGCGTGCTATCCGGTGGCTAATCCTGGTCGGTCTTCTGGCGTTAACGTCAACCGCCGGTGCCGAGGACCTCGATTTCCATCTCGATCTCAACACCGGCGGCCACAGCGCCAGGGTCACCGATCTTGCCTTCACGCCGGACGGCGAGGGACTGGTCTCGGCGTCCGATGACAAGACCATCCGCATCTGGGACTGGCAGAGCGGGGTGACGCTCCGCACCATTCGCGGCTATCTTGGCAATGGCAATGACGGCAAGGTCTTTGCGATTGCCGTGTCGCCGGATGGCAAGACGATCGCCGCCGGCGGTTATTTCGGCGCCGGCATCGGCGACAAGCCCCCTTATGGCGATATCAGGCTGTTCGATTTCGCCACCGGCAAGATCAAAACCGTGCTCAAGGCCGCCGACTATGCCATCTATGATGTCGCCTTTTCACCCGACGGAAACACGCTCGCCGCCGGCGGTGGCGATGGTTTCGTCTACCTCTGGCGGGCGGACGACAAATCCGCGTCGGGCTGGACGCTGGCGGAAAAACTCGATGCCGATTCCTGGCGTGTGGAAAAGCTCGCCTTCGCCGCTGCGGGAACCCGGCTGGTGGCGACGACCACCGACAACGGCATAAGGCTCTGGGACATCGCCAAGTCAGAGGAAATCGCTTTGCCCGCCGAGGCCGAACCGCTGCGCGATGTCGGCGTCGCCGCACTCGCCGTGTCATTGGATGGCAGGCTGTTCGCCACCGGCAGCAAGGACGGCGACGTCCAGCTCTGGCAGGCCAGCACCGGCAAATTCGTCCGCGCCATGCCGAAGCAGGATTTCCAGATCGGCGCTCTGAGCTTCGCCACGGGTTCGCGGCTTGTGGCGTCATGCAGCTATCGCTGCGCCGACAAGCATCGCTCGGCGGTCTGGAATACCGACAGCCGCGAGCAACTGCTCGATTATAACGGCCATGACGGCACGGTCTTTGCTGGCGCCGGCAATGCCGACGGCTCGCTGGTGGCGACAGCCGGCGGCACCCGCAACGCCATCCAGGTCTGGAACCCCATGACCGGCGAGCGCAAGGCGCTGCTGCAAGGGGTCGGTGAACCGGTGACGGCGATCGGGATCGATGCGGCGAGCAGCTCCATCGCTTGGGGCAACACCAACCCCTGCCCTGAACGCGTGTCCTGTCCCGAGCTGCAGGGCACGCTGGACAAGGTACTGGCGCTACCGACGGCCGAGCGGTTCTTCGAGGACCCGGAGGCGCTGGCGGAACAGGGCGCCTATGCCCGCGCGGCACTGACCGACGGTGGGTGGTTGCTTCGCGCCGTCCCCGGCGGCAAGGACGGCCTGGAGAATGCCGTGCTCGAAATCGCGAGCGGCGGAAAGGTGATGCACAGCATCGAGAATTCCGCCACCAATGGCTTCGTCCATTCGGCTTACACGCTGATCGGCAATGGGCTTGGCCTGATCACCGGCGGCAGCGACGGCACGCTGTTGGAATACAAAACCGCGACCGCCGAGGTATCGAGTGAATTCACCGGCCACACCGGCGAGATCAACGCCATGGTTGCCGTCGAGAAGGAAGGGCTGTTGGTCACCGGCAGCGCCGACCAGACCGTGCGGCTGTGGAATTTGAAGAGCCACAAACTGATCGTGTCGATGTTCTTCGCCGACTCCGAATGGATCGCCTGGATGCCGCAGGGCTACTATTATTCCTCCGCCGATGGCGACAAGTTGATCGGCTGGCACGTCAATCAGGGCCGCGACCACGAAGGGCGTTTCATCAGCGCCGGCCAGCTGAAGAAATATCTCTGGAGCCCGGAAATGGTGCGCCGGGCCATCATCCTGCGCAGCGCCGAACAGGCGGTCCAGGAAATGCGCCCCGGCGTCGACCGCGAACTGGAAAAGCTGCTTGAACGCAAGCCGCCGGAATTCGGCATCAAGCTTGCCGCCGACCAGAGCAGTGTCCGCGAAGGCTATGTCGCCGTCGAAATATCAGGCGTGCAGGAAGCAGGCGCCGACGTCGCCGGGTTTTCGATCCTGTCGAACAGCCGCAATGTCGGCAATGTCACGGCGCGCTCGGCCGATGGCGGCAAGAGCACCATCGTCGAAGTGCCGGTCGAGAATGGCGAGAACACCATCCGCATCACCGGCACGAATGAGTTCGGCTATTTGACCGAGCGCAGCGTAACGGCACTTGGCCAAAAACCCGAGAAGCAGGCCAACAAGGGCAAGCTCTACGTCGCCGTGATCGGCGTCGACAAATATCCCTTCCTCACCGACGCATGCGCCGGCCACGCCTGCGATCTGCGCTATCCCGTCGACGACGCTACCGAATTCCTCAAGGTGATCTCGCAGAAATCCGCGCCCTTGTTTTCGGCGATGGAGACGCTGGTTCTGGTCAACCGCGAAGCGCTGGATGAGGCGCCCGATTCCGGCAAGGACGTGTTCAAGGTCGCCAGCGCCGACACCATCCTGGAACCGGATTCCGACACCATCGACGACCAGCTCGCCGACTTCCTCGACAGACCCGGCGAGAACGACACCACCATCATTTTCGTCGCCGGTCACGGCATCAACATCGACGAAGACTATTATTTCATCCCCACGGACGGCCGCAAACAGGATGCCGACCGCTGGAAGCGCTCCTCGCTGGTCGACTGGGGCGACATCCAGAAATCGGTTGAGCGGGCCAAGGGCATGCGCTTCATGCTGCTCGACACCTGCCACGCCGCCAACGCCTTCAACCCGCGCCTGGAAAAAGACGCGCAGGACGCACGCATCGTCGTCTTCTCGGCCACCGCTGCCAACAACACCGCCGCCGAAATGCCCGAGCTCGGCCATGGCGTCTTCACCTATTCGATCCTCGAAGGCCTGCGCGGCCGGGCCAAGACCTCCGACGGCGGCGTGACGCTGTTCGGCCTCGCCGACTATATTTCGCGCGAAGTGCTGCGGCTGACCGCGTCCAAGCAGAAGCCGTTCTACTATGTCGGCGGCGTGGAGAACATTGTGCTGGCTGAGCCGTGAGAGGTCGGCACCCAGGCACCCACCTCTGGCCTGCCGGCCATCTCCCCCGCAAGGGGGGAGATCAGCCTCTTCATTGCTGGAGATCTATTTTCAAGGTTGATGATTGGCGAAAGTCGAGGCGACATCCAATCTCCCCCCTTGCGGGGGAGATGTCCGGCAGGACAGCGGGGGGTGCCTGGGCACGGACCAGCATTCTGGTCTTTGCCACCGCCTTGCTTATCCTCTCAGTGCTTCAAGCGTCTGCCGCCCCCATCACCTGCCCGCCCGGCGACACAAACTTCCCGTCCTTCTACTCCGACCCCACACCCTTCACCGACGCCATCGCCGCCGTCGCCAGAATCGAGCCGTCCAACCAACGCCTCACCGGCATCACAGTCCCCCACCACCTGCTCGTCGCAGATCTCGTCGCACTCGGTTTCCACGCCGCGTCCGGCTTCCGCTACAAGCGCATCGTCATCCTGTCGCCGGACCATTTCCACGAGACGCAGAAACTCTTCGCTACGACGCCGCGCGGTTTTGAAACAGTGCTCGGTCCAGTCCAGGCCGACACGGAAGCCGTGCACCTTCTGGAAGCGAACAGCGACATGGTCGAAGACTCCTGCCTGTTCGCCAGGGAGCATGGCGTGCAGGCGATGCTGCCTTTCCTGCATCACTATTTCCCCGAAGCTGAAATCGTGCCGGTGGCGATGTCGGTCAAAGCCAAGCGAGCCGACTGGGACCGGCTGGCGCAGGCGCTGAAAGCGATGGTCGACAAGGACACGCTGATCGTCGAATCCACCGATTTCTCCCACTATCTGCCGCAGCACGAAGCCAGGCGTTTCGACCAGCAGACGCTGAACATGCTCGCCGCCGGTTCGCTCGACGGCATCGCGGCGCTGCGCCAGCCGGATCACGCCGATTCGGTCGGTGCGCTCTATATCCAGACCAGGCTGCAGCGCGAACTGTTCGGTGCTGCGCCGCTGGTCGTCGCCAACGAGAACTCGCAGGCGCATTCAAGCCACTATGTCGAGCGCACCACCAGCTATGTCGTGGCGCTGTTCGGCGCCTTCGGCCCCGGCTTCAACAATCCTGCCCGTCCCGACGACAAGCTCTATTATTTCGCGGGCGACGTGAATTTCGGCCGCGCCATGAAGAAGATCCTGGTCCGCGACGGTGTTGCCGAGAAGATCGTCGAAAGCGTGCTGGCCCTGACCCGCTCGCGGCCGCTGATCGTCAATCTCGAAGGCGTGATCCTGCCCAACGTCCCTGAAGCGATCGACGACATGACGCTGGCCATGCCCGCAGACCTCGCCATCGACATGCTCAAGAAATTGCATGTCGCCGCTGTCAGCCTCGCCAACAATCACGCCTACGACCTCGGCCCGTCAGGCTATGCCGAGACGCTGGCCGCACTCGATGCGGCCGGCATCGCCCATTTCGGGCAGGGCGAGACGCTGGCGCTTGCCGATCTCGACCTGGTCGGGCTGACCGACATCGATACCAACGGCTCCAGGAACACCGACCTTCTGACGCCTGCTTTGCTCGACCGGCTGCTGCACGACAATGCCGAGCGGCCGGTGATTGCCTTCGTCCATTGGGGCCGCGAGTACAAGACGGAGCCGTCGCCGCGCGAGGAGATGCTTGCCGACCAGATGCGGCTGCGCGGTGTCACGGCAATCGTCGGCGGTCATCCGCATGTATCGAGCGAGGCGATCCTGCCGCTCGGCGGCGGCGATGTTGCGGAGATCTATTCGCTCGGCAATTTCCTGTTCGACCAGAAAGCCGAACGATCGTCCGGGACGATGCTGGAACTCAGGGTGTTCAGCCAGGGCACGATCTTTGCCCGGCTGATCCCGCTGCCCAATTTTTTCGAGATGGGCTCGAAATGACGCGATTCCCGAAAGGACGTGACAGGACCTCAACAGCCTTGCAGATCTTCCGGCAGATAGCAGACCGCCGGCTTGGTGCTGGTTTCGAACAGCGACTGCTTCGGCCTGAAATAGAAGAACGTGGCCGGCTTGCTCTCGCGTGTGCTGCCATCGGCGAAATGGGCGGCGATGCTGAAGCGATGGATCGACGACATTGACGACCACATTTTCAGCCGTGCCGTGTAGGCGCTGAGATTCTTGTTGCCGCGCACCGGCATGGGGATGCTGTAATCGGTCTTGCCGATCGGAAATTCGATGTTCTGGTAGCGCAGCGCTTCGGGCGACGCGCCGCCGCCATCGCCGCATTCGGCGAGCGATTCTGGGACCTCGATGCTGACCAGCGAGACGATGACGCGAAACGGCTCGCTCTGCTGGTAGACAGCGCCCTGATCGTCCGCCCAGGAATAATCGAGCTTGCCAATCCCGGTCACGCTCATTTTCTCGACGCTGCCGCTGACGTAATCGGCAACGTCGCCGAACTTGACCTTGTTGGCCACCTGGGCGCGGCAGACATCCAGGCTGTCCCTTGACGGGCAGGTGAAGCGCTCGGTCTCGAGCGTGGTTGTGTCGACGCCGGCTTCAGTCAGCACGTCCTTGATCGAGACGTCGACGCCATCGCCGAAAGTGCCGATGTCCTTCGTGAACATGCGGCTCGGCTCGCCGGTCGCGTTGTCCTCCTCGTCGGTCCTGGTGAACTGGATCGACATCTTCATGTCTTTCACGTCGCCCCAGCCATTGTTGACGATCGAGAAGTCGGGGCGGAAGCCGACGCAGCCATAGTGCTCGCTGATCGACAGCATCGGCTTGCGGTAGGCCTCGCTCGCGGCCACCTTCATTTCCAGGCTGTCGATCTTGACCCTCGACCGGTCGGTGGTCTTGAGGTCGACTTCGGCGAAGGCCGGCGCCGTCTCCCAGTCCATGCCTTCATAGACATTGCCGGTACGAATCTCTCCGGTGCCGTTCCAGGCATCGTTGTACTGGTCCGACACCGGATAGATCGCGATGTCTTCGTCGCGCACCAGATGCTGGTACTGCATGTCGGCCTGCTGCGTCATGCGCTGGTCGACGGCAATGCCGATCTCGACCTTGTCGGCGGAACCGCCGCCGGTCTGCGCCTTGAGCAACCCGCCCACTCTGGCATCGGCCAGCACGTCGGGGCGCGCACCGCCGATCTCCTTGCCCATCGCCCATTGCGACCAGTAGACGGTGCCGCCGGACAGCCGGGTGCGGCCCTTGCCGTCCTTCAGCCCATCGGCAAAAGAGCCGACGAATATCTCGCCTGTCTTCGTCTCCAGCCTGCCCTCGCCATTCGGCACACCGGCCCTGAATTGCCCTTCATAGCGATTGCCGTCGGCATCGACATGGATCGCATGGCCGTAGAGCTGGCCGGCGACCCAACGGCCGTCGAGAATCTCGCCTGAACGCAGCTCCAGCCGGCCTTGTCCTTCAGGGCGGCCATTCCTGATCTCGCCGAAATAGCTGGAATAGATCGTCTTGGGGTCATAGCTCGCCGAGCCGCGTACGCGCCAGACCAGCCTGCCCTTGCCGTTGACGGTGCCGTCGGCTGCGACGGTGCGGTCCGGCGACACGCCGGCTGCCGGCTCCCAGGTGAAATCAAGACCCAATTCCGGGTGGGAATCCCAGACCCGTACATTCTTGCGCAGCACCGAACGTGTTTCGCTTTTATAGAGGATTTGCACCCGCTCGGCCCAGGCGCCATCGGGTGTGGCACCGCCTTGATCGGCCATAGCGGAAAAGCATGTCAGTGCGGCCAGCATGGATGCAGCCGCCATCGCTTTGACTCCGAAGATCATTCTTGCCCGCGCCATCTTACCCAACCCCTTGGATCGCCTAGCGTAAGCACCGCTGTAACACAGTGCAAGAGAGGTGTTCCGATACAAAAACACCGGCGGCAGGAACGTCCCGCCGCCGGTTTGCTAATGCTGTTTCTCGCCGCTGTTTGCCGGCGAAAGATCGGGCCTTATTTGTACAGGCTGTTGATCCACGCCACGTTGGCAGCGTTCAGGCGCACCGCTGTGTTGGCGTTGGGGCTTTCGGCCACGTTCACGCCGGTGACGACGCGCTGCTTGGCGCCATTGTCATAGGCGTAGACCGAGCTGCCGCTCGACCCCGGATAGGTGTCGCAGTCGTACTGGAAATACTCCGCGCCGATGTTTTCGGCTTTCACTTCGCAGGTCGCCTTCCACATCGTACCCATCGGCTTGTCGCCGGGGTAGCCAACGATGTTGGCGGTGAAATCGCCGAGGTTCTCATAGTTGGCATAACCCAGCCAGCCGAGATTGGTGCCGACATCCTGCTTCAGCGTGATGATGCCGAGGTCCCACGGAATGACCGAGCCGTAGTAACCCTGATAATTGTCGATGAAGCCCTGCAGGATGTAGACGCTCTCATAGCTGAAAGCGCCAAACGGTGCATCGTCGGCGGTGTTGCCGTTGAGCGACGGCACGAAGATGACGTCGTCGAGCCAAGCCTTATCTTCATTGCTGTAGAGGCAATGCGCGGCGGTGAGCACCGTGCGCGGACCGATCAGGGTTCCCGAGCAGCTGCCATAACCGCTCTTGGCTTTGCCTTCGATATACCCGATCGCGGTGAACGGGTAGGTCTTGGTGTTCTTGATCTGCTCGCGATCGTCGGCCCCGAACACCTGGCGGCCGGCTTCGTCGCCGCCCGTCAATCCGGTCTTGTCGGCGTTCGGTGTGTTGGCGGGCGCGTTCAATTCCTTGATGACAAGGTCCTTCAGCGTCTCGCCTGCATCGATCTTGATGTCCTTGCCATCGGCGGAACGTCCGACGATGCCATAGGATTTGACCGCCGTGCCCTCGTCGGTCAGCGGCGCTGCCCGGCTGGCTTCATCTTCGGTCAGTTTCGGCGGCGCGATCGGCTTTGCACGGCCGGGCTGGTAGTCGCCCGTTCCGAGATCGCGCATGCTTTCGCCATTGCCGGCATTCGCTGAGCCGGGATCGGCGGCGAAGGCAGGCATCGTCCACAGTGCGGTGGATAGCAGTGCGGACGCAATGATAGTGCTTGTCAGTTTCGTCATGGTGAGACTCTCCCAAAGGTCAGCAAGGAGTGGAGCAAAATACAGAAATATTGTCGAGATCGTGGTGGAGTTAAAAAATTAGTTTGGTTACCCGCCCGTATCGGATCATCGGTCCGGGCGGCCTCGTTAAAGCCCTCCGCCAAACGCACCCGCGTCGATATACTGCCTAAAATAATCCAACATTGGCAATGACAAATCGCTTCCACGTAGGCCGTGGGGGGCTATAGGGTTTGGGTGGGCTCTGCCCGATGGGGCACGATTAGCAAAAGTGGTATTTCGGTTTTATGACCGCGCGGATGTCGTTCGTTCTGGCAGAAGGCGATCGAGGTACCGCTACCGCTTCTGTTGGTTATGCGTCAGTGCGGCATGGCTCGGCATTTTTCATCTCAGGAGGGTTTCAAGGTGAACATTATCCATCGGTTCAGGCCGCTTGCCGCTGCATCGCTGCTGGGCATCGCGGCCGCTTTCCCCGCCGTCAACGCGCTCTATGCAGCCGACGACGCCGCCAGGCCGGAAGCGGCGGTCTCGCCGATGCAGCGCGTCGCCGAATCCCGGGACAAGGCCAAGGCCGAGAATCCCGACGGGGCCGACCGCGTCTATGGCGGCAAGGAAGCCGACAAAGGGGCCTATCCGTTCCAGGTGGCGCTGCTGACCAGCGCCCGGCTGGACCCCAGCCCGGCCTCGCAGCCGAACGCGCAATTCTGCGGCGGCAGCCTGATTGCTCCGCAATGGGTGCTGACGGCGGCGCACTGCCTCAACGACAAGGGCCGGCCGATTTCGCCCGACACGGTGACCGTGCTGACCGGCGCCACCGATCTTACCGAAGGCAAGCGCTACAAGGTGGTCGAGGTCATCGTCAACGAGGGCTACAGCGAACAGACGCTGGACAATGATCTCGGCCTGCTCCGGCTGGCGGAGCCCGCCGATGCGCCGGTCATCAAGATCACCAATGAGCCGACGCCAGACAGCGGCAAGACCACGGTCATCGGCTGGGGCAAGATGCAGGACGGCACCTTCCCGACCGCGCTGATGGTGGCCGATCTCGATCTCGAGCCGAGCGCTGCCTGCAACAGCGGCATCAAGTCGATCTATGCGCATGACCTGAAGGCGGCACTTGGCGATCTCTCGCATCGGATGCGTTATTCGGAAAAGGGCATCGATGCCGCCGCCAATGCGATCGCCGCCGATATGTCGGATCCGCTGACCAAGAACATGATCTGCGCCGGCACCGACAGCGGCGAACGCGACGCCTGCAACGGCGACAGCGGCGGTCCGCTGTTCATGACCGGCGCCAACGGTCCGGTCCAGGTCGGCGTCGTCTCCTGGGGCGAAGGTCCGTCCGACGGCACCGCCGCTTGCGGCCACAAGAATGCCTATGGCATCTACACGCGATTGGCCAACTATACGGGTTGGATCGAAGCCAAGATGAAGACCCCGGCTCCGGCAGCCGCGGCGGCGCCCAGGGCCGGTCTCGGCACGGCCAAGAAGCCCTGAACGGGCCCGAAGCTTGATAAACGCAAAACGGCGGGATCTTTCCCGCCGTTTTAATTCATGTCCGGTGCCGGCTGTTCCGCTTACTTCCGCGGCGGGCCTTTGCGCTCGGCCGACGCCGCCCACAGATTGATGTCGGACTCGCGTGCGTAAGTGTCGATTTCGGCGAGCTCGGCATCGCTGAACTCGAGCACCTTGAGCGCGCCGACGCAGTCCTCGACCTGTTCGGGCCGGCTGGCGCCGATCAGCGCCGAGGTGACCCGGCCCTTGCGCAGCACCCAGGCTAGCGCCATCTGCGCCAGCGTCTGGCCACGCTTGCCGGCGATCGCGTTCAGCGCCTGGATGTTAGCGATGGTCTTTTCGTTGATGAAGGCGGGCCGCAGCGACTTGCCTTGGCTGGCGCGGCTACCCTCGGGGATGCCGCCGAGATATTTGTCGGTCAGCATGCCTTGCGCCAGCGGCGAGAACACGATCGATCCGACACCGAGCCCTTCCAGCGTATCGAGCAGTCCGTCCTCTTCGACCCAGCGGTTGAGCATCGAATAGCTCGGCTGATGGATGATGCAGGGCGTACCGAGCTGCTTCAATATGTCGGCGGCCTCGCGCGTGCGCTGCGAATTGTAGGACGAGATGCCGGCATAGAGCGCCTTGCCAGAACGCACCGCATGGTCGAGCGCGCCCATCGTTTCCTCAAGCGGCGTATCCGGATCGAAGCGGTGCGAATAGAAGATGTCGATATAGTCGAGCCCCATCCGCTTCAGGCTCTGGTCGAGGCTCGCCAGCACATATTTGCGGCTGCCCCATTCGCCGTAAGGCCCTGCCCACATCTCATAGCCGGCCTTGGTCGAGATGATCAGCTCGTCGCGATAACTGGCGAAGTCGGTGCGCAATATCTCGCCGAAGGCGATCTCGGCCGAGCCCGGCGGCGGGCCGTAATTGTTGGCAAGATCGAAATGGGTGATGCCGATATCGAAGGCCTTGCGCGCGATCGCCTGCTTGGTCTTGTGTGGCGTGTCGTTGCCGAAATTGTGCCACAGGCCGAGCGAGATCGCCGGCAGTTTCAGGCCGGATCGCCCGCACCTGTTGTAGAGCATTTTCTCATAGCGGTTTTCAGCCGGCTGCCAGCGCATGGGTACAGATCCTGGATTGTATGGATGTCGGCGCGAGCGCGCCGACACCCTTCTACCTCATTTCTGCTTCGCCAACAGTCCTTTTGCGTCCTTGACGCCGAGCGCGGCCGGCCGCTCGCAGCTGGTCTGCATAGCGACGAACTTGCCGGTCTCGCCCGACCGCAACAGGCCGGTCATGACGTCGACGGCATGCAGCGCGAGCTCCATCGAGCAACGATGCGGCCGGCCCTCGGCGATCGCCAGCGCCATGTCGGCAAGGCCTGCGGTGCGGTAGTTGGCCATCATGCCTTGGCCGTGCATTTCGTTGGGCACGCCGAACGGATGCTGCCATTTCGGCAGTTTCTTCACCGGTTTTGCCGCCTTGGTTATGCGCACGTCGCCACCGAAGAAATTCGGATCCGGCACGAACACCGTGCCCGTTTCGCCATAGAGTTCCATCGGCGCATGACCATGCGCCCAGACGTCCCAGCTGGTGTTAAGCGTGATCACGGCGCCGTTCTCGAACTCCAGCAGCCCGTGGATCGTCGTCGGCGTGTTGACCGGGATTTTCTCGCCCGCGCGCGGTTTTGATGAGATCGTGCGTTCCTTGGCAGGCGTCGTCGCGAAGGCCGCCACCTGCTTCACCGGCCCGATCAGCTGGATCAGGTTGGTGATGTAGTAAGGCCCGATGTCGAGCACCGGCCCGGCGCCCGGCTGGAAGAAGAAATCGGGATTGGGGTGCCAGTGCTCCATGCCGTGGCCCATCACATGACAGGTGCCGCTGGTGATCTTGCCGAGCGCGCCGGTGTCGACGAGGTTGCGCACCAGCTGGTGCGCGCCGCCGAGGAAAGTGTCCGGAGCCGAACCGATGCGCAGCCCTTTCTTCTCGGCCCGGCTCTTGAGGTCGAGGCCTTCCTTGACCGACAGCACGAACGGCTTTTCCGAATAGACGTGCTTGCCGGCATCGAGGATCTGCTTCGACACCCCGTAGTGCACCGCCGGGATGGTGAGGTTGACGATGATGTCGATCTCGTCATCCTTGAGCAGTTCTTCGACGGTCTCGGCGCGCAGCTTGAACTCCTTCGCCCGTGCCTTGGCCGCGTCCATGTTGATGTCGGCGCAGGCGCGCATCTCGATGCCGCGAAACAGAGGCGCCAGCGAGAAATACGCTTTCGAGATGTTGCCGCAGCCGATGACGCCGATACCCAGTTTCTTTGCCATGATGATTGTTCCTAGTAAGCCTTGACGGATGCGAGCGAGCGGCTGGCGAAGCGCTCGATGTCGTTGGGGTTGTCCTGTTCCATGACGTAATATTTGGCCGCGCTCTTCGCCCGAAGTGTCTTGATCAGGCCGGCCCAGTCGATGGTGCCGTGGCCGACATCCGCCCAGCCGTCCTCGTCAAGGCCTTCGCCTGACTTGGCCATGTCCTTGACATGGACGGCGCTGATGCGCTTGCCGTGCTTTTCGATCCACGGCAGCGGATCAACGCCGCCGCGGATTACCCAGGCGACGTCCATCTCCCAGCCGATGTCGGGCGCAGCCGACAGGATGTGATCCTGCGGCACCGAGCCGTCGGCGAGTGTCTTGAACTCGAAATCATGGTTGTGCCAGGCAAAGCCGTAGCCGGCTTTTTTTGCGGTCTCGCCGACCTTGGCCAGACGCTCGCCAAAGCCGCGCCAGCCGGCAGCGTCGGCCGGCCGCTGCTCGGCCAGCAGATAGGGACAGATGACCAGCGTGATGCCGAGTGCGTCGGCTGTTTTGCGTACGCCGTCGAAATCATTCTCCAGCGCATCGATCGAGAAATGTCCGGTCGGCATCGAAAGCCCGTTCTTGTCGAGTTCGGCGCGGAACGCCGTGGGGTCGTCATAGACGCCGCCGAAACCTTCGACTTCCTTGTAGCCGAGCTTGCCGAGCATTTTCAGGATGCCGTCCCACGGCTGGAAATTGCGGGCGCTGTAGAGTTGGAATGACCAGTTCATCGTCTCTGTCCGTTTCTTGGGTGGTTAAGGCTTGGGGATGTTTTCGGGGGATCGTTTTCGCGAGATCGTTTTAGGGGGATCGTTCTTGGGAGGATGGTTTGCGGATGATTCTAGAGGGTCACAGGCGATTGCCGGTCGCAGCGTCGAACAGCGAGGCGCGCGCCGGATCGAAACCGAACTGGATCGGATCGCCGCTGCGCAGCGTCCGTTCCGCCTCGACGCGGAAGGAGAGGTTGCGGCCGGCAAGCTTCGTCCACACCAGCGTGTCGGAACCCATCGGCTCCACGATCTCGACCGAACCGCCGGCGGAAAACGGCATCGACTTCGCCGCGTCACCGAAAGCGATATGTTCAGGCCGGATGCCCAGCACGCAAGCGCCGGCCGGGCGCTCCGTGCCGTCAAAGGTATAGCGATCGAGCGGCACCGAAACACCGTCGGTCCTGAACACTGGAGCAGCACTGGCCTCCAGCTCCCCTTCGAGGAAATTCATCGCCGGCGAGCCGAGGAAGCCGGCGACAAACCGGTTGACCGGCCGGTTATAGATCGTCTGCGGCGCGTCAAGCTGCTGGATGACGCCGCCGCGCATGACCGCGATACGGTCGGCCAGCGTCATCGCCTCGATCTGGTCGTGGGTGACGTAGATCATGGTGTTCTGCAGCTTGCGATGCAGAAGCTTGATTTCGACGCGCAGTTCCGAGCGCAGCTTGGCGTCGAGATTGGATAGTGGCTCGTCGAACAGGAAGACGTCGACGTCGCGCACCAGAGCCCGCCCGATCGCCACGCGCTGGCGTTGGCCGCCTGACAAGGCCGCGGGCTTGCGCTGCAAAAGCGGCTCGATCTGCAGGATCTCGGCGGCGCGGGCGATGCGCTTGGCGATCTCGTCCCTAGGCACGCCGGCAACGCGCAGGCCGAACGACAGGTTCTTCTCCACCGTCATTTGCGGATAGAGCGCATAGGACTGGAACACCATGCCGATGCCGCGATCCTTGGGCTCTTCCCAGGTGACGTTCTTGCCCTTGATGAAGATGCGGCCTTCGGAAATATCGAGCAGCCCGGCGATGCAGTTGAGCAAGGTCGACTTGCCGCAGCCCGAGGGACCGAGCAGCACGATGAACTCGCCCTCTGCGACCTCGAGATTGAGGGTCTGCAGCACCGATACAGAGCCGAAATTCAGGGACAGATCCTGGATCGAAACGCTGGTGCCGTTGGCTGCCGTCATCGCCATCACCCTTTCACCGCACCGGCGGCGATGCCGCGCACGAAAAGCTTGCCGGAAATGAAGTAGACGATGAGTGGCACAAGGCCGGTCAGGATGGTGGCGGCCATGTTGACGTTGTACTCCTTCACGCCTTGCACCGAATTGACGATGTTGTTGAGCTGCACCGTCATCGGATAGGTGTCGGGGCGGGTGTAGACGACGCCGAACAGGAAGTCGTTCCAGATGCCGGTCACCTGCAGGATGATGGCGACGACGAAGATCGGCAGCGACATCGGCGCCATGATCCGCAGGAAGATGCCCCAGAAGCCGGCGCCGTCGACCCGTGCCGCCCTGAACAGCTCTTCCGGCATCGAGGCAAAATAGTTGCGGAACAAAAGCGTGAGGATCGGCATGCCGAAGATGGAATGGACGATCACCAGGCCGCTGAGGCTGCCGTAGAGGCCGATCTCGCGCAGGATGATGACGATCGGATAGATCATCACCTGATAGGGGATGAAGGCGCCGACGATCAGGATGACGAAGAATGTGTCGGCGCCCTTGAAGCGCCAGTTGGCGAGCGCATAGCCGTTCACCGAGGCGATCGCGATCGACAGCAGCACTGACGGCACCGTGATGCGCACCGAATTCCAGAAGCCGCGCGAAAGCCCGTCGCAATTGAGGCCGGTGCAGGCCGTCGCCCACGCCTTCACCCACGGTTCGAACGTGATTTCGAGCGGCGGCGAGAAGATATTGCCCATCCGTATCTCGGGCATGCCCTTGAGCGACGTGACCACCATCACATAGAGCGGCAGCAGATAGTAGACTGCCACCACGATCAGCGTGCCATAGAGGAAGATGTTGCGGCGCGAGAAGACATGCCGCGGCTTCGGCCCGCGCGGCCCCGAGGCTTCGCGCTCGGCGGCACCCGCGCTGGCGGGCAAAGGGACGGCCGGGTCAGCCACGCTTCCTGCCTCCGAATTCAAGGTAGGCCCACGGCACGACGACGATCACCACCGAGAGCAGCATCATGGTCGAGGCGGCGAAGCCCTGGCCAAGATTCTGTGCGAAGAACATGTAGTCATAGACATATTTGGCAGGCACTTCGGAGGCGATTCCGGGGCCGCCGCTGGTCTGGGCGACAACGAGGTCGTAGACCTTGACGATGCCCGACGCGATGATGACCAGCGTGGTGATGAAAACCGGCCGCATCATCGGGATGACGATGAACAGATAGGTCTTCCACATCGGGATCCCGTCTACCCGCGCTGCCTTCCAGATGTCCTCGTCGATGCCGCGCAGGCCGGCCAGCATCAGGCACATGATGAGCCCGGTGCCTTGCCACAGCGCCGCAATCGAAATGCCGTAGATGACGATGCTGGAATTGTAGAGCGGGTCGAAGTTGAAGCTCGTCCAGCCGAGGTCCCGCACCACATGCTGGATGCCGAAATCCGGATTGAGCAGCCACTGCCAGACCAGGCCGGTGACGATGAAGGAAAGCGCGAACGGATAGAGGAAGATGGTGCGGAACGTGTCCTCGAAACGGATCTTCTGGTCGAGAAGCGCTGCAAGCAGGAAGCCGATGACCAGTGAGAACACCAGCGAGATCGCGCCGTAGATCAAAAGGTTCTCGATCGAGATCAGCCAGCGCGGCGTCGCCCACAGCCGGTAATACTGGTCGAGCCCGGCGAAATTCAGCCGTGGCAGCAGCTTCGAATTGGTAAAGGAATAGAACACCGTCCAGACGGTGCCGCCGACGAAAACCACCGACGCGGTGAGGATCATCGGGATCGAGGCGACCTTCGCATTGATGTTGCGGAACAGCGGGTTGGGGCGTTCGCTCTTGCTCATCTCGTCAGCCGGCTGGGTAAGGGCGGTGCGATCCCGGCCCTGCTTTCGCAAGGCCGGGAGCGAGGTGTATTGCCTCCAACGTCAGTCTGCCGAAGCGATGAGGTCGGCGAAGCGCTTCTGCGCGTCTTCGATGGTCAGGTCCGGCTTGGCGAAGAATTCGGCGAAGAGATCTTCCTTCTGCTTCTGGGTATCCTGCGAAAGCAGTTGGTCCGTCCACGGGATGACGGCGCCCTTGGCGAGGATGGCCAGACCCTTCTTCATGCAGTCGTTCGCCGCATTGAGATCGACGTCACCGCGCACCGGCAGCGAGCCCTTCTTGAGATTGAAGGCGACCTGAGTCTTAGGGTCGAGCAGCGTCTCTGCCAACACCTCCTGCGCCTTGGACTTGTCGGCATCCTTGAGCAGCGGGAAATAGAAGGCGTCGCCGCCGGTGGCGATAACTTCGTTCAGACCGAGGCCCGGCAGGCAGGCATAGTCCTTGCCGGCGACCTTGCCGGCAACCTGGAACTCGCCTTGCGCCCAGTCACCCATGATCTGGCCGCCGGCCTTGCCGGTGATGACCAGATTGGTCGCTTGGTTCCAGTCCTGCACATTGGTGTTCTTCGCCATCTTGCGGGCATCGTCGGCGGCCTTGAAGACCTTGGCGATCTCGGGCCCAGCGGCGAACTTGGCGTCCTTGTCCTTGTAGACCTTGAGGAATGCATCGGTGCCGCCGACCGCCGCCAGCAGCACATCGAAGGCGCCGGAAGATTGCCAGGCCTGTCCGCCGACAGCGAGCGGGATGATGCCCGCCTTTTCCAGGGCGGGCGCTGCCGCCACGAATTCATTCCAGTCCTTCGGCAGCGGCACGCCGGCCTTCTCGAAGGCTTCGTTCGACAGCCACAACCACTGCCAGGAGTGGATATTGACCGGCACGCAGTAGATCTTGCCGTCGATGGTGCAGCTGTCGAGCAGGCTCTTCGGCCGCACGATTTCCGTCCACTTGCCCTTGGTGGCGACATCGGTGAGGTCGCGCATCAGGCCGGCCTGCACCAGTTCTTCGGCCTGCCGGCCGTGATTGAACTGGGTGGCGCCCATCGGATCGCCGCCGGTGATGCGGCTGATCATGATCGGCCGTGCCGTGCCGCCGGATCCGGCAATGGCGCCATCGACCCAGTGATTGCCGGTGGCGTCGAAGGCCTTGGCGAATTCCGCAACCGCCGCTGCCTCGCCGCCCGACGTCCACCAATGGGTGACTTCCAGGTCGGTGGCGGCCGCCGGGCCGGCAAGCTGAAGCGCGGCCGTCGCGGCAAGGGCAGCGGTCAAAAGTCTATAGCGCATTTCGGTTCCTCCCAGAATCTGAAACGTTACAGATTTTCGATACGGCAATTATGCGGTGCGTGCAACCCCTGAGATAAACGCGCTCGAATGTTTTTTCGAGGCGCGAACAAATTCGTTGCGTGCAAACCGGCAAACTCCGCGCAAAACCGGGTGCTGCGCTGCAAAATCATGCTGCAGCGCAAGAAACCGTCTCGAACCTGATGGTCGCGCAACGTTTCTGGCCGCCAAAACCCTGCCAAAACCATGGCTTGAGAGGCCCACGCGCTGCGATGTTGGAAATCTGTAACGTTTCAGTATATTGAGGCCTGACTGCGAAGAACCGTGCCACATCGTCATCGAAGCGATTGTCGGCTGGTCCGGCGGCTGCTATGCGCCTGACGGGGCGGGACGAATGGACAGGGACCAGACGGACAAGGACGACGAGGCGTCGGCGCATGAGCGGCCGACGCTGAAGACGCTTGCCTTCATGACCGGGCTCGGCGTCACCACCGTCTCGCGCGCGCTCAAGGATGCACCCGAGATCGGCGCCGAGACCAGGCGGCGGGTTCAACTCGTCGCGAGGCAGATCGGCTACCGGCCGAACCGCGCCGGCGTGCGCCTGCGGACCGGCAAGACCAATGTTATCAGCCTCGTGCTCAATACCGAGCGCGAGATCATGAGCTTTGTCTCGGACATCATCTACGGCGTCTCGGAGGTCATTGCCGACACACCCTATCACCTGATCGTCACGCCCTACTCGCGCTCGCAGGATCCGCTGGACCCGGTAAAATATCTGGTCGAGTCCGGCTCGGCCGATGGCGTCATCATCTCACGCACGCAGCCCAACGATCCGCGCGCCCGCTACATGCTGGAGCGTGGCATACCCTTTGCCACGCATGGCCGCACCGACATGGGGCTTGTCCACCCCTATCACGACTTCGACAATTACGCCTTCGCCGCCGAAGCGGTGCGCCATCTGGCCGGCGTCGGCCGGCGCCGGCTGGCGCTGGTAGCGCCGCCGGTCGGGCTCACCTACTACGACCACACGGTCAATGGCTTTGCCGACGCACTGAGCGAGGTCGACGCCAGCGAAGTGCCGTTCAACGCCGTTTCGATCGACCAGTCGATCGATCAGATCAGGACGCGGACCGCGCAGTTGATGCGCCGCGACGTCAGGCCGGACGGTTTCGTCAGCAGCGCCGCCGCAGCGACGCTGGCAATCGTCGCCGGCATCGAGGATGCCGGCCTGAAACTCGGCCGCGACGTCGATGTCGTGTCCAAGCAATCGTCGGAACTGCTGCATCTGTTCCGCCGGGAGTTGCTGATCGTCAACGAAGACTTCCGCCTCGCCGGCACCGAGCTTGCCCGCGCCGTGCTGGGCTGGATAGGCGGCGCGGCACCTGGCTCTTTGCAGACTGTAGTCAAGCCAGGCGACGTCGTCGCGTATCAGGGCTGACTGGCACGACCTGAGAGGTCCGCCTCACCTGACCCTAGCCGGCAGCGCCGCTGCCCCATGGGCCATGGAAAGCCCCCTGCTCGCCGATGCGCTCGAAGCCATGCGCGCCGAAGAAATCGCGCTGCGCCTGGATCAGGTTCGAGGTGCCGCGGCCCTGGCGGTAGCTGTCGAAATAGGCAAGTGCCGACGCCAGTGCAGGCACCGGCGAGCCTGCTTCTGATGCCTTGGCAACGGTGCGCCTAAGCGACGGATGCGCCTCCTGCATCATGGTGGTGAAAGCCGGCGCCATCAAAAGGTTGGTGGACGCGCCGCCCGAGCCGAAGGCTTCCGCCATGGTGTCGAGCATCTGCGAGCGGATGATACAGCCGGCACGCCAGATCTTGGCGATGGTCGGCATCGGCAAGTTCCAGTTGAACTCCTTCGAGGCGGCGCTCATCACCGCGAAACCTTGTGCATAGGCGGCGATCTTGCCGGCGAGCAGCGCCAGCTCCAGGTCTTTCAGAAGTGCCGCCTTGTCGCCGGAGATCTTGGTGACGCCGATATTGCCATAGGCTTTTTCGGCCGCCTGCCGCTCATCCTTGATCGAGGACAGCACGCGGGCCGCCACCGCCGCCTCGATGGCCGTCGCCGGAATGCCGAGCTGCTGCGCCTCGATGACAGACCATTTGCCGGTGCCCTTCTGGCCGGCACGGTCGAGGATGATGTCGACCACCGGCTTGCCGGTCTTTGCATCGTCAGCGGCCAGCACCCTGGCGGTGATCTCGATCAGATACGAATCGAGCCGGCCCTTGTTCCAGTCCTCGAAGACCTTGCCGATCTCCTTCGGCCCCATGCCGAGACCGTCACGCAGGATACCGTAGATCTCGGCGATCATCTGCATGTCGGCATATTCGATGCCGTTGTGGATGGTTTTCACGAAATGCCCGGCGCCGTCTGTGCCAAGCCAGGCAGCGCACGGTTCATCCTTGAACTTGGCCGAGATCGCGGTCAGCACGCGTTCGACGCGCTTCCAAGAGTCTTCGGTGCCGCCGACCATGATCGACGGCCCGTGGCGCGCGCCTTCCTCGCCGCCGGATACGCCCATGCCGATGAAGGTGAGACCCGAGCCCGACAGTTCCGAAAAGCGCCGCATCGTATCGCGGAAATTGGCGTTGCCGGCATCGATGACGATATCGTTGTCAGACAACACGCCGCGCAACGCTTCAATCTGTTCGTCGACCGGCTTGCCGGCCAGCACCATGATGATGACCGGGCGCGGCGGCTTGATCGCAGCTGCCAGTTCCTCCAGGCTGTAGCAGGGCACCACCATGTCCCTGAGCGAACCGGCGCCTTCGAGGAAGGCATCGGTGCGTGCCTTGGTGCGGTTGAAGACGGCGATGCGGTGCCCGTGCTCGGCAATGTTGAGCGCCAGGTTGGAGCCCATTGTGCCAAGGCCGATCAGGCCGATTTCGGCTTTTTCCATCGTTTCTTCCCTGCTTTCGGATTTTGTTGAGGCCGCGTTTTTCGGGATGCCCATTTTTCGGCGAGATGATTGACGGGCCTTTCGGGCCACGTCAACCGCCTCGCCGAATTGTGTTGCGTCGGCGTTGTGTCAGACCGAGTCAGGAAGGGTCCATTGGTGACCAGGCGACGCCTTGCCGATCGAACATATGGCGATAGGTTGGACATATGGCAGTCAAACGGATGGACAATGTCGGAATCGTCGTCGAGGACCTCGACGAGACGGTTGCTTTCTTTCGCGAGCTCGGCCTCGAACTGGAAGGGCGGGCGACGATCGAAGGCGAGTGGGCCGGACGTGTCACCGGGCTCGGCGATCAGCACGTCGAGATTGCCATGATGCGCTCACCGGATGGCTATAGCCGGCTCGAGCTCTCCCGCTTCCTCACGCCGACTGTCGTCGCCGATCACCGCAACGCCCCGGTCAACGCCCTGGGCTACCTGCGCGTCATGTTTACCGTGGACGACATCGACGACACGCTGGAAAGGCTCCGCAAGCGTGGCGCGCAGCTGGTCGGTGAAGTCGTCCGTTACCAGGAGGTGTATCGGCTCTGCTACATCCGCGGGCCGGAAGGGCATCTCATCGGGTTAGCCCAGGAACTCGGCTGAGCGAGTTGAGAGCCCGACGCGGCTTTCCGGGAGCCAAGTTGCGCTCAGGCGTCGGGTACTATTCTCTTACCAGGGACGAGGAGTGCAGCTCTCCGCGCGGTATGTAGCCAGGACTGCGTCCATGGCCTTGCTGTATTCGCGAAAGCTTGGAATGAGCCCCAATTCGATGGCCTGGGCGACGCATAAATCGCCGGCAGCGGAGGAATTTGCCTGAAAGAGGCAATTTTTCAACTTTGTCATTGAAGCCGGAGGAGGAGGGTTGATTGAACTATAAATGATCGAGCCTGAACGCATGGATACAACCGTGACATCGTCCTTATTCCATCGAGCAGGGTCAAAGATATAGTTGAGATTGCTATTGCCGTCAGGGTGTTTTGCCGCACCGTAGATGGCAATGACAGTCACATTGGCATCATGCGCATCGCCTTTCATATCCGAATCCGTGGCCGGCATCTTGAGCCCGAGCTCAAGCTCATAGGCAAGCTCCGACAGGGCTTCGCCATCGCCTTCTCGCGCCAAGGGCCAAAGTACCGCCCATTGCTTTTTACATTGCTCTTTGGCGTAGGAATCTCGGGCAAACTTCAGGCGCTCCTCACGGGTCAAACTCGGCTGCGTCAAGCTTTTTTACCTGTGAGATCGCACCCGCCGGCAAGAAAGAAGACCAGAAGACCGCAACATACTTTCGCTATAGACCGAGCTGATACGACGGCTGATCGAATTGCTTTTTGCCACAAAGAGTGCTCCGTCAGAGGCATCGCTCGATCCCGAACATATCAATGCACCAGTAAAAGCCAATGAACCGCACAAGGCGACTCGTAGCTTATGCGGAAAACGAAAGCATAGCCATTTGGTATATTAGTCGGCGCGGATATCGATCGGCGCTTCGATCTTTACCACTTCGAAATCCGAAACCAGAATATCGAGCCGTGCCGTCCAGCGGCCTGGAATCGGAATGACGAGATTATCGACGCGCCAGGTGCCGTCGCCTGGCTTGGTCGCCGGACGCTTGATCGGCTCGATCCCCGAATCGGGCTTGGACAGCACCAGCGTCACTTCCTTGGCGTCGAGCGGGCCGAAATCGCCATCCATGATGACGATGGAGGCGGTGACCTCCCCGGTATGGCCGGGCGTGATGTCGATGTCGGCCATCGCCTTCATAGTGTGGATATGGGTCGACGTCGGTTGTGCCGCGGCGATTGCCAGGGCCCGTGGCGGCGGCGTGAAGCGCCAGCCGGCGGCAACGCCGAAGATCAGGAGCACGATCAGCATTTCGACTGAGATCGAGCGGCTAAGCCGACGCCGCACTTCCGTCGCACCGGCCTCGGCCAAGGCGGTGAGCCGCCATCGATTGACCGCCGCCAGCGTGAACAGAAACACCAGCAGCGCCAGCTTGATCAGCAGCAGCCGGCCATAGGCGGTGTTGATCAGTGCCGCCGGTGTCTGCACCTGGATGATGGCGAGCACCACACCGGCGGCGGCAAGCACTACCACCACGGGCATGATCGCGCGCGAAAACCGCCGCAGGAACGCCCCGGCTTCCACCGATTGGCTGCTCAACGCCAAGCCGAGCGGCAGCAATGCTCCAGCCCAGAAAGCGATGCCGGCGCCATGCAGGAACACCATAGGCCGCGTCAGCCATTGCGGTTCGGCTGCACTGGCATGGCCGCTGGCGGCAAGGGCTGCACCCACACCGGCCAGCCCGGCGAGCGCCAACGGCCTGGCGCCGGCACGCGATCCGACCAACGACAGCAGGCCAAGCCCGAGCGCCGCCAGCGAAATCAGCACCGTCCAGCCGAAGCTGGTGCCAAGCGCCGTCCGCCAGACCACCGGTTGCGCCAGCCGGGCGAGTGGCGCGCCCAGCGCGTCCAGCCCCTGGAACCCGAGCGACAGGGGTGCTGCGACCAGCCCGCATAGGATGGCGGCAATGACGAAGCGCTGGCCTGAGCGCTGGCCTTGCGCCAGCCATGTCAGCGCGAAGGCGCCGCCAATGCCGAGGAAAAGCCCGATGTAGAGAAGAACCTTGCCGGTCCAGATCGCTGACCGCAAATCTATATCGACAGCTTCCCCCACCGCCGGCGCCGCACTTGGCGCGCCAACGGAAAACAGCACCGAGCCGCCGACAGGATGGCCGTCGGCGGAAATCACCCGCCAGCTCAAGACATGCGTGCCCGGCCCGAGCTTTTGTGGATTGTCGATCTCAACCGTTTGGTCGCTCAACCGAAACGAGGTCAAAGCGACAGGCGTACCGTCGGGCCGCACCAAGGTCAGCACCAGCGGCGACACAGGCTCGCTGAAGGTCAGCGAAAATTGTGTCGGCGCTCGCTCCAGAACCGCGCCGTCGGCAGGCTCGGCCTTGATCAGCGCCGCATGGGCAAAGGCCTGGTTTGGCGTGGCAAGGACGGCAAGCAGCAGGATCGCGGCCAGCAAGCTGAAGCACCTGCCGGCTGTCCGTTCTATCCGCTGGAAACAGGCCACGTTCATGCCATCCACCAAAACGGTGGCGCGCCGCTTCGAGGCAGCGCGCCGCCAATGCATCATTTCTTGGGCAGCAGGTTGAGGCCGGGCGCCGGATCTTCCAGCGCATCCTCATCCTGACCAGCCGCCGGAATCTCTATCCAACGCGTGGTGGCGCCATCGCATTCCTGCACCACCGGAAAATAGAGTTTTTGCCCGGCCGGCAGATCGGCGGCCAACGTGCCGCGGAAGACGAACTCGTCATAAAATTCATCCGGCAGGCTGCCGCCGCTCCAGTCGACTTCCTTGACGCCCGAGGTCACCGCCTCGCCATAGAGCTGGTAGGATTTCTCGTACTTGCCTTTCTTGACCTGCAGCGTCCAGCCCGGCTTCGGCATCGGCTTCACTCCGATCACCCCTTCCGGGATCTGCACGCGCACGGCAATCGTCGCCTTGCCGTCGCAGCCATGCGGCACCCGCAGCACGGCCTTGTAGGTCGAACCGACCGGCGCTTCCTGGGTTTCGAGCGTGATATGGCCGAAGGCAGCGCTTGTCCCCAGGACAAGGAATGCAGCGGCCGGCAAAAGATACTTGTTCATGATGGTCCTCTCGAAAAATCGGTGGCAAATTGATTGGTCAGTCGTTGTCTTCGAGGGGTGGCGCGCTGCCTATGGCTTGCACGGCAAACTCGACGGTCACGGTTCCGGCCTTCTCGAAAGTCAGCGTGGCGGCAAACATCTGGCCTTCTTTAGGCGGCTGCTTCAAATCCATGAACATCACGTGGTAGGCGCCAGGACCCAGCGTGATCTTGCCGCCCGCCGGAATGTCCAGGGCGCCACTGACCGGGCGCATGGTCATGACGCCATCCTTCACCCCCATTTCATGCAGTTCGGCCTTCCCCGAAATGTCGGAGGAAATCGACAGCAGCCGGTCTGGTGCGCTGCCCTTGTTGACGATGGTGAAATAGCCGCCGGCAACCTTGGCGCCGGCTGGCGTGGCACGGGACCAGGGATGCTCGATCTCGATGTCACCGGCCTTGAACTCATGCGCAAGGACGGAATGGGCGCCGACGAACAACAGTGCAAAGGCAAAGAGGGCGCTGCCGAGACGCTGCTCGATAGTGGTGAAGATAGGGGTGCTGCGGCGCAACGCGCCGGCATGACGAAAACGGGACATGGGTAGGCTCCATGAATATGAGGTCGCGCCTTTGTCCGGCTGCGAACGAGTTTATCATTGGATGATTATCGCCTGCGCAGGTTACGCAAAGCGAGCGGCGGTTTTCAGCCCGCAAGCGGCGGCGCGCGCGGGTTGGCCGGAGAGCGCGCGCGCGTGACGTCGGGATGCCTGACTGCCGGCGGGGCAAAAGCGACTGTTTCCAAGTACTGGCTGACCGGCGCCAGGCCGACGCCTGCCGGCGGCGCATAGGCGACGGAGGCCATGCTGCAGCCGAGCATGCAGCACGCCGGCATATGCTGCTGGTGCGGATCGCCGCCGGGAAGCTTGACCGCTCCCTCATGGCTGCAGATGACATTGCCGAAAGCGTCGAGTTGCGAGGCATCCGGCGCAATGCCGAAGGCAAACACGCCGAGCGTCGACTGGAGCAGCAGCACACAGGCCGCGACAAAGGCGGCCGTCATGCTCCATCTCTTACGCCGGAAGTCCAAAGACCTGCCTCTTCACGCAGCAACGCGTGGATATCTAGCACGCGGCATGTCGGCGGAAAATCGCCAAATCATCGCTGCGGCAACGCGGCGCGTTCGATCCATGTCGCACAAAAGTGCGCAGCGGTTTGGGATAACGCATGAGGCAGAGATCTTGTGCGCATAACGTCCCTTCGGACGTCGCGCTCAGGAAGCCGGGCGGCCGCCGATTTCCGGGATCGACGTCAACAGCGTGTGGCGTGCCGACTTCAGATGCTTGCGGCAGGCGGCGTCGACCTTGCCGAGATCGCGCGATTTCAGCGCCGCGATGTAGGCGAGATGCTCGCCAACCGCGACTTCGTTGCGCTCGCGCTCCTGCGCCTTGTTCCACTGGTAGTGGTAGTGAAAGATCATGGCGATGACGTCGTAGAAATCGACGATGAAGCGGTTGTGCGACGCCCGGTGGATCAGCCGGTGGAAGCGCTCGTCTAGCTCCGAGAATTCGTTGAAGCGGATGGCGATTTCGCTGGCCAGAAGCCGGTGCTCGTCTTCCAGCCGGTCGAGATCCGCCCAGACCGGACTATCCCCAGGCAAGGCGGCAAAGGCCGCCGCCGAGCGTATCTCGAACATTTCGCGGATTTCAGTGAGTTCGAGCGCAAAGGCACGGGTAAATCCTTTCAGCACCCAGTGGCTGTTGCGCCGCTTCTCGATCAGGCCGAAGCGGGAGAAGCGGATCAGGAACTCGCGCACGCTGGTGGTGCCGACGCCGATCTCGCGCGCCAGTTCGAGCTCGTTGATCTGCATGCCGGCCTCTGCACCGCCGGCCAGCAACCTGCGCATAAACGACCGCTCGATGATCTGGGCCAGTGTGTCTGTCTCCTCCTCGGGGAAGAAATCATCCGGCTTCGGCGTCCTGAGCACTGTCTTGCTGCGTTTGTTCCACGCGATCAGCCCGGTCTCTTCCATGCGCGCCAGAATGGTGCGCACGGTGGTACGGCTGACGCCAAGCAAAGTGCCCAGCTCCGGCTCTGACGGCAGGCTCTGCGTCTCATCGAGCAGCCGCAGACCCCTATTGTAAGCGTCCTTGTAGACGTTGTTGCTCTTCGACATCCCTGCCCCGTTGCGCGCCGGCGCTTGCTGTGGCTGGCTTGAAGCGCGATATCACATATGTCCTGGCTCTCACCCGGCAGAGCAAACGCTCTGCGTGTCAGACGCCGCTCCCCACAAGCCAAGCGTCCATCGGACGCATGGTCTCCTCCTGAAAAAACAATTGACGCACAAATGTTTTTTCACGATAAAAGACATTATATGTAAACAGACGCGTGTCAATCCGCGCATCCCCAGGAACAGACCCAGGAAACTGCCCGTGAACGCCTCGAACAGCATTCTTCTGTCCCCCGCCGACAATGTCGCGGTCGCCAATGGCCGCATCGAGATCGGCACCCCTCTGCCCGGCGGCGCCGTCGCCACGGCCTTGATCGAGCCCGGCCACAAGGTGGCGATCAAGCCTATCGCCGCCGGCGAGGCGGTGGTCAAGTATGCCCAGGCCATCGGCCGCGCCACCCAGGACATCGCGCCCGGCGACCACGTCCATTCGCACAATCTGGTCTTCGAGTCCGGCCGTCTGCCGGTGGTGCCGCCGAGCGAAGCGGAGCATGCCACCGAAGCTGACCGCGCCCGGACATTCATGGGCTATCGTCGCGCCGATGGCCGTGCCGGCACGCGCAACTTCATCGGCATCATCGCCAGCGTCAATTGCTCGGCCACCGTCTGCCACGCCATTGCCGACGAGGCCAACCGCGTGCTGTTGCCGAAATATCCGGGGATCGACGGCTTCGTCCCGATCGTCCATGGCCAGGGCTGCGGCATGAGCGGTACCGGCGACGGCATGATGGTACTGCACCGCACGCTCGCCGGTTACACCCGCCATCCGAATTTCGGCGGCGCGTTGATGGTCGGCCTCGGCTGCGAGGTCAACCAGCTCACCCTTTACGGCCAGAAGGGTGCGGCGGCGGGAAAACGCCATTTCAACATCCAGGACGCCGGCGGTTCGCGCAAATCGGTCGCAAAGGCGATGGGCGTGCTCGCCGAAATCGCCGAGGAAGTCGGCCAGTATCAGCGCGAGCCGATCCCGGTCTCGGAGATCGTCGTCGGCCTGCAATGCGGCGGTTCCGACGGCATGTCGGGCATCACCGCCAATCCCGCGCTGGGAGCGGCGGTCGACATCCTGGCCGGCGTCGGCGGCATCGGAATCCTGTCGGAGACGACGGAGATCTATGGCGCCGAACATCTGCTCGCCTATCGCGCGGCAACGCCGGAGATCGCCAAGAAACTCGACGGTTTCGTCAAATGGTGGGAAGACCACGTTGCCAAGCACGGCGCTTCGATCGACAACAACCCCTCGCCCGGCAACAAACGCGGCGGCCTGACCACCATTCTGGAAAAGTCGCTGGGCGCCGTCGCCAAGGGCGGCCAGACTCCGCTCAACGGCGTCTTCGGTTATGCCGAAAAGGTCACCGGCAGTGGCCTGGTGTTCATGGACACGCCCGGTTACGACCCGGTCTCGGCGACCGGTCAGGTGGCGGGCGGCGCCAACATCATCGTCTTCACCACCGGCCGCGGCTCCTGCTTCGGCTGCCGGCCGACGCCGTCGATCAAGGTCGCCACCAACTCGACCATGTACCACCAGATGGAAGAGGACATGGACGTCAATTGCGGTGTCATCGCTTCGGGTGAGAAGACCATCGCCGGCATGGGCCGGGAACTCTTCGAACTCATCGTCGAGACGGCATCGGGCCGCAAGACCAAGAGCGAGGCGTTCGGCTACGGCGACAACGAGTTCGTGCCGTGGCACCTCGGCGCGACGCTCTAACCACCGACGAAAAAAGCGGGCTGCAACGACTGCCCACAAGGGGAGGCTTTGGATGGACAAACGCCGCATCGGCACGACTGTGCTCGAGGTCACTGAGATAAGCTTCGGCGGAGCGGCGATCGGCGGGCTCTACCGGGCCTGTCCGCGCGAAGCGGCGATGGAGACGCTGCAGACAGCCTGGGATGCCGGCCTGCGCTATTTCGACACCGCGCCCTTCTATGGCTTCGGCCTGTCGGAGCGGCGGACCGGCGATTTCCTGCGCTACAAGCCGAGGGATTCCTATGTGCTGTCGACCAAGGTCGGCCGCCTGTTCCGCCCGGTGCCGAAAGACCAGGTTCCCGATCATTCCTATGTCGACCCGCTGCCTTTCGCGCTCGACTACGACTACTCGTACGACGGCATCATGCGCTCGGTCGAGTTCTCCTATGCCCGGCTCGGGCTGAACCGGATAGACATCCTGTTTGTGCACGACATCGGCACCTACACACATGGCGTCGAGAGGACGAAGCTGCACTTTCGCCAGCTGATGGACGGCGGCTTGAAGGCGCTGGAAGAGCTTAAAACGTCCGGCGTGATTTCCGCCTGTGGGCTCGGCGTCAACGAGGTGCAGATCTGCCTCGACGTGCTGCGCGAAGCGCCGCTCGACTGCATCCTNATCCTGCTGGCCAGCCGCTATTCGCTGCTCGACCGCTCGGCTGAAGCCGAGTTGCTGCCGCTGTGTCGTGAGCGACAGACTTCGCTGATCATCGGCGGCGTCTTCAACTCCGGCATCCTGGCAACCGGACCGGTGCATGGCGCGCATTTCGATTATCTGCCGGCGACGCAGGACATACTCGATCGTGTCGGGGCGATGGAGAAAATCGCTGATGAGGGCGGATATCCGCTGGCGGCGGCTGCATTGCAGTTTCCGCTGCAGGAGCCTGTCGTGGCCAGCGTGCTGACCGGAACGGCCAAGCCCGCCAACCTGACGCGCAACCTCGACCTGTTCGACGTCCAGGTGCCGCAAGCGGAATTCGCCCGCTACGCTCCCTACACCATCGTGCAGGAGCTCGGCTGACGAAACGCCACGATCACGGTTCTCAAGAAGGAATAAATATTCCATATTGACTCGACGGTGGAATTAATATTCCATGATGATCAAGGAGGATCGGGAGCGTCTGGACGTGGCACTAAGGATCGGCAGGGAGGTTTCCCCGCCAAGCCATGCGCAGGCCGATATGAAACACCGCTTGCGTCGGCCGGACCGATGCACTATCAAAAAGCGGCAACTGTTTTTTATTGATAAAGTTCTGTTTGGGCCGCGCCTATCCAAATGGAGCTTCCGTAACCTTCACCGGGCGATCTAGGGAGGATTCCTAATGAAATTCGTGACCAGCATTCTCAACCGCCGCTCACTGATGGCACTAGCTGCCGCCTCGATGCTTGCCGGCACGCTGCACACGGCGCCGGTTTCGGCGGCGGACGTGACCATTCCGATCATCGTCAAGGACACCACGTCCTTCTACTGGCAGATCGTCCTGGCCGGCGCCCGCAAGGCCGGCAAGGATCTCGGCGTCAACGTACCCGAACTCGGCGCCCAGGCTGAAACCGACGTCAACGGCCAGGTCTCGATCCTCGAGAATGCCGTCGCGGGCAACCCGGCCGCGATCGTCATCGCGCCGACCGAATTCAAGGCGCTTGGCAAGCCGATCGATGAAGCGGCCAGCAAGGTCAAGGTCATCGGCATCGACTCCGGCGCCGACTCCAAGGCGTTCACCTCGTTCCTGACCACCGACAATGTGCAGGGCGGTCGCGTCGCCGCTGACGGTCTTGCAGCAGCCATCGGCGAAGCCAATGGCGGCAAGATCGAGGGCGACGTCGCCCTGATCACCAACGCGCCGGGCGCCGGTTCGCTGGAGCAGCGCAAGCAGGGCTTCACCGAGCAGCTGGCCGCGAAATATCCGGGGCTGAAGCTCGTCGCCGACAAATATGCCGACGGCCAGGCAACGACCGGTCTCAACATCGCCACCGACCTGATCACCGCCAACCCGAACCTCAAGGGCATCTTCGCGTCCAACCTGATCATGGCGCAGGGCGTCGGTCAGGCAGTCGCCGAGAACAACCTTGGCGGCAAGCTGGCGCTGGTCGGCTTCGACAGCGACGAGAAGCTGATCAAGTTCCTCAATGACGGCGTCATTTCCGCGCTCGTCGTCCAGGATCCGTACCGGATGGGCTATGACGGCATCAAGACCGCGCTCGCCGCCTCGAAGGGCGAGAAGGTCGAGGCCAATGTCGACACCGGCGCCAACCTGGTGACCAAGGCAAACATGAAAGACCCCAAGATCGACGCCCTGCTCAACCCGAAGCTCTGAGCCCGTCAGGCAAAAATCGTTTCCGGGGCCTCGCGCCTCGGAAACATTCGATACCGGCTTGAATATCCACCGGCTTGAATTACCTCGGCGATGTGGCTGACTGCATCGCGACGTGCCAACCGTAAGGCCAACCTGGGAGGATTGTCATGACGCCCACGGCGCAGGAACTGCACCCGGCCCCAACGCTAGCGCCCGGCAGGACGATCCTCGAACTGCACGGACTGGAAAAGCGCTATCCCGGCACGCATGCGTTGAAGCCCGTTCACCTTGCCTTCAAGGCAGGTGAGATCCACGCCATCGTCGGCGAGAACGGCGCCGGCAAATCCACCTTGATCAAGCTTCTGACCGGCGTCATGCCGCGCACCTCCGGCGATGTCATCTGGGAGGGCAAGCCGGCAGCGCTGGCAACCCCGCACGAGGCAATGGCGCTGGGCATCAACGCCGTGCATCAGGAGGTCGTGCTCTGTCGCCATCTCACCGTCGCCGCCAACATGTTCCTCGGCGAGGAGAACTCGCGCTTCGGCATCCTGCAGCAGCGCGCCATGGTCAAGGAAGCGCAGAAGATCATCGACGGTCTCGGCTTCGACCTGCCGGCGCATGTCATGCTGGGTGACCTCACCATCGGCCAGCAGCAGCTGATCGCCGCCGCCCGCGCCACCGTGCGCGGCACCAAATTCCTCATCTTCGACGAGCCGACCGCCTATCTCACCCGCAAGGAAGCCGACCAGCTGTTCACGCTGATCCGCAGGCTCAAGGGCGAAGGCGTCACCATCATCTACATCAGCCATCGCATGGAAGAGGTGTTCGAACTCGCCGATCGCGTCTCGGTGCTGCGCGACGGCACGCTGGTCGGCACTCGCAACATTGCCGAGACCAATGACGCCGAGCTGGTCAAGATGATGATCAACCGCTCGATCGAGCAAGTCTATCACAAGGAGCATTTCACCCCCGGTGCCGTGATCGTTGAAGCGAAAAACCTGTCGGGCAAGGGTTTCGAAGACGTCTCGATGACGGTGCGCGCCGGCGAGATCGTCGGGCTCTATGGCCTGATCGGCGCCGGGCGGAGCGAGTTCGTCACCACGCTCTATGGCCGCCACAAGAAGTCGGCCGGACAGGTCCTTTGGCAAGGCAAGCCGGTCCACATCAATTCCGAGCACGACGCGATCAAGCTCGGCATGGCGCTGGCGCCAGAAAGCCGCCGCGACCAGGGCCTGTGCCTGAACCTGCCGGTCGGCCTCAACCTCAACCTGCCGATCTACAAGCGCATCTCCAACAACCTGCTGATTTCGAACACGAAGGAAAAGGCTGAAGCCGATCGCCAGATCGCCGGCCTCCGCATCAAAACGCAAACACGCGGCGCCCTGGCCTCCAGCCTGTCCGGCGGCAACCAGCAGAAGATCGTCATCGGCAAATGGCTGGCGCACGGCGCTAAGCTGTTCATCTTCGACGAGCCTACGGTCGGCGTCGATGTCGGCACCAAGGCCGAGATCTACCGCCTGTTCGGGGAACTGTTGTCCAAGGGCGCCGGCATCATCCTGATCTCGTCCTATCTGCCCGAGGTTTATGAGCTCGCCGATACGCTGCACGTGTTCCGGCGCGGCAAACTGGTCGCCAGCCATGGCTTTCGCGCCGCCAGCCACGAAGACGTGCTGACGCAGGCGATCGGCTGACAAAACGAGAAACGGGAGGAACCATGAGCATCGAAACCGCCGCGATCGAAAAACCGAAACGGAACTACAACGTCCTGTTCGGGCTGACGCTTCTGGCGTTGCTGGTTCTGCTCTGGATCGTGCTGTCGGTGGCGACGCCGAGCTTCGCCTCCTCCAACAACATCGCCAATCTTTTGCGGCAGGGCTCGATGATCGCCATCATGGCGGTCGGCCAGACCTTCGTCATCATCACCGGCGGCATCGACCTCTCGGTCGGCGCCGTGGTCGGCTTCGCCACCGTCATTGTCGCCATGATGATCAATGCCGGCTTCCCGATCTGGGTCGCCATTCTGGTGACGCTGCTGGTCGGCGTTGCCATCGGCCTGTTCCATGGCTTCGGCATCGTCAAGATGGGCCTGCCGCCCTTCATCATCACGCTGGCGACGCTGACCTCGTTGCGCGGCATCGGCCTGTTGATGACCAACGGCAATTCGATCAACATCAACAGCGACAGCTTCACGGCCTTCTCGCGCAGTTCCTTTGTCGGCATCCCCAATCTGTTCTGGATGGTGATCCTGGTCGGTATCCCGGCCTACATCTTCCTGCACCACAGCCGCTGGGGCCGCTATCTCTTCTCTGTGGGATCCAATGCCGAGGCCTCGCGCCTCTCGGGCGTCAATGTCCAGCGCACCATCTACATGGCCTACACGCTGTCGGGCCTGTGCGCGGCCTTCGTCGGCGTGCTGCTGGCGGCGCGCATCGGCATCGGCAACCCGACCCAGGCGGAAGGTTGGGAGTTGCAGGCGATCGCCTCATCGGTGATCGGCGGCACTTCGCTGTTCGGCGCCGTCGGCTCGGTGCATGGCCCGCTGCTCGGCGCCTTCATCCTGGCCACCATCAACAACGGCGCCAATCTGCTCAATGTCAACTCGTTCTGGCAGCGCATCATCACCGGCGCGTTGATCATCATCATCGTCTATTTCGACGGCCTGCGCCGTCGCGGCAAGTAATCCTCCCTGACCTTCCGTGTCGGTCCGCTCAACAACGGACCGGCGCCTTTTTGAACACTGGAATTGCCGAATGAAAGCTGTTGTCTGCCGCTCGCCCGGCGAGCTTGTCCTGGAAGACCGGCCGGCGCCAGGAGCGCCGCTTGCCGGCTGGGCGCTGGTCGCCGTCAGCCATGTCGGCATCTGCGGCACCGACTACCACATCTTCGAAGGCAAGCACCCGTTCCTCGCCTATCCCCGCATCATGGGCCACGAAGTGTCGGGCACCGTCGTCGAGACCGGCGAAGATGTCGACCTTGCCGTGGGCGAGCCCGTCATCATCAATCCCTATCTCGCTTGCGGAAAATGCATCGCCTGCCGGCACGGCAAGCCGAATTGCTGCGTCAGGATCGAAGTGCTTGGCGTGCATCGCGACGGCGCCATGGCCGAGCAGATCCTGGTGCCGGCACGGAATCTCTATCCAGCAAACGGCTTGTCGCTGGCCGACGCGGCGGCGGTGGAATTCCTCGCCATCGGCGCGCATGCCGTGCGGCGTGCCCGCGCCGAACCAGGCGCCCGCACGTTGGTCATCGGCGCCGGGCCGATCGGCCTTGGCGCAGCGCTGTTTGCGCGCATCGCCGGGCTCGATGTCAGCCTGCTCGACATGAGCACGGAGCGGCTGGATTTTGCAAAAGGCGAACTCGGCTTCGCCACGCTCGACGGTTCACAAAAAGCGGCAGCCGAACTGGTGCGCGACGCAACCGGCGGCGAAGGGTTCGACGTCGTCTTCGACGCCACCGGCAACACCGCCTCGGTGCAGTCGGCCTTCGCCCATGTCGCGCATGGTGGCACGCTCGTGCTGGTCAGCGTCGTCAAGGACGACATCGTCTTTTCCGATCCGGAATTCCACAAGCGCGAAATGACATTGATCGGCAGCCGCAACGCGCTGAAAGTCGATTTCGACCACGTCGCCGCCTCGATACGCAACGGCGCCGTGCCTCTGGCAAAACTCGTCACCCACCGCACCACGCTGGCCGGCACGCCGGATGATCTCGCCCGCTGGGCGCATGAGAAATCGGGGTTGATCAAGGCTGTGATCGAGGTGGGGTAAGACATCCGAAAAATTTGGTGGAGCGATAAGTGCCGAGTTAAGGCAGATCGCATACCTCGGCGATTTGCGAAAAGGCCCGTCGCTTCCTCATCCACGGGCGGAGCAAGGAGCGAAGCGACGCGGCGCAGACCCGAGGTTTCATTCGGTGACGTCTGCGCTAGAATCCAGCGGTGCAAAAAGAGGCGTCCATTCGCATCTCCTACCTGCACCGCTGCGGCGCGCGACAGTCGCGGCATGGGTCCTCGGGTCTCCGCGTCCGCTGCGCTCCCGCTCCGCCCGTGGATGAGGAAGTGAGCGGCTAAGCCGCCCGCTTCCACCCATCCCTGATATGCCTGTATCCCTCGCGATAAACTGCCTCCGGCGTCTCGGAAAAATCCCGCCACACCTTGGTCGCCGCCGCCAGATCCTTCAGCGATCTGCCAAACGCCTCGATCGTCAGCCAGTCGTCATAGCCGCTCTTGCGGATGGCCGCGAAAGTCTCTTTCCACGGAATGTTCCCGCGCCCCGGCACGCCGCGATCGTTCTCCGAAATGTGGATGTGCACGACATTCCGCCGGTGCTTCATGTAGGCGCCGATCGGGTCGGCTTCCTCGATATTGGCGTGGAAGGTGTCGTACATCGCCTTGATGTGCGGCCGGTCGATGGCATCGACGTGCTCGGACAGATCGGCCATCGTGTTCAGCAGATAGCACTCGAAACGGTTGAGCGCCTCCAACCCGATGGTAACGTTCCGCTTGCCGGCATGATCGCCAATGGCGCGCTGCGAGGCGATCGAGCGCTTCTTCTCGGCAGCGGTCGGCCCGCTGCCGGAGAAGGCGCCGAGCGTCGAATGCAGCGGCCCGCTCAGCGTACTCGCGCCGAGCGCCTGGGCGCAATCGATCGCCCATTTCATGTAGCCGATGCCGGCCTTGCGGGTCGCGGCATCCGGCGAGATCAGATTCATCGCCGGGTCGCCCATCGCCGTGACAGCCGTGCGCTCCAACCCGATGCGGTCGAGCAGATCGCCAAGCTTCTTGTAGTCCTCTGGCGTGCCTGAGAAGATCGGTATCTCGACGCCGTCGAAGCCGGTCGCCTTGATGTCGCGCAGCAACTTCTCGTGTTTCTTAGACACGGAAGTCGTCCACAAAAACATGCACATGCCGATTTTCATCGACAGCCCCTCCTCGTTTGACGGCGCGCGCTGGTTTCTTTCGCACCTCGCACCATGCGCCCTCATTCGGCCGCTTCGCGGCCACCTTCTCCCCGAAGGGAGAAGAGACTTGGCGCCGGCGCTCCCTAAAGTTTCGTCCACGCCCCGTTCTTCTTCGATGACTTCACGCAGGCCTCGATGAACGCCATACCTTCGACGCCGTCCTGGATGGTCGGGAACACCACGTCCTTGCCCGGCTTGCCGCCCTTCTTGCGTGCCGCGCGGATCGCCCGCGCCGCCTCCTGGTAGATGTTGGCGAAGCCTTCGAGATAGCCTTCCGGATGGCCAGACGGAACGCGGCTGACGCGTCCCGCAACTGGCAGCGCGCCGGCGCCGTTGCGGGTGAGCAGCTGCTTGGGCTGGCCAAACGGCGTGTACCAGAGATAGTTCGGATCGGCCTGCACCCATTCCAGCCCGCCTTTAGAGCCATAGATGCGCAGCTTCAGCCCGTTCTCGTGGCCCGGCGCCACCTGGCTCGCCCAGATCATGCCCTTGGCCGGATGCACCTTGCCGACCGGCTTGAAGCGCAGCATGACATTGACATTGTCGTCGAGCAGTCGCCCCGGCACGAAAGCGTCGAGATCGGCCGACAGGGAATCGAGCTCCAGACCCGAGACGAAGCGCGCCAGATTGTAGGCATGGGTGCCGATGTCGCCGAGCGCGCCGCCCGCGCCCGCCTGCTTGGGGTCGGAGCGCCACGCCGCCTGCTTCTGGCCGGTGGCGGCAAGATCCTCGGTCAGCCAGTCCTGCGGGTACTCGGACTGAACGATGCGGATGTCGCCAAGCTGCCCCTTGGCCACCATCTCGCGCGCCTGCCGGATCATCGGATAGGCAGTGTAATTGTGCGTCAGCACGAACACCTTGCCGGTCTTTTCAACCACGGCCGCGAGCTTCTTGGCCTCGGCCAAAGTCGTCGCCAGCGGCTTGTCGCAGATGACGTGGATGCCCGCCTCGAGGAAGACCTTGGCCGCCGGCACGTGCACATTGTTGGGGGTGACGATCGCCACCGCCTCGATGCCGTCCGGGCGCTTGGCCTCGGCCTTGGCCATCTCGGCATAGGAGGCGTAGCTGCGCGCCGGGTCGAGACCGAGTTCGGCGGCGGAAGCCTTGGCGCGCTCGGGATTGGCCGACAGGGCGCCGGCCACCAGCACGAAGTCATTGTCCATGCGCGCCGCGATCCGGTGCACCGCGCCGATGAAGGCGCCTTGGCCGCCGCCGACCATACCATAGCGGNTTGTCCATGCGCGCCGCGATCCGGTGCACCGCGCCGATGAAGGCGCCTTGGCCGCCGCCGACCATACCATAGCGGATCGGGCCGCCCCCCGCTTCCGACTTCGATGCGCCGACCATGTCTTTCTCCTGCTTGTGTCAAATACCCATCATGGCGCGCAGCATCTTCTTGTCGGTGGTGCCGCCGGCGAAATCATCAAAGGCCTTTTCCGTCACCCGGATAATGTGGTGCTGGATGAAGGGCGCGCCTTCGGCCGCGCCGTCCTCCGGATGCTTGAGGCAACACTCCCACTCCAGCACCGCCCAGGAATCGTAGCCATACTGGGTAAGCTTGGAGAAGATGCCGCCGAAATCGACCTGCCCGTCGCCAAGCGAGCGGAATCGCCCCGCGCGATTGGTCCAGCTCTGATAGCCGGAATAGACGCCTTGCCGCCCCGTCGGATTGAACTCGGCATCCTTGGCATGGAAGGCCTTGATCCGCTCGTGATAGATGTCGATGAATTCGAGATAGTCGAGCTGCTGCAAAAGGAAATGCGACGGGTCGTAGTTGATGTTGCAGCGCTTGTGACCGCCAACCGCATCTAGGAACATCTCGAAGGTTGCGCCGTCGAAGATGTCCTCGCCAGGATGGATCTCGTAGCCGACATCGACGCCGTTTTCGTCATAGACGTCCAGGATCGGCTTCCAGCGTGTGCCGAGCTCGGCGAAGGCCTCCTCGATCAGCCCGGCCGGCCGCTGTGGCCAGGGATAGAGGTACGGGAAAGCTAGGGCGCCGGAAAACGTCACCGAGGCTTTCAGGCCAAGATTCTTCGAGGCCTTGGCGCCGAACTCCATCTGTTCGACCGCCCATTTCTGCCTGGCCTTGGGGTTGTTGTGCACCGCAGGCGGTGCAAAGCCGTCGAACTGGGCATCATAGGCCGGGTGCACCGCCACCAGCTGCCCTTGAAGATGCGTCGACAGTTCGGTGATCTCGACGCCGGCATCAGTGCAGACGCCTTTCACCTCGTCGCAATAGGTCTTGGAAGATGCCGCCTTCTTGAGGTCGAACAGGCGTGCATCCCAGGTCGGGATCTGCACGCCCTTGTAACCGAGACCGGCCGCCCATTTGGTGATCGAGGCCAGCGAATTGAACGGCGCGGTATCCCCCGCGAACTGCGCCAGAAACAGCCCCGGACCCTTCATTGTCGACGGCATCGGCATCCTCCCAATTCATTTTTCCAAGGACCAAGCATAGCGTCTGATGAAAGCAGGGCCAGCCTCTTTGGTCTCTCGTGATGTGCATTCTCGTATCGGCATTCTGGTATTACCAAATACCGAAAATGGGTCAAGCCATTTGACTCACGCGCAAAGCTGCCAGGGCATTCCATTTTTGGCGATATATACCAGCATAATCAATACGGTACACAGATGTCGATATCGCATGGCGGCGGTTCTTGCCGCGCGACAAAAATTGCTGTAGACCTCCATTAGGGCCCAATTGGTCGAACCAGTTGCGCAAAAACGCTGGAGCGCCTTGGGGAGGAAACACGCGACGCGCCTTGTGGGGCGCGTCGCAGGCGAACTGGCACAGACGAATTCTGGGAAGGATAGACCATGCATCTTTCGACGCACAACTGGATGCGCGCGGAACCGTTGGAGGTGACGCTGAAGCGCATCAAGAAATTCGGCTACGAGTCGATCGAGATTTCCGGCGAGCCCGAGCAATACAAGACCAAGGAGACCCGCGCGCTGCTGAAAGAATACGGCATCCGCTGCTGGGGGTCGGTGACGCTGATGCTGGGCGAACGCAACCTTGCCGCCAGGGACCAGGGCCAGCGCGAACGCTCGGTGCAGTACGTCAAGGACGTGCTGACCATGGTCAGCGAACTTGATGGCGAGATCATAACGCTGGTGCCCGCGACCGTCGGCAAAGTGGTGCCGGACGGCACCGAGGAAGAGGAATGGAAGTGGGTGGTCGACGCCACCCGCGAATGCTTCACCCATGCCAAGAAGGTCGGCGTCAAGATCGCGGTCGAGCCGCTCAACCGCTTCGAGACCTATCTGTTCAACCGCGGCGCGCAGGCGTTGGCCCTGGCCGATGCGGTCAGCCCCGAATGCGGCGTCTGCCTCGACGCCTATCACATCCATATGGAAGAATTTAACGTCCATGACGCGATCCGTCAGGTCGGCAAACGGCTGTTCGACTTCCACGTCGCCGACAACAACCGCTTTGCCGCCGGCCTTGGCCAGATCGATTGGCCACGGATCGTGCAGACGCTGAAGGAAGTCGGCTATGACGGCGCGCTGACCAACGAATTCGTCGCGCCCGTCGACCGCACACCCGCCGCGCCCTATCCCGACATGGTCGACCGGAATCCGGTCGACATTTCTCCCGAACAGCTGAAGTTCATCCAGGATCACGGCTCCAGCGTGCTGACGGAGAAATTCTACACCGACCAGATGCGCATCACGGCCGAAACGCTGCTGCCGCTGATCAAGTAGCCGATCGGGATGCGCATCAAAACGGTCCAGGCGTGGTGGGTCCGCGTGCCGATTGAGGCCGCGAAGCAGCATCGCAGCGACTTTGGCCAGGTGACGACGTTCGACGCCGCCATCCTGCGCATTGAGACTGACGACGGGCTGATCGGCTGGGGCGAGGGCAAGAACGCCGCCGGCAGCGCCGGCAGCTATGGTGCGCTGGTCTACATGCTGAATCACGAGGTCGGGCCGCAGCTGATCGGCCGCGACCCCGCCGACATCGGCATGATCTGGGAGATGCTCTACAACGGCGTGCGCCATGACAGTGCCGCGCGCGCCGGCCATGCCATGCCGCAGCTGGCGCGGCGCGGCATGAGCATTGCGGCAATCAGCGCCGTCGATATCGCGCTCTGGGATATTCTGGGGAAGTCGTTGGGACAGCCGGTGTGGCGGCTCATCGGCGGCCGCAAGCTCGACCGCATGCCGGCCTACGCCTCCGGCGGCTGGGCTGCCGCCGACACTATCGGCGAGCAGCTCAAATCCTACATCGCCAAAGGCGGCTTCAGGGCGCTGAAGATGCGCGTCGGCGCCATGGACGGCGCCCCGCACATTTCCGCCGCCCGCGTCCGCGCCGCACGGCAGGCGCTCGGTCCTGACGTCGAGTTGATGGTCGACGCGCACGGCACCTATACGGTGGCCGAGGCCAAGCGCTTCATCAGCCTGGCCAGCGATCTCGACCTCGCCTGGTTCGAGGAGCCTGTTATCGCCGACGACAAGGCTGGTATGGCCGAGGTGCGCGCCTCGGGCTCGATCCCGATCGCCACCGGCGAAAGCGAAGCGACGCGCTACGCTTTCCGCGATCTCGCGGTGCTGAAATCCGCCGACATCTTCCAGCCGGATCCGGCCTTTTGCGGCGGTATCAGCGAGGCGATGAAGATCGGCACCATCGCCAGTGCCTTCAATCTGCGCTTTGCCCCGCATCTGTGGGCCGGCGCGCCATGCTTTTTCGCCGGCCTGCATGTTTGTGCGGCCTCGCCTGCCAGTTTTACTGTCGAATATTCGCTCGGCGCCAACCCCATGATCCACGATCTTATCGAAGAGACTGTCGAAGCAAGGGACGGTATGATAGCGATCCCTGAAAAGCCGGGTCTGGGATTCACCATTTCGGAGCGGTTCCTGGAGGCGCACGCGCAACGCGGTTGACGATGAAAGAAAAGAACCTTCTCGCCGAACTCGCCGCCTATCTGTTCGCCCATTCGGACAAGGAGAGCGGCCGCACGCCCTCGGAGCGCGAGCTGGCGGAGCATTTCGGTGTCAGCCGCGGCCAGATCCGCGAGGCGCTGGCCATTCTGGAGGCCATGCGCATCGTCGAGCGCCGCGCCAAATCCGGCATCTATGTCGACACCAGGCAGGCCAGTGTAGAAGCCTTGGCTCTTTTCGCCCGCGCGGGCCTGCCGCTCGATCCGGTGCAGATCTACGAGACCGTCGAACTGCGCAAGATCCACGAGATCAAGGCCGCCGAACTTGCCTGTTCGCGTGCCACCGAAGAGAATTTCGAACGCCTGCGGGAGATCCTGAAAGCCTCGGAGGAGTGCATCGCCGCCGGCGAAGGCCTCGCCAAGGAAGACCGCGAATTCCACCTCGAAATCGTGCGGGCGACCAAGAACGGCGTCTTCCACAATATCTGCAGCGTCTATTACCTGATGGGCGAGCAGCGGCTGCCGATCTACTTCAACGATCCCGAGCGCTCAGTGCGCTCGCATGCCGAGCATATCCAGATCTACGAGGCGCTGCTGCGTCGCGACGGCAATCTCGCCCAGGCGCTGATGAGCGCCCACCTGCAAGGCGCGGAAAGCTACTGGAAGGGGATCATCGAGGGCCGCGAGGCGCAAGCGCAAAGCCTGGCATTTGAGAAAGCCTAGAGCAATTCCAGGAAAAGTGTGAAACGGTTTTCCCGGGAAAGCGCGCAGCGCTTTCCCTTGCGACAAACACGAGAGCCCCATGCCCAGAATCCTGTCGACGCACACGCTGCATCCGCGTGCCTCCGCAATGCTGGCGGGCGCCGGTGAACTCGTCGTCGCCTCAGCGCTCGATGCGGCAACGCTGACCGCCGAGGCGAAGCATGCCGACGTCATCATCGTTCGCGCACCGCTGCCGCCGTCGCTGTTCGAAAACGCCACGAAACTCAGAGCCGCGGTCCGCCACGGCGCCGGGCTCGACATGGTGCCGATGGAGGCCGCGGCCGCGGCCGGCGTGCTGGTCGCCAACGTGCCGGCGGTCAATGCGCGTTCGGTCGCTGAATATGTGATGTTCGCGGCCCTTGCCCTGCTTCGGCGCTTCCGTTCGGTCGACCGCGACTTGCGCGCCAAGGGCTGGAATGCCGGCCGCGACCACGCCAGCCATGCCAGCGAGCTTGCCGGCAAGACCATCGGCATCATCGGCTTCGGCGCCATCGGTCAGGCAGTCGCCCATATCGCCGCGCACGGCTTTGGCCTCGACGTCGTGGCGACGACCCGCAGCATGCAGCCGGCACCCGACAGGATCGGCTTCCTGTCGATCGATGCGCTGATCGAACAGAGCGACATCATCGTGCTCTGCTGCCCGCTGACGGAAGAGACGCGCGGCTTGATCAGCCGCGAACGCATCGCCCGCATGAAGCCGGACGCGCTTTTGATCAACATTTCGCGCGGGCCGGTGATCGATGACGAGGCGCTGATCGAGGCCTTGCGCCAAGACCGGATCGGCGGCGCCGCACTCGACGTCTTTGCCACGCAGCCGCTGCCGGCAAACCATCCCTATTTCGGTTTCGACAATGTCATCGTCACCCCGCATATGGCGGGGATCACCGAGCAATCGATGATGCGCATGGGGGTGGGTGCTGCCGGCGAGACCTTGCTGGTGCTGGCCAACCGGCTGCCTGTCAATCTGCGCAATCCCGACGTGGTCGAGCATTACCGCCGGCGGTTTCCTGCCGACTGACGTTTCTGCGAGCCGCCTCAATTTTCGCGGATTTGCCGTCGACCTTCGCCGACATGGTCAAGAGCGTCGTGAGAGTTCTTCTTCTGATTGCCGGTACAAGCGTGCCGCCAGCCGAGGCTCAGGCCGAAAGCAGCTACGTGCCTTGCGACAACGGCCTGCGCTGCGTGATGGCGCCCTGCCCTTCTACCAGCGCGCTCGACCTCGCCACCGGAAAGGTCGTCAAGGGTGTGTGGGTCGACATCGACGGTTTGCCGCAGCAGGACAAGGCGCTTGACCTTTCCGACAAGCTCTATGCCGGCAAGCTCGTTGTCACAGGAACAATCGAGAACCGGCCACACAGCTTCAACGGCAAGCAGCACGACGTGCCGACATTGTTCGCGACGGGCATCCTGCGCACCGCCAAGGACAGCGAACGCAAGCACTGCTCGTCGGGTTGACTATTACCGACCAAGCAGCCGCTCGATTTCAGCCGCGATGCGCAGCAGATGGTGGTCATGGCCATTGCGCGCCACCAGCATCAGCCCGGCCGGCAGCGTCATGCCGGGCATCGGCAGCGAGATCGCGCAGAGGTCGAACTGGTTGGCGACCTGCGTGTTGCGCAGCAGCAGACCTTCGGTGCGTTCACGCAGAGCCGTATCCTCGGCCATCGAAACGATAGTCGGCGCTGTCACCGGCGTGGTCGGCAGAGCCAGCACATCGACCGAACCCAAGCGCTCGTCCATGGCTATGCACAGTGCCGCGCGACGACGCATTGCCCTGATATAAACCGGCGTCGGTATGGCCGCCGCCCGCGACAGCGGCCCGCTGACATGGGGATCGACCGGCACCGATGCGCCCGTCGCCAGCCAGTCGGCATGGATTTCAGCACCTTCCATGGCCGCGATCGAGCCGCGTTTGGTGGCCAGGCGCAGATCGGCAATGAGGTCGTCGATCGAAATGTCCGTCAGCCACGCGCCTGCCTGCTCGATCCCGGCAAGGCTGCGATCGAACGCGGCGGCAACCTCCGTTTCCGTGTCTTCGAAAAGCAGGCCGCGCGGAATGCCGACACGAAGCCCGGCAAGCGCTAACGGCAGGTGCAGTTGCGGCATCTGCTCGCCGGCCATCGCGGCGTCAGCAAGCGCACATTCGGCAACGCTGCGTGCCAGCGGCCCGATCGAATCCAGTGTCGCCGACAAGGGATAGGCGCCGGTCAAAGGCACGCGCCGCGCCGTCGGCTTGAAACCGACGACACCGTTCAGCGATGCCGGGATGCGCACCGAGCCGCCCGTGTCGGAGCCGATGGCGATGTCGCTCGTCCCCTCGCCCACGGACACACCGGCGCCGGACGACGAGCCGCCCGGGATGCGGCTGGCGTCGGCGGCATTGCCCGGTGTGCCGTAGTGCATGTTGTCGCCGATGGCGGTGAAGGCGAATTCGGTCATGTTGGTCATCCCGATGATGACCGTGCCAGCTTGGCGCAGACGGCTGACGATTGCCGCATCGTGTCGACGAGGCGCGGTGTTCCTCAGCATCAGCGAACCGGCCGTGGTCGGCTCGCCGGCGACATCGAACAGATCCTTGATCGAGACGATGGTGCCGTCGAGCGGCCCAAGCGACACGCCGGCCCGTTTGCGGGCGTCGCTGGCATCGGCCGCGGCGCGCGCGGCTTCGGCATAGAGTTTGGTGTAGACCTTCTCGTCCGCCTCACGATTGGCAAGACGTGACAGGATGATTTCGAGACGGTCGCGGATTGATTGCATGTCGATGTGGGATTCCGTCAAGGTGGAGCGTCTTTAAGGCAGGCGCCGGTTTGGCCTGCGAAAGGGATACCCCGGCCAGCGTGCCTTTGCACCTGCCAGCGATAGGAAGGGACTGATGCTGTACAAAGGTAGCTGCCACTGCGGCAAGGTTGCGTTCGAATTCAAGGCGCAGCTGACCGGCGCCGTGCGGTGCAATTGTTCGATCTGCTCGCGCAAGGGCGCGCTGTTGGCCGCCATCCCGCATGACAGCCTGACGGTGCTGGCGTGGGGCGACGATCTCGGCACCTACACATTCGGCAATCATGCAATGGCGCATCGCTTCTGCCGCACCTGCGGCATCCATCCCTTTGCCGAGGATGTCAGTCAGGGCAGCGAACGCAGCGCCTACATCAACCTCAACTGCGTCGCCGATTTCGATCCCACCGGCCTGCCGGTCTTCGACTTCGACGGCCGCGCGGTCTGACCCTACGGTGGCCTCTCACCACAAAAGCAACGCCCCGAAAACCTTGATAGTTCTCGGGCCCGCTGCTTCAGCCAAGGATGGCTATCGGCTATTCGACGCGCTTAGGGCCGCGCGCGAACACAACGATCGCCGCCAGCAAGGTCGCAGCGCCACAATAGGCGAAGGCGCTGGCCACACCGGCATTGTCGACCACCAGGCGGCCGAAGACGGCGCGTTTCTGGCGCTCGCCGTTTCTTGCGTCTTTCCCGCTCGCGCCTTTGACCTCGAGGACAGCTATCTCCCGGCCGACAAGATCCCCTATGTCGCCGAAGTGCCAGACCAGCCGCATCGCCTTGGCCCGTTGTGGGGTGACCGGGCCAAAGGCCCGGCGGGCACCTTGCTGAAAGTTCCCGGCAACTGGCGCGCGCCGGTTCATGCGCACACCGCCGACTATCGCGCGGTGGTCATCAAGGGACTGTGGGCGCATTGGCAAATGGACGGCGACGAAGCGACGAAGGTCGAATTGCCGCCGGGATCCTACTGGACCCAGAAGGCCAACGAGATGCACGACGACGCCTGCCTCTCAGAGATGGAGTGCGTGATCCTGCTGATCAACGATACGCCTTACGAGACCTACTTCCAGAAATAGCTGGACGATCGCCTGCAGATTTTCGCGGGCGGATTGGCGCCGGCGGGAGTCTGCAGGAGAGCCTATCCGGCGTGCCGCAAGCTCACGCCGCTGCCTTGTCGAACAGCACCACCTTGTCCGCGTTCCAGGCAAAGCGCACCGATTGCTCGATCGCCACATCGGTCCGCGCCGGCACGGTAGCGCGCAGCGTGGCGTCGCCGACCCGCAGAGTCAGGATCTTTTCCACGCCATGGTTCTCGACATCGTAGACGCGCGCCTCGACCGGCGCGCCGCTCTCGAGATAGACGTCCTCGGGACGGATGCCGAAGACGAGCGGGCGCCCTTCCGTTGCCGCACCAGTCTTCGCCCCTCCAAAACCCTTGGCTCCTGCTGAAAGCGGCAGCTCGAAATTCGTCGGCGCCATCACCGCGCGGTTGTTGATCAACCGGCCGTCGATGAGGTTCATCGGCGGCGAGCCGACAAAGCTCGCCACATAGGTGTCGCGCGGATTGTTGTAGATCTCGTGCAGCGTGCCGGTCTGGACGATGCGGCCATGGTTCAGCACGCCCACCTTGTCGCCCATCGACATCGCCTCGATCTGGTCGTGGGTGACGAACAGGAAGGTGGCGCCAAGCTGGATCTTCAGGTTCTTCAGTTCCGTGCGCAGCGCCTCGCGCAGTTTGGCGTCGAGCGCCGACAGCGGTTCGTCAATCAGGAACACGCGCGGCTTGCGCACGATGGCGCGGCCGATCGAAACGCGCTGCATCTCGCCGCCGGACAGACGATCGGTCTTGCGGTCGAGCAGATGTTCGATCCTGAGTGTTTTGGCGGCGCGGTCGACACGATCCTTGATCTCGGCGTCGGGTCCTCCGGTCAAGCCGGAGGATGACGGCGTGAGAGTTGAGAGGGCGACGCACACCGACCGTCGCGGACGGGCGCGAGCGCGACCTGCCGGATAGCGTCAGCTGCTGATCATCGCGCTGTCTTGTTGAGAGCGGTGACGATCAGCGCGAGAATCACCGCCGCGGCGGCGATTTCCCACACGAAAGCCTGCTTGTAGAAAGGCGGCGTGGCGAGCTGCGCCTTGCCGGCGAGAGTGTTGGGGTCCGGTGGATTGAGGAAGAAGACGCCGTAGAGATGCGCCGCCGTGATCGATACCAGCAGCGCAATGCAGAAGACCAGCGCCACGACCAGCGCTACGGTCACCACACTGCGCACCTTGACGCCCGGCTGGGCCAACGGCAGCAGGTTGTTGATGAGCCCGGCAAGCACCACGAGACCGCTGCCGACCGCGTACAGGCCGATGGAAAAGGGTTGAAAGATCAGCACCAGCGCCAAGACGCCGAGGCCAATGATGAAGAGCTCGAGGCGGAACGCGCCGGCGCGGCTCATGCCGGAAGAACTGTCGCTCATGACCGCACCGCCTTTCCGGCGCCATCGAAGACATGGGTTTGCCTGGGATCGGGGCGTAGATTCAGCGCCTCGCCGACCTTGACCCACTGGCTTCTCGTCACCACGACGCGGATGTCGGCGCCTGCCGCCGTGCGGGCATGAATAAGGGTTTCGGCGCCCATGGGCTCGATGAGCTCGGCTCTGGCGGAGATGGTGCCACGGTCCCCCGTATCGGTCACGGTGAAAGCACGGGGGCGGACACCGATCGTCACCTTGCCGGGCTGCAGGCGCGCGACCGCCGCGTCCGTGCGGATCGCCAGACTAATGCCGGCCACGGTCATGTCCGCCGTGCCATCGGCGAAGGCCTTGAGGTCGGCCTCGAGAAGATTCATCTGCGGCGTGCCGATGAAGCTCGCCACGAAAGCATTGGCGGGCTTGGCAAATACCTCGTGCGGTGACCCGACTTGCTCGATCAGGCCGTCCTTCATGATGGCGATGCGGTTGGCCATGGTGAGCGCTTCGAGCTGGTCATGGGTCACGATCACGGTCGCTTTGGAGAGGCCCTGCAGCACTTCCTTGATCTGGCCACGCATGGTTTGGCGCAGTTCGACATCGAGACGCGACAAGGGCTCGTCGAAGAGGAAGCAATTGGGGTCGCGGACGATGGCGCGGGCCATGGCGGCGCGCTGCTTTTCGCCCTCGGATATCTGGTTCGGCAGCCGGTCGAGAACGTGCTCCAAGTGAAGGATCGCGGCGACGCGGTTGACGCGGGCAGTCCGCTCAGCCCCGGAAATGCCGTCATGATAGAGCGGGAAGGCGATGTTCTCGGCGATCGATGCCGACGGGTAGAGCGCGTAGAACTGGAACACCATGGCGATGTCGCGCTTTTCGGGCGGCAGTTTGTTCATCACCTTGCCGGCGACGACGACCTCGCCGTCAGTGACGCTTTCCAGCCCGGCGATGACGCGTAAGGTCGTCGTCTTGCCACAGCCGGACGGGCCGAGAAGGCAGACGACCTCACCGGCGGCCACCGACAGGTCAACGTCCTTGACCGCGGTGAAGGAGCCGAAGCGCTTGGTGACTTTGCGGAGTTCGATGGTTGACATCTCAGCGCTTCACCGTGCCGAAGGTAACACCGCGCAACAGATGGTTTTGCAAGAAGAAGGTGACCAGGAAGACTGGGACGAGGAACAGGGTTTCGATGGCGGCAAGCAAAGTCCAGTCGGTGCCGCGTCCACCCGACGACACGGCCTGGTTCATGGCGACCGGGACCGTCCTCGTGTCGGGCCCCGAGAGCAAGAGGGCGAAGAGGAACTCGTTCCAGGTGAGGATCAGGCCGAACACGAACGTGGCGGCGAGCCCGGCAATGACCTGGGGCAGGCAAATCTTGAAGAACACCCGCATTCCGGACGATCCGTCGAGGCGGGCGGCATCCTCGACGTCTGGCGACAATTCATCGAAGAAGCTCTTCATCATCCAGATGGTGAAGGCCAGGTTGAAGGCGGTGTAGAGCATGATGATGCCGAGATACGAGCCCGACAGGCCCACTACGCGGAACATCAGGATCACCGGAATGATCACCACAATCGCCGGCAGCATGCGCGTGGTCAGGATGATGAACAGGTAGGTGTCATTGCCTTTCAGCGGATAGCGCGAGAAGCCGAAGGCCGCCAGGGTGCCGATGACCAGCGCCAGCAGCACCGAAGCCGAGGCGATGAAGATCGAGTTGAAGAAATAACGGTCGAATCCTGTCGCTTCCGGGGCACCGCCCGACGTCATCGAGCGAGAAAAGACGGACCCAAAATTTTCGAGCGTGGGCTTGAACACAAAATGATCCGGAATCAAGCCGAACAGCGACGTGGGCGACAGCGTCGGAGGCACCAGAAGCGCGTCGCCCTGCGGTTTGAAGGCGGTGAATATGATGAACAGCACCGGCAGAAAATAGATAAAGGCGACGACGGCCACGGCGAGCGTCCGCCCCCAGCCGGCCTCGTCTACTCCGCTGGCCCTGCGGAAGCCGAGCTTTCCCAATATCGATTCGGTCACGGGTTAGGCTCCCTGCGTACGGCGGTTTGCGAGGTACAGGTAGAGGTTGGTGAGAACGATCACCATGAACAGCATCAGATAGGAGATCGACGCGCCCTCACTCGTCTTGTTCTGCTCGTTGGCGATGCGGATCAAGTGATAGGAGATCGTCAGCGTGTCGTTGCCGCCCTTGGTGAGGAGGATGACGAGATCCGCCAGCTTGAATGCCTCGATGGTGCGGAAGAGAAGGGCCAACATCAGAAGGCCGCGGATGTAGGGGAAGGTGATCATCCAGAATTGCCGCCAGCTGGAAATACGGTCGATGGCAGCGGCCTCGTAAAGGTATTTCGGCACCGAGACGAGGCCCGCCAGCACAAGGAGCATGACGAAGGGCGACCACATCCATGCGTCGGCGAAAACGATTCCCGCCACGGCACCGACTTTGTTGCTCATCAGGATGAACTGGTTGCCGGAGATGGAATTGATGACGTAGCTGAGAATCCCGAATGTCGGGTCATAGTAGTAGGTGAAGAACACGCCAGAGGCGACAACCGAAAGCATCATCGGTGTCAGCACCAGGATCAACAAATACTTGCGCAGCGGAAATTGCTTGGCGAACAGGATGGCCAGCAGAAAGCCGACGATCATCTGCGCGGAGACGGTGAACACGACGAACATGGCGGTATTGATCAGCGCGCCCCAAGTCGCGTGAGCAGCGAGATCGTTGGTAAGGATCCGGATGTAGTTCCCAAGTCCGACGAAGCGGATCGTCTGCTGGTTTGCCTGGTAGGCGAAGAACGAAAGGCCCAGCGACCACAGCAGGGGGAAGATATTCATCACAAACAGAACGGCGATTGCCGGAGCGACCAGCAAGGCGCCGAAGTAGTGGCGGCGATACGCGTTGACGGTAAATGCGGCCGCGACCAACGCCACCGCGGCGCCCACCACCCAGAAGGAGACAGCCGCAGGCAAGCCCGCCATTGATATGGCCGACACGACGACAGCGACAGCGATGGCGAGTTTCCAGTTGTGGGCAACAACCGCGGTAAGGCGTGGTGTCAGCAGCGTGCTTGAAACAGCGGTCATGGGAGTCCGAAATATGGAGCGCCTGAAGTGGCAATGACGGGGAGCGGCTTTTGCCCGCTCCCCGCAGCTATGTCGGAAGGTTACTGGATAAGACCATCGTTCTTCAGGAGGTCCTCCTGGAACTTGGCGATGTTATCCAAGGTGGTCTTGGCGTCCTGCTTGCCAGTGATGGCTAGGTCGTACTGGTCCTGCTGCTGGGTGAGCAGTTCGAAGAACTGCGGCACGTGCCACATGTCCTTCTGCCAGTCGAGCGAGTTCGCCCAGGCGCGGTCCCACGGACGATAGGTCACATACTTCGGATCGCTGTAGACCGACTTGATCGCGGACTGGCCGCCGCCGGCGGCGAACTGGTGCTGGATATCAGGCGAGAGCCACCACTTCACGAAGCCAACCGCTTCCTTGATTTGCTCAGGCGTCGTCCAGGTGGTGAGAACGAAAGGCTGTCCGCCGATCTGTGACGTACGATTCACCTTGCCGTCGGCACCGCGCAGGCCTGGCGCCAATCCGAACACCAGCTTGTCGGCAACCTTCGACGTCTTGGGATCGAGCGAGGCTTCGGCGAGACCGATCCAGTCGATGTTCATGGCCACCTTGCCTTCACGGAACAACTGGTCCGAGACGAAGATGTCCATGGTGCCGGTCTTGACCACCGGCGGCATGAACTTCAGCAATTTGAGGAAATGCTCCATGCCCTCAATGGACTTCGGGGAGTTTACGACGCCTTCGGCATGTCCGGTCGGGGCCTTGGTTTCATCCCAGATGCCGCCGCCATGCTCCCAGACGAACGTGTGGACCGAGCTCGTCGAGAAGTCGTAGCCTTTGCCTGCCTGATAGGCGATGCCATAGAAATCGTCATCCAGCACCTGGCCGGCGAGCTTGTCGCCCTTCTTGCGCTGGAAGAATTCGCCAACATGCTCGAACGTGTTCCAGTCCATGGCGTCGATTTCTTCGCCGGTGCAGGGCAGCTTCTCATTGTACTTCGCCTTGTAGGCGGCCTGCTCGTCGTTGTTGCAGAGCACGTCCTTGCGGCCGTAGGTGACCAGCACGTCCGGGAACTGCGGGAAGCCGTAGTAGTTCGGCGTGCTGTTGGGATAGGTCGAGTAGGCGTTGAGCACGGCGGGATGCATCGACTCCATCGTCGCCTTGAGTTCCGGGTCGGCATCGATGAGATCGTTGATCTTGCGGAAGTAGCCGCCTTCGACGAAGGCGCCCAGCCACTGCGAGTCCGACACGATGAAGTTGTACTTCTTTTCGCCCGAGGTCAACGAGGCGTTGACGCGGGTGTAGAAATCCGGCCACGGAATGAAGTCCACATCGAGCTTCACAGTATTGCCAGACTTCGGCTTGTACTGCTCGTCGAAGAACTTCTTCATAATGCGGGTCGGGGGCCAATCCGGCACCGCCATCGTCAACGTCACTTCTTCGGCAGAGGCATAGGTCACGCCTCCCACCAGTAGTGTGGCAGCGAAGCTTGCGGCTGTCGCTAGCCCTTTCAGTTTGGTCATCGCCGTCATTCGCGTTTCCTCCCTTGGTTAACCGGATTGCTTCTCGCCGTTCGAGTCAGGTCATTGCCTGGCCGCTCGCGGCGCGGAAGACGTGGATTTTCCTGTTATCGATGGCGATCGATGCCGAATCGCCGGTCCTGATGCTGGCGGCGATCGCTTCCGGCAGCACCATGCGCAACATCTCGCCGCCGGCCTCGACCGAGACGATCGTTATGTCGCCGAGCGGTTCGACCAGATGCACCTTCGAGGCAACCCCGGCTTCGCCCTTGGCGGCGAGCCGAATGTCGCTCGGGCGAATGCCGATCAGCGCGGCCTCGTTGGCATCGGCAGTCTTTGGCGCCGTCGCCGGAACCAGAGTCCCGAGCGGCGTGTCGAAAGATCTGGTGTCGGCGCGCACCGAGGCCGTGAACAGATTCATGTGCGGCGAGCCGATCTTGCTGGCGACGTAGGTATTGATCGGCTGCTCGTAAAGCTCATCTGGCGTGCCGATCTGGACGATGCCCCCATCGCGCATGACGGCGATCGTCTCGCCCATCGAGAGAGCCTCGAGCTCGTCGGGCGTGGCATAGATCACGGTCATGCCGAACTGGCGGTGCAGCCGCTTCAGCTCGGCGCGCGTCTCGTGCCGAAGCTTGGCGTCGAGATTGGTGAGCGGCTCATCGAGCAGAAGAATCTTTGGCCGGCGGATCAGGGAGCGGCCGAGCGCGACGCGCTGCTGCTCTCCGCCGGACAGGGTTGCCGGCTTGGCCTTCAGGCGGTGTGTCAGCTTCAGGATCTCGGCGGTCTCTTTCACCCGCTTGTCAATCTCGGCGCGCGCGGCTTTCTCCTCGCGCAGCGGATAGGCGAGATTGTCATAGACCGTGAGGTGGGGGTAAAGCGCGAAAGACTGGAAGACCATCGAGATGCCTCGGCCGGCGATCGGCGCATGGGTCATGTCGCGGCCGCCGATCTCAAGCGTGCCGGAGTCGGCCTGGACGAGGCCGGCGATAGTGCGCAGCGTCGTCGTCTTGCCAACGGAGCTCGGCCCGAAGAGTACGAAGAAGCGGCCTTCGTCGACGGCGAAGCTCAGGTCGGTGATGGCGCGCACGGATCCATAGGCCTTGCTGAGCCCATCGAGGCGCAGCGCAATCCCCTTGCCGGCACTGGCGCGAGGCGACGTCTGCGTCACGATGCGCCACCTCGTGCGGACGGAACACGCGCCATCCGTATGATTCTCCTCGCCCTGCCGAAATGGACTGCGGCTGTCATTCTCGATCCGCCTTTTCTTTCCTAATCTGGTATTACCAATTTTAGATAGCCGTCAAGCTCTTTCTTGGACCACCACCGGACCTTGTATAACCGGATTCTTCATGTATCCGACTGTTTTCCCTGAATTTTCCTACTCGTTGATATAGGAGAGCCTTGTTTCGGCACTGCCATCCCGGTTAACATCAATAGTGGGCATCCAAATCTGGTCGAACCAGATTGGCGCTATTTCGCCAATGCCGCTGTCGGGGCCGCATCGATTTCAGCCGTTGATTCCGCCACCGCGGCGCGCACAAGGGCGCCCGCCGCCCATTGCGCGACCGACCGCATGCCGCGGCTATCGAGCCCCCATATATCCTTCAGCACGATCAGCACTTCGACGCCGAACATCATCGACAGCGCCTGGGCCAGGCGCTTGAACTCGCGCGGCGGCAGCCGGCCCTTGAGCGGTGCGATGGCATCCTTCAGCAGCTGGACGCGATGTCCGCGCGTGAATTGCGGCTCGCCGCCCAGCGTGCCCGCCTGCCGCTGCGCCCATTGGTCGAGCGACAGTTTCAGCGCTGCCTTGAAAGTTGCCTCGAAAGCTTCGATGCGCGGCATGGCGGTATCGAACAATTCGGCAACGCGCCGCCCGGCATCGGTGGACGTCGATTGCCAGGTCAGGATCGGCCCAAGCCCCTCGTCAACCACCGCCTGCACCAGGGCTGCCTGGCTGGGGAAATAGCGATAGGCGGTGGCGCGCGACACTTGCGCCGCCTCCGCGACTTCGCTGACCGACGGGGTGACGCCCGCCTGCATCAGCCGCGTCGCCGTCTTCAGCATCAGCCGTTTTGTGCGGGCCCGTGGGCCGCGTTCGGCAGCCTCGTTGGCGTCGTCGCTCCCAGCGGCTTGTTGACGTGAGACATCCATGTCAATACGATACGCGCGTCTCAAAAAATTGCAATGACCTTTGCCCACCGAAAGGCCGGCAAAGGGCGACAGGCGGTCCGGCGCCGGTCGGCCGGTGACGGGAGAAACGCGATGGAGCGCATCTACGTGGTGGGCACAGCCGACACCAAGGGCGAGGAACTTGCCTTCCTGGCCGATGCTATTGCCGCCACCGGCAGTTCGGTTGCCCGCGTCGACATCGGAACGCGCGGTGCCACGGTGCCGGTCGATATCCCGGCCAGCGAGGTCGCGGCGCATCATCCGGGTGGAGCCAGTGGCGTGCTCGGCATCGATGATCGCGGCACGGCAGTGGCCGGCATGGGCGCCGCCTTCACCGGTTTCATTCAGTCGCGCGACGACATATCAGGCGTGATCGGCATTGGGGGCGGCGGCGGCACGTCGATCATCACTGCTGGCATGCGCGCCCTGCCGCTTGGGCTGCCCAAGATCATGGTCTCGACGCTCGCCTCCGGCGACACCGCGCCCTATGTCGACGTCTCCGACATCATCATGATGCCATCGGTAACCGATATGGCGGGACTGAACCGGCTCTCCCGCACGGTGCTGCACAACGCGGCGCAAGCGATCGCCGGCATGGCCACAAAGCCGGCGCCGACTGCCACCGGCAAGCCGGCACTCGGGCTCACCATGTTCGGCGTCACCACGCCTTGCGTGACCGCCATCGCGGATCAGTTGCGCGCCAACTATGACTGCATGGTTTTCCACGCCACCGGCACCGGCGGCCGCTCGATGGAGAAGCTCGCGGACTCGGGCCTGCTCGCCGGCGTCATCGACATCACCACGACGGAAGTCTGCGACCTGCTGTTCGGCGGCGTGCTGCCTGCGACGGAGGACCGCTTCGGCGCCATCGCCCGCACCAAGCTGCCCTATGTAGGCTCGGTCGGCGCGCTGGACATGGTCAATTTCTGGGCGCCGCCGACCATTCCCGAGAAGTTTAGGGGCCGGCTGTTCTACGAACACAATCCCAACGTCACACTGATGCGCACCACGGTGGACGAATGCCGCGGTATAGGCGAGTGGATCGGCACCAGGCTCGCTCGCTGCGAGGGCCCTGTGCATTTCCTGATCCCCGAAAAAGGCGTCTCGGCACTCGACATCGAGGGCGGCGCCTTCTTCGACCCCGAAGCCGACGCCGTGCTGTTCGATGCCGTCGAGCGCACCATCAAGCCGAACGCCGCGCGCCGCGTCACACGCCTGCCGTTGCACATCAACGATCCGGAATTTGCCAAAGCCGCAACCGCGGCCTTCCTCGACATCGCCAGATAGTGAGAGCCAACAAATGCCCGCAATACCGCGCAAAGACATATTGAAGAAGTTCAAGGCGATGATCGCCGACGGCGTGCCCATCGTCGGGGGCGGCGCCGGCACCGGCCTGTCGGCCAAGGCCGAGGAAGCCGGCGGCATCGACCTCATCATCATCTACAATTCCGGCCGCTACCGCATGGCCGGGCGCGGCTCGGCTGCCGGCCTGCTCGCCTATGGCAACGCCAACGAGATCGTCAAGGAAATGGCCTATGAGGTGCTGCCGGTGGTCAAAAAGACGCCGGTGCTGGCCGGCGTCAACGGCACCGATCCCTTCGTCATCATGCCGCTGCTGCTTGCCGAGCTGAAGACGATGGGCTTTTCCGGCGTGCAGAATTTCCCGACCATCGGTCTGTTCGATGGCAGCATGCGCCAGAGTTTTGAGGAAACCGGCATGGACTTCGGGCTGGAGGTCGACATGATCGCCGAGGCGCACAAGCTCGATCTTCTGACCACGCCCTATGTCTTCAACCCCGACGAGGCGCGCGCCATGACAAAAGCCGGCGCCGACATCGTCGTTGCCCATATGGGGGTGACGACCGGCGGCTCGATCGGAGCCACGTCGGCCAAGTCGCTCGACGACTGCGTGGTCGAGATCGACGCCATCGCCAACGCGGCGCGATCGGTGCGCAAGGATGTCATCCTGCTTTGCCATGGCGGACCGATCTCCATGCCGGACGACGCGAGATACATCCTCGACCGCTGCAAGGGCCTGCATGGCTTTTATGGCGCGAGTTCGATGGAACGGCTGCCGGCTGAAGCCGCGATCGCCAGGCAGACGGCGGATTTCAAGGCCGTCACGCTGCACGACCAGAAGAAAAAGAAGGGATGAGATCATGACCGACAAGAGCAAGGTGTTCGTATACCCGAAGGACGTGAGCGCCTTCGGCTTTGACTGGGGCAAGCTGTCGCTGACGGTCGCGCCTGAAGTGAATGGCGCTGAGCGCTTTTCCGGCGGCGTCGTCGACCTGCCCTCAGGCAAGGGCCACACCCGCCACAACCACCCCGGCGCGGAAGAAATCATCTTCGTCATCTCAGGCAATGGCGAACAAATGGTCGAGGACGAGAACGGCAATCCGGTCGTCGCCAAGGTCGGCCCCGGCTGCACCATCTATGTGCCGGAAAGCCGTTTCCATTCGACACTGAACACGGGCGATGGGCCGATGCAGCTCTTCGTGGTCTATTCGCCGGCCGGACCCGAACTGGTGCTGCGGGAGCTGCCGGATTTCAGGCTGATCCCGGCGGGGAAGTAATCGCGAAAGGCCCCCTTCATCCGGCCGCTTCGCGGCCACCTTCTCCCCGAGGGGAGAAGAGGCAGAAGCCAGCGCCGGCGCAAACTCCTCTCCCCTCGGGGAGAGGTCGGATAGCCCCGAATTGCCCTTCGCAATTCGGATGGCAATCCGGGTGAGGGGGTAGCGCCGAGCTAGGCTATCCCACCTCTATTCCACCCCCGCGCCCGATCCCCAAACATCACATATCCCGTATCCGTCACCGCCAACGTGTCCTCCAACTTGATGAACCCCCGCGTGGGGTGAAGCATGGTCGTCTCCACCGACAGCACCATGTTTGTCTCCAGCGGCTTGGCGGCATAGGTGCCTTCATAGGTCACCGGATGGTTGGTCATCAGGAACGGAGCCTCATGCGTGATCAGCCCCATGCCGTGGGCGAAGAAATCCGTGTAGGGCGCGACCTCGGAGGCCTTCAGCACGCCCTCGGCATGCGAAATCATATCGCCGCCGACGGTGCCTGCCCTCACCTTCGAGAACGCCGCCTGCTGCACCGTCTCGACCTCGGCCAACAGATCTTCCAGTTCGGCATCCGGTTCGCCCAGAATGCCCATGCGGCAGAGGTCGCCAATATAGCCGTGATAATTGCCGCCGGAATCGATCGACAGCACGTCGCCCTTTTTCCAAGCCTGCGGTGACGCCGCGCGGTTGTGGCTGGCGCCCAACGTCAGCAGGCAATATTCGAAATGCGCGCCGCGATTGGTCTCCTCGCGCCGCAGATGCTCGATGATCTCGGCCTTGGTCTTGCCTTCGTGCGCCCACTGGATGGTCGCCAACATGGAATCGGTGATCAGCTCGGAGGCGATGCGCAGCTTTTCCAGCTCGGCGTCCGTCTTGATGGCGCGCATGCGCTCCAGCATATCGGTCGCGTCGATCAGCTTCGCGTCCGGCAGCGCCTTGCGGATCAGTGCATAAGCATCGGACGGCAGGAAGGCCGGCTCGATGCCGAGGCGGGCGCCGGCCTTGCCGATCTTGCTGATGTGCTCGACCGCAAGATTGGCAGCATCGAGCGTGCCCCAGCAGGCGGGATGCAGCGTCGGCGTCCAGAACGGGTTGTTCTGGTGCTCGGCGCCTTCCATGCGGTTGCCGATATAGGCGGCATGATCGGGCCCACCCTTTTCATAGACGACGACAGGCAGGTAACGGCTATGGCCGATCGCATCCATGGCGGCAAAGAAGATGAACTTGTAGCCGCCGAGCAGATACTGCGTGTTGTGCTTGGACGTCGCGAGCAGAACATCGATGCCGGCCTCTTCCATCAGCCGGTCGACCCTCGCCTGGTCGAACGGGATATTGCTGACGGCGCTCTTGCCCGGGGCAATGTTCATCTTTCTCTCCCTGATATCAGTGGGATCGCCGGCCGTACTGCGCCCAATCCCTTGGCTTCGATCAAATCTGCACCATTTCGTTAACTCTGGTCCAGCCAGAAACAGGTTAGATTGCTTCGGCAGGCTGTCACCACTCGTCATTGCTGCACACTAAGGCAATCTGGTCCTACCAGAATTCCAGAATGAAAGGGCCACCTCTAAAACTGGTCCAGAGGACGAAAATTTCAAAGCCAAGCAAAGATGCGCCAATTCCGTCTCTGGCGAAACCCTTGGCAAGGGCCATAATCGCCGCGAGGATGCTGGCGGGTGCCGCCAGCTTCGAGGGGTGCGCCCATCTGGTCGCGGAGAGGACGGAGGTTGATCATGTCGGATATTTCCAGACGCACGCTGCTTGGCGGCTCAGTTTTACTGCTGGCCTCCACCGCCATGCCCACATTCAGCTGGGCGCAGACGCCGAAGAAGGGCGGCCGCCTCGTGCTTGCCGCCGATTCCGAGCCGCGCAACCTCAATCCGGCCATCGTCGCCTCCAACGGCGTCTTCTTCATCTCCAGCAAGATCGTCGAAACGCTGGCCGAGGCCTCCTTCGACGGCAAGGACGGGCTCCAGCCGCGGCTGGCACTCAGCTGGGAGGGCGCGGCCGACGGCCTGTCGGTGACGTTCAAACTACGCGAGGGCGTCAAATGGCATGACGGCAAGCCGTTCACCTCGGCCGACGTCGCCTTCTCCGCGCTGCAGATCTGGAAGCCGCTGCAAAATCTCGGCCGCACCGTGTTCAAGGATCTGGCCAGCGTCGACACCCCTGACGATCTGACCGCCGTCTTCAAATTCGCCAAGCCAACGCCGTTCCAGCTGATCCGCAACGCGCTGCCGGCGCTGTCAAGCGTGGTGCCGAAGCACATCTACGAGGTCGGCAAGATCGAGGACAACCCGGCCAACAATGCACCCATCGGCACCGGGCCGTTCAAGTTCGGCGAATACAAGGCCGGCCAGTATTACAAGCTGACCAGGAATGCCGATTACTGGGCCAAGGACGAGCCGTATCTCGACGAGATCATCTACCAGGTGCTACCCGACCGCACGTCGGCTGCAGCGGCGCTCGAGGCCGAAGAGATCCAGCTCGCCGCCTTCTCCGCCGTGCCCCTGGCCGACCTCGACCGCATCTCCAAGGTGCCGGGCCTGAAGGTGATCTCCAAGGGCTATGAGGGGCTGACCTATCAGCTCGTCGTCGAGATCAACCATCGCCGCAAGGAACTGGCCGACGTGAAGGTCCGCCAGGCGATCGCGCATGCCATCGACAAGGACTTCGTCGTCAAGACGGTGTTCCTCGGCTATGCCGCTGCCGCCACCGGCCCGGTGCCGAAGAACGATCCGCAATTCTACACTGCCGACGTGCCGATCTATCCATTCGACGTCGCCAAGGCCAACGCCTTGCTCGACGACGCGGGGTACAAGCGCGCCGATGACGGCAAGCGTTTTGCGCTGAAACTCCTGCCGGCACCCTATTTCAACGAGACCAAGCAGTTCGGCGACTATCTGCGCCAGGCGCTGGCGGCAATCGGCATCGACGCCGTGATCGTCAACAACGACTCGGCCGCGCACATCAAGGCCGTCTACACCGACCACGCCTTCGACCTCGCCGTCGGCCCGCCGGTGTTCCGCGGCGACCCGGCGATCTCGACCACCATCCTGGTGCAGAGCGGCATTCCCGACGGCGTGCCGTTCTCCAACCAGGGCGGCTACAAGAACGCCGCGCTCGACGCGCTGATCGCCAAGGCTTCGGAGACGCTGGATACGTCAGCGCGCACCGACCTCTACAAGGAATTCCAGAAACAGGTCGCGGCGGACCTGCCGCTGATCAACGTCGCCGAATGGAGCTTCATCAGCGTCGCGCGCGAGACGGTGGGGAACATCGCCAACAACCCGCGCTGGGCGGTTTCGAACTGGGCGGACACGTATCTGGAATCGTGACACATTTGCGCGGATGAAAGTTCGCAAAGAAATTGGTGTGAAGGCATGGCGTAGGGCCGCGTTTCGTCACACCCCCCTCTGTCCTGCCGGACATCTCCCCCGCAAGGGGGGAGATCAGCAGCTTCCAGAGAGGGGTGTCTCGCACCAGCGTCACGATCAGCTATGCGCTGACTACTTCAAAAACCCGTTCTTCTTCAAAAAGTCCTCGGCGACACCCTTGACCGGCTCGCCGCCGACCTGGACGCGGCCGTTGAGTTCCTGCAGCGTGACGAGGTCGAGCTTGGCGAACACCGGCTTCAACAGCGTCTCGATCTCCGGATGCTCTTTCAGCACCGCTTCGCGGATGATCGGCGCCGGCTGGTAGACCGGCTGCACGCCCTTGTCGTCGGCGAGCACGACCAGGCCGGACGGCGCGATGCCGCCGTCGGTGCCGTATACCATGGCGGCGTTGGCGCCGTTGGTCTGGTTGGCGGCAGCACCGATTGTCGCGGCGGTGTCGCCGCCCGAAAGCGTGATCAACTGCTCCGGCTTCAGCGTGAAGCCGTAAGTGGTCTGGAACGCCGGCAGGGCTGCCGCCGAATTGACGAACTCGGCCGACGCCGCCAAAACCACCGTGCCGCCGCCGGCGACGTATTTGCCGAAGTCGGTCAGGGTCGCCAGCTTGTTGGTCTCGGCAATCTCCTTGCGCAGCGCGATCGCCCAGGTGTTGTTGGCCGGTGACGGCGACAGCCAGACGATCTTGTTGGCGTCATAGTCGAGCTTCTTGGCGGTCTCATAGGCCTTGGCGGCATCCTTCCAGACCGGATCGTCGGCCTTCTCGAAGAAGAAAGCGGCATTGCCGGTGTACTCGGGATAGATGTCGATCTCGCCGGCAGTGATCGCCTTGCGTACCACCGGCGTGCCGCCGAGCTGGATGCGGTCGGTGGTCTTGATGTTGTTGGCGTTGAGCACAAGCTGGATGATGTTGCCGAGCACGCCGCCCTCGGTGTCGATCTTCGAGGAGACGACCACCTGGGCATTGGCGGAGGCGGCCGTGATGCCGAGCGCCAACGCCGCGCCGGCCAGAATCTTGACTGAAAACATTGTGAAAACCCCTTGCTTTGGACCGAAATGCGGTGGCCGCATATGAGCATGGCTTCAACGCCCCGTCGGGGCACACGGTTTCATAACAATGGGTACAGACGCAATAATTTTGTGCGGTCGCCGCGATTTCGGCCGCCGCCATGCTGACACGTCGTGCCAAGCCAAAGATAGAACCGGATCAGGCGCGGGCTTTGCGCGATCCGGTCAGTTTGAGCGCGCCAAGGGCGACGAAGCAGAGGGCGACGACCGGGAAAACCAGCCAGTTCAGCATCTCCCAGCCCCAGGCATTGTAGATGGCGCCCGACATTAGCGAGGCGAAGGCGACGGAGCCGAACAGGACGAAGTCGTGGAAGCCCTGCACCTTGCTCTTTTCGGACGGATGGTAGCTGTCGGCGACCATGGAGGTGGCGCCGATGAAGGCAAAATTCCAGCCGAGGCCAAGCAGGATCAGCGCCGTCCAGAACTGCCACAAATGCAGGCCGGACAATGCCACCGCGGCGCAGCCGATGAGCAGGACCAGGCCGGTGGCGACGATGCGTTCGGCGCCGAAGCGATGGATCAGCGATCCGGTGAAGAAGCTCGGCGCAAACATCGCCATCACATGCCAGGAAATGCCGAGCGTGGCGTCGTCTGTCGACAGGCCGCAGCCGACCATGGCCAGCGGCGCGCCGGTCATGACGAAACTCATCAGCGCATAGCTGCCGACGGCGCAAAACAGCGCCGCGACAAAACGCGGCCGGGTGACGATATCGGACAGCGGCCGGGCGTCGCTTGACGCGACTTCCGCGTGGCCGGGAGCCTTGGCCGGGATGCGCAGGAATGACAGGATGATGGCGCCGGCCGCCGCCAGAACCGGAATGGCCACGAACGAGCCGGCAAACATCACCGGCGCCAGCAATTCGCGGGTGAAGATGACGATCTGCGGCCCGAGGATCGCGGTGATGACGCCGCCGGCCAGCACGAAGGAAATGGCGCGCGCCTTGAATTCGGGCGGAGCATTATCGGCGGCGGCGAAGCGGAACTGCTGGACGAAGGCGCCGCCGACGCCGATCACCAGCAGGGCGAAAGCGAACAGCCAGAAGCTGGCGTGGAACAGTGCCAGCGTGGAGATGACGCCGCCAAGCGCGGTCACGATGGTGCCGGTCATGAAGCCGCCGCGCTGGCCGAGCCAGCGGATGATGGCCGCGGCCGGCAACGCGCCGAGCGCCACGCCGATGTTGAAGCCGGTGATTGGCGCCGTTGCCAGCGACTTATCGGGGCCAAGCAGATATTGCCCGGCCAGCCCGCCCATGGAAATGGCAATCGGCGCGGCCGAACCGATAATCGCCTGCGACGTCGCCAGGATGATCGCCGTGCGGCGCGCTTCCCTTGCTGCGCCGGGGACGGTGCCGGTCACAATGCGTCCTTGCCGCGCCCCTCGCCCCGCACCCGGCGCGACACACGGTCGAGCACGGCGTTGGTCAGCTTCGGCTCGTCTTCCTCGTAGAAGGCCTTGGCGATGTCGACATATTCCGAAACGATGACGGCCACCGGCACGTCGTCGCGCTTCATCAGTTCGTAGACGCCAGCGCGCAGGATGGCGCGCAACGTCGAATCGAGTCTGGACAGCGGCCAGTCTTCCGTCAGCGCCTGGCGTATGATCGGATCGATGGTCGTCTGGTTCTCGACGACGCCGGCCAGGATGGCGCGGAACCACTGCGCGTCGGCCTCCCGATAAAGCGCGCCGTCGACTTCCTTGCCGAGCCGGAACGCCTCGTATTCGGCGGTGATCTCGAAGACGCCGCTGCCGGCCACGTCCATCTGGTAAAGCGCCTGCACGGCGGCCAGACGGGCGGCGCCACGCTTGTTGGCGTGGCGTATCGCGGGCTGGCCGGGCGAAGCGGGTTCGCTCACGATTGCGCTCCCAGCTTCTCTTTGAGCGCGATCATGGTCAGCGCCGCGCGCGCGGCAAAGCCGCCCTTGTCACCCTCCGAGCGCTTGGCGCGCGTCCAGGCCTGCGCGTCGTTCTCGGTGGTCAGGATGCCGTTGCCGATCGCAATCGCTTCCTGGACCGAGAGATCCATCAGCGCGCGACTCGATTCATTGGCGACGATATCGAAATGATAAGTGTCGCCGCGGATGATGGTGCCGAGCGCGACAAAACCATCATAGTCCTTGCCGCCCTCGCCCATGCCGTCGAGCGCAAAAGTGATCACGGCTGGAATTTCCAGCGAACCGGGAACGGTGACGACGTCATAGGTCGCGCTAGCTTCGTCGAGCGCGCTCGTCGCGCCGTCGAGCAGTGCGTCGGCAAGATCGTCATGAAAGCGCGCCTCGATGATCAGAAGGTGGGCCTTCTTCTTCGGGCGAATGAACGCTTTGCCGTGTTGGGATGTGCCAGCCATAAATGTCTCCGGGGGTAGCCGGTGACTTAGGCCGAAGCCGGTTCGATCGCAAGCGGAAGATTGCTGGAGGCGAAGCCTGGCCTAGCGCGTCTTTGGGCTGGGCGTCGGTAGCGGCCACTCGCTGCAGAGGCTTTCAGCCCAGACGAGAACAGCTTCGTGATCCACTACACGACCCCCGTCTACATCGGACATTGCTTCGCGCGTAAGCCGCTTTTTCTGTTCGATTGTGAGTCTTGCGGCCATCAAAGCCCCTCTTTCGCCGCCTCGACTAGGCGCGCGGCGTAGCGGGCCATGGTGTCGATCTCGAGGTTGACCTTGTCGCCGACCTTGCGCTCGCCCCAAGTGGTCACGGTCAGCGAATGGTGGATCAGAAGCACGTCGAAACGGGTGCCCTCGACCTTGTTGACGGTAAGCGAGGTGCCATCAAGTGCGACCGAGCCTTTTGGCGCGATGAATCTCGCCAGTTCGCGCGGCGCCTCCAGCGTAAAGCGCACCGCATCGCCTTCATCCTTGCGCTCGATGATTTCGGCCATGCCGTCGACATGGCCCGACACGATGTGCCCGCCGAGTTCGTCGCCGATCTTCAGTGCCCGCTCGAGATTGACCTTGGTGCCTGATTTCCAGCCCGACGCCGTGGTCAGCCTGAGGGCCTCTTCCCAGGCTTCGACCTCGAACCAGCGTGCGTTGGACCCGCCATCTGGCAGCGCCGTCACCGTCAGGCAGACGCCGCCGCAGGAGATCGAGGCACCGATGGCGATCGTCGCGGGGTCATAGCCGGTGTCGATGCGCAGGCCGACGCCTTCGCTCAGCGGCTTGACGGCCGCGACGGTGCCGATATCGGTGACAATTCCAGTGAACATTTCAGATATCTCTCACCCATTCGGCATAGCTGTCTTCCCCGAAGCGTATCTCGCGCAACTTGCGGAAGCCTGCCGGGATATGGTTGGCGTCGATGGGCGACGCAATGCCGCCCTCGCCGATCGCTTCCGGTCCCTGGAACAGCACGATGCGGTCGACCAGTCCTTCGGCGAGGAAGGCGCTGGCTACCTTGGCGCCGCCTTCGACCAGAACGCTGGCCATGCCGAGCGCGCCGAGATCCTCGAGCAGCTCCGGCAAGGCAATGCCGCCTTCATGGGTTTCGGTGCCGATGAAGCGCACACCGGCACGCTCCAGCACCGACCGCCGCAGCGGGTCGGCCTCCAGGCTCGCGGCGATATAGAGCGGCACCCGGTCGATGCCGGAGACCAGCTTCGAGGCTTCGGGCAGCCTGATCTGGCGGTCGAGCACGATGCGCGCCGGCGAGCGGTTCTCCAGCCCCGGCAGCCGGACGGTGAGCGCCGGATCATCCTCCAGCGTCGTGCCGATGCCGACCAGTATGCCATCGGCTTCGGCGCGCATCAGATAGACTTCGCGGCGGGCGATATCGCCGGTGATCGCGACCTGGCCGGCGCCGTGCCTGCCGATCTTGCCGTCGCTGGAAAGCGCAAGCTTCAGAATCACTTCCGGGCGCTTTTTCAGGGACCGAATCAAATAGCCGGCCATCTGCTCGGCGGCTTCCTCGGCCAGCACCTTTTCGACCACTTCGATGCCGGCGGCGCGCAGGATGGCATAGCCTTTGCCGGAGACGCGCGGATCGGGATCGCTGGCGGCGCCGACGACCCGCGCCACTCCGGCATTGACCAGCGCGTTGGCGCAAGGCGGCGTGCGGCCATGGTGGGCGCAGGGCTCCAGCGTGACATAGGCGGTGGCACCGCGCGCCAACTCGCCGGCTTCAGCCAGCGCTTCGGTCTCGGCATGCGGCCGGCCGCCAACAGCGGTGACGCCGGTGCCGACGATCATCGGGCCGGCGCCATCGTCGCGAACGATGATGGTGCCGACCGAAGGGTTGGTCGAGGTGCGGCCGGCATTTCTGCGCGAGAGCCTCAGCGCTGCGGCCATGAAGCGGCGATCGAGGGCCTGCTGATCGGCCTTCCCTGACGTTTGGCTTGCCATGCTCAGCCGGCGTCCTCTTCGCTCTTCAGCTCGTCGCCTTTGAGTTCGTCACCTTTGAGCTCACCCAGCACATCGTGAAAATCCTTGGCCTCACGGAAATTGCGATAGACAGAGGCGAAGCGGACATAGGCGACGTCGTCGAGCGACTTCAGCGCTTCCATCACGAGCCGGCCGACCTCGCCCGAGGCGATTTCCGTCTCGCCGGAGCTTTCGAGCTGGCGCACGATGCCGGTGACGGCGCGGTCGATGCGCTCGGGATCGACATTGCGCTTGCGCACCGCGATCTCCACCGAACGCAAGAGCTTGTCGCGGTCGAACGGCACCTTTCTGCCGGACTTCTTGACCACCACGAGGTCCCGCAACTGGACGCGCTCGAAAGTGGTGAAACGGCCACCGCAATCGGGGCAAACGCGCCGCCGGCGGATCGCGGCGCCATCCTCGGCGGGGCGCGAATCCTTCACCTGCGTATCTTCGGACTGGCAATAGGGACAGCGCATGGAGAGCCTTCGGGTTGGCGATTCTGGCGGAACGATAGGCTTAGAGGTTTTTGCCGGGACGGCAAAGGTTCGGCAACGGCCGCTCGCGCCCTCAGAGATAGCGAGGCGGGAGGAAAATTGCCAGCCGCGCCAGATATGTCAGGGGGCGACGTCCTTGGTCGGGAAGCCGCAGGACGTTCCGAGGTTGCGGTAGGCCTTGGTGAAGCCATCCATCGGGATGCTGGCGACAGCCTGCTTGCCGAACGTCACATCGAGCGAGATGACCTGGCGCATGGCCCGCAACAAAGCGAGACTGGTCTTGGCCTGGTTGTCGACGGTCCAGCTCGGGCGGCCGGCATCATTGGAATAGACGGTCGCGGAAACCTTGACGCCGGGGTCACCGAAGGTCGCGGCGATCTTCTTGCCGGTCGGCAGCTCCTTGTTGGCGATCGTGAACATGATCGCGGGATAGGCATCGGGCGGCAGCGCGTCGCCGGTCGAGATCGAAAGCGTCAGCGTGCCGGCATTGCCGCCGCCATCGACAAAGGCCGTGGAGGCAGCGCAGGTCTTGCGGGAATCCTGGCCGGTGTCGAGCGCATCGATGATGGTGGTCCACCTGCCAAAGGTGTTTGTGGCGGGGATATCCGTGCCCGGCTGCGTCTGCTCCTGGGCGATCGCGCCCGACACGGCGACAGCGGCAAGCGAGCCGAGGGAGGCCAGAACGGCAGGATGGAACATGCGCATCGTCAAATCTCCAACAGGCCGCGCCGCCCGGACAGCAAGCGGCGCAGAGCGCGGGATAAAAGACGAAGCGCCGCTGGCGGTCAACCGAGATAGGGATAGAGCGGGAAACGATCGGTCAGCGCCACGACCTTTGCCTTCACCGCCGCCTCGACCGCCGCATTGCCTTCGTCGGAATTGGCGACCTTCAGCCCGTCCAGCACTTCGGCGATCAGCTTGCCGATCTCGCGGAACTCGGCCTGGCCGAAGCCGCGCGTGGTGCCGGCCGGCGTGCCCAGACGCACGCCAGAGGTGACGAAAGGCTTTTCCGGATCGAACGGGATGCCGTTCTTGTTGCAGGTGATGTTGGCGCGGCCGAGCGCTGCCTCGGCGCGCTTGCCGGTGGCGTTCTTGGGCCTGAGATCGACCAGCATCAGATGGTTGTCGGTGCCGCCGGAGACGATGTCGAGGCCGGTTTCCTTGAGGCTCGACGCCAGCGCCTTGGCGTTGGCGGCGACGCTCTCGGCATAGAGCTTGAAGCTCGGCTTCAGCGCCTCGCCGAAGGCAACCGCCTTGGCGGCGATGACATGCATCAGCGGGCCGCCCTGCAGGCCGGGGAAAACCGCCGAGTTCATCTTCTTGGCGATGTCCTCGTCATTGCACAGGATCATGCCGCCGCGCGGGCCTCGCAACGATTTGTGCGTGGTCGTGGTCACGACATGGGCGTGCGGCAGCGGTGACGGATGCACGCCGCCGGCAACCAGGCCGGCGATATGGGCCATGTCGACCATCAGATAGGCGCCGACCGCATCGGCAATCTCGCGAAAGCGCTTCCAGTCCCAGATGCGCGAATAGGCGGTGCCGCCGGCCAGGATCAGCTTCGGCTTGGTCTCATGCGCGGTCTTTTCGATCGCGTCCATGTCGAGCAGATGGTCGTCCTTGCGCACGCCATAGGAAACGACCTTGAACCATTTGCCGCTCATATTGACGGGCGAGCCGTGCGTCAGGTGGCCGCCGGAGTTCAGGTCGAGGCCCATGAAGGTATCGCCCGGCTGCAGCAGCGCCAGGAAGACCGCCTGGTTCATCTGGCTGCCGGAATTCGGCTGGACATTGGCGAAGTTGCAGCCGAACAGCTTTTTGGCGCGCTCGATAGCGAGTTCCTCGGCGACGTCGACGAACTGGCAGCCGCCATAATAGCGCTTGCCCGGATAACCCTCGGCGTATTTGTTGGTCATGATCGAGCCCTGCGCCTCGAGCACGGCGCGCGAAACGATGTTTTCCGAGGCGATCAGCTCGATCTCGTGACGCTGGCGGCCAAGCTCGTTGCGGATCGAGCCGAAGATCTCCGGATCGGCATCTTCCAGCGTGGTTTCGAAGAAGGATTCGAATTTGTTCGACGCTGCCGCTGCAGTTGCCATGGCCTGAAATCCTTCGGTTCGGGGCATTTATCTATGCATATCGTTGCCCCGAAACCGCTGCACGGTTCCGGGCGACATGCATTGCCGCGCCATTAACACAGTTGTTTTCGCCTCGCCACGTTTGCAGCGCGAAATTTGCTGGCCGGATTGCGCCAGAGCGGCCCTGAACCGCTATTTTCGCTCCTGCCGCCCCTGCAGCAAGGCTTCGGTGAGCGTGATCTCGGTAAACAGCGCCTGCGCCGTATGGTCGTTGATCGCGCCGCTGCTTAACATGTCGCACACGGCGATGCGCTCGGCCTCGATGCCGGCAAGCCGCATTTCGAGCTCCAGCCGCCCGGCTTCGCGGGCCTCCGCCCGGGCGTCGTCGGCCTCGTCCGAGGTGGCGATGCGGCGCCGGTAGCCGACGACGATGTTTTCGGCGGCGGCAAGCCTGGCGCCGGGGACCTCGCCCTGGTCGTCGTCGCTGGCGCCCGCCATGCTTTCGACGCGGGCGATGGCCGCCTTGGCGGCGCCGATGCGGGCGAGACGCTCCTCGATGGCGCGGCCATCCTCGCCCGGCTCGACCAGCCCGCGCGCTATCTTCGGCAGCGCCACGCTGGCGATGGCGAGCGAACAGATGATGACGCCGGCGGCGAGGAAGATCACCAGGTCGCGCGCGGGAAAAGGCGAGCCGTCCGGCATCGCAAGCGGGAGCGACAGGATGCCGGCCAGCGTGATCGCGCCGCGCACGCCCGCCACCGAGCCGGCAAGCCGCACACGCATCCCGAACGGCTCGGCCTTGCGCTTTCCCCATTTTGCCTTGAGGCCTGCCGCGATGTCGCCGACCCAGATCCAGAGGAAGCGCAGCGCGATCAGGCACAGCGTCAGCGCTATCACCGTCGCGACCGGCTGGATGATCGGGTAATGGCCGGTCAGTTCAGGCGGCACGCGGCGAATGATTTCGGGAAGCTGCATGCCGAGCACGATGAACAGCGCGCCATTGTAGACGAAGGACAAGGTCGTCCACAGCGAGATCGTCTGCATGCGCGCCGAGACGCCGAGGAAGCGGAAGACGCCGGAGCTGCCGGTCAAAACCCCGGCGGTGACCGCCGCCAGAATGCCTGAGGCATGCAGATGTTCGGCGACGAGATAGGCATGAAGGGCAGCAGGACCATGACCAGAACCTGCGCCTCGGCCGGAACGCCGCCGATGCGATTCAGAAGCTGCAGCAGCCTGGCGGCGATGAACAACGCGGCGATGCCGGCCAGGGATGCCGATGGCGACGGCATAAACGAAGCTCAGCGATGCATCGGCGAAGGAAAAGCTGCCGGTCACGGCGGCGGCGACGGCGAAGCGGAACATGACCAGGCCCGAGGCGTCGTTGAGCAGCGCCTCGCCTTCCAGAATATGCATCAGCCGCGCCGGCACCAGGCTTCTGTCGACGATCGAGGACACCGCCACGGCGTCGGTCGGGGACAGCACGGCGGCGAGCGCGAAGGCGACGACCAGCGGGATGCTCGGCACCAACCAGTGCAAGGCATAACCGAAGCCGACAATGGTAAAGAAGACCAGCCCGATGGCCAGATCGAGGATCGGTCCGCGCAGCGCGATCAGCTCGCGTTTGGGCGCTCCATAGGCATCGCCGAACAAAAGCGGCGGGATGAACACCAGCAGGAAGAGTTCGGGGTCGATCTCGACATGGATGCCCTTCACCGGCCATGCGAGCGCGGCGCCGATGGCAATCTGCAGCACCGGCAGCGGCACCCGAACCAACCGCACCAGTGCGCCGGAAAGAGCGACGAAGACCAGCACGGCGAGGATGAAGATTGCGACCTGCATGGCGCGATTCCGGCTGTTTTGAGGACCATGCGCAATTGCCGTTAGTCCGTCCAGATGGGCCTGCGGCGCAACGTCCGGCAGTGTTCATGGCCTGCATGGCTGGCGGCCACCAGTCTTCTTCTGTTGGGATGTCGAACGGAAAAGGCCGCCTCACGGCGGCCTTTCATAAAAAATTCAGGCACCTAGAGCGAAGAGGTGATCTGCAGTTCGCTGGCGCCATCGAGCGCGTAGACGTCGTCGCGGAACTGCACGACGCCCGGACCCGTCGACCAGGCCGACACATAGAGGAAGTGGACCGGAACCGGGTTGACGACCTGCACCGGCGTGTTCTCGCCGGTCTTGATGGTCGCCTCGAAATGCTGGCGGTCCCAGCCGGGTGTGTCGCGCAGGATCCATGTGACGAGGTCGCGCACGTTCTGGACACGCACGCAGCCCGAGGAATCGAAGCGCATCATCTTGCCGAACAGGCTTTGCTGCGGCGTATCGTGCATGTAGACGCCGTCGGGGCTGGGGAAGTTGATCTTCACCGAGGCCATGGCGTTGCCGGAACCCGGATCCTGGCGGAAGCGGTATTTTGCGGCATCATCCGTCGACCAGTCGACAGTCATCGGATCGACTTCGCTGCCATCAGGCGCAAACAGCCGGATGTGGCTGTCCTTGAGATAGTCGGGGTTCTTCCGCATCAGCGGAATGATGTCCTTGCGCACGATCGAGACCGGCGCGTTCCAGTAAGGATTGACGATGATCTCGTTGATCTTGGAATTGACCACCGGGGTCTGGCGGTCGATCTTGCCGACGATTGCGGTGTGGCGCAGCACGACGCGATCGTTCTCGACCGCCTCGATCTGTGCCGCCGGGATATCGACCAGCACATAACGGCTGCCCAGCGTGCCGGCCTTTTCGCGCAGGCGCTCCAGGTTGGTCTGCAACTGACCGAGGCGGATCTGCGCCGAAACGTTCATCGCGGCGTAGGTGTATTTGCCCATGGCGCCGTCGGCCGGCAGGCCATGGCGCGCCTGGAAGCGCTTGACCGCGGCGTCGACGTAGGAATCGAACGATGTCGAAATGCCGGCGCTCTGCGCCAGGTCGCCCGAAACCATCAGCCGCTTGCGCAGCGGCACCACGTCCGGATCGTCGACGCCAAGCTGCAGCTTCTTGGTCGCCGGCACCTCGCCCCAGCCGCCCTGGGCGACGATGTTCTGATACTGCGCCACCGCCTGTTCGGTGAAGGCGACCGTCTGCAGGCTGAAGATCGGCAGCGTCGAGGCGACCTTGCCGCCCTCCGAGGCGCGGGCATCGAACTGGTCGTCCCAATTGCCGCGGCCCGATGATTTCAGGATATCGTCGATCACATCCTGCGCGCTGGCGGCATTGGCAACCATGGCAACGGCGAGCGCGGAAGCTCCGGAAAGGAAAAGGCGGCGGCTGGTTCTCATGGACGTTCCAGACATTCTTGTCGTGTTTGGCTTCTAGCGTTTGGCTGTTGCAGCGTTCGGCTACGTGCTCGATCTTGGGCGATATCGCCCGCACTCTAAAGTTGGCACTGTTAACAATTAGCCAACCATGACCTGCATCACTGAGCCGTGAAAAGCGGACCGCGATGCGACATTACAGGCGCGCGAACAGCTTTCGCCGCCGCATCACCCGCATCCCCGCTTCCACCGCGAATATGGCGGCAACGTGGCTTACGCCGAATTTGGAAGCGCCGGCGGCTCGAAAAGAAAAGGCCGGTGCTTTTCGGCACCGGCCTGTTGGCTGAGACTTTCCTCCGGCCGCGCTTCTTCCGGCGCAGCTGCTATTCAATGGCCCGCTGATTACATCCGGTAGGCGATGGTGTCGTTCCAGAAGCGGTCGAGGCGCTGCAGCGCGCGGTTCATCTGCTTGAACTCTTCGCTGTTGATGCCGCCGACCTGTTCGATCGAGCCGACATGGCGCTCATAAAGACCGGCGACGACTTCCGCCACTTCATTGCCCTTCGGCGTCAGCGAAACGCGGACCGAACGGCGGTCGATGCGCGAGCGCTGGTGGTTGATGAAGCCGAGATCGACCAGCTTCTTCAGATTGTAGGAGACGTTCGAGCCGAGATAGTAGCCACGCGAGCGCAGCTCGCCGGCGGTCAGTTCGGAATTGCCGATATTGAACAGAAGCAGCGCCTGGATGGCATTGATGTCGGAACGGCCGTTGCGGTCGAACTCGTCCTTGATCACGTCAAGCAGACGGCGATGCAGACGCTCCACCAGCTGCAGCGATTCCATGTAAAGCGAACGGATAGCCTCGCGGCGATCGTCGGATACGTTGGCGGTCTTCGCCGCCGGACGCGAATTGATCATTGTCTTTGCCTCTCGTTTGTCGCCCTGGTGATTTTTTGTTTTTCACCTTGATTGCGACACTATCGAATACTCATAAAATTCGACTTAAACGCTAGGGCTAACAAGAGCTTACCGGTAATAGGTTTCGCAAGACGCTTAACGAACGGTCACCCGAGCAAGGATAATTAACCTAAAGATTTAGCCAATGGCTGCGGGGCGGCGTTTCAGGCGCGCGCGGGGCGCTTGCGCATCCAGATAACGACGCGGAAGGCGATGTAGAGCAGCGCCACCGCGGCATGCGAGAAGACGATCAGCGGCCGGTGGCCGTACAGATCGGGGAAGCCGGCATACATGATGGTCTCGGTCACCGCGCAGATGAACCAGATCACCGGGCCCCACGACGCCAGCATCCAGAGGCCGGCGGCGGCGAAGGGGAAGAACACGGCCAGCATCACCGCCACGACCTGCCAGTGCACCGGCATCAGGTCGAAGCGCCACAGCGGGCCGGGATAAAAGCCGATCAGCCGTATCCAGTACAGGATGCCGAACAGCAGGCAATAGCCCGCTATGACGCGCTGGAACCAGGCGAAGATGATCTCGACACCCGAGGGCTGCAGCACGATGCGCCGCGACGTGACCTCGCTCACAGTTCGAGCTCCCGTTCGAGCGGCGCGAAATAGGCGTCCACCGAAGCAGCGTCGACCTCGGCCAGGCTTGCCGGCCGCCACTGCGGCGTCGAACCCTTGTCGACGAGGACGGCGCGGATGCCTTCATAGAAGTCGTGCCCGGCCAGCATGCGGTTGAGGATGCGGAACTCCATCTTCATGCAGGCTTCCATCGACAGCGTCAGCCCGGCGCTGATCTGGCGCCACGCGACATTAAGGCTGGTCGGCGAGCGGGTGCGGATGGTGGCCAGCGTCTTGGCGGCAAACTCGTCGGCGCCTGCCGCCCGCTCCAGGCTCTCGAGGATTTCGGCGAGCGAGGGTTGGGAAAAATGCCGGGCAATGGCTTCCAACACCGGCTGGCCGGTCTCGCGCCTGGCCGGCACGAAAAAGCCGCGCAGCACCGATTCCGGATCGCCATTGGCGCAGAGCCGGTCGAGAAAGGCAGCCTGGTCGGCGGCCTTGATGGTGTGGGTGGCCAGGCCAGACCACAGCGCATCGCCATAGCGGATGCGGTTGCCGGTCAGCGCCAGATACATGCCGAAGCTGCCGCCGAGGTCAGGCAGCAGATGGCTGCCGCCCACGTCGGGGAAGAAACCGATGCCGACTTCGGGCATGGCGAACTGGGCGTTCTCGGTCAGCACGCGCTGCGAGCCGTGGAAAGAGATGCCGACGCCCCCGCCCATCACGATCCCGTCGATCAGCGCGACATAGGGCTTTTTGTAACTGTTGATGCGGGCGTTGAGCCGGTATTCGTCGGCGAAGAACTCGACCGGCGGCTTCCCGGCGCGGGCCTCGTAGACGTGCATGATGTCGCCGCCGGCGCAAAACGCTCTGCCCTCGGCCTTGACGACGACGACATCGACGCCGGTATCGCGTTCAAAAGCGTCGAGCGCCTTGTCCAGCGCCTTGATCATGCGATGTGTCAGCGCATTGAGCGCCTGCGGCCGCGTCAGCGTGACGACGCCCGCCTTGCCCAACCGTTCGAAGCGGATCTCGTCGCCGCCGCCAAAAACCATCGTCAGAGAATCCCTCCCCGCGCCTGCGGGACTGAAGTGCTAAAGGTGGCGCATGGGTGCGTCAACCGGCGGGCGCGGTTTGGATTTTCGCAAGGGAACGCGACCGTGCTTTGCCCCCGACAGAAATGCGCGCAAAATTGCCGGGCAAAACAGCCTTTCTTCTGATGCAGGGACAAACGCATGACGCTTGAAACCGCAGCGCCGAGCCATGGCTGGGAGATGCCGAAAAAGTTCGACCCGGATGATGTTCTCAGCCGCCCGCTGATGGCCAATCTGGCGACCGTGACGCCTGACGGCGCGCCGCGCAACGCGCCGATGTGGTTCATCTGGGAGGACGCTGCGATCTGGCTGCTCGGCTCGACCGGGGCAAGTGCTGTCAAACACCTCGAACGTGACCCGCTGCGCCGTGGAGATCGTCCATTTCGACAATGAGGCCGGCATCCTGCTGCATCTCGGCCTGCGCGGCGTCGCCACCATCGAAGCGATGGCGCCGAACCGCTTCAAACGGCTGCTGCACAAATATCTCGGCCCGGAGGCGACCTGGAACCGCTGGTTCATCGACAATGTGGCCGACATCGACCATCCGGACGGGCGCCTGATCCGGCTCGCCCCGGAGAGCATCTTCACCAACAATGTGTCGTTCTTCAAAACCGGCCCCGAGCTGGCGTGGCCGCCGAAGCCGTAAGCAGCGCGTTATCGACTGGCACAATCGTGTCGCATTGGTCAGAGGCAAGGCCTCGTGGTAAAAGCCGCCTCGACCCGGAGTTTTTGCGATGAACAAATTCACTCCCGCGACGAGCAACAAATTCGCACCGGCAAAGCCCGCCGGTGCGCGCAGCGTCGACGAGATCACCGGCAGCCGCCGCTTGCGGCGCATGCGCAAGGCCGACTGGTCGCGCCGCCTGGTGCAGGAAAACCGGCTTACCGTGGACGATCTGATCTGGCCGATCTTCGTGATCGACGGCAAGAACACGCGCGAGCCGATCGCCGCCATGCCCGGCGTCTTCCGCCTGTCGCTGGACCTCGCCGTCAAGGAGGCCGAGCGGGCCGCTAAGCTCGGCATTCCGGCGATCGCCACCTTCCCCAATGTTGAACTCAGCCTGCGCGACCAGACGGGATCGCACATCCTCGACCCGGAAAACATCATCAACCGCGCCACCCGCGCCATCAAGGACGCGGTGCCGGAGATCGGCATCATCACCGATGCGGCGCTCGACCCGTTCACCTCGCACGGCCATGACGGCATCTTGCGCGACGGCATCATCGTCAATGACGAGACAGTGGAACAGGTGACCGCCGCGGCCGTCATCCAGGCAGCGGCCGGCGCCGACATCATCGCGCCGTCCGACATGATGGACGGCCGCATCGGCGCCATCCGCGACGCACTCGACGCCAATGGTTTTCAGGATGTGGCGATCATGTCCTATGCGACGAAATTCGCCTCCGCCTTCTACGGCCCCTTTCGCGAGGCGGTCGGCACCGCCGGCCTGCTCAAGGGCGACAAGAAGACCTACTATCTCGACCACGCCAATTCCGACGAAGCGGTGCGCGAGGCCGAGCAGGATATCGCCGAGGGCGCCGACATGCTGATGGTCAAGCCCGGCCTGCCCTATCTCGACATCATCCGCCGGCTGAAGGACGAGTTCCAGATGCCGACCTTCGCCTACCAGGTGTCAGGCGAATATTCGATGATCAAGGCGGCGGCCGCCAATGGCTGGATCGACGGCGAAAAGGCAATGCTGGAGAGCCTGCTCGCCTTCAAGCGCGCCGGCTGCGACGGCATCCTGACTTACTTCGCGCCGGAAGTGGCGCAAATGCTGAAGGGATAAATTCACTCCAGCACATAACTCTCTTTGACATTTCTTGTTTCGAAGTCCAGCCGACCACGCCCGCAAACCGACATGTCTTGGAACAAGTCGGGCTTCTTGATGCCTGCTTCAACACAGGCTTCTCTCAATTTGGGGGTGCAAATGACAATGCCCATGTTCTTCTGTTTGAAGATATGCGCATCGCCAACAATCTCCTCCTTGAAATAGAAGCAGGCGCCTCCGGCGCGGTCGTAGTGGACGCCTCCATTCTCGCCGATCAAAAGCCTAAACTTCGACGATTCGAGATCCACGGCATCAATCTTGCGAACGATGTCGCAAAGGTAGTGCTTTGGTTCGATCGGCTTTCCGCTCAAATAGAATACGTCGCAGTCGTTAAACACGACCCCATCGGGGTCGACTGACTGCAGAACGTCCTTCAGGCGCTCGGATACAAGCCAGTAACAATGAAAATCTTCTAAGTCTTTTGGTGGCCTGCAATAGGCTGTCGCTTCAGGCCGTAGCCTGGGCGTCTCCGGGTACTCAGGAAAGCCGTATCCCCCAAACTCCGTCGGCCCGAGCAGTATGCGGGGTGGCGGCACCAAAGCTTGGGCGTTTTCCAGCTGAAGACAATGGGACCCGCCGCGATATGTCGGTCCGATCTGGAAGAATTTTCCATGTTTCTTGAATTTCGCCTCTTTGCGGAAAACCCGCTCTGGGACTTGAGCTGGCCTATTCTGCGGGCGGTTCCGGTTGGCAAACAGTTTTGCAATGAGTGAAATAATGGTCACGTGCGCGCCTGCTCAGTTTACCGACTTTCGAGTTCAAGACTAAATCGCGTGAGAGTACCCGTCCACCTGCTTCGCGCCCGAAGTGGCGCAAATGCTGAAGGGTTAGCCGGAACCCTGATACACCGGGTTCCGGCTTTTCCTCACGCCTTCGGCAAATAAGGGATCGTTCCAGCGAGATCGGTATCGTCGATCAGTTGGAAGCGGCTGTCGCTGCCCTTCCGGCGCTCCGCCACAAACGGAGCGTATTGCGGATCGTTGGTGAAGGCTTCGGCTGCCTTTGCCGACGGAAACGCCATGATGGCGATCAGGCTGGTGTCGAGCGGCTTGCCCTCCAGCGTCTTCACATTGCCGCTGCGGGCGAGATACTTGCCGCCATGCTTGTGGACGAGGTCATGCACCGAAGCGGCATAGGCCGGCACCCATTTGTCGTCCTTCACCTTGATGTCTGCGATCACGTAAGCGGTCATTGTCCAACTCCTCATGGATCGGCACCGGACTGCCCGGTGACGTGACCGCTGCCTCGCATGGCGGCGCCGGACCGCTCCAGTCACAGAACTGTACCGGGGGTGCCAGTACAGCTTCTGTACTGGCTGAACTCAGGTTTTCTGAATAAGGTCCGGCAACATCTTTTGGAGCTCACCACATGACACAAGCCGGTTACAAGCAATTCTGCCCGCTCTCCATGGCCGCCGAGCTGCTCTGCACACGCTGGACCATGGTGCTGCTGCGCGAACTGGTGGCGGGATCGACCCGCTTCAACGATTTGCGCCGCGGCGTGCCGAAAATGTCGCCAACCCTTCTGTCGCAACGGCTCAAGGACCTCGAGGCCGGCGGCATCGTCGAGCGGACCGAGATCGCGACCGAGAAGGGCGTGTTCGAATACCGGCTGACCGAGGCGGGCCGGGATTTGCGCCCGGTTGTCGAGGCGATGGGGTTTTGGGGCCAGAAATGGGTCGAGGCCAGGCTGTCGCTCAAAAACCTCGATCCGTCGCTGCTGATGTGGGACATGCGGCGCAATCTGAACCCCAGTCCGCTGCCGGACGGGCGCACCGTGATACAATTCCTGTACCATGACCTGCCGGCGTCAAAACGATCGTGGTGGCTGATCGTCGAAAAGCAGGGCGAGGTCGATCTTTGCTGGTACGATCCGGGCTTCGACGTCGATCTCTACGTCTCGACCGATCTGTGCACCATGACCTCGATCTGGATGGGGCTGACGACAGTTCACAAGGAACGCGACAAGATCAGCCTGACCGGCGATCTCGACGTCGCCGGCAAGATGCAGATCTGGCTTGGGCTCAGCCCGTTTGCGGTGATGCCGAAGCGCGTGGCGGCTTGAGGTCCCTGCGCATTCCACAGATCGGCTTGCCTCTAAAAATACTAGTTGCAAAATGCAATCAGTTTGAATACTGATTGCAAATCACAACTGGTCACCGAAAGGGAGTCTCCATGTCCAAACTTCGCGTCAATGCCTTCACCTTGTCGCTCGACGGTTTCGGCGCCGGTCCTGACCAGGACCTGCAAAATCCGCTCGGCGTTGGTGGCGAATATCTGCACAAATGGATGACCGGCACCCGCACCTTCCATGAGATGGTCGGCAAGGATGGCGGCACCACCGATGTGGACGACCGGTTCACTGTCCGCAGCTTCGACAATGTCGGGGCCTGGATCCTCGGCCGCAACATGTTCGGCCCGATCCGTGGCGAATGGCCAGACGAGAGCTGGAAAGGCTGGTGGGGCGACAACCCGCCCTATCACGTGCCGACCTTCGTGCTGACCCACTACAAGCGCGACCCCATTGTGATGGAAGGCGGCACCGTTTTCCACTTCGTTGCCGGCGGCATCCACGCCGCGCTCGAACAAGCAAAGGCCGCGGCCGGCGGCAAGGATGTCCGCGTCGGCGGCGGCGTTTCCACCATCCGGCAATATCTGCAAGAGAAGCTCATCGACGAGTTGCATCTGGCGGTGTCGCCGGTGTTGCTCGGGAGGGGCGAGAGCCTGTTTGCCGGGCTGGATATGCTGAAGCTGGGTTACCAGTGCACCGAGCAGGTGGCGACAGCGCTCGCCACGCATGTGACGATCAAGCGGGTGTAGTGGCGAAGTGATAGGCGCAGGCTTCTTTCTCCCCGTTCTACGGGGAGAAATGCCCGGCAGGCAATGAGGGGCAGCGCTGCTTTTGGAGGTTAGCAGCGTCCGACGGCTGTGAATTCGTCGATGCCGGCGCTGCCCCTCATCCGCCCTTCGGGCACCTTCTCCCCGTGAAACGGGGAGAAGGAAAAGTGCTCAATACTTCTCCGGCACGTAAAGCTCGCGCGGCAGGACCTGGCGCTCGTACTCCGGGTTGAACACCCGCTCGGGCAGCGTGATTTCTTCGTGCGGCACGTCCTCATAGGGCAGCTGTTTGAGGAGATGGTCGATGCAGTTCAGCCGCGCCCGCTTCTTGTCGTTGCCTTCGACGATGTACCACGGTGCCTCTGGGATGTTGGTGCGGGCAAACGTCTCTTCCTTGGCCTTGGTGTACTGCTCCCAGCGCACGCGCGACTGCAGGTCCATCGGCGACAGCTTCCACTGCTTCATCGGGTCGTGGATGCGCATCATGAAGCGCATCTGCTGTTCCTCGTCGGTGATCGAGAACCAGTATTTGACCAGCGTGACGCCGGAGCGGACCAGCATGCGCTCGAACTCCGGCACGTCGCGGAAGAACTCTTCGACCTGATCGGGTTCGGCAAAGCCCATCACCCGCTCGACGCCGGAGCGGTTGTACCAGGAGCGGTCGAACAGCACGATCTCGCCGCCGGCCGGCAGATGCGGCACGTAGCGCTGGAAATACCACTGCGATTTTTCGCGCTCGGTCGGCGCCGGCAGCGCCACGACGCGGCAGATGCGCGGGTTGAGGCGCTGGGTGATGCGCTTGATGACGCCGCCCTTGCCGGCGGAATCGCGTCCTTCGAAAACCACCACCAGCTTCTTCTTGTGGTAGGCGACCCAGGACTGCAGCTTGATCAGTTCCGACTGCAAGCCGATCAGGTCGCGGAAATACTGCATGCGGTCGATCGACGGCGGATGCGCGTTCTTGTAGATCTTGGAGATCTCCAGCGACAGCGCCGGCTCCGACATTTCAAGCTCATAGTCCTCGTCGAGCATGTCGGCGAGTTCGGCTTCCAGCCAATCCCTGGCCGGAGAATTCTGCTTCAACTCGGTCATTTCCACTGCTCCGCTTGCCGGCTGGCATGAAACCCTGAGCCGACTCGATATAGGCCGCCAATGACGGTTTTATTGCAAGCCGCCGGCCAGCCGGTCATCACTGCAAACCAGCGAGCATTGCCGATCCATCGCCCTGGGATGGCGACAAGCCGCTCAAATTGTCCTACAATTGGCGGACCCCTTCGGGCTTCCCCGCCCTTTCCTGCTAAAACCGCCTCCCCACCAAAACTACGAGGATCTGACATGGAATACCGCACGCTTGGCCGTTCCGGCTTGAAAGTTTCGGCGCTGACCTTGGGAACCATGACCTTCGGCGGCAGCGGGCCGTTCGCCGCCGTCGGCAATTCCGATCTCGCGGAGGCCTCGCGCATCATCGACACTTGCATCGATGCCGGCATCAATCTCATCGACACCGCCAATGTCTATTCCAACGGTCTGTCGGAAGAGATCATCGGCGAGGCGCTCGGCGGCAAGCGCAAGAACGACGTGCTGATCGCCTCCAAGGCGCGCATGCGGATCGGCAAGGGCCCCAATGACGAAGGCCTGTCGCGCCATCATCTGATCCGCGAATGCGAGAAGAGCCTGAAGCGCCTCAGGACCGATGTCATCGACATCTATTTCCTGCACGAATGGGACGGCGCGACACCGCTCGAGGAAACCATCTCCGCGCTCGACACGCTGGTTGCCCAGGGCAAAATCCGCTATGTCGGCTGCTCCAACTATTCCGGCTGGCAGGTCATGAAGGCGCTCGGCATCAGCGACAGCCAGCACCAGCCGCGTTTCGTCACCCAGCAGATCCACTACACGCTGGAAGCACGCGAGGCCGAGTATGAGCTCTTGCCGATCTCGGTCGACCAGGGCCTTGGCGTGCTGGTGTGGAGCCCGCTCGCCGGCGGCCTGCTGTCGGGCAAATACCGCCGCGACAGTCCGACGGCGCGCCAGATCGGCGGCTGGTCGGAACCGCCGATCCGCGACGAGGGCCGGCTGTGGCGGATCGTCGACGTGCTGGTCGACATCGGCGCCACTCGCGGCGTCTCGGCGGCCCAGGTGGCGCTGGCTTGGCTGCTTGGCCGGCCGGCCGTCAGTTCGCTGGTGATCGGCGCACGCAACGAGGCCCAGTTGAAAGACAATCTCGCCGCGGCAAGCCTGACGCTGTCCTTTGATGAACGCCAGCGTCTCGATGCCGTCAGCCGGCCGCCGGTGCTCTATCCCTACTGGCACCAGCAGTTTACGGCGAAGGACCGCTTCGGCCCGGCCGATCTGGTTATGGACCGCAGCGTCATCTGACTTAAGGGCGCCGGAAGCCGCTAGCCCGCGATAAACCGCCAGACCTGCGGATCGGGCTCGATCTGGCCGCTGAGCACGAAATATTTGTAGAGCACGAGCAGGCAGATCGCCTGCTCGGCCCGCTCGTCGGCGAATTTGCGGCAATAGGCGTTGGCCGCCGCAACGATGCGCTGGGCCTCGGCCGGATGCTGCTCGAGATGATGCACCCGCTCGGCCAGATCGCTGAAGTCGGGCGCCAGCGGCACATAATGGACATCGGGCTCGAGCTGCCCCTCGGCGAACCAGGTCTCGTAAGTCGGCAGCGGCATCAGGCAGAGCGAGTTCGAGCTCATGATCCATTTCAGATTGGTCGCGACATCATTGCCTTCGAGCGAGATGATGTAGCGGTAGCGGCGCTGCTGATCGATGCTGAGATAGGGCTTGCGGTATTCCGCAGGTGCTGTCGCCCTCGGCGTGCCGACATCGCAGAACGGCAGATTGCGGGCTGCATCCAGCAACAAGGTGCGGATCGGATTGTTGAGTTCGCCGCGCCAAACGACGAGCGGATGCTTGTCGGCGAAGGCGACATCGTCGGCCGGCATGTAGAAATGACGGAACTTGTTCAGCTTGAACAGGACGCCGTTGCCGTTGTCGCCCGCTATCGGCCGATCCTTGACGATCGACGGCATCTTCGGCACTTCGATGACGTCGCCGAATTCCAGGTCGATGCGCAGATCTGGGTCGAAATAACGGGTGAACTCCTTCAGATCGTAATAGTACATGCTGCGGTCCGACGGCAGCCGGCTGACCGGCACGGCCTCGGGGCTGGGGCTAAAAGGCTCCCGCAGCGTGTTGTAGTAATTGAGCCGCTGGCGGACCGATGCGTCGGAAAGCCTGGCCTGATCGAGCAGCCGGCCGAGCCGGCGCCGGAAAAGAACCGGCGGCGCGATGTCGCGCATGGCGTTGCGCGCATAGTAGATCAGCTTCTGTGCGTTTCTTTGAAGCGTGGCCATCGGTCGTTTTGATTCGAAATCGGTCGGCGGCGGCTCCAGCAACTGTCCCGCAGCCTTTTCTAAACCATTGTGTTCGCCATCACGCAAGTCCAGAACCGCTGGCATCTGCCCTCGCGGCGCTGTTGTGTTTGCCGGCCAATGCTTCTAGGCAGGATCAGGCACAGCGAAAGGAAACGATATGGCTCGACCACCGAATTACGGTCAGGAACGCAAAGAGCGCGACCGGCAGAAGGCCGCCAAGAAGGCGGAGAAGCTCGCCGCCAAGGTCGCGGCCAAGGAGCGCGCCGAGCCTGAGAACGAGGCAAGTTCGAAAACCGACACCGAGACAGAAAAATAGGCAAGACAGGATCACCGGCCCGCGAAACGGGCCGGATCCTGGCAAAATGCCGGTCTGATCAGGCCGATGTGATCAGGCCGGGGCCTTGTCGCTGACGAAGACGTTGACCTCGCGCGCGGCGGCGATGAAGGCGCGTCTTGCAATCATCGCCGGCTTGTCGCCGGCCAGCGCGTCATGGCAGGCCTGCAGCGCTTCGCGGTGCTTGGGGCTGCGCTTGCCGGGCCAGCTGTTGAGCAGGTAATCGGAAGCCTCGCGCACCGTACGCAAGAGCTGAGTGCTTCCCTCCGTGCCCGACTTAACGGTCACGGGTGTTTCAAATCGGTTGTTTTCCATGGCCGCCTCTTACGCCATCGGCGTCCGCGAAGCGAGGCCGAAAGCGGATCGCGACGGCGTTCTTTCGTTTTCGTGACCAGTATCAAGCGGCGACGACGGCAAAACCCCTGGCGCGCAGGCCGCGCCGGTCATTGTGCAACGACGTCACCAGGCGGTCGCGGCTGCCGGCGATATGGGCCGAAAGTCGCGCCGCCGCCGCATCGGCATCGCCGGCCCGCACCGCCGCCAGAATGGCGTGATGCTCGCTCCAGGCGCGGCCAAGGGCCGCCTCGTCGCGCACCTCCAGCCAGCGCGCCCGCGACAGGCGCGTCATGGCATCGCGCACGGCCCGAAACAGGAACTCGTTGCCGGAGAGCCGCGCCAGTTCGATATGGAAATCCATGCCGACGCGGTGCCATTCCTCGCGCGGCGTGGCAGTGTCGCAGGAATCCAGCATCGCCTCGATGACATCGGCTGCGCTCCTGTCGGCCAGCGCCGAAGTCAGCCTGACCGCCGCGACCTCGACCGCTTCGCGGTACACAGCGATCTGTTCCAGTTCGGCAAGGTTGATCGGCGACACGGTCCAGCCGCGCCCGTCGCGGCAGATAAGCCCTTCCGTCTCCAGCCGCAGCAGGGCTGCCCTGACCGGCGTACGCGAGGCGCCGAAGCGGCTCTCGATCCAGCGCTCCGTCAGCCGCTCGCCAGGACCGACCTCGAGGCCAAGGATCATCTCGCGAAGCGCTTTTTCGACGATGTGCATCTGCGACATAGTTGCTTCCATTGCTGGCGATCGGCCTTGCCCGTTGGTCTTGCCGATCACATTGAGAGCGCCTGATTGACAGCAGCCGGGCTTTGCGTCCATGAGGGTACCAAGTTGGTATCCCAAAATGGTATCCGCAGCAAGCGGACAGGACAGGACATGCCGCAGGACAGTGCAGCGCGGGCCGCCGAAGCGCCTTCCACCTACAACATTCATTGGCGGCGCAACCTCTTCGTGTGCTTTGCCGGATCGTTCAGCACGCTTGTGGCGATGACGTTGCTGCTGCCGTTCCTGCCGCTCTATGTCGAACAGCTGGGCGCCGTGGGCCACGCGGCGATCGTGCAATGGTCCGGCATCGCTTTCGGCGCCACCTTCCTTGCCGCCGCCCTTGTCGCGCCACTGTGGGGACGGCTGGGTGACCGTTATGGCCGCAAGGTGATGCTGGTGCGCGCCAGTTTCGGCATGGCGATCTGCATGTCGCTGACCGGCATGGTGCAGACCGTCTGGCAATTGGTGCTTTTGCGCCTGTTGATCGGCTTTGCCGGCGGTTATTCCTCAGGCTCGACGATCCTTGTCGCCATGCAGACGCCGAAGGAGCGCTCCGGCTGGGCGCTTGGCGTGCTGTCGGCCGGCATCACCGCAGGCTCCCTGGTCGGCCCGTTGCTTGGCGGTGCGCTGCCGCCATTGATCGGTATTCGCGCTACCTTCCTCATCGCCGGCGGCGTCATTTTCCTGGCGGCGCTGGCGACGACGTTCCTGATAAAGGAGATGCCTCGCCCGCCAGTACAGGCAAAACGCGAGGAGAAACCAAAGGGCGGTTGGGCGCAGATCCCCGACAAACGCCCTGTCGTGGCCATGCTGGCGACCGGCATGCTGTTCACCTTCGCCAACATGTCGATCGAGCCGATCATCACCGTCTACGTCCAGCAACTGGTCGCGGACGCAAGCCGGGTGACCCTGGTCTCAGGTGTCGTCATGTCGGCGGCCGCACTCGGCGCCATCCTGTCGGCGTCACGGTTGGGCAAACTCGCCGACCGCATCGGCCACTGGAACGTCATCGTCGCATCGCTGGCCGTCTCGGCGCTGCTGTTGATACCGCAGGCCTTCGTCACCGAGAGCTGGCAGTTGGTCGGGCTGCGGTTCCTTATGGGTCTGGTGCTGGGCGGGCTGTTGCCCTGCATCACCAGCGTCATCCGCCACAATGTTCCCGATGGGGTCGGCGGCAATGTGCTGGGCCTGGCAATCTCGGCGCAATATGTCGGCCAGGTTGCGGGGCCGCTGCTGGGCGGCTTCGTCGGCGGCCATTTCGGCATGCGCGCGGTGTTTCTCGGCACGTCGTTGCTGATGGCGGGCGGTGCCGCGTATAATTGGCTGGCCCAGGCGCGCCGCACGCGCGACATGCTGGCGATATCGGAAAAATCCTGACAGACAGGTCGCGCCGCCTATCGTCAATCACGGAGCCCGAGACATGAGCATCGCCGAGTCAGCACCAGCAAACAGCGCGCGCATCCTCGTTTTCGCCGGCGGCATTGCCGGCGCGGCGGGCGTGGCGCTGTCGGCGGCTTCAGCGCATCTCGGCGGCGCGTTCGTCGGCACGGCCGCATCCTTCCTGCTCATGCATGCGCCGGTGTTTTTGGCCGTCGGCCTCGCCGGCGCAAGCCGGATCTTGCGGATCGGCAGCCTGGTGCTGCTCGTCGGGCTTGTTCTGTTCTGCGGCGATCTGCTGGCACGGGATTTCGTGGGATCGCGGCTGTTCCCGATGTCGGCGCCGATCGGCGGCACCTTGCTCATCGCGGGCTGGCTGGTGATCGCGGCCTCGGCGCTCGTGCGACAACGGACCTGACGGGGCAAGAACCCTGCCCCATCAAATATCGCAGATTTAATCCTGCCGGCTTTCCGGCAGCAGGTCGCGGTTGCGCTTGGCAGGCTTGGTCGGCCGCCGCCGTTGCGGCTGCTCCGTGGCAGGCGAGATACCCCAGTAATTGCGATAAATGTCTTCGAACAGATGTTTCACGGGATGCATGTTCGTTCTCCTCTTCAAGAACTTGAATCGATCCAATCAGCTGGCACGAAAATGTCTGGCCGATCAGCTGCGCTTGCGTTTCACAAGGTATTGGTCTGGCCGATCAGCTGCGCTTGCGTTTCACAAGGTATTGCAGGTCACGCCTCCACGGCCCGACCTTGTCGCGGCGCCTGCGGGTGGCGGCGTCGGAGACTATGCCCCAATCATTGCCGTAGATGTCTTCGAACAGATAATTCACGGGATGCATGGCACCCTCCTCTTGAATCGATCCAAGTTGTACTTAATGAATCCCTTGGATCGATTCAAATATAGACCCTCTCCGCCGTCCGATCAAGGGAAAATTTGAACCGATCCAACGAAAGTGCTAAACAGGCTCCGGTTCAGGAGACGAAAATGACGGCATTGACCTCCGGCAAGACGAGACCAGTGCGGCTTGCCGACATCGCCAAGGCGGCCGGGGTCTCGCACGGTACCGCGTCCAACGTGTTCGCTCGCCCGGAGATCGTGCGCGAAGAGGTCCGCGAGCGGGTCAAGGCGGCGGCGGAAGCGATGGGCTATGCCGGCCCGGATCCCAAGGGCCGGCTGCTGCGCGCCGGCAAGGTCAACGCCATCGGCGTGGCAACGGCGGAACCATTGTCCTATTTCTTCGACGATCCCTTTGCCCGCGTCATGATGGCCAGCATTTCGCAGGCCTGCGACGCCACCGGCGCCGGAATTTCGCTGGTCTCGGCCGCCAACAGCGAGCAGCTCGCCTGGAACATCCAGAGCGCCCTGGTCGACGGCTTCATCGTGTTCTGCATCGAGGGTGGGTCGCGGCTGGTCGAACTGGCGCGCGAACGCAAACTGCCTTTCGTGGCGCTTGATCTCGATTCGGAAAATGAGGCGGTCGCTGCGATCGGCGTCGACAACGTCGCCGGCGCGGGTCTGGCGGCGCGCCATCTGGCCGAGTTCGGCCATCGCAGCTTTGCCGTCCTCGCCCTGGAATCTGCCGACGCTGGCTTTGGTCCCGTCACGCAGGAGCAAGTCGAGACGACATCCCTCTACTCGGGCACACGCGACCGTCTGCGTGGCTATTTCGGCGAGCTCTCCCGCTTCGGCATCGACGTCTCGCAAGTGCCAATCTACGAAACCCTCAATGACGAGGCGAGCGTGCGGGCCGGCCTCGATCATATTTTCGCGCTGCCGCAGACGCCGACGGCAATCCTGGCCATGTCGGACAAGATCGCGCTGCATGCGCTCGACTGGCTGCGCGAGCGTAACATTGCCGTGCCGGGCGATGTGTCAATCGTCGGCTTCGACGGCGTGCCGGAAGGCGCCGACTCCGAGCCGCCACTAACCACTGTCGCCCAGCCGATCGCCGAGATGGGCCGGCTGGCCGTCAAGGCGATCCTCGAAAATGACGGCTCGCAGCACCGGCAATTGCTGCCGGTCGATCTTGTGGTGCGGGGGTCGTCCGGCCCCTCGCCTGCTAGCTAGGCGGCTGATGTGGGATCACCGGCTTAGCCTTGGCATCGCGGGCATGCCGAAGGTCTGGTGAACGGCTGGCGCTTCTTTGCGAACCGGCTTTTTGCCCAACCCGATGCCGGACAGCCACTCAAGATAGAAGGCGAGCGCGAATTGCATGGCGATGCCGGCCGAAATCAGCAAGGCGTCATAGGCAAAGCCGCCCGGATTGATCAGCTTCATCACCTGCGCCGCCATGGCGATCAGCGTGCCGGCGAGGAACACCGGCAAGGAGCGCTTGCCGAGCAGCGCTAGCGGGTGATCCGGGCTGAGACAGAACAGGTTCGAGAAAGCCGGCAGGGCGACGATCAGATAGCTCACCGCCAGTATGTGCAGGAGCCGCGGCAGCGACAGGAACGTCTTGTCGAAGCCGCCGATCACCACGGGCAGGTTAAACCATGTTATCTCGCCCCAGAGCGGGCTGTGCACCCAGACCGCCGCTGCCGCGACATAGGTCGCCGCGGCGCCCACCAGCCAGCGGTTCACCGGGAACGTGCCGCCGCGCCTGACATGCAGCATGCCGGCAAGGCCGATGTTGAACAGGAATTGCCAGGACAGCGGGTTGAGGAACCAGAAGCCGGGCTCGGGATAGTTCGGCGGCGCGATCTGCCAGAGGCCGGCGGCAAGCCACAGCGCGCCGGAAAAGACCAGCGCCGGGAGCGGCCGGTAGCTGACGAAGAGCAGGAAAAGCGGCGCCATCAACAGCAGCGCCGCATAGACCGGCAAAATGTTGTTGTAGCCAAGCTGGTGGCCGAGCGTGACAATGCCGATCATGACCTCCGGCGTGTTCTTCATCAGCGGCTCGATGTTGATCAGCTTGAGCAGTTCCGGCCGCCGGCCGTACACCGCCGCGGCGCAGAACAACGCCATCACAACCATGGTGGTGACGATGTGGGCACTGTAAAGCACGCCGGCCCGGCGCCACATCTTCAACATCGCCAGCAGCCGGCCGCCCGGCTGGAACTTGTTGCCATAGGCGAGTGCGACCGACATGCCGGAAATCAGCACGAAGGCTTCCGCCGCGTCCGAGAATCCGAAATTCTTGTAGGTCAGCGTTTCGAAGACGGTGCCCGGCACGTGGTCGATATAGATGGTCAGGAGTGCGAGCGCACGGAACACGTCAATGCGCGTGTCGCGATCGGGGATACGCGGAGCGCGATCGGCGATACGCGGAGCGCGATCGGCGATACGCGGGGCGCGATCGGGCGGGACTGGCAGGGTCATCGACAAAAGGCCTCAAAGGAGAGCAAGGATGCTCGCGTTGTTCATGCCGGGATGCGACCATCGGCGCACACCGCTTCGATTCCTCCCGCAGGGAGCATATCGGCGCAGAAACGGTCTGAAATGAGCCTGTTGCAATCACATTTGGCGGAGCGTGAAAATATTCCGTTTTGAAGCTGGCAAAGGACCAATGTCTCCGTGAAAACAACGAGATATGAGCGTGCATCGATATAGCGACGAGAACGCCTTTCTGCACCAGGATCTGGCCTTTCCCTACCGCCTCCTCAAGCCGGAGAATGCCGGCGGCGAGAGCCTGTTTTTACTGCACGGATCGGGTGTCGACGAAACGACGATGGTCCCGATTGCGAGGCAGATCGCCCCTAACGCCACGCTGGTCGCGGTGCGTGGCCGCATCCGCCAAGAAGACGGCTTCCGCTGGTTCGAGCGGATCACGCCGACCAGTTTCGAACAGGCGAGCATCCGTGCCGAAACATCGTACTTTGCCGCCTTCGCAAGCGAGGCCGCAAAGCGCCACGGGCTCGACCTCGCCCGGGCGACTTTCCTCGGCTATTCCAACGGCGCCAATCTGGTTTCCAGCCTGATGCTGCTCAACTCCGGCCTCGTCCGAAAAGCGGCGTTGCTGAGAGCAATGCCCGTGCTTGACGATGCGCCGGCAACCAATCTGACCGGAACGCGCGTCCTGATTGTCGCCGGTGCCGCCGATGAGACCTACGGGCCGTTTGCGCCGCCACTGGTGACGCTGCTCAACAAACATGGCGCCGAGGTCGATGCGCGCATCGTGCCTTCAGGTCACGAAATCGGCGACCCGGATGCCGCCATCGTCCGGCAGTGGCTTGCGGGACCAGCATTGGTCGCACGCCAGGCAGGCTAGGAGACCTCCGGTAGACCGCATCGGCGCCCGGCGGAACAGCTGAGCAGATGCTCGTCGCCTAGCCCTGTCCCATCCGGTTCCAAGCATCGAGCCCGGCGATCTTGTAGGCTTCGGCCAGCGTCGGATAGTTGAAGGTGTTGTTGACGAAGAAATCAACCGTGCCGCCGAGGTTGATCACCGCCTGGCCGATATGGATAAGTTCGGTGGCGCCTTCGCCGACGATGTGGGCGCCGAGCAGGCGGCGCGTTTCGACCGAGAACAGCAGTTTCAGAAAGCCGGAGTTGACGCCCATTATGTGGCCGCGCGAGGTTTCGCGGAACCGCGCCAGACCGACTTCATAAGCAGCGCCGCTCTCGCGCACCTGCTCCTCCGACTGACCAACGGTGGAGATTTCCGGCACGGCGTAGATGCCATAGGGGAAGGTTTCCGGCGGCGGTGGCAGTTGCACGCCGAAGGCGTGGCAGGCGGCCACCCTGCCCTGCTCCATCGATGTCGAGGCAAGGCTGGGGAAACCGATGACGTCGCCGGTGGCATAGATGTTGGGCGCACTGGTCTGGAAGGTCTGCGGATCGACCTTGATGCGGCCCCGGGAATCGGCCTCGATGCCGACCACGTCGAGGCCGAGGCTGCCGAGATTGCCGCTGCGGCCGGCGGCGTAAAGCACGATCTCGGAGCGGATGGTGCGGCCATCGGCGAGCGTCACTTCGGCATAGTCGGGTTTTGAGACGATTTCCTTGACCGTACTGCCGAGGCGAATGGTCATGCCGCGGTCGCGCATCTGGTGGATGAAGTCGTCGACGATCTCGCGGTCGACGAAATCGAGGATGGTGTTGCGCGGCTCCACCAGCGTCACCGGCACGTCGAGCGCCGAAAAGATCGTCGCATATTCAACGCCGATGACGCCGGCGCCGATCACCGTCAGCGTGCGCGGCAGATGGTCGAGTTCCAGCATCTCATCGCTGTCGAAGACGCGGATCTTGTCGAAAGGCACGTCGCGCGGCCGGTGCGGCCTGGTGCCGACCGCGATCAGCGCATTGGTGAAACCAACCTCCGAGTAGTCGCCATTGTCTGCCGTCAGGCTGACCTTGTTTGGGCCGACGAATTTCGCCATGGCGCGGACGCTTTTGACGGCGTTGCGCATAAACTGGTGCTGCAGCACCTCGACCTCGTGGTCGAGCGTCTTGTGCAGCCGCTCGACCAGGTCGGCGATGGAGATGTCCTGCTTGACCCGGTAGCCGCGGCCGTAAAAGCCCCGCTCGCGCCAGCCGGACAGGTTCAGCACCGTCTCGCGCAGCGTCTTCGACGGGATGGTGCCGGTGTGCACCGAGACGCCGCCGAGGCGCCGGCCCCTGTCGACCACCAGCACCGATTTGCCGAGCTTTGCCGATTGCACCGCGGCGCGGCGCCCGGAAGGGCCGCTGCCGATGACCAGCATGTCGTAATCCATGTAACCCCGTCCCCTCGGCGTCTTGTTGCGCCGCAGCAAGCTAACGCCATCCGTCCACCAAATTCAATCGGCTCAACCGCGCCACACTGCCGACCCGGACCGATGGACGAACCGATCTTGATTCCGCCCGCGGTCTTCACCATTTCAGTGGCGGCGCACCCTAGCGTGGCGCCTGTTACGAGGACATGACATGAACGCGCGCGTACTTGACGGCGAAATCATCACCAGCAGGCTCGACGACGTCAGGGCCTATGACGGTGTGCGCACGCGGCGCATCCTGGCCTTCATAATCGACTATTGCATCGTGGCGCTGCTCACCATTCCGTTCGCGATCCTGGTGGCCGTGCTTGGCCTTTTGACATTCGGTCTTGGCTGGGCGCTGTATTCCATCCTCGTGCCGGCGGTCGCCATTCTCTACATCTGGAACACGCTGGGCGGTCGCAACCAGGCCACATCAGGCATGAAGATGATGGGCATTCGGCTCGATCGTCTCGACGGCAGCCGTATCGACGGCCTCACCGCCGTTGTCCATTCGGTGCTGTTCTGGGCGAGCACGGTCATCCTGACGCCGCTCGTCCTCCTGGTGACGCTGTTTTCCGATCGCAAGCGCACACTGCACGACCTGCTGCTTGGCACGGTCGTCAGCCGCAGCGACCGTTGAACCGGCGTCCAACCGACGCCAACAGGCATTTGTGCGCAAATGTGAAGGGGTCCGTTCAACCCCGCCTTCACAATCCTGTTGAATTTTTCGCCAGCCAAGCCAAAGGTAGAGCGATTCGCAGGAGTGTTCCCAAGGTTCGATGACGCACCATCCGACCCAGTCGCCGCAGTTCTTCCTGACCGCGCCATCGCCGTGCCCGTATCTCGAGGGCCAGTTCGAACGCAAGGTGTTCACGCATCTGGTCGGCGACAAGGCGCCGGAGATGAACGATCTGTTGACGCAAGGCGGTTTCCGGCGCTCGCAGAACATCGCTTACCGTCCCGCCTGCGAGACCTGCCGCGCCTGCGTCTCGGTGCGTATCCTGGCGCAGGAGTTCACCGCCAGCCGCAACATGAAGCGGGTGATCCAGCGCAATTCCGATCTGATCGGCGCCATGCACGACGCGCAGCCGTCGACCGAGCAGTATTCGCTGTTTCGCGGCTATCTCGACGCTCGCCATCGCCGCGGCGGCATGTCCGACATGACGGTGCTCGACTACGCCATGATGGTCGAGGATACCCATGTCGACACCAAGGTGATCGAATACCGGCGCCGCGGCCCCGACACATTCATCACCGGCAAGGGCCAGGGCGAGCTGATCGCCGTGGCGCTGACCGACAAGATGGCCGATGGCCTGTCGATGGTCTATTCCTACTTCAATCCCGAGTTCGAGGACCGTTCGCTCGGCACCTTCATGATCCTCGACCACATCGCCCGCGCCAGGGCCATGGGCTTGCCCCATGTCTATCTCGGCTACTGGGTCAACGGCTCGCGCAAGATGAACTATAAGATGCGCTTCATGCCGCAGGAGCATCTCGGCCCGAAGGGCTGGGAACGCTACGACCACGAAGCGGTCACGCGCTGATTTTTCTTCTTACCAAATCCTGATCTAAACATTTTCAGCCGAGACGATGCTGGTCTTTCCGCCCGTTGGCGGGGCGATTGCGCCGACCGGCATCTGCTCAAATCATTGCGAAAGCCGTTGCATGTCCTCTCACAATGCCCACACCAAAGGACTTCTGCTCACCGCGCTTGGCGGGCTGGCGCTGACCATCGACATTCCCCTGATCCGGCTCGCCCATGGCGAAGCCTGGACGATCCTTTTGCTGCGCACCGGCTGCACCTTCGTGGCAGGGCTGATCGTATGGGCCATCTGGCGCTCGTTCAGCAAGAATGCTCCGCAGCTGATACCCGGCTGGTCGGGGCTCGTCGTCGCCACCCTCTACGGGCTCGGCGCGATCGCCTTCATCACTGCCGTCTACAACACCTCGACCGCCAATCTGGTTTTCATCCTGGCCTTCTCCACCATGTTCTCGGCGCTGCTGTCGTGGCTGTTCCTGAAGGAGCGACCACAGCCGCTGACGCTTGCGGCAATGGCGCTGATGATCGTCGGCATCGCGATCATCGTCGGCGATTCCGTCGGCACGGGAAATCTGTTCGGCGATGTGATGGCGCTGTGTTCGGCCTTGGCGATTGCCTGCGCCATCACCGTTTCACGCGCCAGCGGCAGGGATATGGGATTCACCGCGCTGACCGGCGTCCTGCTGCCGTTCGGGCTGGCGGCGCTCATGGTCTCCAAGACCGGTTTTCAGGTGGAGGCGCCATGGTGGATCGTTTTCAACGGCGCCGTCATCATGCCGTTCGCCTTCTTCTGCCTAGCCAACGGGCCGAAATACATTTCAGGCCCGGAAGTGGCGATGTTCTATCTCCTGGAAACGGTTCTGGCGCCGGTCTGGATATGGATGATCTTTGCCGAGACGCCGTCGCGCAACAGCTTGATCGGCGGCGTGATCCTGATCGTCACGCTGGTTGCCCATTCCCTGTGGCAGTTGCATGAAGGGCGCAAGCGCCGGGCAGCGCTCGCCGTCGCTTACCCAGCCTGACCTCTCTTCGCCGGGCCGGCGACAATCTCGATCTGCGGCGGCCCGCCTTCGAGCTCGGCCGCCGCGTCGGGAACGGTGTCTTCGGCCAGTTCCACCTCGCGCAGCCATTCGCGCCATATCGCCACCAGCAGCGCCATCAGCACGGGGCCGATGAACAGGCCGAGAAAGCCCATCGTCTTGACGCCGCCGATCAGGCCGAAAAAGGTGGGCAGGAAGGGCAATTTGATCGGTCCGCCGACCAGCTTCGGGCGCAAGGTCTTGTCGACGATAAACAGCTCCACCGCGCCCCAGATGAACAGCGCCAGACCCGCCATCGGCGAGCCGCTGGCGGCGAGGTAGATCGACACAAGCGTAAACGACAGCGGCGCGCCGCCGGGGATCAGCGCCATCACGCCGGTCAATGCGCCCAGCGTCACCGGCGACGGCACCCCGGCCAGCCAGTAGGCGATGCCGAGCACCAGCCCCTCGCCGATGGCGATCACGGTCATGCCGGTAACGGTCGAGGAAATGGTCGCCGGCACGACGCGCGAAATCCGCTCCCAGCGCGTCGGCAGGATGCGTTCGCCGAGCCGGTCGATCTGGCTGGCAAAGTGTTCGCCGTCGCGGTAGGCGAAGAACAGCGCGATCATCATGAACAGCAGCGTCAGCAACAGGCCGAAGGCGCTGCCGCCGGCAGCCAGCACGCCGCGATAGATGCTGCCAATATTGGCGCCGCTGACCAGCTGGATCAGCTCGCCGATGCCGCCGGGATGGCCGAAATTGTCGATCCACTGTTCGTTCAGCCACTCGCCGACGACAGGCAGCGAGGTGATCCAGTGCGGTGTGACCGCGCCGTGCCTGTTGGTCTCGATCGCCCAGCCGACCCATTCGCGGACCTCGTTGATGGCGTAGGTGCCGGCGAGCGCTATCGGCACCACCAGGAAGGCGAGGATGAACAGGATGGCGAGCGTCGCGGCGACGGTGCGGTTACCGCCGACACCGGCAAGCAGCCGGCGGTAGAGCGGCCAGCTGGCAAAAGCAATGACGAGGGCTGCCAGCACGGGAAACAGGAACCCGTGGAAGAAATAAACGCCGGCGGCGACGATCAGCACCAACAGCCAGCGCGCAGCCGACAGCGGCGGAATGACGGCGGATCGCAACGGTGTCGACAGGCCGAACAGGCGCTGCTGACGTTCGGGCTTCTGGATCTTCGCTTCCTTCAAACGGTCAATTCTCCCCAGCCTACACAGCGTTTATGCACTGTTATAGTGCCGCAATCGTGACGATAGTCCAAATGCCTTGGGATCTCCCCCCTTGAGGGGGAGATGGCCGGCAGGCCAGAGGGGGTCGCCGCATGAAGCGCCAGCCTTCTCTGCCAGCGAAAGGGTGTCGTGTCAGGACGTACCGACCCCCTCTGTCGCCTTCGGCGACATCTCCCCCTCGAGGGGGGAGATCCCTACCCAAATTTCCCCGTCCGCGGGAATCCCTTCGGCACCATCCGTCCGGCCGACGCTCTCGCGCCGATCCATTCCGCCAGCTCCTCGCGCGACCTGACGAAGGTGCGGTCGGCTGAATCCTGCCAGGACAGGCCGCTCGCCAGCGTGAAGGGTTTCAGGTCGAGCAGACCGCCATCCTTGTATTTCTGCAGGCGAACGCCCTTGCCGCGGCCCATCTCCGGAATTTCGGAGAGCGCAAACACCAGCATCTTGCGGTTCTCGCCGACAATGGCGAGATGATCGCCTGACACCGGGACGCAGGCCTTGGCCTCGTCGGGCGCCTTGACGTTCATCACCTGCTTGCCCTTTCGGGTGTTGGCGACGACTTCCTCCTCAGGCACGACGAAACCATTGGCATCGTAGGAGACGAGCAGCAGCTTGCGCTTCGGGTCGTGGACGAAGGCGGTGACGATGTCCTGGTCGTTGTCCATGTCGACGATGATGCGGATCGGTTCGCCATGGCCGCGGCCGCCCGGCAGCCGGTCGGCGCCGATGGTGTAGAATTTTCCGCCGGTGGTGAAGACCAGGATCTTGTCGGTGGTCTGGGCATGGAAGGCGAGCTTGAGGCTGTCGCCTTCCTTGAAGGAGAGCGTGGAATGGTCGGCCAGATGGCCTTTCATCGCCCGCAGCCAGCCCTTTTCCGAGACCACCACGGTGACCGGCTCGCGCTCGATCATGGCGTGCGCAATGTCGGTCAGATCATGCTCCGGCGCGTCGGCGAACTGGGTGCGGCGCTTGCCGAGTTCGGTCTCGGGGCCGAACTTGTCGCGAACCTGCGTGACTTCCCATTTGATCGTCGACCATTGCTTGGCGTCGGATGCGAGCAATGCCTCGATCTGCTTCTTCTCGGTGGTGAGACCGTCGAACTCCTTGCGGATCTCGAACTCTTCCAGCTTGCGCAGGGCCCGCAGCCGCATGTTGAGGATGGCTTCGGCCTGGGTGTCGGTGAGCGACCAACGGGCCATCATCACCTGCTTGGGCTCATCCTCCTCGCGGATGATCCTGATGACCTCGTCGATGTTGAGATAGGCGATCAGGTAGCCGGCAAGGATTTCCAGCCGCTTCTCGATCTCGTCAAGCCGATGCTTCGAGCGGCGGATCAGCACATCGCGCCGATGGTCGAGCCACTCCTTCAGCACGCCCTTCAGCGACAGGACGTTGGGCACCTTGCCGCGCGACAAAACGTTCATGTTGAGGGGAAACCGGCTTTCGAGCTCGGTCAGCTTGAACAGCGATTCCATCAGAATGCCGGGATCGACCGAACGGCTTTTCGGTACGAGCACAATGCGGACGTCCTCGGCGCTTTCATCCCTGACATCCTCAAGCAGCGGCAATTTGCGCGCGATCAAAAGCTCGGCGATCTTCTCGATCAGCCTGGCCTTCTGGATGCCGTAGGGGATTTCAGTGACGACGATGCTCCAGGTGCCCCTGCCCTGATCCTCCTGGCCCCATTTGGCGCGCACGCGAAAACCGCCGCGGCCGGTCTCATAGGCCTCCAGGATGGATGCGCGGCTGTCGACGATGATGCCGCCGGTCGGGAAATCCGGCCCCTGGACGAACTCCATCAGCTTTGTCACGGGCGCGTCCGGCTGCTCGATCAACTGCAGCGCCGCGTTGCAAAGCTCGGCGGCATTGTGCGGCGGGATGGAGGTAGCCATGCCGACCGCAATGCCGGAGGAACCGTTGGCGAGCAGATTCGGGAAGGCGCCGGGAAGCACTACGGGCTCCTCGTCCTCCTCGTTGTAGGTTGGCCGGAAATCGACGGCGTCCTCGGTGATGCCGGCAAGCAAATCGCTCGCCACCTCGGTCATGCGCGCCTCGGTATAGCGCATGGCGGCGGCGTTATCGCCGTCGATATTGCCGAAATTGCCCTGCCCGTCGACGAGGGGATAGCGCATGGAGAAATCCTGCGCCAGGCGCACCAGCGCGTCGTAGATCGACTGGTCGCCATGCGGATGGAACTTGCCCATCACGTCGCCGACGATGCGGGCGCATTTGGCAAAGCCCTGGTCGGGGTTGAGCCTGAGCAGCCGCATCGCATGCATGATGCGGCGATGCACAGGCTTCAGCCCGTCGCGCACGTCAGGCAGCGCCCGGTGCATGATGGTCGACAGCGCATAGGCGAGATAGCGCTCTTCCAGCGCCTTCTTCAGATCGACCGGTTCGATGTGGTCACCACCGCCATTTTCAGGCGGCAAAATCCTTTTTCCCATGCGGCTGGACTAGCCGAGCGGGTGATTCGCGGCAAGGCGGGGCTGCGGAAATCCGCACTTTGCAGCCTTTGGGCTTACGAGGGCGGCTCAAGGTCCGACAATGGATGTGACGGACTTCATGTTCCCCCTTGCCGTCCCTGTGCAACAGCAGCGGTAGCAGTGCTGTTGCCAACCAACATCAATCTGTTACACGCCCTCTCTAAGGCAGGAGACGGTATGCAGGGGAGCCCGACCTTCATGACATATTCACCGCATCGGGCGAAGGCTCCCGCTCCGATTTGCCTTTCGCCGTGATTTTCGACAACTCTGCGGGAAAGCGCCTTTTTCCCGTCCAGTTCGTCACGGAATGGTGATGGCGTAGAATTGAGAAAACACTTTTTCAGGACTCTCTCAGGGAACTCGCGATGACAATCCAACGTTCGACACTCAAGAAACTTGCTTTTTCGACCTTTTTGCTGACGCTGCCGCTGAATGCCGCCTTTGCGCAAGACACGGCGGTTGCCGACCGACTGAAGGCCGCACTTGCCGTCCAGGGCGTCGATATCACCTGGACCGGCGTTACCGGCGACAATTCCAGCATGGTGCTGCAGGGCGTGTCGGTCAAACCGGCGGCCGAAAAGGAGGCGCTGCCGATCGGCGACGTCAAGCTCGAAGGCGTGACCGAAGCCAATGGCGGCTTCGATGTCGCGACCATCACGACTTCGGCCTTCGAGCACAGCAAGGACGGCGTCACGCTCAACCTCACCCCCTTCGTCATCCACGACGCCAACATCCCGGCTGAGGGCGCTACAGGCCCGCTCGGCTCGATGATGATCTACAAGTCGGCCGAACTCGAAAACCTGACGGTCAAGGTTGCCGACAAGACCGCCTTCTCGGTGGATGGGCTTGCTGTCCAGATCACGCCGCCGGCCGACGGCAAGGCGATGGAGTTTTCCGCCACCACGGAAAAGTTCAACGCCGACCTGACCCTGGTCGACGATGCGAAATCCAAGGAAGCCATCGAGGCCCTCGGCTACCAGAACATCTCGGGCAATATCGAAATCGGCGGCACCTGGCAGCCGAGCGACGGCAAGATGGACCTGTCGAAATACGACATCTCGGTCGAGAATGCCGGCACGCTCGGCATGACCTTCGGCCTCGGCGGCTACACGGTCGACTTCGTCAAGTCGCTGCAGGAGATGCAGAAGAAGATGGCGGCGCAGCCCGAAGGGGCTGACAATTCGGCGCAAGGCATGGCCCTGCTCGGCCTGTTGCAGCAGCTCTCCTTCAACAGCGCATCGATCCGCTTCGATGACGATTCGCTCACCGGCAAAGTGCTTGAGTATGTCGGCAAGCAGCAGGGCATGTCGGGCAAGGACATCGCCAACCAGGCCAAGGCGATCGTGCCGTTCGGCATGGCGCAGCTCAACAATCCCGAACTGACCGCCGAAGTGACGGCCGCGGTGAGCAAGTACCTCGACGATCCGAAGAGCCTCGAGATTTCGGCCGAGCCGCCGGCAGCGGTGCCGTTCGCGCTGATCATGGCCGGCGCCATGTCCAACCCGGCCGACCTGACCAAGACGCTGGGCGTCCACGTCAAGGCCAACGAAGACTGATCGAAGTTCGCTCCCTTCTCCCCGTCACTATACGGGGAGAAGGTGCTGGCAGGCAGATGAGGGGCGGCGCCAACGCCTGCAAATTGTAGTTCGATGCTGAACCGATTGTCAGAAGGCGCCAACTGCTAAGGCCGTTCGCCAATCGCCTGCATGCGTGCTGCCCCTCATTGTCCTGCCGGACATTTCTCCCCGTATAGAGACGGGGAGAAAGGGCAGCTGCAACGCTGCCGTCAGTCCTTCTTCACTGCCGCGACACGCAGCGACAGATCACGCAACTGCTGCGGCGAGGCTTCCGAAGGCGCGTTCATCAACAAATCGTAGGCCTGCTGGTTCATCGGGAACATGGTGATCTCGCGCAGGTTCTTGGCCCCGACCAGCAGCATGACCACGCGGTCGACACCGGCCGCCATGCCGCCATGCGGCGGCGCGCCATACTGGAAGGCGCGATAGAGGCCGCCGAAGCGCTCCTCGACCGTGGCGCGGTCCAGCCCGACCGTCTCAAACGCCTTGACCATGGTCTCGGGCAAATGGTTGCGGATACCGCCAGAGGCGATCTCGAAGCCGTTGCAGACCATGTCGTACTGGAAGGCCTTGATGCCGAGCAGGTCGTCGCCGTTGAGCGCGTCGATACCGCCTTGCGGCATCGAGAACGGGTTGTGGGCGAAGTCGATCTTCTTCTCCTCCTCGCTCCATTCGAAGAACGGGAAGTCGACGATCCAGCACAATTCGAAGCGCTCGCGGTCGACAAGGTTCAGTTCTTCGCCGGCACGCGTACGCGCGGCACCGGCGAAGGTAACGAACTTCTTCGGATCGCCGGCGACGAAGAAGGCGGCGTCGCCATCGGCAAGGCCGAGCTGCTGGCGGATCGCCTCGGTGCGCTCCTCGCCGATGTTCTTGGCCAGGGGACCGGCGCCTTCAAGCTTGTCGCCTTCCTTGCGCCAGAAGATGTAACCCAGTCCCGGCTGGCCCTCGCCCTGCGCCCACGAGTTCATGCGGTCGCAGAAGGCGCGGCTGCCGCCGGTCTTGGCCGGAATGCCCCACACTTCGGCCTTCGGATCGTTGGCCAGGATGTTGGCGAAGACCTTGAAGCCGGAATCGCGAAAATGGTCGGAGACGGCCTGCATCTCGATCGGGTTGCGCAGGTCCGGCTTGTCGGAGCCATATTTGCGCATCGCGACATCGTAAGGAATGCGCTGGAATGTCTGCGTCACCGGCTTGCCGTTGGCGAAGGTCTCGAAGACGCCGCGCATCACCGGTTCCATGGTCGACAGCACGTCGTCCTGCTCGACGAAGCTCATTTCGAGGTCGAGCTGGTAGAATTCGCCGGGCAGACGGTCGGCGCGCGGGTCCTCGTCGCGGAAGCAGGGCGCGATCTGGAAATAGCGGTCGAAGCCCGAAACCATGATCAGTTGCTTGTACTGCTGCGGCGCCTGCGGCAGCGCGTAAAAGGTGCCGGGATGGATGCGCGACGGCACCAGGAAGTCGCGCGCGCCTTCCGGCGACGAGGCCGTCAGGATCGGCGTCGAGAATTCGGTGAAGCCGACATCGGTCATACGCTTGCGCATCTCGGCGATGATTTTCGTGCGCGCCACGATGTTCCTGTGCAGCGTCTCGCGGCGCAGGTCGAGAAAACGGTACTTCAGGCGGATGTCTTCGGGATAGTCGGGCTCGCCGAACACCGGCAGCGGCAATTCCTTGGCTGCCGACAGCACCTCGATCTCGCGGGCAAAGATCTCGATCTCGCCGGTCGGCAGGTTGGCGTTGGTGGTGTCCGGCAGGCGCGCCTTGACCTCGCCGTCGACGCGGATCACCCATTCGCCACGCAGCGTCTCGGCGACCTTGAAGGCGGGCGAATCCGGATCGACGACGATCTGGGTCAGGCCGTAATGGTCGCGCAGGTCGATGAACAGCAGGCCGCCATGGTCGCGCACGCGATGCACCCAGCCCGACAGGCGAACCGAAGAGCCGACATCGCTCTTTCTCAACTGGGCACAGGTGTGGCTGCGGTAACGATGCATTGTCATGTCAAAATTCCGGGGTGTTCTGGTTGCGGGCCGAAGCATCAAAGCCCGGTCCAAAATTTGCGCGAAAAGCGCATGGGAGGCCCGATTTGTCAAGGCAAGCCGGGTTTGGGTCGTCTCTCTAACCGCTCGTCAGTGTTGAAGTCTTTGCCAGGCTTGGCGCATTGCCGCCAGAAGTGTTTCTCGCGACAGTGCAGTCATCGAATGATCTGGAGATACTTCATGCCAAAACCCACAGTCCCGCCGAGTGTCGGGCCACATAATGGCCGCGAATTGGAGCTGATGCTTCAGGGCGACAAATCAATGGCCTTGTTCGCGGCGGAACCGGGTATGGACGCCGACATATTGGCGATGCAGGCTTTGCACCGTTTGTCGACAAAGGCCGCATCCTGAAGTTCACCCAGATTGTTCCTAAAACCTCAGTGGAAGAGCGCTGATACTGCCTGCCGACAGAAGAATGACGCTGCAAACTGAGCTTGTTGATCTCCAGAACGTGCCGCAGCGGAGAGGCCTTTGACATCTTCACATCGAATGATCTGGCGAGGCTTGAAGGAGCCCTTCTCGGTCATTCAAAGGAAGATGTCGAAGTGTTCGTCGCCCATGCTGCGTCCCGGACTGCCCGCGCGCCGAGCTCCGTTTAAGCCAAATGGATTTCGGCGCCCTGGCGTTCGAAATCCGCGAGGATTGCGGCCGGCGCGGTCTTTTCGACCACGAGGTGGCGGATCGCCTCTGGCCTGGCGACCCGGTAGGGTGCGGCTGTGGCCAGCTTGTCGTTGGTTACAGCGATGACGATGCCTGCGCTGTTCTTGGCCATGGCCCGCTTTACCTCGGCCTCAGCCGAATCGAAGGCCGTGACGCCGCGCGACCCATCGAGACCGCAGGATCCGAGAACAAACAAGTCCGCGCCAAGTTGCCCGACAGCTGCAAGCGTGTCGGCGCCGACGCAGGCGCCGAGATGGCGGTCGAACCGCCCGCCCAGCACAATCAGTTCGACCAAAGCGTGGTCTGACAGGACGGAGGCAATTTCGAGCGAATTGGTGGCGACGGTCAGATCTATGTCGCGCGGGATGGCCCTGGCGATCGCGGCATTGGTCGAGCCGCTGTCGATGAACAGGGTCTGTCCGCGCGAAAGCAGTGCCACGGTTGCGCGGGCCAGCCGCGTCTTTTCTTCGACGGCATGACTGGCGCGCAGGCCGACAGTCGTCGATGCGAAGGGTGCGGGCGCGACCGCACCGCCATAGACGCGGCGGCATTGCCCGGCCTTGGCGAGTTCCCTGAGGTCGCGGCGAACCGTGTCCTCCGAAACGCCGAAGCGGCTTGCCAGCTCGCCGGCCAGTACCCGGCCCTCGACGGCGAGGCGATCGCGAATGATTTGATGCCGCTCATCGGTCAGCATTGCATGATCCTGTTTTCTTTTTGCACGTTCTTGCACGATTTGCATGTTTGTGCAAGATAAGAGAATATCAACCACAATCGCCGGCTCTCTTCCCCGAAAGCATCGTCATGACCTTTGGCCTCCGCCTCGCTCCGCAACACCGGGTCTACGCCGGCTTTGCGATCTATTCGTTCGCCATGGGCCAAATCTTCCCGCGGCTGCCCGACATCAAGCATGCCATGGGCATAGGAGACGGCACGCTCGGGCTCAGCCTGATCGGGACGCCGATCGGCACCTTGACCGCGCTGACGCTGGCGGCGCCGATCCTGGAGCGCGTCGGCTTCCGCCGCGCGCTGCTCGGGCTGGTGCCGCTCTTGTCGGTTGTCTTTGCCATTGCCGTGCATGCGCCTGGGCCGCTTGCGCTGTTCCTGATGCTGTTTCCGGTCGGCCTGATGATCGGCAGCGTCGAGATCATTCTCAATGTCGAGGCTGACAGAACCGAATTCCTGCTCAAGCGCCGGATCATGAACCGGGCGCATTCGTTCTGGAGCATCGGCTTTTTCGGCGCCGGCCTGTTCGGCGCCGCGCTTGCGCATCTCGGCATTTCGCCGCAACTGCACCTGGCGATTGTCGTACCGATGGTGGCGACAGGAATCGCGCTGTTTCTCGGCGGTTACGAACCGGCGCCGAGCCGCTTCGCTGGCAATGACGAGACGGCGCCAAGGCTGGCGCGGCCGACGCTGCCGATCCTCGTCCTCGTCGCGGTGACACTGTCGGCGATGCTGATGGAAGGCGCCAGCATCGACTGGTCGGCAATCTACATGCGCACCGTGTTCGATGCGGGCCCTTTCGTCGCCGGCTTCACCGTGGCGCTGTTTGCATTCTCGCAAGCGAGCACGCGCTTCTTTGCCGACTCCTTTGTCGACCGCCACTCGCCGAGCGTCGTGGCGCGGGTGCTGCTGGCGACGATGGCGGTGGGCGTGCTGCTCGTCTTCTTCTCGCCTGCCCCGCTCGTATCGATGCTGGGCTTTGCGCTACTTGGCATCGGCAGCAGCGCGATCTTTCCGCTGGCGATCTCGGCGGCGGCCCAACGCACGGACCGCTCCGCGGCAATCAATGTCGCGGCGCTGTCGCAGATCTCCTTCGTCGCCTTCCTGCTCGGCCCGCCATTGCTCGGCTTCGTCTCCGACCATTGGGGCATCCGCTCGGCCTTCGGTATCGGCATCCCGTTCATCATGCTCAGCCTGCTGACCGCCGGCTCGCTTGGCCGAAGGGCGTCCCGCCCGGCCGCACAAGCGGATGAAGCTTTGACGAGGGCTCACGAAGCCTGAACGGCCCTACCTGAAAGCCACACACCTGTTGGCGGCGGGATAAGCCACTGGCATTGGCCACACCGATGGTTCAGAACTGTGGAGCCACTTGGACGAGTATGACGTTTCGTCGATCGTCACACTCATCCAACTCTTTCTCGAAGCATGATCTTTTCCGAAAACCGGTTCCCACTTTTCGGGATCATGCTCTAAGCAACGGTTCCGTATGTCCTCCATCCGCCCGCTGATCCCGCTCCTCATCGCCGCCGGCATCCTGCTTGGCGGCAATGGGCTGCAGGGCACGCTGATCGCGCTGCGCGGCGCGCAGGAAGGGTTTTCGGCCTCCGACATCGGCCTGATGGGTACGTTCTATTTCGCCGGCTTCCTGTTGGGGTGCTTGGCCGTCACCCGTATCCTCAAGGCAGTCGGCCATGTCCGGACGTTTTCAGCGCTCGCCGCCATCGCCGCTGCCAGTACGCTGCTCCTGGTGCTGGTGATCGATCCGGTGATGTGGTGCGCGGTGCGCTTTGCCGGCGGTTTCTGCTTTGCCGGCCTGTTCACCGTCATGGAAGCCTGGCTGAACTCCGGCGTCGAAAACAAGGATCGTGCGCGGGTGCTCGCCGTCTACCGCATGGTCGATATCGGCTCGGTAACCGGCGCGCAGTTCCTGATCCCGATCTTCGGCCCCGGCGGCTTTGCCATCTTCGCCATCATGTCGATGATGATCACGCTGTCGCTGGTTCCGGTGTCGCTCGGCGACCGCTCCAACCCGACGCCGCCGGAAGACGTCAAGCTCGATCTCGCCCGTGTCTGGCGGATTTCGCCGCTCGGCTGCTTCGGCTGCATCTGCGTCGGCGTCACCAACAGCGCGTTCCGCACGCTGTCGCCAGTCTATGCCGAGCAGATCGGCATGTCGGTGGCCGATGTCGTCACCTTCGTCAGCGTCGGCATCTTCGGCGGCGCCCTCATCCAGTATCCGCTGGGCTACCTCTCCGACCGCTGGGATCGGCGCGCGGTGCTTTTGGCCACGACATGCGGCGCCATGTTCGCCGCGCTGGCGCTGGTCTTCGTCGCCGGCGCCGATCCGACCCTCAATTTGATCATCGTCTTCATCTTCGGCAGCTTCGCCATGCCGCTCTATTCGCTATCGGCGGCGCATTCCAACGACCGCGCCGACAAGGGCGAGTTCGTGCTGATCAACGCCGCCTTGATGCTGTTCTATTCCTTCGGCGCCATTGGTGGCCCCTTCGCGGCGTCCGCAGTGATGCAACATTTCGGACCGGGCGCCCTGTTTGTCTTCAGCGCAGTCGTCTACGCCACCCTCATCGCCGTCATTCTCTACCGCATGCAGGTGCGCGGCAGCGTGCCGGCGGGCAAGCGCAGCCGCTTCACGGCGCTGCTGCGCACATCAACCGTCTTCGCGCGGCTGGCGCGCAGAAATGGCGATTCCGACGGATCGGCTGATACTTGACCGAAGGGCGGCTTGACGAAAGCGCCCATGGCTGAAATTGAAAGAGAACCTTACCCGTTACTAAAAAGCGATTTGATGCACGTCATCACCACCCAAAATGAGCTCGAGTCCGTTCTCGCCGCTTTTGAAAAGTCGGATTTCGTCACCGTCGACACCGAATTCATCCGCGAAACGACATTCTGGCCGATTCTGTGCCTGATCCAGATGGCGGCGCCCGGCGTCACCGCGCTGATCGACCCGCTGGCGCCCGACATCAACCTCGCCCCGTTCTTCCGGCTGATGGCCAATGAGGCGGTGGTCAAGGTTTTCCATGCCGCGCGCCAGGACATTGAAATCATCGTCCATCTCGGCGATCTGGTGCCCCATCCGGTGTTCGACACCCAGGTCGCGGCCATGGTCTGCGGCTTCGGCGACAGCGTCTCCTACGATCAGCTGGTGCAGCGCATCACCGGCGCACGGCTCGACAAATCCTCGCGTTTCACCGACTGGCGCCACCGGCCGCTGTCGGACAAGCAGCTCGACTATGCCTTGGCCGACGTCACCCATCTGATCGACGTCTACAAGCATCTCAGCGCCGAACTGGAGCGGGAAAACCGCGCCCATTGGCTAAACGAGGAAATGGAGGTGCTGACTTCGCGCGAGACCTACGATCCGCACCCCGAAGACGCTTGGAAGCGGCTGAAGATGCGGCTGCGCAAGCCGCAGGAGCTGGCGATCGTGCAGACGGTGGCGGCATGGCGCGAACGCGAGGCGCGCGAGCGTGACGTGCCGCGCGGCCGGGTGCTCAAGGACGACGCCATATACGAGGTCGCCCAGCAGGCGCCGCGCGATGCGGCAGCGTTGGGCAAGCTGCGCACGACGCCGAAAGGCTGGGAGCGTTCGTCGACGGCTACCGCATTGCTTGGCGCGGTCAACACGGCGCTCGCTTTGCCCCGCGAAGAGATGCCGAAGCTGCCCAAGAGCTTTCAGCCGCCCGAGGGCTCCAATGCCGCCTCCGAGCTGCTGAAGGTTCTGTTGCGGATCGTCGCCGAGAAGGAAGGCGTCGCCTCGAAAGTGCTGGCGTCCAGCGACGACATCGACCGCATCGCCGCCGAGGGCGAGGATGCCGACGTGCCGGCCCTGCAGGGCTGGCGACGCGCCGTGTTCGGCGAAGCCGCACTGAAGCTGGTGCGCGGCGAAATCGGCATCAAGTTCGACAAGCGCAAGATCGCGGTGTTCGATTTGTAGACCCCCACCCCGCTCCGCTGCGCGGAGCGACCCTCCCCACAAGGGGGAGGGTAAACAACTGCCCTACACCGCTCCGAGCAGGTGTAGCGCGAACCAGATCCATGCCAGCAAGAGAATGATCGCGCCGACGTAGAAGGCGCGGCTGCGAAACCGCAGATTGTTGCTGGTGAGGTGGACCCAGGCGTGGCCATAGCGGGAAATCACGAAAATCCACATCAAGGCCAGGGTCAGATAATTGACGCCATTGGTAGCGTGCAGCGCCAGGCACAGCACATAGAACAGCACCGGCAGTTCAAACTGGTTGATGAGATTGTTGGCAACCGTGACGCTCGACCCGGGCTCGGTCGTGCGCACCTTGTATTGACCGACCTTGGCCTCGCCCGATTTGACCGCGCCGTAGCGGCGCCGGCCCATCACGACATAGACGATATAGACGAGCAACACCTGCGCCAGCATCGGCCAGAAAATCGCGGTCTGGCTCATGGCGTTGCCCCTGCTCTGTCGTTCATGCCTGTGGACGCCGCTGGGCGGCAAGGATCAAAAACGCGATGACGATGACGGGGATCGCCAGCAGCGCGAATTTGGTGACGATCAGCGACGAGGCCAAAGACAGAGAATCCGGGTTGGCCGACAGCGCATCGGACAAGAGCCGCGCCACCGCAATGTTCTGGGCGTAGTCGGCGCATGTGTAGGGCAGCACGATGACCAGCGCGAACAGCGCCTGAAGCTGCACCGGCATGGCACGAAAATTCTTCAGCCGCCGCCCCGTTGCCAGGATCAGGCTGACCATGGTCAGCGACAGCAGCGCCGGGAAGAGAAGGTCGAAAGTCAAATAGTGCCAGACCAGGATGATCTCGCTGCCGCGTCGGCCGAGTGCCGTCAGCCAGGCCATGCCCTCATCGGGCGTGAACCCGCCAAGGCGCACGTCGAGCGACGGCAGGCCACCGCTCAGCCGGCGGAAATAGAAGAATTCCAGCAGCGTCATGATGATGAAAACCGCCGCGGCGGCAAAGCACAGCGCGCCGGCATGGCGCGCCAGCCGCAGCACGATCGTCGCCTGGTGGCGCCAGAGCATGTACCGCTCTGGCTGCCGGTCAGGCTCCGCCAGGATAGTTCGGGCTTTCGCGGGTAATCGTGACGTCATGGGCGTGGCTTTCACGAAGTCCGGCGTTGGATATGCGCACAAAGGTGGCGCGTTCGCGAAAATCGGCAAGGTCGCGGCCACCGACATAACCCATAGCGGCTTTTAGCCCGCCCGCAAGCTGGTGCAGCACGCCAGACACAGGTCCCTTGTAGGGCACCTGCCCTTCAATGCCTTCCGGGACCAGTTTCAGCGTGTCGCGAACCTCGGCCTGGAAGTAGCGATCGGCCGAGCCGCGCGCCATGGCGCCGACCGAGCCCATGCCGCGATAGGCCTTGAAGGAGCGGCCCTGATGCAGATAGACCTCGCCCGGGCTTTCGTCGGTGCCGGCCAGCAGCGAACCGATCATGGCCGCACTGGCGCCCGCGGCAAGCGCCTTGGCCAGGTCACCCGAATATTTGATGCCGCCGTCGGCGATGACCGACACGCCTGATCTATGCGCCGTCTCGACCGCCGACATGATCGCCGAAAGCTGCGGCACGCCGACGCCGGCGACGATGCGCGTGGTGCAGATCGAGCCCGGGCCGATGCCGACCTTGACGGCATCGGCGCCGGCGTCGATCAGCGCCTGCGTGCCTTCGGCGGTGGCGACGTTGCCGGCCAGGATGCGGACGGAATTGGAAAGCTTCTTGGCCCGCGTCACCGCATCGAGCACGCGCTGCGAATGGCCATGCGCGGTGTCGATGACCAGGAGGTCGACACCGGCATCGATCAACCGCTCGGCGCGCTCGAAGCCGTCATCGCCGACGCTGGTGGCGGCCGCCGCCCGCAGGCGCCCCTGCGCATCCTTGGTGGCGTGCGGGTTGAGCTGCGACTTCTCGATGTCCTTGACGGTGATCAGGCCGACGCAATTGCCGGAGTTGTCCACGACGACGAGCTTTTCGATGCGGTGCTGGTGCAGCAGCCGCTTGGCCTCGTCCTGGTCGACATTCTCCTTGACCGTGATCAGGTTCTCACGGGTCATCAATTCGTAAACTTTCTGCCCCGGATCGGAGGCGAAGCGCACGTCGCGGTTGGTCAGGATACCAACCAGGCGGCCGATCTTCTGGCCGCCGGTGCCGCCATTCTCGACAACCGGAATGCCCGAGATGGAATAGGTGCGCATCAGCGCCAGCGCGTCGGCGAGCGTGGCGTCGGGGCCGATGGTGACCGGATTGATGACCATGCCCGATTCAAACTTCTTGACCTGGCGAACCTGCTCGGCCTGTTCGGCCGGCGAGAAATTGCGGTGGATGACGCCGATGCCGCCGGCCTGCGCCATGGCGATGGCGAGCCGCGCCTCGGTGACGGTGTCCATGGCGGCCGACAGGATCGGCACGTTGAGGTCGATGTCGGTGGCGATGCGGGTGCGGATGTCGGTCTCACCGGGCATGACCTCGGAATGACCGGGCTGCAACAGCACGTCGTCAAAGGTCAGCGCCAGCGCGCCGGTGGACGTTTCGATGATTTTTGCCATGGCCAGTCCTCGGATACGAAAAGCGCTGGGAGAATACAAAAAAGCGCTGGACCGAAATGGACAGCGCCGACTCGTTTCTTCCCTTTCAGGATTGGCGCTGGCTGGTAACACGTCGCGGCGCCGATGAAAAGCCGGTCATCTCCTATTCGGCGGACCTGCCCAGGAGAGCGTCGATTTTCGCCAGTTTCATCTTTTGTGCAGAAACGCAGCACCCTCTTGTCCGCGCGCGGTCGCACAAAAGTGACAGCAAATTAATGCGACATCGCCCCTGAGGCGTGATAACCGCCGGTTCGTATCGCTTGCCCCGCCTTTTCATTGCCTGGATTGGCCGGCAGGCACATTTAGACCAGTTCGGACGCGTTCGTTGAACCGCATCATTCCGCTCATTCTGGCGGTCGCCTTGTTCATGGAAAACATGGATTCGACCGTCATCGCGACATCGCTGCCGGCGATTGCCGTCGACATCCACACCAGCCCGATCGCGCTCAAGCTGGCGCTGACCGCCTATCTGGTGGCGCTGGCGATCTTCATTCCGGTCAGCGGCTGGATGGCCGACCGGTTCGGCGCCAAGACCATTTTTCGCGCCGCGATCGGCGTCTTCATCGTCGGCTCGGTCTGCTGCGCCATCTCCAATTCACTGCCGGCCTTTGTCGTCTCGCGCTTCCTGCAAGGCATAGGCGGCGCCATGATGACGCCGGTCGGCCGGCTGGTCCTGGTGCGCGCGACGCCGAAGAGCGAGCTGGTCGCGGCCATGTCGTGGCTGACGGTGCCGGCGCTGGTCGGCCCGCTTGTGGGACCACCGATCGGCGGCTTCATCACCACCTATTTCACCTGGCATTGGATCTTTCTGATCAACGTGCCGATCGGCCTGATCGGCATCTGGCTGGCGACACGCTTCCTACCGCAAACCGACTCGATGGAGACGCCGCCGCTCGATTTCGTCGGTTTCGTGCTGAGTGGGCTGGCGGCCTCCGGCGTCGTCTTTGGCCTGTCGGTGGTCAGCCTGCCCTATCTGCCGCCGGCGACCGGCCTCATCACCGTGGCGGTCGGGCTGATTTCCGGCGTGCTCTATCTGCTGCATGCGCGGCGCGCCAAGAATCCCCTGCTGGCGCTGGAACTGTTCCGCAACCAGGTGTTCCGCTCCTCGGTGCTCGGCGGCTCGCTGTTTCGCATCGGGATCGGCGCGGTGCCGTTCCTGTTGCCCCTGATGTTCCAGATCGGCTTCGGGCTGACGCCGTTCCAGTCGGGCATGATCACCTTCGTCTCGGCCATCGGCGCCATTGGCATGAAGTTCGTCACTGCGCTGATCTTCCGGCTTGCGGGGTTCCGCCGGGTGCTGATCTGGGGCTCGCTGATCGCCGCGGCATCGATCGCCATATACGGCCTGTTCACGCCGGAGACGCCTTACGCGCTGATGCTGGCGATATTGCTGGTCGGCGGCTTCATCCGCTCGATGTTCTTCACCGGCGTCAACGCGCTCTCCTATGCCGAGGTGACGGCTGAAGACACCAGCAAGGCAACGCCGATCACGGCGGTGTTCCAGCAACTGTCGATCGCGCTCGGCGTGGCGCTGGCCGGCGGCATCCTGGAAGTCTCGACCTCGATCCATGGCGGCCCGCTGATGCTCGGCGATTTCCACATTGCCTTCTTCATCGTGGCGGCAGTGTCAGCGGCGGCGTCGGTATCGTTCATGCGGCTGGCACCGGATGCCGGCAATGCGGTGTCGGGCCACGGCCGGCTGACGACGCCGAAGACGCTGGAGCCGGTGAGGACGGCTGGGAAGTAAGGGGCGGCGCGACGAAAATCGTCGACGTCGGCGATCCTTCACACCCCCCTCTGGCCTGCCGGCCATCTCCCCCGCAAGGGGGGAGATCGGATATCACGCGGCTTTCGCGCCAATCTTGCAACTTTGAAGGAATGGCGAGGCGGTCGCAGCTGCCAATCTCCCCCCTTGCGGGCGAGATGTCCGGCAGGACAGAGGGTCGGAACGCTACGAAGCGTCTTTCACGCCGTGCCGTCTCTGCCCTTAAAATCCTTCGCCAGCAAATACAGTTCCACCGACTCATCGCGCGACGCCGGCGGCTTCACGTGGTGCACCGAGCGGAAGTTCTTCTTGAGCATCGACAGCAGCTCGTTTTCGGCGCCGCCTTGAAACGTCTTGGCCAAAAAGTGCCCGCCCGGCTTCAGCACCGACAGCGCGAAATCGGCGGCCACCTCGCACAGATGCATGGTGCGGATGTGGTCGGTTCGCTTGTGGCCGGTGGTCGGCGCGGCCATGTCGGACAACACGATATCGGGGTCGCCGCCCAGCGCCTCGGCGAGCTTTTGCGGCGCTTCCGGGTCGAGGAAATCCATCAGCAGCACCGGCGCACCCGGCACCGCATCCATTTCGAGATAGTCGATGCCGATGACATGTGGATTATCAGCCGTCGATTTCGTCCTCGCGGCCGCCACCTGGCACCAGCCGCCGGGGGCCGCACCGAGATCGATGACCTTCATGCCGGGTTTCAGCAGATGATGCTTGTCATCGATCTCGATCAGCTTGTAGGCCGCGCGCGAGCGATAGCCGTCGGCCTTGGAGCGCTGGACATAGGGATCATTGATGTGGCGCTGCAGCCAGCGGCGCGACGATTCCTTCAGGCCGCTCTTCTTCTTGATCCGCGTCTTGAGGACACGAATGCTGGCGGAGCCCGGCTTTTCCGGCTTCTTGGTCACTGTCGGCCTCGCCCACTGTTGCGCCAGACGCCGTCATCGGCCATCAGCTCGCTCAAAATGCCTTCGCGTAAGCCCCGGTCGGCGACGCGCAGCCGCTCCGACGGCCACACCGCACGGATGGCTTCCAGGATAGCACAGCCGGCCAGCACCAGGTCGGCACGGTCGGCGCCGATGCAAGGGTTGGCGCAGCGCTGCTGGAAGTCCCAGCCGACCAGCTTTTCGACCATGCGGTCGACGCTGTCGCGGTCCATCCACAGCCCGTCGACGCGGCGGCGGTCGTAGCGTTCGAGATCGAGATGGACGCCGGCCAGCGTCGTCACCGTGCCGGATGTGCCCAGCAGATGGAATTTCGGACTGGCCAGCACATGGCTCAGCCGGTCGCGGCCGTCGAAGGACTTTAGCCGCACCGCGACATCATCGACCATGGCGGCAAAGATCTCGCGCGTCACCGTGCGGCCGCCAAAACGCTCGGCCAGCGAGACAACGCCGACCGGAAGCGACGTCCACGACACGATGTGGTTGGCAAGCCGCGGCGAGCGCTGGCCGGTGAGGTCGATCAGCGCGATTTCGGACGAGCCGCCGCCGATGTCGAACAGCACCACGCCTTGCGTGTCGCGCTCGACCAGCGAGCCGCAGCCGGATACAGCCAGACGCGCCTCGGTCTGGCGATCGATGATTTCCAGCTTCAACCCCGCCTCTCGTTCGACGCGCTGCAGGAATTCCACGCCATTGTCGGCGGTGCGGCAGGCCTCGGTGGCGATCAGCCGTGCCTTGCGGATCTTGCGGTTGCGCAATTTGTCACCGCAGATTTTCAGCGCCTCGACGGCGCGGTCCATCGCCGCCTGGCTCAGGTGCCCATTCGCCGTCAGCCCCTCGCCCAGCCTGACGATGCGCGAGAAGGCGTCGATGACGCGGAACTGGCCATGGCACTGCGGCACCGCGACCAAAAGCCGGCAATTGTTGGTGCCGAGATCGAGCGCGGCAAACACCGGCAGTTCCTGCATCGGCGGACGATGCATGGGCTGTTCCGGTCGGGATTGTGGGGCCGAGGGCAAAGGCACGGGCGCTGGAGCGGCCGGGCCGACTGAGGCCGGCGCACTAACCGCTGCGGCGGTTGCGAGAGGGCTGTCGTCGCGCGCAAAAACCTTGCGCCCACGCCGGCGCTTGCGCCGCTTTCTCGCCTTGCCTCGCTGATGCTGGGCTTCGCCGGCCTGTCCGTTACCGGACTGAGGCCCCGCCTGGCGGGGCCGCCCGGCGGATGGGCTTGGCCCGCCTGACGGCGGCGAAGCCCTGGACACGCCCACTTCCGGCGCGCCAGCGCCGGTGTCGTGGTCTTCCACTTCAGTTCCTTCCGGCGCCGCGCGAACCGGAAAACCGGACGCAGCAGGCGCTTCAATCTTTTAAGTTGCCGCCAGAGTAGCAGCGCCGGACCGGATCACCAAGAGCAAGGGCTCAATTTTTGCCGGCTGCGTCCTGCCAGATCCCCGCTGCTTTGCAGCGTCCCGGCGTTCGCTAGCCTTTCATCGTGCCGCTGGCACGACGAATTCGCCGTTGGCGAACCGGCTGCTCACCCTTGCCGGTTGAATAGCCGGCTTCGATGAGGCATTTCTGAAATGAGGGGGAATTGGTGAATCGCGGACGTTTTAACGCCCGCCTGGGCGATGGGCAGCAACGCATGACGACAACTCCATGAATTGGGGGGCCACGAATTGGAAGCGCTATCTGTGGCCGGTCATCGGTGTCGCGGCGGTCATCGGGTCGCTGTTGTTGCTGTGGCATGAACTGCGCGGCATCTCGATCGACGATGTCTGGGACGGCATATCCGCCATCCCGACGCGCGGCTGGATGCTTGCGGCACTGAGCTCGGTGGTCGCCTATGCCTCGCTCGCCGGCTACGACCACATCGCGCTCTTGCATATCGGCAAGAAGATGTCGTGGCTGTTCGTCACCTTCTGCTCCTTCACCACCTACGCGCTGTCGCACAACATCGGCGGCTCGGTGTTTTCGGGCGCCGTGATCCGCTACCGCGCCTACGGCACCAGGGGGCTGACCGGCCAGGATGTCGGCATTCTGGTGGCGATCTGCTGGATCACCTTCGTGCTCTCCAGCATTCTGGTCGGCGGCCTGGTGCTTGTGTTCGAGCCTGCAATCATCGACCGCTTTTCCGGCGCGCCGCACCACGGGCTGGCGATCGCCGCCGGCATCGCTTTGCTCATCCTGGTCGGCGCCTACATTTTCGGCAGCTGGCTGCACCTGAAGCCGCTGAGAATCGCCGGCTTCCAGCTGCACTATCCGGCGCTGCCGATCGTGGCGCGGCAATTGCTGATCGGCCCGATCGAACTGCTCGCGGCGGCGGCGATCATCTTCTTTGCCCTGCCCGTTGCCGGCAATCCCGGCTATTTCGTCATCCTCGGCGTGTTCCTGGTGTCGTTCTCGGTTGCGCAGATCTCGCACGCGCCGGGCGGGCTCGGCGTGTTCGAGGTCGTGTTCCTCGCCGGCCTGTCTGATATGGACCCGGTCGGCGTGCTGGCGGCACTTCTGGTGTTCCGGCTGTTCTACCTGATCATCCCGCTGCTGATCGCGCTCGGCGTGGTGCTGTTCTTCGAGCATTCGCAATACAGCCGGACGGAGAGCTGAGGTTGATTGGGTGCGGCGCGCCACCCGGGCGTAATTGCCCCTATGAAACGCTGTGATTGAAACGCAGCTTAGGCTTGACTATTTTCCGGCGGCGGCTACAAGGCACGCGCGGCTGCTTCGGCGGCCCACCAGCGCGACAGCGCCTGCTGGGGAATAGGTTAACGGTAGACCCACGGACTCTGACTCCGTTAGTCCTGGTTCGAATCCAGGTTCCCCAGCCACTACCTTTTAATGCAATAATTTCAATCGCTTACTTGGTAGGCGAAAATTGCGTCCGGAACACTATTCCGTCGCATCCTGCTGGACCAGACTCAGATTTCCCACAATCCAGGATGCCTAGCCTTGTGCATGGAGGGGAATCTCTGTGGACCTCAAGGAGGAATCCGTTAGTATTTTTCGCCAACGAAGGGGGGTCGCAGTGGAATATTCTAGTGCACAGCTAAAAGGGTATGGTGAGGCCGTCCAGTCTCTCAAGCTATATCGACGTGCGGAATTGAGGGACACGGCCCACGACGCGCCCATCATCGAACAGCTATACGTAGATCCTCTGCAAAACGATGCAGTGCTAGAGACCATGCTGCGGCCCAATACGACCTTTCTTATCGGCCGAAAAGGAACGGGCAAATCGACCGTATTCCAGCGTGCCCAGCATGAGATCAGAAAGAAAAATCGCACGATATCAGCTTACATCGATATCAAAACCGTCTTCGAGTCTGCGGTTGTCGATAACGATGTGTCACAAAAGATCTCCGCCATAAGTAGCGCTGTGACAGAATCAGATCTGAAGCGGATCCTGCTTTATCGATCGTTTACGAGATCCGTGTTCATCGATATTCAGAAAGAGCTGAAATCGCAGATAAGCAATTCCCTGCTCGATAAAATATTTGGCAAAAAAGACCACAACAACAAGCGAATAGCGGCAATTGAGGCTATCGATCAGTTACTTGAGGGAGCGTTTGAAGCTGAGGTAACAGATGTAACCGGCTTCTCTGCTGCCACGATCAAGAAAAATACGAGCGGAAAGTCGATTACGTCGTCGAAGGCTAGTGCTGAAGCTAAGTTTTCGACCGGTCCTGCAGGCATCCCGTCCGGCGATTTGCAATTTGCCACGGGACTGGACGATTCTACGGAGTTGGGGTTTGGTGATTCCAAAGAATTTTCGCAGATTCTTATCAAGACATTTAATATAAATCGAATTATGGAACGCCTCGAGGCCGTTTTATCTGGGATAGGAATTCGGCATCTCTACATTTTCCTCGATGATTTTTCTGAACTCCCGATCGACGCAATGTCTATACTTGTCGATAGCATCTTAGCACCACTAAATAATTGGTCTAACGAGCTAATAAAATTCAAAGTAGCCGCCTACCCTGGGCGGATATATTTGGGGAAAATTGACGCAACGAAGATCGATGAGATTTATCTGGATACTTATCGCCTATATGGATCTAGCGATGTCTCATCAATGGAGACAAAGGCGGTAGATTTCACCTTCCGCCTGCTCGACAGCCGGTTCAGCTATTTCCTCGACACGGGCTTTGATGCCTTTTGTGACACGGATCCGCATGAGGTTTATCGGCAGCTATTCTTTGCTAGCATGGGGAATCCTCGCATTCTGGGTCACCTCCTACACAACCTTGGCGAAACGCATGTTGGATACGGAAGGCGCATTGGGCCGCGCGCCATACAGGACGCAGCGGCGCGCTACTACGAGGAAAAAGTCGAGCCGTTTTTCGGAATTCAGAAATTCGCTCATGAGTCGTTTGCCGAAAGATCTTCAATTTTCAGCCTGAAAGAACTTCTTGAGTCTATTGTCAGCCAAGCTAGAAAGCTGAGAGACTATAAGGGGTCGGCTGTTACAAAAGAGATTTCAGGCAGGACCCCATCGAGCCATTTTCACATCGTCAGCGAATTTGAATCAATTCTATCGACCCTTGAACTGAACTTTTTTATCTCGAAATACTACGAGATGAAGGACAGAGATGGCCGGAAAGTTTCTGTTTTCGCCTTGAACTACGGTCTGTGCTATAGGTATAGCATTGCATTTGGCCGGCCAACGGCGTTGCGAGAGCACAGGTTATATTTTGTTGAAAGGATATTCGATTATACTACCATATTGCGAAAATATCTTCAGAAAAATCAGGAGATTAAGTGCGATGCTTGCGGCGAGGTCCAGAGTTTGGATAAACTCGAAAGCCTCAAGCTTTTTGATATGCTTTGCCCCGCATGCAAGAAGGGAACGTGCAGCGTATCGAACCTTTCTAGGAAATACGAGGCAATTATCAAGGATATCAACTCTGAACTTCTGCTTCCGAACACAGAGCTTGGGATACTAGAAACTTTGTATCCAGAGACTACTGGTTTGGCCGCCGCAGATATAGCGGGTGAGTTGGATTGTTCTTATCAGCTGGTTGGAAAGCGTGGAAAGATCATGGCCGAACGTGGGCTTGTCGAGCGAGAAAAGAATGCGAAAAACCGCCGCATCTTTCTCATCACTCAAAAGGCACGGGAGGAATACTTCGACCAGAACGCTGACCGAAAGCTGTCCGTTCCGGACTGACGGTCCGGGTCGCACGCAGCGTAGCTAGACGCTTTGGTCGTTACTAAAATGGCCACGGAAACGCCTGAAGCCAAGCGAGGACCGCATCTGTCGCTGTATTCAAAAGCGCGAGGAGCCTTTGGCCATACAATGCACCGCCACTAACCAGGACGACAGTTACCGCCGCGTCGATTTGAGCGTTGCCACGATCCCGCAGCCAGACGGCAATAGACGTCGCCATCCGTCTTAAGGATCCAACGCTTGCACCTACCGTAGTAACCGTTGGCTCTGCCTTTTCAGCCTCAGCCTCGATAACAGCTATCGCGTTGAGGGCCTGTTGGGCGTCTTGTGCGGAGACTGGGCTGCTATCATCTATAGGTCCAGGTGGCTGGTTGTGACCGATCATTCCGTAGTCATGCAGACCGAGCTGCAATTGCTCTTTTAACTCAGCCAGTTCCGCCAACATGGCGCTCTTCAGTCGGTCAAGATCCTCCTTTGACGCTGGAGCAGGGCCGCGCCGCGTTCTCGTGAAATCGTCCAGGTCAAAAGCGGAGGGTTCGAAACTGGTGTCGTCGTCAGATTGACTGTCGGCCACTGGAGCCCAGTCGAAGAGCCCGTCGCTCTGAACCTGGTCTACTGCTTCTTGCATTAGTTCGAAGCTTGCGACGTCTGAGAACTCGCTCTGGATCTCCTCGTCTGCGCTATAGGGACCGCCCCAAATCCATTGATAGCCGCCCTCCGCTGACTCATAAGGAAGTCGAACAGCTGGATCCTCGAAATGTTCATGGAACCACCGAACCATTAGCTCGATCTTCTTGCTGCGTGGCAGTTTTCTGAACGCCGATGGCGAGTATTCGAACTCGTCGATCATATACTTTCGACCGCGTGCCATACTCCCCTCCGGAAAAAGGCCTCTCAGAGCGTGTTACAACCCTCCGTGTCAAGGCTGAGATCTGCTTGGATCACTGCCGGCCAGATGTTGCCTGCGTCGCCAAGGACGGCAATGATCTCGTTGTCCTCGATCTTGCCAGAGACGGCGCACGGCTGCACGGCGGCCAGGGCGTCCACGAGGTCGCTGTAGAACTCCGCGACGACCTTCCTGTCGACCATCCGCAGCTCGCCCAGATAGATGCCGGCCAAGCTCAGGTTAGCGTGCGCAGCGTAGCCCCGCTCGTCAGCATGCTTGTAGGTGCGCCTCAATGCCTGACGGAGGCATCGAACGAGCAGGTAGTAGCGGCTCGTTTCGAGGAAAAGCTCAGTCTGGTCAGTCATACTCGTCTCCTATTGGTCGTCTAAGCCAGGATTCTGAGTCAGTCCGCCAGCTTTGTAAAGCCATATTTTGCAATAAAAACAATAGGTTAGTCAGTAGTGACTTACTTCAAGCCTTCTTCGCGCGACGGCGGCGCTGCCTAAGCTTCGCCTGTTCGGCCTTGCGCGCTTCTCGCTCATCAGGCGACATGCCAGCAAGTGATTGTCGAGGGATAGCGCCGGCTTCTAGGCGGCGCTGACGCATTTGCTCCGCACGCAGCGCCTTGCGCTCATCGTCCGAAAGCGTGTCGAGGCCCTGGCGGTATCGCCGAACCGGACGGCCCTTCTCTTCCAAGACTTTGGCGGCGTAAGCCTCGCGGCCTTTCTTCGCCCAGCTGTCGTAAACAGCTGGGCGGTTGGCGAGCCATAAAGGGCCACCCGGCCCGTATCGAGTGGCAGCGCGTTCGATCATGTCTTGAAAGGTGACTGGCCGCTTGTTGTCGAGATCCGCCTCTAGGGCGGACAACTCTTCGTCGGTCGGGTCGCCTTGCTCATCGGTAGAGGCTGGCGTGTCGATGGCATCAAGTTCCGCCAACACCGGATCATGATCGGGGTCACCGCCGACGCTGATCTCTGGCGAAGGCACGTCAAGCTCAGCGAGGTTACGCCGGGCCTGTTCCTCCATCTCGTCGTCGGTGAGGCGGCGGGTCATTGGATGATCAGTCGATGGACTTGATCGCCCGGCCGCATAGAAGGCGCGCCAGATCAACCGCAACGTTCCGGGCCACTGTGGACCGCGCGACGTTGTTGACGTCTGTCAGGGCGATGCCAGGGCCGGTGCGCTCGATCTTCACGTTGGCGTCCAAGTCGAGAACAGCCCTCGCCTTCCCTCCAGGCTGCGCCAATCGTTCTATGGTCCCAGCAAGCGCCTGGGCGGCGGTCTTTGACATGGTCACGTCGAACTCCGGCACTGCGGTCGCGAGGCGAACCTTACCGTTCGGCTTGTGCTCGACCGTCCAGCCGGGAAGCGTGTCAGGGATACGACCAGCGACCACTGCATCGTTGATGAAGTCACTGATCACGTCGACGATGGTGACGCCGTCGAGGGCGGCGATCTGTTGCAGTTGCAGGTAGCGTTCCTGCGGGATGCCTACGTTCTGGCTGGGCATTGAGAACTCCGTTAGCATTATCCCATTAATGTGGTGATGCGCCGACGGAATTGCAATAGCCACGGCCGAACGGCATGGCCTTTTCGCATACCGCCAGGGTAGCGGCCTCGCCTTCCGAGACCGGGAGTAGCTTGATTGACGGTGTCACGCTTACGTCACCATTCTCTAACCGCTTACGGTGTTTTTTCCCACCGGAATTGGGCTCTTTTCGTCACGCTTGCGTCACCATTTTCACCTATGGTATTTCTTGTTTTTAGATTCTTAAAGTATTTATCTATCAGGAGAAAATGGTGACGTAAGCGTGACTCTAAACAACTCGCCCGGCGGAGAAGAAACTACCCGGCTACGAGGAACCCCTCCCGGCTAAGGACAACCGTGCCGTCGGACGGCCCACAATGAACCGTGCCGGCGCGACCGGCGGGGTGAAGTTCGCCATCATCAGCGCCCCCTCAGGACGCCCCCAGGACGCATGGCGGTGCGCAACTCTCCCTGGACGATGGCCCGCACGGCGTCTTGCGTCTCGCGAGCTGTTTGGCGTGCCAGGTCGCGGTTTTGGGCAGGATCTCCACCTTGGGCAGTCACCGTAACCGCCACGGGCATGTTGATCACCTGGGCAGGATTGTCATTGGCCGGCCTGTGGAGCCGCCCTACGTTGCGGCCGTCGAGCGGGCCACCAGATGCCAGCGCCGGCAAGCTGCCATCGTTGATCGCCTGTAGAAGGGCGCGGTGCTTCGTGGCCTGCTTGGCGCGCACGACGAACTCGCCATCACTGAGCATAGCCGGGACGCTATCGCTGGTGCCGGTGCCAGGTCCGCGAACATGCCCGCCACCGGCCAGGTGCACAATACCGCCCTTGCTGAAGCCAAGCAGGCCTCCGAACAAGCCGAAGATCCCGCCACCAGCCGAACTGAAGAGGCTGTTCAGCGCCAGGTCCAGGAGCTTGTCGGCGATCTTGTCGAGCGCGCCGGCAAGCGCTTCAGCCGCCGACTTGCCGCTACGCAGATCGCTGACGAAGCTGCCGAGCACGTCTTTGCCGAGCCCTGCCCACTCCTGGGCCGACTCCTTCGTCTTGTCCTGTGCCTCGGCGAGCTTGGCGGCGTCGACGGATGCGTCGGCGTAGTTCTGAGCGAGTGTGTCGATCGAAGCCGCGAGTTCCGGCGTGATCGTCTTGCCGGCCGCCTGGGCAGCGTTCAGAAGCTCCTGCTTGATGCGCGCCTTCTCGAGAGCCGCGCCGTAGTCATCGACCAGCGGGTTGACGCCCGCCTGGGCAGCGGTCTCGGCGCGCAGTGAGGCAATGCGCTTCTGGATCTGCTCGACTTCGCGGGCGTAGTCGTCGGCGCCTTTTCCTTTCGTGCCGGCACCTTTACCGCCACCGGTCACGGGATAGTCGGCGAGCGTGATTTGCTCTGCCTTCAGCGCTACCGGCAAGCGGTCGGTTTTCTCGGTCGATGTCGTGGCCGCGCCGTTGCCATAGTGCTCTTGCGCCCATTGCTGCACCACTGCATCGGCCTGTGGAACGTCGCCGGCCATTCGGTCGCGAACGCCAGCCGGCGAGGTCATGCCGATCGCCTGACCAAGCTGGGTCGTCGCCAGCCACTTCCCCAGATTGTCCGTGCCGAGCGCCTGACCGATACTCTCGCCGAAGTTCTGCGCAAGGCCGTTCAGGGCGTTGAGCTTGGCGGCCAAGGCGTCGAGGTTGCCCATCAGCCGATCAAAGTTCAATTGATCGACGTAGGCGGCGACATCACCAAGGGTCGCGCCAAAGCGCTTGCTTGTCTCGGTGGCGGTGTCGAACTTGCCGGCCGCTCGAATAAGCGAGTTGGTCAAGATCGTGAAGCCCTGTGAGGTCGTCATGGTCGCACCGGCAACCTTCGCCTGAAGCGTCTCGGCGCCAGCCGCAAAGCCGTCGAAAAAAGCCTTCGATGAAACCTTGCCATCGACGACGAGTTGCTTCAGCGCGGCGACAGAACCGTTAGCCTCTTTAATGCCGCTGGCCGTCGCCTGGGCGATCGTCGGAACGCCTTCGAGGATCGAGTTGAACTCTTCGGCATGAACGGTGCCAGAGCCAAGCGCCTGGCCAAGCTGGAGCAGCGCGCCCGATGCCTGGCCTGCGTCGGTGCCGGCAACGCGAAGCGCAACCGCCACGTTCTCGGTGAACGACAGCAACTGTTCGCTCGATACGCCCAATTCCTTCTGTTGCTGCGCAGCGCGGCCGTAGAGCGTGACCAGCGCTTCGAGCGGAGCGGCGTTGCGTTGAGCGCTATCGAAGAGCGCGTCATAAACCTTGGTCAGGTCCGTGCCTGACAGGCCAGCGACCTTCAAGCTGTTGCTGATGCGAGTAGCGGCGTCGATGAGCTTTTGAGCGGCCTGAAGGCTAACGCCCGCGAGCAGGCCGGAAGCCATGCCTTTGAGGCTCGCACCGACACGGGTCGACGCTGTGGTGAACGACGATTCCAGCTTCGAGGCCGACAGCTTGGCGCGGCCCTCGATGCTGCCGAACTGCTTGCCGGCGGTCTGGCTGGCGCGAGCCATGTTTTTCTCGAATTGGTTGATTCGAGCTTCTAGTGAGACGATCAGTCTTTCTTCGTCAGCCATCGGTAATCCTCAGTGAAAAATGAAAAGGCCGGGGCTTTCCGGCGCGCTGTAAACGGAGACATTGCTTTCGCCGACGAAGGCACGGCCAACGGCCATCGCCGCCGCCTGTGCGCCGTCAATGCGATCGGTGGACTTGCCCTTATGAAAGGTCTGGTTGCCGGCCTTGTCGGTCTCGACTGCGATATTGCTGAAGTTCCAGCGCAAAACGGGGTGCCCGCCATGCTGGAACTTGCCGGCGATGATCGCGCGTTCAAGCTCTTTGATGGCCGGCGCCATAGTGACCCACCCCTGTCTCATTTCGACCGCTGGCAGGCCATCGGCGATGAGGCGCGTCATGGTCTGGCGCGCCATGTGCGGGTCGAATGCGATCTCCTGGACGTCGAAGTCGTCGCAGAGATCCCGAATACGCTGCTCGACGTAATCGTAGTCGACTACGTTGCCAGGCGTCGGCGTGATGAAACCGTCATCGCGCCACAATCCGTAGGGGACGCCGTCGCCTTCGGCACGCCGTCGCAGACTATCGCCAGGGCAAAAGAACCAAGGCTTGACGATGTAGCCGCCGTCATCGTTGCGCCAGCAAGCAGCGATGCAGGTCAAGTCGGTGGTGCTAGATAAGTCGCAAGAAAGCCAGCAAGGTCTGCCGCGCAACGCCTCCAGATCGATAGGCGCGTTGCCCTGGTCATACACGGCCATGTCGACAAATGGATTGGTCGAGCGGTCGAGCCAGATGTTCAGCTTCAGCTGCCGTAAGCTCTCACGCTCTGACACACTGCGCTCAGCGCGATCGGCGTGCCGGCGGAAACCGGCCAGCGAAGGATAGCCGTGCGCCAGGCCGGGGTTGATCCGCCGCCAGATGGCTTCATCGCGCCAATCGCTATCGCGGTCGGCTTCAAAAAGGATGGGCAGGATAGTCGGGTCGACCACGTCGCCACGTGCTACCTTGCGGGCATCCTCGACGATCTCCCAGGCGATATTGTCCTGGCCTCGCCCGGCAGTCGTGGCGACGACGAGCAGAGCGTCGTCGGTCTTGTCGAGGCCGGTCTGAAGAGCGTCCCAAAGGTCACGGCCGCGCCAAATGTGAAGCTCGTCAACCAGCACGAAATTTGGGGTGCGACCATGCTGCCGGTTGCCATCAGCCGAGATGGTTTCGAGTCTGGTGCCGTCGTTCTTGAAGGTGATCGACTTAGCCGAATTGGTTGCATCGGATACCTTTACAGCTGCGCTGATCCGCTTGTCGGCGCGAACGATCGACAGCGCCTCACGAAAGCCGATGCTCGCCTGGTTTCGATCAGACGCGGCGAAGATGGCCTCGCCGCCAGGCACGCGCTCAGGGCCGATGGTGTGGAGTAATGAAAGAGCCGCGGCGAGACTGGTCTTGCGATTTCCCCGCGGTAGGAGGAGCACGACCGTCGAGATGATGCGCTTCCCATGCTCGTCACGCGGGCCGTAGATCTTGCGCACGATGCGCTCTTGCCAGTCGTCAAGCTGGAAGGCGCGCTTCATGGCACGGCTCTTCGGGTGCTTCAGTGCGCGCAGAAACCGCACGGCGCGATCACCATGGCCAAGAGGGTCATCGATCGGCGAGCCGTCATAGATCCACTCAGGAAATGTCGAGCGGATTGTCATTGTCGTTATCGTTGTCGCCGTCGTCACGTATCGACGGACGCGACCGTGAGACAGGCGTGAGGCCAAGCTCAGCGGCGCATAGGCGCGCGGTCGTCTGGGCGGCGTTCATCATGCCGAATGCAGGATGCCGCTTGCCAGCGACGACCAGGCCGTCGCGGTTCAAGGCACGGTGAGCCTCGCGCACGGTGCCGGTGGCGATGCAGTAGGATTCGAGTGTGCCAAGGTCGGCCTCGGTGAGCACCTTGCGGTCATTGACCAGGATGTGCGCCACGCGCCGCCATTCGGCTTTGGCGTCCGTGGATAGCCAGGCCGGCGCGGGCGGAGCCTTCGTGACGGTCGAGGTGCCGGCGATGATCCCGGCGGGTTTGCGGCCTCTCATGTGCGGATCCTCTCGCAGCGCAGTTCAAGGCCTCGCCGCCGGCCGATCTCGACAATGTCCTTGATGCCGTAGGCCAGGCCGCCGTCGAGCAGGCGGTCGGCGGTGGTAATCTCGACGTTGTTCAGCCAGCGGATCCGGTAACTGCGAACGACGGTCTCGGCCTCGCCATAGCTGGTCGTGGCCTCGTCGGCGGTCGCCTGAAGCAGTTCGGCGCGGACCGTAGCCATGTCGGTCCACTCGGAAGAGACCGCGCCAGACGGCGCCACGGTCTCGACGGAGCGTTGAAGGGTGATGGCATGGTCGAGCTTGCCGGCGCGCATTACACAATCCACCGGATGAGCGCTTCAACCGACAGAACGCCGTGGCCGTAGCGCGGGTCAGGATCACGTGGATACACGGCGCGGGTTACTTCAAAGTGGTCGCAATAGGCGCCGTCGAGGTCGAGCTGACCGTCGAGCGCCTGGCAGACCGCAAACGCGATCGCCTTCGCCGCCTCCAGACCCTGGTCGAGCGTCCAGATATGCAGGTCGAGATTCACCCAGGCGGCGCGCTGGGCGGTGTAATCGTAGCCGTGCAACGCCGTGGTGCCATCGCTCATGATGATCGCGGGCGTCTGGTCAGGCCTGGTGCTGCCGGCGCGGATGTTGTCCGGCTGCACGAGCGCGGTGACGGCCTGGTCGTCGAGCAGGCGCGATCGGATGGCAGTCTGGAGGGCGATGGTCGGTTCGATCATGGCTTGTTCCATCCATCCCGAACGGCCTTGCCAATGGCGCGCCTGGTGCGGTTCTTGATCCGCTTTTGAAGCAGTCGGAAAGCAGGCCAGAAGAACGGTTGTGCCGATGCTCTGCTCGTGCCGTATTCGACAAGATGCGGATAGCGCACGTCTTGGTCGCCGACCGTCACAAGCACCTCTAGCTCGCCGGCAACGCGGGAGCCGCCTGGCTGGCTGTAAGGCGGCGTCGATTGGCCGGGCATGGTGACGGCAATGCTGTCGATGAGTGCGCCGGTATCACGGGACGGTTCGGCAAGCTGGCGCATGGCGCCGGCAAGCTCTTCGCCAGACTTCACCAGCGACGGCACGACGGCAGTCCGGACAGTCTTCGGAATCGCTGCAAGCCGCCGCTGAAGGCGTGTGATTTGTGCCGATTGTGCCATTTCAGAAAGACCAGACCTTGTGCGGTCCAAGCAGATCGGTGACGCCAAAAGGCAACGTCGAGCCGGATGCGCCTATCAAGGTGGCCTCGCGGTTCTCGTAGAGGTCGGCCGCTATTCGCAGGATGGCCTCGCGGATGCCGGCCGGGAGCGGGTCGAGGTCGACCAGTGACGCACCGATGTAACCGGCGCACCAGCCTTCGGCCGCTGCGATCTTCTGATCGAGCAGCACGTCGTCCTCGTCGTCGGACAGGTTCGAATGGGCCTTCAGTTCGGCCGTGGTGACGATGGTCATGAGTGGGCCTCATCGGGCTTTTCAGAAAACTCTAATTCGGCGCGATCGCGCGCTGCGCTCCTCCCGCCGGTCCCCGAAGACTCAGTCAAGTCGTGACCCACCCCCTGGGTGCTGGTCATTGGCCTGGGGATCGAGCGTTGTCTCGGGCCGCCCATGGCGACCGCTTCAGCGACTGTTCGGTTGCCGTCTCGCAGGCGCTTCAGGAATGCGTCGTAGCTAATGCCAAGGTGGTCAGCCCATTCGCCATAGGTCTTGCTCATCCCGTCTACGGTGTGCAGAAGGCCGGCACGCTTGCCGCTACTAAGGTGCGCCAGGGCATGTTCAAGCGTTTGGCCTTGCCTAAGTCTCTGGGCAAGCGAGCGATGGTTTACGTCATAGATGACGGCCCATTCGGAAAGGGTCTTGCTTACGCCGTTGACGGTGTGCCGCTGAGGCTTGCGACCAGGCCGGCCGTTGAAGCGGCGGGGCTTGGGCTTGAAGGCAGGATCGATTGCCTCTTCGAAGGATCGACCGGAGTCCAATCGGCTTCTGATCGTGTTGATCTTGATGCTCGTAAACTCGGCCCATTCAGGTAGGGTCATCGAGCGGCCCGCATACTCGTAGCGCGCTACTGGGCGTGGTGCTGGCGACAGCGGCCTGGTGATCTCGAACTTGGTGCCAGAAGCCTCCGCCTGGTCATAGCGCTCGAATGCAGAGGCTGCACGATCTGCTACGGCTTCAGGGTCGAGGTCGGCGAGCGCGCAGACTTCAACAAAGTCGGGATTGGTGAGCTGAAACCATTTGCGCTCTTGCTTGTCGGCCAGACCGTCTTCGGTGGCCCGCAAGATGACGTTAACCCACAGTTCGCGCTCGGACGTGTGCTTCATAGCCGGCATTCCCTGGCCTGTTTGATGGATGAGTGGCAGGGCGTGCAGAGCGGTTGCCAGTTAGACTTGGACCAGAACAGGCGCATGTCGCGACGGTGTGGCTTGATGTGGTCGACCACGGTTGCTGGTGCCGGGCAGTAACGACAGATCGGGTTAGCGATCAGGTATTCTGCCCTCGCCTTCTGCCACTTGCCGTCATAACCGCGTTCGCGGGCAGACGGCCTGGTGAGATCGAAGCGGGCTTTGCGCTCTCGGTCGCGGATGATCTGGCAAGCACAACGCTCGCCGGAGGGCACAACCTTGCCACAAGAGCAGACCCTTGGCGGACGGACAGGCATGCTAGAGCACCAGCCCGCGAAGCGTGGCGAGGCCTTCCTTGACTTGATCGGGGCTGACAGGCTGGCGCGGGTCGCCCTCCTGCTTGTCGTCAGGGGTGCCGTGGATGGCCTTCAGCTTGGCGATGAGGCCGCGCTGGGCGATCATGATTTCAGTCGGCGTTGCCGCCCAGGTGTCGGCCGACGACCAGCCAAGCCAGCCGGTGCCGATCTCGAACAAGGTTTCAAGGTGCGGTGTGATCCAGTCAGATGTGTCGGGCGTCTTGGCGACACGCTCGGATGTTGCTTCGGCCTCTTTGCGGTCGATGCCGAGCAGAGCGAAAGCGAAGTCCGACAGCGGCTCGACCAGTGCGCCAAGCTCGCGAACGCCATGCGATGAGATGCTGTTGACCAGCTTGCTTGCGGTGACCTGGTCTGTGCCTTCCACGATTATGTCAACGATCATACCGAGATGGGCCTCGCCAATACCCAGCGCGAGCTTGCGCAGATCGTGGCGGGCGTGGAGGCGGACAGCGGCCCGCAAAGACGGCCGCAAGCGCACGGAATGAGCAGGACCGTGCGGGATTGCGATTATGTCGTTTGCGAGCCGCATGGGTGTTAAGCCGCGACTTTCAGCTTCAGGAAGCGATCGGCGTGGGTGATGTCGCCGCCGACGCGCTTGCGGGCGTGGAAGCGGACCTGACCCTTCGTCGCCAGGCTGAAAGGGTCGCGCATGACCGACAGGCCGATGCGATCGACAATGCGATAGCCCGACAGATCGCCAAACATGACCGGATAGGCGTTGGCAGCCACGTCGGGCATGTCGACGGCCTCAACGATCGGTCGGCCAAGCAGCGTGACGGGTGCGCCAGCGGTGATCGGGTCGAGCATGATGAAACGGCCGGTGCCGTCCTTCAGAGTGCGGAAAGCGCCCAGCGTCTTGCGGTTCATCAGCCAGACGCCGTTCTGCGCGACGACAGATGGGAGCGCATGGAACATGCCGATGATGGTCGCTGCCGGGTCGGTGCCGAGCGTGGCGGCGTTGCCGGTCTTGACTTCGGCAATGCCGGCGGCTGCGAGCACGCCTTTCGGCTTGCCGGTGCCGTCGCCGATAACGAATGCAGCTGCCTCGGTCTTGCCGAAAGACTCGGCGAGGTCGTCCTGAAGCTCGCCTTCGAGATTGTAGGCGTTGTCCTCCAGGAGCTGCGTCGAGATGTCGGTGTAGGTAGCAAGCTCGTAAGGCGTGAACGTCGCCTGTTCGAACGTCATGCCCGACGCCGTGCGGTCGTCGGTCTCGGCAACCCAGGTTGCAGCGGTGCCGGTGAGCCGGCGCGGCAGCTTGATCTCGGCCGCCGAGATGGTGACGACCTTGGCGTATTGTCGGATCGGCGAGAACTCGACAATCTTCTTCAGGATCTCGGTGCCGAAGTCTTCCGGTGCGAGGTAGCCGCCGTTGGCGTCAACCGCAACGGTGAGCGCCTTGACTTCCTCGGCGCCCATGCGTTCGACGCCACGGCGCGTGAAGGTCGAGAACGCCTTCGTTTCTATCGCGACGTTGTCATTGTCGGCGGCCGGGACGTTGGAGTTGGCAGCGGACGGGCGGTTGAGCTTCGCTTCGAGCTTGTCGAAGCGCTCGGTGAGCTTGGCGACGGTCTTCACCTCGTCGGCGACGGCCGCAACCTTCTTTTCAAGTTCCGTCCATTCGGCGACGGGTGCCGTATTTTCGTTGGGCATTTCATATCCTTGGTTTTGTGCCGCGCCATCGGCGGACTTCACGGTGAGAATTCGCGCGTCCGGATGGCTAGGGTTCGCGACGATGGAGATTTCAGCGAGGTTGAGGGCGAGGATAGTGCGGTTGCCGTCTGGCCTGGTCTTGGTTTCCGTGGCGCGGAAGCCGATCGAGAGGCCGTTGACACGCCCGCGCTTTAAACTGGTGTGAACGTCGCGAGCACGCGGAACGCCGTCGAGGAACAGCCGGCCTTTGACCTGAAGGCCTTCGTCAGTTTCTTCGACCGACTCCCAATTGCCGACGACGCGGTTCGGGTCGTGCTCGAACAAGATCGGCATAGCCGCCGCCTTGGTGAACGCGCCTTTCTGGATAATGTCGCCGACGCTGTCAGGCGTGCCGAACGGCCATGCAAGGCCGGTGATCTCGCCGGCATCCGACACGCTGAAGGCGGCTTTGATTTCAAGCTTATCCATTGGCGGTGCCTTCCAGGCTGGTCGTCGCCGGCTCGCCTGACCAGACGGCTTGCAAGACGGCGATTGCGATAGGGAATGATTCATTGAGCGGACGCTTGGCGGCGTAGGTGTCTGCGAGGAGTGCCGCTTCCTGTGGCGTGGTGCCGCCGCCGATGAGCGAAAGCCGAATGAGGTCGACCAGCTCATTGAGCCGGAAGTGACCTTCGGGCACGCGCATACATAGCGCGCCAATGCCAGCGCCGGTCTTGCGTTCAAGCTCTTGGATGAGATCTGGCGTGAGCGTGAAGGCGTGCTTGCGCTCGCCGAAGAAAGCGGTATGCGTCACGCTGCTACCTCGCCGGGCTTGCGATTGTCGTTCTGACCGGCGGGCTTGCCGGGCGTGATATTCGGGTTTTCCAGCGTGTCGCCGCCGTCGATCGGAGCGCGGTTCAAACCGGCGCGGACCTCGTTGGCGGTCAGCACGCCCATGGCGCGATATTGCTGATAGGTCGTGGCGCGCGTGGCGGTGTTCGCGGTCATGATGTCGTCAATGACGAACTCGACGTAGTAGCCGCTGGCACGCTCTTCCGGGGTGAGTAACACGCGGGCGTAGGCCCATTCCCAAGCGTCGAGCCACGGCCGCAGTGTGAGGGTCAGGAAGGACTGGAACATCTCTTCGGCGTTCGACCAGGTTGCGCGGGAAAGCTCGAAAAGTAGATGGGGCGGAACGCGAAACAGCCGGGCGATCTCGACGACCTGCTCGGCGCGGGTGGCGGTGAACTCGGCATCGGCCGCAGTCATTGCGTCGAGGCCTTCAAAGCTCATGTCCTCGTCCAGGACAGCAACACCACCGGAGCCGCCGCGACCAAAAGCAGCGTTCCATGCCGCCGCGAATTTGCGCTTTACGTCCTCGCCCAGAACCTTCCTGGTCTTGATAACGCCGCCCGGGCGTGCGCCGTTGGCGAACAGCGAAGCAGCGTGTTCTTCCATGACCTTGGCCAGGCCGATGGCCTCGCGGCCGGCCTTGACCGGCGCCAGGCCCAGGGGTGCAGAAATGTGCAGGATCTCGCGATGACCAAAGCGACGGATTTGGGTTCCGACGCGCTGCTCGTAGAAGGGCTCGCCGGTTGCCGGGTCGGCCTTGATGGAGACGGAACGCGGGTCGAGACGGATGAACTCGACCACGCGATCGTTGACGCGATTCGCGAACGCGAAGCCATGGTCGTGCAGAAGAGCATCGGCGGTCAGTTGACCGCGCAGAGCTCCTGCCGATGTCCAATCGTTGGACTCATCATGCACGAGGCGATAAGCCGGATGGGTGTCGGCGGTTCGCTTCCCGGAAGGTGAGGAGTTGAATACCTTGGCGGGAAGCGAACCAATCGTGCCAGTCACGAGCACGATAGCAGAGTAGACGGCAGGGACGCGCAGAGCTGTCACGGCGTTGATGGCAGGACCGGCAACCGCATTCGGTGTGCCGAAGATAGCTTCCATGCCTATTGAGTCAGAAAGCGGAACCGATTTCTTTTCGATTCCGCTTCCGAACACACTTTTTAGGAACTTGACTTGAACTGAATGCACAATAACTCCGAAAACTCATTTCGGAATTATTGTCTCACGATCAATGATAGGAAAGAAGTCCTTTATTTGAACTTTGTAGGAATATATTCCATTGACTTTTTCGCTGTTTTCCTCTACGCATAGCGCTGGAGGTAACGGTGGGAGGAACAATGCGGAAAATTTTTACTTTGGCATTTGCGCTTATGTGCAATCTGCCTCTCGACCCGGCTATTGCCGAGGAAGTGAAATTTGACAATTCGAGCATCGAAGCCCTTCAGGCGTCTATGCAGAAGGTCTTGGACTCAATGGACCCCGACCAAAAACAGGCACTTGGTGGCGCAATTTTCCGTTTGTCTATGATTGCATCCCCGTTGGGGCAGAAGCTGACCCCAGAGCAGATTCACGACAAAATAGGCCCTCTTCTTGACGGCCATACGGGAAAAGAGGTCATCGACCTATACAACCATCAATGACTGCCGATCGCGACTTGGCCTAAGTTGACGAAAGCTGAGATAGGTCCAAACCTGGATAGGCGATAGAGTTCACCAGGGCCACGCGCTGCGCAAGCATCCCCTGTGGCATGATCCCGTAGCGGCCGGTCATGGTGCCGGCGGTGTGGCCTAGGATGAAGCCGAAGTGCTCGTCCAGATGCCCTGCCCGGCGTAAGGCGTCAGCCGCACCATGCCGGAAGCTGTAGAGCGACAAGCCGCGACCGGTCTTCATTCCCAGCCGCGTGAGGTATCGCCCGAACTCACGTGAGAACTCGGCGACCATCTGGCCGCGTGAGTTCCGCTTAGCCTCAGGGAATAGGCGCTTATGGCCTGCCGCTTCCATGCCGTCCCGATACTTGATGAAGCCCAAACGGATCAGCTCGTCATGAACAGGAACTACGCGCATTGAGCCTTCGGTCTTCACGCTCTTGTCGCCCTCGCCTTCCGTGGTGATGTGCATGATCCAGTGGCCGTGCTCCTGGCGCACATCGGCGACTGCAAGCTGCGCAATCTCGGCCGGCCTGGCGCCCGAGTAGAGCATGATAAGCGGGAGCCAGTAGCGATGGTCGAGGATCTTGACGTTGCCAGGCTTAGCAACGAAGCGCCACTCGTCGGCACTCTGGCATCCGGTAAACAGGGGCGACTTGAACAGGGCGTTCATCTGGTCCGACGTGAAGACAGGCTTGCTGCTCTTCGTCTTCTTTAGAAACATGCCGTCAGCCGGGTTATGATCGAGGTAGCCGTGATTGACCAGCCAGCTACAAAACGCACTAAACCCGGCGAGGTAGCGGTTGACGGTGCGAGCGGTGATTACCGGCTTTCCGATCGTCTCATTGTGCTTGACGATCTGCGCGAGCTTCATGCCGGCGAAGGCCGTGCTTTCGGTCGCCTTCACCGGATACTTCATCAATAGCGCTTTCCACTCGCGGACGGCCTTCTTGTCGATCCGGTGAACAGGGCAAGTGCTACCGACGTAGTCGACGAAGGTGCCAACGTCGCGGCGAGCCTGTGCGATGGTGTCGGTGGCGATGCCTTTCGGGTTTTCGGCAGCATAGACTTCGAACAGTTCCATTATCCCCTCACCTGGCGCGGCTTGTTCGCGTGAGGTGCCGGTGGCAGGCTTTACGATCGGGTCCTTCGGTGAGCCGCCGTAGTCGCCCTGGTCGCGCTCGACGGTGCGCTGTAGGGCCTCGATCTCAGCGCGCATCATCTTCCGGGCGAGATCGCCCCGATCTGGAGACAGCGGGTCGATCAGGAGCTTGTTGCGCTCGATGTAGTCGTCGAGCTCGTCTTCGATGAGCGCCGTCTCACCGGCCACCAGATGCTTGCGCATGGCGTCAAGCTTAACTCTTCGGGCGTGAGCGTCGAAGGCGCGACGTTTCTTCAGGACCATCACGTCAACGCTTGCGTCGAGCAACACCAGGGTGTCGCGCACATCGATGCCGTCGCGCTGGACGCGCTCGACAGCCTGTTTGGTCGCAGCCTCAATGTCGGCATCCGTAGGCATCGTCTGCCGTATCTGCTCGTCGCGCTGAAGGGCGCGGGTGTAGTGCTGCCAGACCGCATCGGCCTTGTCGTCGGCGGTGAGTTCTCGCCGGGTGCGCACGTCATCGAACTCCGCGCGCCAGGCTTCAATGACCGGCCAGAGCCGCGCCTTCGCTGTCGCCTCATCCTTTGTGCGCAGCGACTTCTTTCGCGTGGTCGTGTGGTAAAGTGGCACAAGATCAACGGGAATGTCGATCCGCGCATAGTAAGTTGCACCGCGTCTTTCGAGGTAAGTAAGCCTTGCCATTTCGCCCTTCCGTAGCACCATTCCGGAACACTAAACCGGAACAGTTTTACGCCGAAAAGACATTTAAAAGCAATAGTTTGTTCGATTTCAAAGGCTTAAAAAATGTTGGATTACTGTCCAGGTTCCCCAGCCAAGGCACGTCATGCCCACTGACAGCCAGTACATCCTCGAACGCATCCGCCAGGGATGCGTGGAGTTGTCCGACGACGAGTTCGCCATCGACAGGCTGGCAAAATATGTCGGCAACGGGAGAATCCGCTGGCATGTCGAGTTGCGTGGGCATCGCATCGAGCTGACAACCGGCCAGATCAAGAAGCAGCCTACCTTTCGCAGGAAAATCCTCGAACAGGCCGGCGTTCTGCCGCCGCAGCGTGCCGGGGCCGATTACCGGCGATGGGCACTCGATCTCAGGCGGAATGCCATCGAGCTTCCCTGGCGCGACAGGCCGGTCGATGCCGGTTTTGCCATCGACAGGCTGACCAGCCACGGCGATGGGCGCTGGACGGTGGAATATCAGGGCAAGGCGATAAAATTCACGACGACGAAACTGCGCCGGCAACTCAGTTTCCGCAAACGCATGCTGGCCAAGGCTAAGGTGCTGCCGCCGGAATTGGCCCCGCCTGCCTATCGCAAGTGGATGGACTCGCTCATGCAAAACGCCACAGAGGCGGTACCGCAGGCCGGCGAAGCTTCGGCGACGGAGAAGAGTTGGCTTGACGACCTGCCGGAGCTGGCCGGCTGGGAAGATGAAGCGCCGCCCGAGAATTGATTGGGTTCCAATGATCATGAAATCCGGCGATGCCTCTCCGGAACTGCGCGATTGGGCAGCGGACGTTCTGGGGATACAGACCGATATCGGAATGCCTGCCAAAATTGCCCAGCAATAATCGCCTACCCGCCTCATATTCCTCCGGCGGGAATTTGGTCGCCGCCCAAATCAGCGGCCGGCGCCGCTCATTCAAGAGATGGCCTGAGGAGGCGCCGGCCAGGCGGGCATTGGGGTACCCGCCGACGCTACATTAGCATTCACGCATAGATTTGGAATGGCGCGAACGCGGAAGGCCGGCTGCCTTCACAGCAGCATTACCGCAATTTTTCCCAAGACCAGGAACCCGCAACGGTGCAAGGGTTGGAACGCCCAGCGTTTCGGCGCGGCTTGCCTGGAGACAATCATGGCGACGTTTCTTACCGCTCTCGCATCCGAAGGTCCGCCAGCCGACCGGGCGAAAGACATGGACCTGTATGGATGGTTGATCGGCAGTTGGGACATGGAGACGCTCCACCACCGCAACGACGGCACAATTCAGAAATGGGATGGCGAGTGTCACTTTGGTTGGGTGCTCGAAGGCCGCGCCATTCAGGACATCTGGATCAGGCCCAGGCGCCCTGCCCCGTCCACCATGTATGGCACGACCTTGCGCGTCTTCGATCCCGGGATCGGTGGCTGGCACATTATCTGGAGCGATCCGCTCAACCAGGATTACTCGCGCCAGATCGGGCGGGCCGAAGGCAAGGACATCGTCCAGATGGGCGCCGACTCGCGCGGCCTGCAGGCGCGGTGGCGGTTCACCGAGATCACCGCCGACAGCTTTCACTGGATCGGCGAGGAGAGACGCGCGGAGAGCGACCCCTGGCGCGTGACCTATGAACATTTCGCCCGCCGGGCGGGTTTCTGAAGCACGCCTGCGCGTTCCGCCCTCGTGCCCTTGCGCAACGCTCGATCATTTTCCCAACCGGCGCGATAACCCTCGTCCCGGTCGACGCCCCCGGCGAGAGCACGAAGGCGGTGGTCCCGCCGCCTGCCCCGCCCGCGAAAGGCAACAGCGCGCATACCGGCGTTTGAGCGAAAGACGGAAGCTTACTCCGCCGCTTTCGTAGCCTGCGATGCCCCTGATCGAGAGGAAATCCTCGAGCCTGTATCCGGCGTATTCGGCCGTTGCCGGATTGCTTTGCGCCGCCCGACCGGCAGCCTGCGCCAGCCGGGATGGTTGATGCAGACATTGTGGTGCGCATGGCGGGCGAGGTACGACCATAGATTAGCGATAGCTCAATTAACACCAAACGAGTATCTCAAAACCCGCCGGTACAAGCGCGCCCAAGAACCTTCATATGTACTGAGCGCGAACAGAGGCTAGACAAGCGAAGATTCCAATAGCATTGTTGCCACTGGGACGGGGCTCGACCGGCAAGCGCAAACGATGCTTGTCGGTGGTTGGCAACAGCTAAACCGTACGGCCGTAATTGCCACGGCTGCGAGACCAAGGAGTCCCAAGGATGCCGAACCCAAGCCAAACCAGCGATCAATGGTGGGTCAACGACCAGACGCCGGACAACCCGTACGGCAAAAGCGAAGATTACGGGGCCTTCCTCACCTACCTTGGAGCGCTGGACCGGTCGATAACGCCGGCGATCGCGGCGGGAACGCTGAGGATCAATGTCTCCGAGCTCAATGACCATCCCGAATACAAGGCCGCCGCGATCGGCGCCTTGCAGATGTGGGCCAGTGTCACCCCTTTGAAGTTCGAAATCGTCGACAATGCACCATACAACAGCGCAACGGACTGGATGCAGGTTGTCAGCCCCGAACTGGGCGAAGAGGACGACGGCAGCGCCTATTCCAACGACCGCTATGTCAGCATCGGCCAGCGTTTCCACGACACCGAGGTCAACAAGACGGATATTGGCGGCTATGTCTTCGATTCCTTCATCCATGAATTCGGTCATGAGTTCGGGCTGAACCACCCCGGGCTCTACAATTACAGCGGCCCCGGCGGCGTACAGATCAATTATCTGAACAATGCGACCTGGACCTACGACCGTCAGCAATACAGCGTCATGTCCTATTTCGACGGGATCGATGTCGGTGAAACCAGCCGCTGGTCGGCGTCAACGCCGATGATGGCCGACATCGAGGCGGTCATCCGCCGCTTTTTCTCCACCGTCGACGAGAACGGCGTGCGCACCTATCAGCATATCGATCTCAACACCGGCGACAACGTCTACGGCTTCGGCAGTGCCGTGGACGGCTACCGGCTGACCTCCTCGGGCATGCAGCACGATATCGGCTTTGTCATCCATGACACCGGCGGAACCGACACGATCGACTTCTCCGGCTCGACGGCCGGTACGATCCTCGATTTGCGCGCCGGACAGTTCTCCAGCGTCAACGGCCACAGCAACAATGTGTCGATCTTTGCCGGGCACAACGCCGACGGCACCGACTATTACATCGAGAACGGCATCGGCAGCAGCTATGACGACGTCCTGATTGGCAATGACGGAGCCAACGTGCTGGATGGCCGCGGCGGCGGCGACCGCATGGCCGGCAATGGCGGCGACGACACCTACTTCGTCGATTCCCTCGACGACATCGTGCGCGAGGAAGCGAATGGCGGGAATGACACGGTCGTTCTGCTGAACCGGAACTTGAATATCCGGAAAATCGCCAACGTCGAACACATCATCTACGCCGACGAGTCGACACTCCAGCCTGGAGACGGCGGCACCGAAACCGCACCGACCATCGGCGACAACACGATGACCAGCGTCATCTTCGGCGACAATGGCAACAATACGCTCGACGGCGGCGCCGGCGACGACACGATCTTCGGCCAGGGCGGCGATGACCTCATCATCGGCGGCCGCGACTCGCTCGCCAGCCGCGACATCAACAACACCATCGATGTCGCCGACCTTCCAGACCAGACCGAGAGCGACGACGGCAATGACACGCTCTATGGCGGCCGCGGCAACGATACGATCCTCGGCGGCCAAGGCAACGACATCCTCGACGGCGGCGACGGCGACGATACGCTGAGCGGCCAGGATGGCGTCGATATATTCAGGGGCGGCGCCGGCGTCGACACGGTAGACTTCAGCAAGGAGAGCCCCTTCCAACTGCTCGTCAACCTCGAGACGAACGTTGCCAATGGCGGCACCGCCACCGGCGACACCTTCTACAGCATCGAAAACCTGATCGGCTCCGATGACCGCATCGACCGTTTCATCGGTACGTCGGCGGCAAATCATTTCTGGGGCCGGGGCGGCGGCGACTATTTCAACGGCGGCGGCGGCAACGACATACTGGATGGCGGCAATGACGGCGACATCCTGTACGGTGAAGCCGGCAACGACACGATCATCGGCGGCGCCGGCCAGGACTATCTGGATGGCGGCGCCGGCATTGATACGGTCGTCTACGAAGGCAGTTCCGCCGGCGTGACGATCGACCTCGCCAATGGCACGGCCAATGGCGGCGACGGCGATGGCCCGGTGCAGATCGTCGGGCGCGGCACCGTTATCCGGCACGACATCCTGGTCGGCTTCGAAAACGCCGTCGGGTCGTTCTTTGACGACCATCTCATCGGCAACGCCCAGGCCAACAAACTTTCCGGCGGCGCCGGCAACGACACGCTGACCGGCGGTGGCGGCGCCGATATATTGAATGGCGGCGCCGGCAGCGACACGGCGGACTACGCCGACGCGGCCAGCGGGCAAAACCTCAAACTGGGTGGCGGCAAATCCGGCGGCGACACCTATATCTCGATCGAAAATCTGGCTGGCTCGGGCTTCAACGATCACCTGACCGGCGATGGCGCGGCCAATGTGCTGACCGGCCAGGGCGGCGCCGACAAGATCGACGGCGGCGGCGGCGATGACACCCTGCTCGGCGATTTCGCCTATCAGGGCGATGCTCCGCCACGCCCGGGCATGGGCACCGGCTACGCCACGCTCGGACCGGACGCGACCAACAATTCGGTCTCGACCGCCTTCGACATCTCGAACAACTTCTCGCTGACCGCCGACCCCGACATCTTCGATTCGACGACCACCCTTCACACCACCGTCAATGCCACCGGAAACGGCTTGGGCGGATATTACAGCATCAACCTGGCGGCCGGCACGATCATCACCATCGACATCGATGGCATTGCCGACCCCAATGTCCATGACAGCATCGTCAGGGTGCTGGACAGCGATGGCAATATCGTCGCCCAGAACGACGATGGCGGCAACGACCCCGGCTCCAACAACGGCCGCGATTCGAGCACCAGCTTCATCGTTCAGGAAACCGGAACCTACTATATTGTGGAGGGCGAATGGTCGGACTCGGCTCCTGGCGATGGCTGGGTCGAATCCGTGCCGGAGGGCTCGACTTACAAGCTGAACGTGTCGGTCGAATTCCCGCCGGCACCAGCTCAGCCGGGCGTTGCGGGCGCCGATACGCTCAACGGCGGCGGCGGCAGCGACCTTTTGGATGGCGGGCTGGCTGCCGATACGCTGACCGGCGGCGCCGGCGACGACTATTTCCGCTTCTCGACAGAACTCGGGAACGGCAATATCGACTGGATCAAGGACTTCAAGGTCGCCGACGATACGATCCTGCTGGACAACCTCATCTTTGCCAGCGTTGGCGGCGACGGCGCCCTCGCTTTGGGCTCATTCTACAAGAGCGCAGCCGGTGCTGCTCATGATGCCGACGACCGCATCATCTACGACACCGACAGTGGAATATTGTCTTACGACGCCGATGGTTCCGGACAGGGAGCAGCCGTTCAGTTTGCACACCTGAACACAAATCTGGATCTTTCGGCTGCAGACTTCATTGTCATCTAACGCGTTGCCGGGGGAGGGGTGCCGTCAGGCTCCCCTCCCGCATACCCCAGCGCAGTGAAAAGGGAGAGGACGCGATGACCGACCGCCGCACAGTGTTAATGGCCGCCGGAGTTGCGGCAGTCGCCGCGGCCACCGGGGCAGCGGCAGCGCAATCGCCAGATATTCGCGCGCCAGATATCCGCGCAACAGATATTCGCGGCGCCGTCACCTTTGTGGGCGGCAAGGCTATCCCGGAAGGTCATCTTGAGATCTATCTTGAGGATCCCGCCATTCAGGACAGTGGGCGACGCCGCGCCGCCAAAACCAGCCTCAAGAGCGAGGGCGGCTCAAAGACCATAGAATTTTCCTTGCCCCTGCCCGCAAGCTCGACCGCTTCACCAACGCTGCAGGTCGTTGCGCGCCTGGAGCGTGCGGACGGCTGGCTGGTGGCGCGGGGCAGCGCGCAGTTCCAGGCCGGCTTGCCCGTCCATGTCACACTCAAGGCAGTTATCTATTGAAGGGACGAGATGCCATATCCTGATTGCGAGCCTGCATGCAGCTGACGCCATCGACGCCGCTTACGCTGGTCGGAATCCTGGCGTCCTTTCGACGTGCGTTTTCGGGCATCGTCCTGATGAGCGGGGTCGTCAACGTGCTGACCCTGACCGGCTCGTTCTTCATGTTGCAAGTCTATGACCGCGTCGTTCCGGGTCGCAGCGTGCCGACGCTGGTCGGCCTGGCGGTGCTTGCGGGAACATTGTTCGTGTTTCAGGGAGTGCTGGAGCTGATCCGCTCTCGCCTCATGGTGCGGCTGGGACAGGGGTTGGACGCAAAGCTGAGCCCGTCGGTCTATTCGGCGCTGATGCGCCTGCCGCTGCGCGCCAAGCCTTCCGGCGACGGGCTGCAACCCCTACGGGATCTCGATCAGGTCCGCTCCTTTATCGGCAGTGCCGGACCGACCGCTTTGTTCGACCTGCCATGGATGCCGCTCTATATCGGCATCTGTTTCATTTTTCATTTCTGGATCGGCGTTACCGCGCTTGCCGGCGCCGTTGTCCTGTTTGCACTGACGCTTCTGGCCGAATTCCGGACCCGCGGCCCGACAAGGATCGCCGGACAGCACGCGGCCGTTCGCAGCACGTTGGCCGAGGCGACAAGGCGCAATGCCGAAGCCATGCAGGCCATGGGTTTTGGCGGGCGTATCGCCGAGCGGTGGTCTGCCGTCAATGCCGAGTACCTGAACGCCCATGCGGCGGCCAGCGATGTCGCGGGAACGCTTGGCACGATTTCCAAGATCCTGCGGTTGATGCTGCAATCGGCAATGCTGGCGATCGGCGCTTATCTGGTCATCCAGCAAGAGGCGACCGGCGGCATCATGATCGCAAGCTCGATCATGATGGGCAGGGCGCTGGCTCCGATCGAACTGGCGATAGCGCATTGGAAGGGCTTCATTTCAGCGCGGCAAAGCTGGGCACGCCTGAAGCAGCTTCTGTCCGCGCTGCCGGAAGGCGCAACCGGCGTGACCCTGCCCGCGCCTGTCAGCGCGCTGGCGGTCGAGAATGTCAGTGTCGCCCCGCCGGGCGAACGCACGCCGGTGGTGTGGGATGCAAGTTTTTCACTGGCCAGGGGAGCAGGCCTGGGGGTCATCGGCCCGAGTGCTTCCGGCAAATCATCGCTGGTGCGTACGCTTGCAGGTGTCTGGCTTCCGGCGCGCGGCGCCGTGCGGCTGGACGGCGCGACGCTTGACCAGTGGCCGGCCGACGAGCTGGGTAAACATATCGGCTATCTGCCGCAGGATGTGCAGTTGTTCGACGGCACGATTGCGCAGAACATCGCCCGCTTCGACCCGGATGCGTCGTCCGACATGGTGCTTGCGGCAGCCAAGGCCGCCGGCGTGCATGATCTCGTCGTGCATCTGGCCGACGGTTACGACACAAAGGTTGGCGAAGCCGGCGCCTCGCTGTCGGCGGGGCAACGCCAGCGTGTCGCCCTTGCCCGCTCTCTTTATGGCGATCCGTTCATGGTCATCCTGGACGAGCCGAATTCCAATCTCGACTCGGAGGGTGAAGTGGCCTTGTCCGCAGCGATCCAGGGCATCAGGGACCGCGGCGGCATCGTTATCGTCGTCGCGCACCGGTCCAGTGTGCTGGCCAATGTCGATACGGTGCTGGTGATGGCCAATGGCCATGTGCAGGCCTTCGGTCCGAAGGACGAGGTGCTGAACAAGGTCTTCCGATCGGCAGCGCCGCTCAAGGTCGTTGCCGCCACGGAGCGAGGCGTTCCGGCATGAGCGAGGACAGAAGCGCTTTGCATCACCGGCAGGTCCGCCGCTATCTCGTGGCTGGCGTTGCTACCTGTCTGCTGCTTGTCGGAGGTGTTGGCGGCCTGGCGGCGGTGACCAAGATGTCGGGTGCGGTGATCGCAGCTGGCCGGCTGGTGGTCGATTCCAATGTAAAGAAGGTTCAGCATCCGACGGGCGGCGTGGTCGGCGAGATCAGGGTGCGTGAAGGCGACCGGGTCAAGGCGGGCGATATTCTGGTGCGGCTGGACGAGACGACAACGCGCGCCAATCTGGCGATCGTCTCAAAAGGTCTGGATGAGTTTTATGCACGGTTGGCGCGCCTGGAGGCGGAGCGTGACGGCAAGGACACGATCAGCTTTCCGGACGTTTTGACATCGCGGCGCGACGAAGCCGGTGTCGCCGCATCGATGGCCGGAGAACAATCGCTGTTCGATTTCCGGCACCAGGCGCGGTCTGGCCAGCGATCGCAATTGCGCGAACGGATCGCGCAGTTGAAGCAGGAGAGTGCCGGCCTGACCGAGCAGCTGCAGGCGAAACGCCGCGAGATCGAGCTGATAGGGATCGAGCTGGAAGGTGTGCGGTCGCTCTGGCATCGCAAGCTGATAGGAATCGACCGCATGACGTCGCTGGAACGGGACGCGGTGCGGCTCGAAGGCGAGCATGGCCAGTTGACCGCGGGAATTGCCCAGGTGAAAGGCAAGGCGTCCGAGATCGAACTGCAGATCATCCAGATCGACCAGGATCTTCGCAGCGAGGTCGCGACCGATTTACGCGATACCCAGGGAAAGATCTCCGAGTTCGTCGAACGCAAGGTAGCGGCCGAGGACCAGTTGAAGCGCATCGATCTGCGCAGCCCGCAGGATGGCGTGGTGCTGCAGTTGGCGGTGCATACGATCGGCGGGGTCATCACCCCCGGCGAACAGGTGATGCAGATCGTACCGGTGACGGACGACCTGACCGTTGAAGCGCATATCGCACCGCAGGATATCGACCAGGTGACGATGGGCCAGAATGCGATTTTGCGCCTGTCGGCGTTCAATCGGCAAACCACGCCGGAGCTGACCGGGACGCTGTCGCGGATCTCGGCGGATCTCACCATCGAAGAGCGTACCGGAGCAGCCTTCTATGTGGCGCGGGTGGCGCTTCCGAAAACCGAGGTCGCCAAGCTGCGGGGGCTGGCGCTGGCGCCGGGCATGCCGGCCGAGGTGTTCTTCCCGACGGGCGACCGGACGATGCTTTCCTATCTGGTGAAGCCGCTGTCGGATCAGATCCAGAAAGCCTTCCGCGAAGAATGAAGCCGCACCTTTAAGAGCTGAAGCCTCGAGACCGGCTGGTTGCCGGTCCCCAAGGGTTAGGCCTACTCCGCCGCCTCATAGCCGGCGATGCCCTTGATCTCGAGGAAATCCTCCAGCCCGTATTCGGCGTATTCGCGGCCGTTGCCGGATTGCTTGTAGCCGCCGAATGGCAGGCCGGCGTCCCATTGCGGATAGTTGATGTAGACATTGCCGGTGCGCATGCGGGCGGCGACTTCGCGGGCCTTCTCGATATCCTTGGCCTGGATGTAGGACGCCAGCCCATAGACAGTGTCGTTGGCGGTGCCGATCGCCTCTTCCACGGTGTCGTAAGGCATGATCGCCAGCACCGGCCCGAAGATTTCCTCGCGCGCGATGCGCATATCTGATGTGACGTCGGCGAACACGGTGGGGCGGACATAGTAGCCGCGGTTGAGCTCGGCCGGACGCCCCGGTCCACCCGCGACCAGCGTGGCGCCTTCATCTATGCCGGCCTGGATCAGGTCCTGGATCTTGTCGAACTGGATCTGGCTGACCACCGGGCCGAGCTTGGTGCCGGCCGCATCGGCCGGGCCGACGGTCAATTTTTCGGCCGCCGTCTTGGCGTAGCCGGTCGCCTCGTCGTGGCGGTCGCGCGGCACGAACATACGAGTCGGCGCATTGCAGGACTGGCCCGAGTTGCTGAAGCAGCCGGCGACGCCCTTGCTGACGGCCTTTTCGAGATCGACATCGGGAAACAGGATGTTGGCCGACTTGCCGCCAAGCTCCTGATGCACGCGCTTGACCGTGTCGGCGGCCGCCTTGGCGACCAGGATGCCGGCGCGGGTCGAACCGGTGAACGACATCATGTCGACATCGGGATGGCTGGACAGCGCCTGGCCGACGCCCGGGCCGTCGCCATTGACGAGGTTGAAGACGCCCTTGGGAACGCCGGCCTCGTCGATGATTTCGGCAAAGATGATGGCGTCGAGCGGCGCGATTTCCGAGGGCTTCAGCACCATGGTGCAGCCGGCGGCGAGCGCAGGACCGACCTTGCAGGTGATCTGGTTCAGCGGCCAGTTCCACGGCGTGATCAGGCCGACGACGCCGATCGGCTCCTTGACGATGAGCGACGAGCCCTTGACGTGGCGGAATTCGAACGACTTCAGCACCTCGGCCATCTTCTGCAGATGTGCCAGGCCAATGCCGACCTGGCTGTCGAGTGCCATCTGACGCGGCGCGCCCATCTCGCGCGATACGGCCAGCGCCAGATCGGCGCTGCGCTTCTTGTAGATCTCGATGACGCGCTTGAGGATATCGAGCCGCTCTTCGGCCGAGGTGAAGCCGAACGTGCCGAAGGCGCGCCTGGCGGCGGCGACCGCCTTGTCGACATCGGCCTTGGAGCCGAGCGAAATCTGCGCGAAGGCATCTTCGTTGGACGGGTCGATGACGTCGAGTGTGCTGGGCACGACAGGATCGACCCACACGCCGTCGATATAGAACTGCAGATTGTGTGACATGGGCTTCTCCTCGGGGGATTTCTGAATTGATGGGGGGCGATCGCCAGATCGTCGTATCGGTTCAGGGATAACGATGGGGCAAGAGCGATGTCAAACGCAAGGGCGGGCGATTGAGCCGACGGCTACAGAAGCGTGTGCCCCGCCGCGACCAGAAGCCCCCTTGCCGCGGCTTCATCCTTGGCTTTGACGAGCAGATGGTCGCCATCGAAGGTGGATACCAGAAAAATGCCGAGTTCGTTTTCCGACAATGGCTTTATTACCGACAGCACGATGCCGGTTTCGTCGAAGGCAAAGGGACCTTGGAGTTTCAGGGCGACCCAGTCCCTGTCATGCTTCACCCCGTCCGGCACCCGATCCTGCAGGCAGACAACCGAAAGCTCGTCGTCGGTCCTGGTAATGCTGACGAAGCCCGGCCCGTCCGCCCAGCCGGGAATGCTGTCTTTTGCTTCGAGGCGCGAAACCGCATACCGCCCCGTGAGCGGCTTCAACCGGACCCTGACTGCCATCCGATCCTCCCTGTTATCGGCCATCACCCCAGTTTCTTGCTCATATAGACCGTGATGCCGTTCATGAACGGCTCCTCCCGGTCGATCGTATAGCCATGCCGTTTGTACAACAACACATTAGCCATGAAGGCGCCATTGGTCAGCAGGCGCAGTTCGAAGCAGCCGGCCTCCAGCGCCTTCTGCTCCGCCCGTTCCAGCAACAGCCGGCCGATTCCCCTGCCCTGCGCCTGTGGCGCGACGCAGACATTCTCGATCCAGAGATGATCGTCGGCCGGCATGGTCTCGATCATGCCGACGATGCGGCCATTTTCGATGGCGAGATCGAACGGATGTTCGGCGACCGCCTTGTCATAGTCGGCGCGCATCGGCAGCGGCTCGCGGCCGATCAGAGGCACCCATTTGGCATAGGCGGCACGCACAATGTCCTTGATGGCGGCAGCGTCCGCTGATTGGGCCGGTCGAACAGGATGGAAGAATTGACATGGCAAAGGCTCCAGACATGAAAACCCCGCCGGCAGACGTCGCGGGCGGGGCTGGAACGAACGAACCGGAATTTTATTGGGCCGGTCCTTTTCGTCGCGCAAACAGCTTGCCGCGCTGCGTGGTGCAGGAACGGCGTCGCTTGGCGATGGCGAACGAGAAAACGAACATGACGCCACGCTGGAGCAGGAAGCGCGGCGCTGTCAAGATTTTGGCGTTGGCCCAGCCTCCGAGTTGACCCGCGCGGCTAGAGCGGGCGGCGCCGGCAAGGCCATAAGTGTACTGCCAGGCAACGCCAGTCTTCACCTTGCGCGGTGGTTGCTCGCCTAAACTGCTGCGCCGTCGAGTAGGGCTCTCGTACGCGTACAAAAAAACAGCAACAGCTAATATTGTTGGACATTCAACCTACCATTGTTTCAAATTTCTATTTGATCTAATCTTGGCATCATAATATAAGCGGAGAAGCACTGGACGGGCTGACGGGGGGGCGCCATGCATCGAGGGCTGGCAAAGCGTACAATCTCACGTTTGTTAGGCGCGATGACGGTCGTCTACGCGCTCGCGGGCACGACGTCAGCGCTCGGGCAGTCTTGTAGTCCCACACAGACAGCTCATGCTTTTAGCTTTACTGGCGGCGACCAGTCCATCTCGGTTCCTGGCAACACCCATTCCGCCACAGTATACCTCAAGGGAGCGCAAGGCGGGGTTGGCAAGAGCGGCGCCGGCACCATCGGGGGCAGCCCATTGAGCCCAGGCGGCGCCGGCGGGCTCGGCGGCCAGGTGAGCGGTTCCTTGACTGTCGCGCCGGGTGACATCCTTTCTGTCGGCGTTGGCGGCCGTGGCTCGCTCGCGGTCAATCCCGGTGGCGCGAGCGGTACTCCCGACGGCGGCAATGGTGGCGGGGCGACCGACCTGCGGCTGGGCGGAACCCGCCTGGCAATTGCTGGCGGCGGTGGCGGCGGTGGCAACGGGGGCTGGCACACTACAAATTCGATAGCTGGTGGCGCCGGTGGCAAGAGCGGGGGATCCGGCTCGGCAGGAACCGATGTTTCGGGCGGCCTTGGCCCCTTTGGCGGTGAAGGTGGCACTGTAGGTGCCGGTGGCGCGATCGGCGCTGGGTGCGATAGTTTTCCTGGCACGGCCGGTCAGACAAATGGCCAAGGCGGAACTGCACGAAATTTCTCAGGGTCTTTCCTGGGTGCCGGATATGCTGGTGGCGGCGGTGGCGGGGCTACTGTCGGCGGCGGTGGTGGCGGCGCAGGCGTCGGCACGACCTCGTGCCAGCAGAACTGGAACGGCGCCGGCGGCGGCGGCGGCGGCGGATCATCGGATGCCGGCTCGCTGCAATCGGCTGCGGTGGCGGATGGCGTCAATTCCGGCGATGGGTCCGCATTGATCTGTTTTGATGAGCCGCTCTATGTGATCAGTGGCACAGCGAGCGGTCAGACCGGGACGGTGAGTTTGAAATTGACATCAAGCTCGCCGGCAGGGACGCAAACCAGGGACGTGAATGTCGGCGATATCACCTTTGCCTTTGCGGATGGCCTGCTGACCGGCTCCAACTGGAGCGTTGAGGTTACTGCCAAGCCGGCCGACCAGACATGCACGGTCACGACGGCCTCGGGCACGGTGGCGGGAGCCGACGTGACCAATCTTGTCCTGTCCTGCACCACGGTCACGGTGGAGCTGTCGCCGGCAACATTGCCGAATGCGCATATTGGCACGCCGTACAGCCAGACCATCACGGCAAGCAGCCCCAATGGCGGCGCCGCACCCTATACCTTCACCGTGATTTCCGGCTCAGTGCCTCCCGGCCTCGCGCTCTCGCCTGGAGGTACGCTGGCTGGCACACCCACTGTCGCGGCCAATTACGATTTTACGGTGCGGGCCACGGACAGCAACGGCTTTACCGGCCAACGTGACTACACTGTGGTCGTCGAGATCCACTTGCCGTCGGCACAGGACCACACGCTGGACGTGATGGCCGGAACGACCGGGTCCCTCGACCTGACGCAAGGGGCTACGAATGGGCCGTTTACCAGCGCCACGATTGCCTCGCCGCCGCCGAGCGAAGCGGGCACGGCTTCCATTGTGCCCGATGGCGGCGCTTATATCCTGCAGTTTGCCGCGGCAGCCACCTTTGTCGGCACAACCAGCCTGACCTACACGCTCTCGAATGCCGACGGAACGTCACCTCCTGCAACCGTGACCATCAACGTCACGGCACGGCCCGACCCCTCCCGCGATCCGGAAGTGATCGGCCTGATTCGGGCACAGGTGGAGGCGGCAAAGCACTTCGCCGACATTCAGATCCAGGGATTTGGACAGAGGCTGGAACAGCTCCACAATGAGGGCGACCAGCGCCACAGTTCGATAGGCCTCAGCGTTGCCGTCCAGCAATCGTCGGACAATCCCGACGCATACGCTCAGCAGCAGAATGCGGCGAACGATCCGGCGCTCGCCGCAATCGCCACGGCATCGTCGCAGTCCACTTACGGAGCGCCCAATCCGGAGCGCATTCAGCCCAACGCCAACGCAAAGCAGGACAGGACTTCGACCGGCGCGTCGCCGATCAAGACCGGACAGTCTTCAACTGGCACGGACGTGGACACCCAGACGTCGTCACTGCCGGCCGAGAACCCATTTGGCGAACTGGCCTTCTGGAGCGGCGGCTACGTCAATTTCGGCACCGATGACGATGGAGCCATCAAGCTCGACCATACGCTGGTCGGCGTGAGCGTCGGTGCCGACTACCGCTTTTCCCCGACCTTCACCGCCGGTCTCGGGTTTGGCTATGGCCATGACGTCACCGACGTCGGGAGCAACGGCACCGAAAGCCGCGCCCATGCCATCTCGGTCGCCGCCTATAGCAGCTACCGCCCGGCGCCAAGTTTTTTTGTCGATGGCCTTGCCGGCTATGGCGCCCTCAATTTCGACAGTGAGCGCTATGTGACCGATACCGGCGATTTCGCGTCTGGAACGCGCGACGGAAGCCAGGTCTTCGGGTCGCTGACGGCGGGCTACGAATTTCGCCGGCCGGACTCTCTGATATCACCCTATGGACGTCTGTCGGGGTCCCACTCCACGCTTGACGGCTTCACCGAGACGGGTGGCGACATCTATAATCTGACCTTCGGCAAGCAGACCGTCGACACGCTGTCGGGCACCCTTGGCCTGCGCATCGAGAACAACATTCCTACCAGCTGGGGTCTGCTCACACCGCGCGCGCGCTTTGAGTATACGCACGACTTTGCCGGCTCCAGCCGCGTCAGCCTCGGCTATGCCGATATCGGCACCACGCCCTACGCGCTGGACGCAGATGCCTTTTCCAACGACTATTTGTCAATCGGGCTCGGCGTCGATGCGCAAATCGGCGGTATTGCCTTCGGGCTGAACTACAGCACCGCGGTCGGCAGCAACGGCGACAGCCAGGACCATACGATCGCCGCGCGAATTGGGATGAAATACTAGGGCATGATCCCAAAAAGTGGGGTTAGATCGTGAGGGAATTCATCATGATCTAGGGCGGCTCCAGGTTTCGCCCGGCCGCTCTTTCTCATTCTGACCTCGGCCGCCCTAAACGTTCACAAAAATCGATCATTTCAACAAAAACAATTCGTTGGAAAGATCGATTCTGGAATGACATTCTCCTGAGGTACTTGCGTGGAGAATTGCATTGTCTTCCGCCGCCCAGCTAGCGAACGATATTCCGATCAGCATGATTTCCGCCGATCTGGCCGTGGGCCGGAAGCGGCTCGGTTCCGTGTGGAATGGCGTCATCCCCGGGATCGTGCTGGTGGCGATGATCACGGGGGTGGCCTTCTCGGCCCATAATGTCTCCGGCTTCGCGCTGTTCAGCCCGATGATCCTCGCCGTCGTCGCCGGCATGATCTATTCCAACGTGCTCGGCACGCCCGCCCACGCCAAGGCCGGCATTGCATTCTCGCAGAAGCGCCTGCTGCGCTTTGCCATCGTGCTGCTCGGCTTTCAGCTGACGCTCGGCCAGGTTGTCTCCATCGGCGCCGGCGGCGTCGGCATCGTGGCGCTGACCCTTGGAGCGACCTTCGTCTTCACCATTACGCTTGGCCGGCTGATCGGCGTCGACGCCAAGCTGGCGCAGCTGATTGCCGCCGGCACCTCGATCTGCGGCGCTTCGGCGATCGTTGCCACCAACATCGTCACCGATGCGCGCGACGAGGACGTCACTTATGCCGTCGCCTCGATCACGCTGTTCGGCACCGTCGCCATGCTCGGCTTTCCGCTGCTGGCGCCGGTGCTCGGCCTCGACCAGCACGCATTCGGCCTGTGGGCCGGCGCCTCGATCCACGAGGTGGCACAGGTCATCGGCGCCGGCTTCCAGAACGGCGCCCAGTCCGGCGAGATCGCCACCGTCGCCAAGCTGACCCGCGTCGCCCTGCTGGCGCCGATGGTCATCGCGCTCGGCCTGATGGCGCGCCGCAAGAGCAATGGCGATCGCCCAAGCGACCAATCCGGTGCGCGGCCGCCGATGCCGTGGTTCGTCGCCGCTTTCATCGCCGTCGTGGCGCTGAACAGCCTGGTTGCCGTGCCGGCCGAAGTGAAGTCGGCCATGGCGTTCGCCACCACCATCATGCTGACCATGGGGCTCGCCGCCATGGGTCTGCAGGCCAACATTTCGCAGCTGCGCTCGCGCGGCCTTCGCCCGCTGGCGCTCGCCTCCTGCGCCTTCCTGTTCATCGGCTGCTTCAGCCTGATGCTGGTGAAGTTCGCTTAATCCTCGAACGAACTCGCCGCGACATAGATCGCGGCAAGCGCCTCGATGCCCGCCTGGTCGTCCTTGTCGAAGCGGCCGGGCGCCGGGCTGTCGAGGTCGATCAGGCCGAAGACGCCGTCATTGTCCCTCAGCAGCACGACGAGTTCCGAGCGCGAGTCGGCGTCGCAAGCGATGTGGCCGGCAAATTCATGCACATCCTTGACCAGCATCGACATTTCGAGATCGATGGCGGTGCCGCACACGCCCTTGCCGACGGCGATGCGCACGCAGGCCGGCTTGCCCTGGAACGGTCCGAGCACCAGCTCCTCGTCGGAGGCCAGGAAATAGAAGCCGGCCCAGTTGAGATCGGGCACCATCTGGAAGATCAGCGCCGATGTGTTGGCGGCGTTGGCGACGGAGTCGCTCTCGCCTTCCAGCAGCGCCTTCAACTGGGTGGCCAGTTCGCGGTAGAAGGCCGGCTTGTCGGTGCTGTCGATGGTCTGGGCCGCAAACATGGCGTCGTCTCCATTGCCGGCGGGCCAAAAAGCCCGTTACATTTCCTGTCTGCCACCAATGACGCTCCCAGGAAATACACAATTGTGAATACCGACCGTGCCAGCCAAACACACGACCGGGCGCAACCCGCAGCGAGCGAAGGTCCCCTCACCTTCGCTGTGCTGGTCTTTCCCGGCTTTCCGATGATGGCGTTCAGTTCGGTGATCGAGCCGCTGCGCGCCGCCAATGTGCTGGCCAAGCGCGATTGTTACCGCTGGGTGATCGTCGGCGCCGACCAGGGCACGGTCGAGGCGTCCAATGGGGTTGTCATACAACCGGGATTCTCAGCCTCGAGCGCACCGAAGGTCGACCGCATCGTCGTCTGCTCCGGCGGCAATGCGGACTTGCTTGTCGCGGACGATGCGGTTGCCTGGATCCGCAGGAGCCTGCGCGCCGGCGCCCATATCGGCGCGGTGGCCGACGCCGCCTTCTTCCTCGCCAGGGCCGGCTTGCTCGACGGCCATGCTTGCACCTTGCACTGGACCAGCCAGGCGGCCTTCACGGAGGCCTTCCCGGATATCGAGCTTCGGCGCGATCTCTATGTCATCGACCGCAAACGCTTCACCTCGGCCGGTGGCGTCGGCAGCCTCGACATGATGCTGGAGATCATCACCAACGATTATGGCGGCGAGCTCGCGGCGGGCGTTGCCGAATGGTTCGTGCACAGCCCCTTGCGTTCGAGCGTCGACCGCAAGCTGATGCCGCTCAGGCTGCGCACCGGCGTCCAGAACGAACTGGTGCTGTCGGCCATCGCCATCATGGAGGATGCGGTGGAAGAGCGGCTTGGCANGGCTTGGCATGACGGAGCTGGCGGCAAGGCTCGGTGTCTCCTCCGACAAGCTGGAGCGCAATTTCCGCACCGAGCTCAGCATTTCGCCCAACGGCTATTACCGGCGCCTCAGGCTACGGCGCGCCGCCGACCTGTTGGCCCATTCGACGCTGATGGTGCGAGACGTGGCGCTGGCCTGCGGCTTCGCGTCCATGTCAAGTTTTGCCCGAGCGTTTCGCGAGGAGCATGGGCACGCGCCGAAGGCGATGCGGCGGCATTAGAGGGCGCTGCGCGCTAACGCGGTGAGATGCTGGCGGGACAGCGCCCCCCTCTGTCCTGCCGGACATCTCCCCCACACGGGGGGAGATCAGATGTCGCCTCGGCTTTCGCCAATCACCAACGTTGCAGGGCGAGCGGGACGCGAAAGCTGCTAATCTCCCTCCTTGTGGGGGAGATGTCCGGCAGGACAGAGGGGGCGCGAAGGATCGCAACATTGCCCTTTGTATCCATGCCCTTCTTGCGGCATTTCGCACGACATCTGCGGATTCTCGCACAGACATTTTTCGGCGCATGGCTATGGTCTAGCCCTTCAGGAGGCGCACCCATGAGCATCGTCGTTTTCGACCCGGACAGCACCGAGGATGTGGATTTCAAGGACCGCATGCGCCACCCGGTCGCGGCTGACTCGGGCGGTGGCATGTGGCTGTCGGACACCGAGCCGTCCTTCATCGATGCCGACGCGCTGCGCAAGGGTCGGCTGGCGAAACTGCGCGGCTGGATGCGCGAGGCGGGCTATGGGGGCGTCGTTTTGTTCGACCCCTACAACCAGCGCTATGCCACCGGCTCGCGCAACATGTTCGGCTATTTCCTGCGCAACTCGACGCGGTATTTCTTCATCCCGACCGACGGGCCGATCGTGCTGTTCGAATACCCGCAGAGCTACCATGTCTCGATGGTGCTCGACACGATCGACGAGGCGCGCCCGTCCAAGCTGGTATGGTCTTCGGTGTCGGGCCGCGACGACGAAACCGCCGGCCCCTTCGCCGACGAGATCGCCGAGCTTTTGAAGAAACATGGCGGCGGCTCGATGAAGCTCGGGCTCGACCGCTGCAGCCATTTGCAGGCGCTGGCGCTGGAAAAGCGCGGCTGCGACGTCAGGGATTGTCAGGGCGAAATCCTGGCGGTGCGCGCGGTGAAAACACCCGAGGAAGTCAAATGCCTGCAGGTATCGATGGCTGGCGCGGAAGCCGCTGTTTATGCCGTGCGCGAGGCGATCAAGCCCGGCGTCTCCGAAAACGAGCTGTTCGCCATCATGTATGGCGAGGTGATCCGCCAGGGCGGCGAGTTCATCGAGACGCGGTTGCTCACCTCGGGCCAGCGCACCAATCCGTGGTTCAACGAGGCCAGCGGCCGCAAAATCCGGCCGGGCGAGCTTCTGGCGCTCGATACCGACACGATCGGCTGCTATGGCTATTATTCCGATTTTTCGCGCACCTTCCGCTGCGGGCCGGGCAAGCCGACCGACTATCAGAAATCGCTTTACCGCATGGCGCACGACCAGGTTCAGCACAACATTTCGATCGTCAGGCCGGGCATGGCGTTTCGCGAAATCGCCGAAAAGGCGTGGAAAATCCCGGACCGTTTCGTCGACCAGCGCTATACCTCGGTGATGCACGGCGTCGGCATGCATGGCGAGACGCCGTTCATAGCGCACGCCATGGACTATGAAACCTACGGCCGCGACGGTGTTGTCGTGCCCGGCATGGTGGTGAGCGTGGAAAGCTATATCGGCGAGAAAGGCGGCCGCGAGGGCGTCAAGCTGGAGGACGAGATCCTGATCACCGACACCGGCACCGAACTTCTGTCGCGCTTTCCCTACGAGGATGAGTTTCTGGAGAAGCAGGTTTGATGGTCGTTTCGCATCCCTTGGCAACCAGCGCGAACGCCAATCCCGTCGTCATCCTAGGGCGAAGCAAGGAGCGCAGCGACGCGGCGCAGACCCTAGGATCCATGCCGGGACTCATCCGCGCCGCAACGGTGCAAGTTCTGCTCCGCTGCATTCCTTGGCCAATGTCACGGCATGGACTCCAGAGCGCCGCAACGGTGCAGATCCTGCACAGTTGCACTGCACGGTCGACGTCACGGAATGGATCCCAGGGTCTCCGCGACGCCGCTGCGCGGCTGCTTCGCCCTGGGATGACGAAGTTCGGAGGACGACGACCAATCTCCATCGCTTGCGCTGCCCTTGCGAGAAGAGCGGCGGCGTTGGTCGCGAACCAAGGCCTATCCGCATGAAAAGCCGGATCTCGATCAAACGCGGCACGGTCGCCGCGGCGTTCATCGACCTCCAGGAAGAGCATCGGCAGGACAAGCGCTATCTGGTCGAAGGTTTTGGCGAGGTGCTTGCCAACGTCCAGCGCCTGCAGGCGGCGGCGCGGCGCAACTTCGTGCCGCTGTATCACTGGGCCTATATCGTCGATACCGCCAAGGCGCGTCCGTTCCATCCGCTCGACGCCGACGGCAAGTCCGCCTTTTCCGACAAGACCGATCCGCTGACGGAGATTTGCCATGAGGTGGCGCCCGCGGCCGGCGAGACGATGCTGGTCAAGACGCAGGCCAGCGCCTTCGGCGCCGGACCTGGCGCAACCGAACTCAAGGCGCGCGGCATCGAATGGCTGATCGTCGCCGGCGTCTGGACCGAGGCCTGCATCGACGCCACCGTGAAGGACGCGGTCGCATCCGGCTTTCGTGTGCTTCTGGTCAAGGATGCCTGCGGCAGCGGCAGTGCCGCCATGCACCAGACCGCCATCCTCAACCTTGCCAACCGGCTCTATGGCGGCGCCGTCACCAACACGATAGACGCGTGCCGGCTGATGGCGGGCGACACGGTCAGCGCCTGGCAGGTCGAGGGTTCGGTGCCGCTGCGATTCACCTTTGAAAACGCCGAACGGCTCTACGGCGAGCTCTGAGAGATGGGCACCGCCCACAAGCTCAAGACAGCCAGACGGGGCAAATACGCCACCCTGCTCGACCCGGCGCTGTGGGATTATATCGACCTGGTCAATGACTGGTTCCCGCCCGAAATCGCCGAACTTCCGATCGCCGAGCAAAGGTCGGTCTATGATGCGATGTGCCGCGCCTTCCATCAGGGTTATCCCAACGGGGTTTCGGCCAGCGACGGCATCATCGCCGCCGATGCAGGACACGCCATCCCGATCCGCTATTACCGGATGGCGGGCAAGCCCGTGCGCGCCGTCATCGTCTACTATCATGGCGGCGGCTTTGTCCTTGGCGGGCTCGACAGCCATGACGACATCTGCGCCGAAATCTGCGCCGGCACCGGTTTCGACGTTGTCTCGGCCGACTACCGGTTGGCGCCGGAACATCCCCACCCGGCCGCCTTCGACGACGCGCTGACCGTGTTCGAATGGGCGGCGGTGACAACGGACCTGCCGATCGTGCTCGTTGGCGAAAGCGCCGGCGGCAACCTTGCCGCCGCGGTCGCGCACGCGTCGCGCCGCCACCTGCGCCACGCGGTCGGCCAGGTGCTGATCTATCCCGGCCTCGGCGGCGACGAGAGTGCCGGCTCCTATGTCGAACATGCCGACGCACCGCTGCTGACGCTGCGCGACATCGCGTTCTACCGCACCATTCGCGCTGCCCCGGCACAGTCGCCCGACGACCCGACTTTTTCGCCGCTGAGCGACAATGACTTCTCCGGCCTGCCGCCGACTGTCATCATCACCGCCCAATGCGATCCGCTGTCATCGGACGGCGAGACCTATCGCGACCGCATCGTTGCGGCAGGTGGCCGCGCCTGGTGGTATGAGGAGCCGCGGCTGGTGCACAGTTTTCTGCGCGCCCGCAAAAGTGTTCAGCGCGCCGGCGAGGCGTTCGTGTGCACGCTTGCAGCCATCGCCGCCGTCGCCGTGCTCGGCAAGAACGACGAAGCGCTGATCTCCCCCCTAGTGGGGGAGATGGCCGGCAGGCCAGAGGGGGGTGCGAAGGATCGCGGCCCTTCAATATCCTGAGTTAACGCAACGATTGTCTGCAAGGACACTCCAGTCAACTGAAGGGCCGGCAGGACAGCGCCCCCTCTGTCCTGCCGGACATCTCCCACACAACAAGGGGAGAGATTGGCTAACCGCGACTGCGGAGCAGCGCACAAGAATTGCGGAAAAGCGAACATTTCCCGGTGTCGGCCCGCTTTATCATCACCTGCTCAGGCAACGGCGCCCGATGATCGCATCCGCCCCCAGCGGAGGCGGACCGTCGGGGCGCCCAACAAAAGAGGGAACGACGATGAAATTCATGCTGACCGACCGCAATTTGCACCCGCAGGCCAAACCCGTTGCCGATGATTTCAGGAAAGGCGGCGTCAACCGGCGCGAATATCTCACCATCATGGCTGGCTTCGGCGTCAGCGCGGCCGGAGCACTGGCATTGGGCGGCCTCAGCGCGTCGCCCGCCCGGGCCGAGGAGCCGAAGCGCGGCGGCACCTTGCGCGTCGCCATGAACGTCAAGGGCTTCAAGGATCCACGTACTTTCGACGGCGTCGAAATGTCCAATGTAGCGCGCCATTGCAACGAATATCTGGTGCGCTGGAACCGCGACTTCACCTTCGAGCCGTGGCTGCTCGAAAGCTGGGAAACCAGCGACGACGCCAGGACGCTGACGCTGCATGTGCGCAAGGGCATCGCCTGGTCGAACGGCGACACCTTCAACGCCGACGACGTCATCCACAATCTCACCCGCTGGTGCGATGCTTCCGTCGCCGGCAATTCGGTCGCCGCGCGCATGGGCGCGCTGGTCAATGCCGACACCAAGACGCCGGTCGATGGCGGCATCGAGAAGGTCGACGATTTCACCGTAAAGCTCAATCTGCCGAAACCCGACATTTCGCTGATCGCAGGGATGGCCGACTATCCCGCGCTGATCATGCACCGCTCCTATGAGGGCGGCGACGATCCGATGAAGGCGCTCGCAGTCACCACCGGCCCTTGCGAACTGGTCAGCTGGAATGCCGAGACCAGTGCGGAGGTGAAGCGCAAGGACAAGCCCTGGTGGAAGGGCGACTTCTACCTCGACGGCATCAAATGGGTCGATTACGGCTCCGACCCCAACGCGATGCTGTCGGCGTTCGAATCCGGCGAGATCGACACCGACCATGAGACCGCGTCCGACGCCGTGTCGCAGACCGAGCAGATGGGCTTGTTGAATTCCGAGATCGCCACCGGCTCGACCATCGTTGCCCGCTTCAATGTCGGCAACGCGCCCTATGACGACGTCAAGGTGCGCCGCGCCGCCCAGCTTGCGGTCGACAATTCGGCCGTGCTGGCGCTCGGCCTCGGCGGCCGCGGGAAGCCTGCCGACAATCACCATGTCGGCCCGATGCACCCGGAATTTGCCGATATCGGCCCGGCCAAGCGCGACACGGAACAGGCCAAGAAATTACTCGCCGAGGCCGGCAAGACGGACCACGAATTCGAGCTGATCTCGGTCGACGTCGAATGGCAAAAGAGCACCGGCGATGCGATCGCCGCGCAAATGCGTGAGGCCGGCCTGAAGATCAAGCGAACCGTGCTGCCCGCCGCGACCTTCTGGAACGACTGGAGCAAATACCCCTTCTCCACCACCGAATGGCTGGGACGCCCGCTCGGCGTCCAGGTGCTGGCGCTGGCCTATAAATCGGGCGCCGCCTGGAACGAAAGCGCCTATGCCGACAAGGAATTCGACACGCTTCTCGACAAGGCGCTGGCAACGCCGGACGCCGCCCAGCGCAAGGAGATCATGGCCAGGATCGAGCAGAATCTGCGCGATTCCGGCATCATCATCCAGCCCTATTGGCGCTCCGTCTACCGCACCTACCGCAAGGGCGTGCAAGGCTGCGAGCAGCACCAGTCGCTTGAGCAGCACTTTGAGAAGGTGTGGCTGGAAGCATGATCCGTAAAAGCATTGGATACGATCCCGAAACGAACCAAGAACCAATACCGGTGAATTATTCGCCCCAAGCCTTGTCAGGCCTTCGGAAAATCGGCATTGCCTCTGAGCGGTTGCTAGCGTGGGTGGCACATGGCGATTTTCGACACCTTTTTCAAACGCCAGAAAAAGTTGCGTGGGGACGTTCCAGACGTTTTCACATACGACACTTTGCCCCCCGCCCTGCGCGTCCAGATCGTCCAGATTATGCATGAAATCCTGGGTGACCAATCCGCTTACGACGACTTCTACGGCAGAGGCGATTGGGTTCAAGAATCTTACAAAATTGTCACAACTATACTTAGAAAAGAAATGGGAGTATTTAAACTCCCTGTCAGCGAACAAAAACGACAACAATTACCTTAATGAAGTGACAATCTTTGTATTAAGCGAAACGGACACTGAGCAGTTCTTGAGCGCTATAGAAATAGTCTGTCGTTTGATCGAGAATAGAGCAAGCAAATATGACTATAGACATTTTTCCGAAAGAATTTCTTGCAAAATCGGCCATAGAAGAAATTAACGCCAGATTTAAAGAGCATGGCATTGGCTATGAGTACGATGGCGAGATTTTGCGAATAGACTCGCAACTCATCCATAGCGAAGCTGTCAAACCGGCGCTTTCCCTTTTGCAGGAAGCTCACTACGCAGGAGCCCAAGACGAATTCCTGAAGGCGCATTCGCATTACCGCAAAGGCGCCAGCAAGGAAGCAATGAACGAAGCGCTCAAGGCGCTGGAAAGTGTCATGAAAGCCATCTGTGAAAAGCGCAAATGGGCCTTTCAAAAAACGGACACAGCGGCAAAGCTTTTGCAGGTTCTGCTGGATCAAGGATTGATTCCGGCATTTTGGCAGTCGCATTTCAGTGCGCTGCGAACGACATTGGAAGCTGGCGTGCCGACGGGCAGGAACAAACTTAGCGGTCACGGGCAAGGTACATCGCAAACCGAGGTTCCGGATCACCTCGCCGGATACATTCTGAATATGACTGCGTCAGCGATAGTCTTTCTGGCAAAATCAGAGCAAGCATTGCCCTAATTGAGGACTAGGCTAGCGGCTTGTTGATTACGGCTCGCTATCTAGCATCACACATGGATCATTTCGACCTCGGCACCTATCGCCGCCCTATCTCCACCGCCTCGGCCGAGACGCAGCGCTGGTTCGATATCGGGCTGAACTGGTGCTACGGCTTCAACCATGAGGAAGGCATAAAATGCTTCGAGAAGGCGCTGGAGACCGATCCTGATTGCCCTTTCGTCCATTGGGGCATCGCCTATGCCGCCGGGCCTTTTTACAACCTCACCTGGAACGAGCACGGCAAGGACGAGGCAGACCGTGCGGCCAAACGCTGCTTCGACCATGTCCAGCTCGCGCGGGATGTGGCGATCACCTCGTCGTGCCTGTGTCGGACGAGCGCGGAGGCGGGGCCAAGCTGTTGTCACTGAAATCCCCGCCGCCCGACCAGCCGAGTTGGCTTCGCCTTCTAAGAGAAAATCTCCGCCAGTTCGTCTACGCTGGTGCCTTCCCTAACCTGGCGCAGTTCAACATGGGCGACCGCAATGGCCACCGATGCCACCGTGGACACGACCGTCGCGATAAGGACGCTTCCGATAGCGCCGAAAATCAGGGCGACCGTCGAGAGGCCGCTGAAGAAAGCGAAAATCAGGCCGATCAGCAAGGCAAACATCATCTGGAAGGCAAGCGCCGCCAAAAACAGGATCAGAAAGACACCGAACATCGGCCAGCGGCTGCCCTTTGTCAGAGCACGGCTGCGCGACATCGCGCCAAACATGCCAAGCCGCTCCTGCATCAGCACCGGCACGGAAACCGATATGCCGAGCAGCCACCTGATGCCGGCAACGAGCAACACCACGAAGGCAATGATCGCTCCGAAGATCGGCACCAACATTCCGGCGATGCCCATCACGATGAGGCCAAGGATCATGGCCAAAAAGACAATCAGCCCCACCCCAGCGTCGGGAATATGCTGCGCAAGGCTATCTGGATGCAGTCGCCGATCGCCGGGCGCTTGCCGTTCAGGTCCTCTATCGTCGCTTGCACCAGCGAGGACTGGAACAACAGCGCGCAAACGAAATAGATCAGGCTTAAAACGAGCGATAAGAACGAGCTGCTCATAATGACCCACTTCGCGCCGAGTGGAGGTGTGGCGATGTAGCCGTTGGGGCCGCCATTATTGAGCGCAACTGGGGGAGGACCAGGAAAAGCGCCGCCAAAGCAATCATCAGACCGGGATTGCGGTCGATCACGGCGAAGGTGTTGTTGAAAACCCTGCCGATCTGGAACTTCTCAAGCCGCGCCGACGCCGTCGATGCCACGATTACCCCTTCCGGCCCGAGCTAGATCCCGGCCAATCGCGCCAACATGACTGGCTGTTCTCGGGCCAAAACCTTCGTTACGAGAAGATCTCCGCCAGTTCGTCGACGCTGGTGCCTTCCCTGACCTGGCGCAGCTCGACATAGGTGACGGCAATCGCCACCGAAATCACCGCCGAAACGATTGTCGACAGCAGGCTGCTTCCGATGGCGGCGGCAATGAGTCCGGTCGTGCTGATCCCGCCGCTCGCAATAGCAGCCTGAAACAGCAAGGTGAAAACCACTTGTAGCCCTATCGCAACAATGCCGAGGACCAGAAACAGCGCGAATATCCGCCAGCGGCTTCCCTTCGTCAGCGTCCTGCTTCGCGAAATCGAGGCGAAGACGCCAGGCCTTTCCTGAACTGCGACGGGCACAGCCACCGATATGCTGATCAGCCACATGGCTATGGGGATGAGCGACAGAAGTGCAATCACACCGCCGACGATGGGGATGGCCATGGTGATGACCGTTAATATCATCGCCACCAGAAACATTGCCACGATGATCACAAGACCAATTCCGAGCGTGGGGAGGAAGCTGCGCAGGGCTATCTGAATGCAATCGCCAATCGACGGGCGCTTGCCGTTCAAATCTTCGATTGTCGCTCGTACCAGCGCCGCCTGCGCCAGAAAGGCCAAGATCAGGAGCACCAGGCCGGCAATCATCGAAACGGCACCATAGCCCGCCATAGCCGATTGCTCGAAGCTCGCCCCAGGTACTGCTATCTTTGCAATCTGTCTAAAGCTCCAGATGTTGTACAGCAGCGCAGGCAGCGTCGAAAAAAGGCCGACGATGGCGGCAAGTGGGACGAAGCTGCGTCCGATTACCGAAAACGTATTGCTGAAAGCCCTGCCGACGCTGAACCGTTCCGGCCGCTCGCTCGCGATTGACGTCATGTTACATTCCCCCCGACTAATGGATACCCGAAATCAGAAAGTATAAATCACCGATATTGATACTTGCGGTTGCCGCCGCTTGCAATTGCCTTGGCGTATTGCCAGTGTCGGCCCGCGAACCGCAGGTTGCATGGGGGCGAAAAGGTGACTGCTGCACAGCCGGACGCTGCGCAAGCCGAATGGCTGGCCAAACTGCACAAGCAGTTGCTGTCAGACGATTCGATCCAGTTCGACCTGCCGGCCTACAGACCACCCGAGACACCCGAATGGCTGAAACCGCTGGGCGAGTTCCTGAAATGGCTCGGCCCGTACATGATCTACCTGTTCTGGGGCGCGGTGATCACAGGTGCCGCGATCATTCTGCTGCTGATTGTCCTTGAAGTGAAAGGCGTCGCCTGGCGCCTGCCCTGGTGGCGCAAAAAGAGCGTGACCGAGGCGGAAGGGATATGGCACCCCGACGTTGGCGCCGCGCAGATCCTGTTGTCGGAAGCCGATGCGCTCGCCGCCCGGGGCGAGTATGACGAGGCGGTGCATCTCCTGCTGCGCCGCAGCGTTGCCGACATTGCCGGCCGCCTGCCCGACTTTCTGCGCCCGTCGCTGACCGCGCGCGATATCGCGGGAGCGGCGTCGCTGCCAATGCGGGCGCGTGGCGCCTTTACCCAGATCGCGCGCATCGTCGAGGCCGCTCTGTTCGCGCGCCGGCCGGTCGGGCCCGAGGGCTGGCAGGAGGCGCGCAGCGCCTATGAGCGATTCGTCTTCAGGGATGCCTGGACGTGAGCGACGCGACAGCCGACATCGCCCAGCAGGAACCGTTCAGCCGCAGGACGCTGTTCTGGGGCATTTTTGCCAGCCTGCTCGCGGCGGCGGGCTTCTTCCTTTTGTCCACCTATGCGCCCGACTTCCGCCAGCCGAGCGTCGGCGGCGCAACGCCGTTGTCGAAGAGCGGCATTGGCTATGCCGGTCTGGCGCAATGGCTGAAGCTGACCGGCGAGCCGCCCTTGATGGCGCGGTCCGACAGCGATCTCGAGACCGAGATGCTGCTGATCGTCACCATTTCGCCCGACAGCGACCCGGATGCGCTTGCCAACATCATCAAGCTTCGCAAGGGCATGGATACGCTGTTCGTGCTGCCCAAATGGGCAACCTTGCCGCTGTTCCAGCACGAGGGCTGGGAGATGAAGATCCAGCGGCTGCCGGACGTCGTGGTCAACGACTGGCTCGCCCGGATCGCCAAGGCCAAGCTCGGCGAAGGTGAGACCACGGTCAAGCAACTCGACGTCTCAGGGCAAATGGTCAGCGTTCCCGACCAGTTGCAATGGGTGGCCGACGAACACCCGCTGATTGCCGCCGGCAACGGCAAGGCCGTGCTGACCGAGGTCGAAGACGAGCGGTTCTACATTCTGACGGACCCCGATCTCATCAATAACGCCGGCTTGAAAGATCCCGACAAGGCGGCGGCGGCGCTCAAGCTGATCGAGCTCCTGCAGCCCGAAGAGGGTGCTGTCATGTTCGACCTGACGCTGCATGGCGTCGGGCGAAAATACGATCTCGCCAAGCTTCTGGTCGAGCCGCCCTTCCTGGCGCTGACGCTGACCATCCTGGCGGCGGCGGCACTTGCCTTCCTGCATGGCCTTGGCCGGTTCGGGCCGCCACGGGCCGATCAGCGCGCCATCGCCTTCGGCAAACGCGCGCTGGTCGACACCACGGCGATGCTGTTGCGCCGCGCCGGCCGGCTGGAGGAACTGGGCGACCGCTATGGAGCACTGGCACGCGTACGCGCCGGCGCGCTGCTCGGCGCGCCGCACGGTTTGCAGGGCGAAGCGCTCGACCGCTGGCTCGATTCCCGCGATAAGGACGAAGCCGGCGGGTTCACGACCCGCCTGCAAGCTGCGAACGCGGCAAAGACCCTGACACAAATGCATGATGCAGCCGAAAAGCTGCACGACTGGACGGCAAGGAGGCTCGGTGAACGTCGATGATGTGAAGGCCCTGGCGACACAGATCAGGGAAGAGGTGGCCAAGGCCATCACCGGGCAACACGATACGGTCGATCTGATGCTCACGGCATTGTTCGCCGGCGGGCATATATTGATCGAGGGACCGCCGGGCACGGCCAAGACGATGACGGCGCGCTGCTTTGCCCAGGCGCTGGGCGTCGCCTATGGCCGCATCCAGTTCACACCCGACCTGATGCCCGGCGATATCGTCGGTTCCAACATCTACAATTTCCAGACCGGGCAGTTCACGCTGACGCGCGGCCCGATCTTCTGCGATCTGCTGCTCGCCGACGAGATCAACCGAACGCCGCCGAAGACCCAGGCAGCCCTGCTGGAGGCGATGCAGGAGCATGCCGTCACCTTCGACGGCACCACCCATGCGCTCGGCCCGAACTTCATGGTGGTGGCGACGCAGAACCCAATCGAGCACCAGGGCGTCTATCCTCTGCCCGAAGCCCAGCTCGACCGTTTCCTGTTCAAGCACCGGGTGAGCTACCCCGGCCCGGAAGAGGAAAAGGCGATCATCATCCACCATGGCGGCGGCACCGCCTCGCACGACATCAAGCAGTACGGCATCAAGGCCCAGGCCGACCGCAAGACGCTGGAAAAGGCGTTGGCGACCGTCGGCGGGGTCACGCTTGTCGACGACGTCGTGGACTATATCGCAAGGCTGGTGCGGGCCACGCGCGCCAGCCCCGATCTGGAAGTCGGCGCCAGCCCGCGTGCGGGCGCCATGCTGGCGAGAGCCGCACGCGCCCGGGCAGCGCTCGACGGGCGCGCCTATGTCATCCCCGACGACGTCAAGGCGCTTGCCGTGCCGGCGCTGCGCCATCGCGTTATCCTGTCGCCGGCGGCGCAGATCGACGGCCGCCTGGTCGAGCAGATCGTCACCGACCTTGTCGACCAGACGGAAGCGCCACGTTGATCTATCCGAGCGGCCGGGCAGTTTGGGGAGGTGCGGCAGGTGCAATACCGGCCTTCCTGATCGCGCTCGCACTGCCGTCTCTGTGGTATCTCGGCCTGTTGTGGATTTGCGTGCTGCTTGCTTTCCTGGCCGTGGACGCCGCCGCCGGACGCGGACGGGCTTCGCTGGATGCCAGCATCAATGCCCCGCCACAGGTCAGCGTCGGCGGCCAGTTCACCGTCCATGTCACCGCCGGGCTCAGCGGACGGCCGCGCGCCGTGCAGGCTCGTCTTGGCCATGACGAGCGGCTGGAACCGGTGGGCGGCACCGGCGGCGCATCGACCGCCGAGGCCGGCAGCGCATCGCTCGATCTCAGATTTCAGGCGCTGCGGCGCGGCATTGCCAGGTTCGATCGCCTGTGGGTGCGCTGGCGCGGGCCGTTCGGGCTGGTCTGGAACCAGGTGGTGCTGCCGATGGACGGCAAGGTGGCGGTGCTGCCCAACGTCAGCAGCGCCCGCGACGAGGCAATCACGCTTCTACAGCGCCAGTCGCTGCCCGACGGCCATGCGCAACGCCGCGCCGGCCAGGGCCGCGAGTTCGAGGCGCTGAAGGACTACCAGCCCGGCATGGGCCGGCGGATGATCGACTGGAAGCGCAGCGCCCGCCACGGCAGGCTTCTGGCGCGCGAGTTCCGCATCGAGGAGAACAACAACATCGTGCTGGCCATCGATAGCGGCCGGCTGATGTGCGAGCCCGTCGACGGCGTGCCGAAGGTCGACCGCGCCGTCACCGCCGCCTTGCTGTCGGCGTTCATCGCACTGAAGGGCGGCGACATGGTTTCCCTGTTCGGCTTCGACGCGAGGCCGCGCGTTTCCAGCGGCGCCGTGCGCGGCTCCGCCAGCTTCGCCATGATCCAGAAGCGGGCGGCGGAAATCGACTATTCCACGGAAGAGACCAATTTCACCCTGGCGCTGACGACCCTTGCAGCAAAGCTCGACCGGCGTTCGCTGGTGATCATCTTCACCGACTTCGTCGATCCGATCAGCGCCGAACTGATGCTGCGCACCGTCGGCCGGCTCACCGAACGGCATCTGGTGCTGTTCATGATGATGAAGGATGTCGAACTGGAGACACTGGCCGACATGCCGCCGGACGCACCGGAGGATGTGGCGCGCTCCGTCGTCGCCGGCGGGCTGCTGCGCGAAAGGCAGGTCGTCATCGGCAGGCTCAGGCTGCTCGGCGCGCATGTCATCGAAGCCGACCATCAGAGGCTCGGGCCGGCACTGGTCGAGCGCTATCTCGAGCTCAAGCGAGAGGATCTGTTGTGAACGCGCTGGTCGGCAAGGATGCGGTGCGCCAGTCGCTGGCGAGCTTCCGTTCGGAGCGCGAGGCCGACTGGAAGGCGTTCGAGGCGCTGCTTGCCCGGGTCGAGAAACGTGCGCCACGCACGCTGTCGGAAGACGAACTGCTGTCGCTGCCACTGCTCTACCGCTCGGCGCTGTCCTCGCTTTCGGTGGCGCGGGCGACGTCGCTCGACAATGCGCTGGTCAGCTATCTCGAAGCGCTTTGCCTGCGCGGCTACTTCTACCTCTATGGCGCACGTCGCGGCCTGCGGCAGCGCATCGGCGACTTCTTCCTGCATGACTGGCCACACGCCATTCGCGATTTGTGGCGCGAGACCTTGCTGTCGGTCGTCCTGACCTTTGTCGGCGCCGGCGCCGGCTACTGGCTGGTGGCCAAAGACAAGGGCTGGTTCGACGCCATCATTCCGCCGAGCCTGGCCGGCGGGCGCAACCCGGATGCCTCGGCCGAAGTGCTGCGGCAGGTGCTTTATGACGGCACCGAGAATAATTTCCTGTCGGGCTTCGCCGCCTATCTGTTCACGCACAATGTCCAGGTGGCGATCCTGGCCTTCGCGCTGGGCTTTGCCTTCGCGGTGCCGAGCGTGCTCTTGATCCTGATGAATGGCTGCCTGCTTGGCGCGATGTTCCAGATCTACGTCGCCAAGGATCTCGGCCTGGAGTTGGGCGGATGGCTGTCCATCCATGGCACCACCGAGATGTTCGCGATCGCCTTGGCGGGCGCCGCCGGCATGCGCATCGGCACGCGCTTCGCCTTCCCCGGCGAACTGACGCGGATGACGGCTGCTGCCGATGCCGGGCGCGTGGCCGCCACCACCATGGTCGGCGTGACGATCATGCTTTTGTTTGCCGGCCTGCTCGAAGGCATCGGTCGGCAGGTGATCACCAGCGACGTGACACGCTACGCCATTGGCGGCGGCATGCTGACGCTGTGGCTCTGTTATTTCTATGTGTTCAGGGTGGTGCGGCATGGCGACCGCTAGGCGTGCTACCGTCTCGACGATACGGCCGCTGATCACGCCGGAAGGGGTCGATCTCCGGATCAAGCTCGCCGATGCCGGCACCCGCGCCGCCGCCTTCCTGCTCGACTTTGTCATCATCATCGTCACGGCGATCGTGATCTCGATCATTGCACTGTTCGGGCTGGCCGGCCTCAAAGGCGAAGGCGCGCAGCCGCTGTTCATCGTCTGGATCATCCTGATCTTCTTCCTGCGCAACGCCTATTTCATCGTCTTCGAAGCCGGCCGCCGCGCCGCCACACCCGGCAAACGGATGCTCGGCATCCGGGTGGCATCGCGCAGCGGCGCCGGCCTGTCGATCGATCAGGTCATTGCCCGCAACCTGATGCGCGAGATCGAGATCTTCCTGCCGCTGTCGATCATCCTAGGCCGCAGCCAGATGGGGCTCGCCGACACGCTGTCGACGATCTTCGGGCTGGTGTGGACGCTGCTGTTTGCGCTCTTCCCGCTGTTCAACCGCGACCGCATGCGCATCGGCGACCTGCTGGCCGGAACCTGGGTGGTGGAGGCGCCCAAGCTGGCGCTGGTCGAAGACCTGTCGCAACGCCAGGATACCACCACCCGCGCCTTCCGCTTCACCCAGGCGCAGCTCGATGCCTATGGCATCGCCGAACTGCACAAGCTGGAAGAGGTGCTGCGCCGCGACGACTATTTCGCGCTGAAAGCCGTGGCCGAAACGATCGGGCGCAAGATCGGCATGACGATCGAGCCGGTCGATTCCAGGGCCTTCCTCACCGCCTATTATGGCGAGCTGCGGGCACAGCTTGAGCGCAAGCTTTTGCTGGGGACGCGTAAGGCGGATAAGTACCAGCGGTAGATCGGAGTTCGGGATGCCGGCTCAAGTTAGCGAAGCGGAAAAAGCCAGAATAGAACGCGCCATTCAGGCGGCAGTCTCCGGATCCTGGAAGGAATTTGCAGAACTCACCGACGAACCGTTTCCAAACGATGCATCGATGAGGGAGCAATTCGGAGATACTTCTTCCCGACTTCAGCAAGCCGACGGAAATTGGGAAATGACCTCAGGCATAGGTATCGTGCCTGACGGCAGCGCGCGCCTGATCACAGTCTTGATCAAGGCGCCGCCCACCGTGGATATTGTCCTGACGCTGCACAGCACGAGCGATCGGGATGACAGCACGATCAGCATCTGGACGTTCTTTCAGCAGGTGAATTGGGGCGATTAGGCATCGCCTACCCCACCCACTTCTCATAGTCGGACACCAAAAGGTGCACCGGCGCGACATCCTCGTCGATGTTGGAGAAGCGGCCGATCGGTTCGCGGAAGACGTTGTCGGTGAGATCGTCATTGACGGTCGATACTTCGCCGATCAGCACATCCTTGCCCTCGGCCCAGAAGGCGTGCCAGACGCCGGGCAGCAGGGTCACGCTCTGGCCCGGGTCGAGCTTCAACAGCCCGCCTGCCGGCAGCCTGTGGATGGTGCCGTCGACCGGCACCGTCACTTCGGCCTTCGGATCGATGCCGCCGTCGCGATCATGCATGAACAGTTCCAGCACGAGCTTGCCGCCGCCGCGGTTGATGATGTCCTCGGCCTTGATGTTGTGGCGATGCATCGGCGACAGCTGATCCTTGCGCGAGATCATGATCTTCTCGGCATAAAGCATGCCCATGCCCTTCTTCATGTCGGCATAGACGCCGTTGCGAACGGTGAACAGGAACAGGCCGAGTTCGTCGAATTTTTCCTGGCCGTAATCGGTGATGTCCCAACCGAGCCGCGAGGTGAAAATGGCGGCGGAGTCGGCCTTGCGCGCCTTCATCTCTTCCGGGCTCCAGTAGGCGAAGGGCGGCATGATGTAGCCGAACGAGCGGATGAAGGCGTCTGCATCGCGGATGATGTCGTTGACGGTGGAGCGTTTCATGATCGTGATCCCTTCGCGTCGCGTTCCCTGGAGTTATCTGAAGCGCATAGCCGAACAGCGCTGCGGTGTCGACGCAAACTGCGTGCTGGCCCCATGACATCCGTGCGGATCGGGGCCATAAGTCAGCCAGATTTCCCAGGGTGATATTTCATGCAAGGCATAGACGACCTCGACACGCCGGCGATCCTCATCGACGCAGCCCGCGCCGAAGCCAACATCACACGAGCGCAGGCGCATGCCGACCGCCACGGGCTGAAACTCAGGCCGCACATCAAGACGCACAAGCTGCCTTATTGGGCGAAGAAGCAGGTGGCGGCAGGTGCGGTCGGCATCACCTGCCAGAAGATCGGCGAAGCCGAGGTGATGGCCGATGCCGGGCTGACCGATATTTTTCTGCCCTACAACATCCTTGGCCGCGCCAAGCTGGAGCGCCTCAAGGCGCTGCATGGCCGTGTGACACTGTCAGTGACGGCCGACAGCCGCGAAACGCTGGAAGGGCTCGCCGCCACCTTCACCGATGCAGAGCACCCCCTGCCCGTCCTGGTCGAATGCGACACCGGCATGGGCCGTTGTGGTGTGCAAAGCGCCGCCGAGGCGCTGGCACTGGCGAAGTTGATCGACCAAGCCAAGGGGCTCACCTTCGGCGGGCTGATGACCTACCCCGCGGCCGGCCGCGCCGCCGAGGCTGAATCCTGGCTGGCCGGCGCCAAACAAACGCTCGCGGCCTCGGGTCTCGCCTGTGACCGCATCTCCAGCGGCGGCACGCCTGACATGTGGCGCTCGGGCGAGGACAGCGCGGTGACCGAATACCGCCCCGGCACCTACATCTACCTCGACCGTTACCAGGTCGCCAAAGGCGTCGGCACGCTCGACGATTGTGCGCTGACGGTGCTCGCCACAGTGGTCAGCCATCCGACGCCGGCCCGCGCCATCCTCGACAGCGGCAGCAAGGCGCTGTCCAGCGACACGCTGGGGCTCGCCGATTTTGGCGAGCTGCTCGGCATGCCCGGCGCCCGCGTCACCAGCTTGAGCGAGGAACATGGCACGGTCACGCTTGGAAATGGTGCGAAGCTTCGCATTGGCGAGCGCGTGCGCGTGGTGCCTGATCATTGCTGCGTCGTGACCAACCTGTTCGACCAGGTGCATCTGATCGACGGTGACAAGGTGCTGGAAACGCTGAAGGTGGAAGCGCGTGGGCGGATGGGGTGAGGCTTTTCGTTTTGGAGGCTCGCCCTATTTCGACATTGACGAATTGTAATTTATAACTTACTAGTCACCATGGCAATCCTGAAGCAGACAGCCACCTTTCGGAGGTGGCACCAAAAGCTGAAAGACGGAAGAGCCAAGGCGGCAATTGCCGTTCGGCTGCAACGTTTGATTGTAGGAAATCCCGGCGACGGGCCCCAGTGGGTGAAGGCATCAGTGAATTGCGCATTCACTATGGGCCCGGCTATCGCGTTTATTTTCACAAGCGCGGTGAAACGGTCATCCTGCTCCTGTGCGGCGGGGATAAAAGTTCACAAGAAACCGACATACGGACAGCAAAGCGCCTGGCCGTAGAATGGAGTGACGACAATGGTTGAAAAAATCTATGATTTCGATCCCGCCGAAATGCTCGATTCCGATACGGCAATCGAGGCGTTTCTGGCAGAGGCAATGGAAACCGGAGACGCCAAATTCGTCGCGTCCGCCCTCGGTGTCGTTGCCCGCGCCAAGGGGATGAGCAACATTGCCAGAAAGACCGGCTTGGCTCGCGAGCATCTTTATACCTCGCTCAGCGAAAACGGTAATCCTACGCTGGAAACCACACTGGCGGTCATGAAAGCATTCGGCTTTCATTTGGCCCCAAAGCACGATGCAACTCAGGTCTAATCTACGCCAGCGCGCGTCGAGCGCGAGGTTGTTCGGGCCAACTGAAATCAGGACGGATAAACCGGACCCAGCGCCGCCTTCAGCGGATCCAGCGCGTCGCCATACAGCTTCCAGCGCTCGACCGAGGATGAATAGATCGGCTGGCGCACCTGCCAGCGGCTCGGCGTCCGCACGGTGCGCTCGGTCTCGTTGAAACGCAGGCAGGCATCGTCCCACTCAACGCCGAGGAATCCGATCAATCCACGGGCGCGATTTTCGAAATCGGCGACCGTTTCTTCGTAGGGCATGTCGTGGATATTCAGCGGGATGACCTTGGTCCAATGGCGCATCAGGCGGTCATACTGCCGGTAATACTGCCCAAGCTTGGTAAGATCGGCATTATAGCCGTGCGCCTCGGAAAAATTATGCATGAAACAGGACGCGCAATTGTCCATCGGGTCACGCCGGCAATGGATGATGCGGGCATTCGGCAAGATCAGGCTGATGAAGGCCAGCAGCTCGAAATTGTGCGGCATCTTGTCGACGACAAGCCGCACCGTGTTGTTGCGCTTTTTGAGATCGTCGAGATATTTCGATCCAAGCTCCTTGGCCTTGGCTGCAGTGAGCGCCGCCATGGCCTTGGTGAAAATGGCTGGGTCGAGCTTGTCGAACCCAAGTTCGCCGGCAAGTGAACGAATGGTCGACAACTCCCCGGCGCCATGGATATCGCGATGACTGGCGCATATCTGCTCGGTCAGCGTCGTTCCCGACCGTGGCATGCCGACGATGAAGACCGGGCGTCTGGATGGATTTCCCAAATTGGCTCGCGCCTCGAAGAAGCCGGCGTCGAAAGTGTCGATGAAGCTGTCGTAAAGCTGGGTGTGCCGGTCGATGTCGAAATCATTGCCGGAAATCGCCTTGGCCCTCGCGAAATGGCGGATGGCCGGGCTATACTCGCGCTGATCATTGAGCATCTTGCCGGCGGCGTGGTGCAGCACTACCCGCTCGCGATCGGTGGTTGTCGGCAATTCCAGGCGTTTCAGCACCAAAGGCAACGTCGGATCGTCCTTGACCGCCCGGCGCGCAAGCGCCATTCCAGCCAGCGCCTCGACATGGCCCGGGTCGATGGCAAGGGCCTTGCTGAAGCATTCGACCGCCTCGGCCGGCCGGCCAATGTCGGTGAGCAAATCGCCCATACCGGCAAGTGCCATCACCGACTGGCCGTCGATAGCCAGCGCCTGGCGATAGAACCCTTCGGCAATGTCGCCCTCGAGCTGGCTGCGGTAGGAGCGGCCGAGATTGCACAGCGCTTCGATGAGCCCTCCGTCGAGCTCGATCGCCTTTCTCAGATGTCTGCGCGCCTTGTCGACGTTGCCGGTGACATTGTAGGCATTGCCGAGATTGTTGCGGAAGATGGCGTTGTCCGGTTCGAGCTTGACCGCCCTTTCCATATAGGCAATGGCGGCGTCATGATGCTCGGCCTCGATGGCGAGCGTGCCCATCAGGTTCAGCGCCATGGCATTTTTGGGCTGCGTGCGAAGCACCGTCTGGTAGCAGAACTCGGCCTCGCGAAAACGCTTGCGCCGTTGCAGGTCGATGCCGCGCTGCAATGTCATTTCCGCCGGCTCACCGGCGGTCGGCAGCGAGGCTGGGATCATTGCCGGCAGGCCCAGGGGTTGCCGGCGTGGCAAGAGCGGCATCCGTCAAATCCCGGTCGCGGCCTGCGACGAACCAATCAGAACTTCAGGGTTACGCCAAGCTGGAGATTGTGGGAGTACAATTTGGCGTTCTCGTATGTGCCGCCGCCATCATTGTCGTCTAGATCCACGCTTGTCACGGCCTTAAAGCGGTAACCGAAATCGAGGTCGACATTCTGCGTTACCGCGTAGGTAACACCGGCGCCCACTTGGCCGGCGAAACCCCAGCCGCCAGGCCCGTATCCAAAGGCGTGGCCATCAAAGTGAGTATCGGCGGTAACATAGGCCGCGCCGACACCGCCGCCGACATAGAGTTTGGCATCACCAAAATGCGCAACATCGGCCCAGACGTTGGCGAGAAGATAGGTGGCCGACAGATTGCCGGAAGCCGGATAGTTGCCGACGCCCGTGTAGCTGTATTCGCTTGCCTTGTAGCGCGCGTAGGACAGTTCGCCTTCGACACGAAACACATCGTTGATGCGCCGACCGACAGCGCCGCCGATTACGAACCCGGTATCAAGATCGACTGAATAGCCAGTACCATTGTAGTCCGTTTTCACATGGTTCGGGAAACTGGCGCCGCCGAAGAGCGTGACGTACCAGAGATCCTCCGCCCTCGGAACGTCGACAATCGCGTCGGCGGCGTAGGCCGAACTCCAACCAAGCGCCAATGCAAATGTCGAGACGCCAGCCAACAAGCGCAGTTTCATCGCCGATTCCCTCGCTACAACTAGTGACTGGTATCACTCTTGCTTCGCGGCCGAGCTGTCAAGAAAGCAAACGAGATCAAGGAGCCAAGCGAAGTCGGGAACAATCTTTTGAGAATTCTTGTTGCTGCACCGCAACATAGCAGCACATGCTAATGTTTGGCGGCAGGCGTATGGCTTCGGTTTTGAAAATCGCGCTAGTCGGCCTGCCGTGCTGCCACCCTGCGCATGGCGATCACTCGCCGACGGCGGATCTCGGTGCGCATCGCCGTCAGGTGCAGCGCGAAGAACAGCACGGTGAAGCCGAGCGCCATCACCAGCAGCGGCCATAGCAGGCTGGGATCGATCGTCGGTCCGCCGAGCCGGAACACCGAGGCCGGCTGGTGCAGCGTGTTCCACCAGTCGACCGAGAATTTGATGATCGGGATGTTGATGAAGCCGACGAGCGTGATGATGGCGGCGGCCCAGGCGGCACGGCTGGCGTCGTCGAGCGCACGCGTCAGCGCGATGATGCCGAGATACATAAGAAAGAGGATGAAGACCGAGGTCAGACGCGCGTCCCAGACCCACCAGGTGCCCCACATCGGCTTGCCCCAGATGGAGCCGGTGACCAGCGCAAGCGCGGTGAAGGTGGCGCCGATCGGGGCTGCCGATTTCAGGGCGACATCGGCCAAGGGATGGCGCCAGACCAGCGTACCGAGCGCGGCGACCGCCATCACCGTGTAGCACATCATGGCGAGCCAGGCGAAAGGCACGTGGATATACATGATGCGCACCGTGATGCCTTGCTGGAAATCCTCAGGCGCGGCAAAGCTCATATAGAGACCGATGGCGAGCAGGATCGCGGCGATCGACGCCAGCCACGGCACCAGCCTGTCGGCCAGCCCGACAAAGCGCGTCGGGTTGGCGAGGTCGGTCCAGCCGGCGAGGCGTGAGGAGGTGTCGCTCATAAGGTCTAGATAGACCGGCGGCGCGTTCGGGGCAATCGAGCGGTTGTCGCAGTGCTTACCCTCCCCCTTGTGGGGAGGGTCGCTGCAAAGCAGCGGGGTGGGGTGGCGGGCACTACCCCACCCGGACCTTCGGTCCGACCTCCCCACAAGGGGGAGGTAAAAAAGCTTACGCAGCTTCGATATTCACCGTGCGGCTGAGACGGCGGACTTCCTCGTCGTTGAGCAGGCCGCCGGCGCGCAGCAGGCTGGCGAAACGGCCATTGCGCAGCGACAGTTCGGCGAAGCCGCCCATCTCGACCACCTTGCCCTTGTCCATGAACACGACCAGGTCGGCGTCGCGGACGGTGGTCAGGCGGTGGGCGATGATGAAGGTGGTGCGGTTGCGCCTCAGTTCGTCGATGGCTTCCTTGACGCGGTCCTCGGTCTCGACATCGAGCGCGCTCGTTGCCTCGTCGAGCACCAGGATCGGTGCGTCCTTGAGCACGGCGCGGGCAATGGCGATGCGCTGACGCTCGCCGCCCGAAAGCTGGCCGCCGCGCTCGCCAACGACGGTGTCGTAACCGGCGCTCTTGGCAAGGATGAAATCCTGCGCGGCAGCCGCGTTGGCGGCGGCGTGAACCTCGTCATAAGTCGCCTCGGCACGACCGACGCGGATGTTGTCCTCGATCGAGCGGTTGAGCAGGCCGGCATCCTGGAAGACGGTGGCGATCGAATGACGCAGCGACTTGCGGGTCACCGTGCGGGTGTCGATGCCGTCGATCAGGATACGGCCATGAGACGGCGAGAAGACGCGCTGCAAGAGGTTGATCAGCGTCGTCTTGCCGGCGCCGGTCGGGCCGACGATGGCAACCGTCTGCCCGGCCTGGACCTCGAAGGAGACGTCGTCGACGCCCTGCCGCGAATTGGCAAACTCGAAGCCGACATTCTCGAAGCGGACATGGCCGGTGACGTTGGTGAGGTCGCGCAAGCCGTCCGGCTCGGCGGAGTCGGCGGCCGAATCCTCGAGGTGATAGAAGTCCTCGAGCTTGGCGCGGGCTTCGGAAATCTGGTTGGCGAAAGCCGACATCTGGTCGAGGCGGGCAATCAGCAGCGTGGCAAAGCCGGTGAAGGCGATGACGTCGCCGATCTTGAGCTGGCCATGGGTGACCAGATAGGCGCCGATCAAAAGCACAACCATCATCGAAATGGTCGACGACAGGCGGTGCAGCGCATTGGCCATCGCCCACCAGTCGAGCACCGGGTTCTGCGCGTCGAGCAGGTTCTTGACATAGCGGCGCAGCGTATCGGCCTCGTGGCCGAGACGGTTGTAGCTCTGCAGCACGGCGACATTGCTGACCGAGTCGGTCACATGCGCGAACACCTGATGGTAGTGGCGCTCGACCGCGGCCTGGCCCGCCTTGGTGCGCTTCATCACAAGCCGGCCGATGCCGACATAGAGAACGCCCAGCGCCATCAGCACCAGCGACATGCGAAGATCCATGCTTATCGCGGTCGGAATCAGCAGAGCCAGCGCAACAGCCGTCGACAGATGCTGGCGCATGAATTCAAGCCACAGGCTGAACAGCGTCTCGACGGCGCGCAGCAGCGTGTGCAGCGCGTTGGAGGTGCCGCGCTGGTGGTGCCAGGCGAGCGGCATGGTGATCACGCGCTCGAACGACTGGCACAGCACCTCGCTGCGCCGCTTGTGGGCAAAACGGTCGGCGCCGCGCGCCACCAGCACGAAGGCGACGATGTTAAAGGCGCCGAGACCGGCCCACAGCGCCAGCGTCGAAAACACCGAACCCTTATCGGAGATGGCGTCGATTACCCGGCCGAACATGATCGGCTCGAGGATGGCGATAATGGCGAGCGCGACATTCGCACCGCAGATAAACGCAACGCGCTTCCTGTCGGCTGCGAGATAACCCAGCGCTCTCCAGTAGATTTGCAGAAGTGACACTTCAGCTACTCCGCCCAAAACATTATTGTGCACCGCACCATTTCTTGACACGTACCGGTTAACGGGTCGCAAAACAATGCCCGTCTACCTCTTCCGTTCCCATTCTGCGAACAAAAGATGACGACGTTGCGAAATCTGCCGTGATCACCTAACGGTTTGAGATAAAAGGTGAAATGTCAGTCTTGCGGCAAAATCATGGCAGCAGCTGGCCCTGCCACATTTTTAGTCACTGCACGCTTGGACCGCCGTTATCGGGAAGGCACGCCGTTCTGCGCCAGGAGCATGCCGAAGTAGAAAACGCGCGCCTCGAAAGGCGCGCGTCAATAACCTGAAGCCTTTGATTTTACGAGGGTATCTTGACGACCACCTCGGTCTTGTCGCCGGCTTTCGGCTGAAAACCGGAAGATTTTGTCTTGGTTCCATTGACTTCGAGCGAGATGGATTTGGCCTTTTTGTCGCGGATGACGCGAACCTTGATCTCCGACCCCAGCATCTTCAGCGTGGCAGAATAGCCGTCCCAATGGCTGGGCAGTTTCGGCCGGAACGTGATCTGCTTGCCCCGCCGCTCAATGCCCAGAATGCCTTCGACCGCAGCACGGTAGAGCCATCCCGCTGAGCCCGTATACCAGGTCCAGCCGCCGCGACCGCCCTTGTCCTCACCGGAATAGATGTCGGCGGCGACGACGTACGGCTCGACGCGATAATGCTCGGCCGATGCATCGTCGAGCGCATGGTTGACCGGGTTCAGCATCGAGAAGCAGCGATAGGCATCGTCGGTGCGGCCCATTTCGGCGAGCGCGATCACGAACCAGGTCGCCGCATGGGTGTACTGGCCGCCGTTCTCGCGCACGCCCGGCGGATAACTCTTGATGTAACCAGGGTCCTTTCTCGTGTTCTGGAAGGCCGGGGTAAACAGTTTGACGATCTTGAGCTTGTCGTCGACCAGCAGGTTCGTCGCCTGCTGCATCGCCGTGGTCGAGCGCGCGGGGTCGCCCTCGCCGGAGAGCACGCTCCACGACTGCGCGATGGAGTCGATCTTGCACTCGTCCGAATTGTGCGAGCCAAGCGGCGTGCCGTCATCGTAGCTGCCGCGGCGATACCACTGGCCGTCCCAGGCGGTGCTTTCCAGCGCCCGCTTCAGCACATCGGCGTGTTTTGTCCAGGCCTGCGCCCGCTTGGTGTCGCCCTGCCCCTTGGCCACGGTGGTAAAGTCGCCCAGCGTCTTCAAAAGGAACCAGCCGAGCCAGACACTCTCCCCCTTGCCGGCTTCGCCGACGCGGTTCATGCCGTCGTTCCAGTCGCCGCCGAGGATCAGCGGCAGCCCGGCCGGGCTGCTGCGCTTGACCGCAAGGTCGAGCGCGCGCGCGCAATGGTCGTAAAGCGAAGCGCTCGTCTTGGAGATTTCCGGCGTGAAGAAGGCGTCGTGCTCGCCCTCGCCCAACACCTGCCCGTCGATGAAAGGCAGCTGCTCCTTCAGGATCCCTGTATCGCCGGTCACCTCGATGTAGCGATTGGTGGCATGCGCCAGCCAGACCACATCGTCGGAGATCATGGTGCGCACGCCGGCGTCGGTGCGCGGCAACCACCAATGCTGGACATCGCCTTCGGGGAACTGCCGGCGCGCCGCATTGAGGATCTGGTCGCGCGCCAATTTCGGATCATGCGCAAGCAGGGCCAGCGTGTCCTGCAGCTGGTCGCGGAAGCCGAAGGCGCCGCTTGCCTGATAAAAGGCCGAGCGGGCGCGGATGCGGCAGGCCAGGCTCTGATAGGGCAGCCAGTGATTGACCATGGCGTCGAGCGCCTTGTCGGGCGTCTCGACCTGGATGGTGTCGAGGAAGCCGCGCCAGACGCGTTCATTGTCGGCCAGCCGCTGGTCGAAATCCTTGCCCGAATGGGTCTGCACCAACGCGCTCGCCTCGGCTGATGTGGCGGCGTCGCCAAGCAGCCAGACCAGCGTGACGTCGCCGCCGGCGGGGATGTCGATGTCGCTGGCGACAGCTGCGCACGGATCGTCGCCGGCCTCGACGCGGCCCGACAGGCCGGCGCCGCTGACGACAGCGTGCGGGAAGGCGCTGGTGCCATGCCTACCGATGAACTCGCCACGATCGGCTGTCACCGAATGCACCGGACCGGTGGCGGCCAGGAAGGCCACCCGGTCGCCGAAATCGAGACCGTAGGGGTTTTGCGCCAGAAGCGCGCCGGTCGCTGGATCCCTGGACGGGATGATGGTCGCAGCCGTGCTCGAGCGATGGCTGCCGAGAACCCATTCGGCATAGGCATAGATGCGCAGCCGCGCCGGCGCCGAGCCCGAGTTCTGGATGCGCAGCCGCGTGATCTTCACTGGATCGACGGGATCGACGACGTGCGTCAGATCCATTGACAGCGGGCCGCGTTTGGATCGGAAGGTCGAGAAGCCCTGGCCGTGCCATGTCTCATAGGTCATCGAGGGATCGCGGACCACGGCAGCCAGCGGCGAGAATGCCTTGCCGCTGGCCTGATCGTAGATGTAGATGCCCTCGCCCGGCCGGTTGGTGACCGGATCGTTCGACCATGGCGTCAGTTGGTAATCGCGGCTGTTGCGGCTCCAGGTGAAGGCAGCGCCTTCGGCCGAGACATGGAATCCGAACGAGGCGTTCGAGACGACGTTGATCCAGGGCTGCGGAGTCGTGCGCCGGCCGGTGAGACGCGTGACATAGTGACGGCCATCGCCTTCGAAACCGCCGAAGCCGTTCCACTGGCTGAGGCCGCTGCCGTCGGACGCGGCATGGTATGCAGGCGCCGCCGGCACCGGCAGAGACGGCTCGCGCAGTGACGCGGGGGCCGCCGGCTGCAGGCCATCGCGTGCTTGCAAGGCTGCCGCCTCGGCGCGTTCGATCTGGTCGAAGATGGTGCCGTTGCGCGTGTGCAGAACCACGCGGGCAACCGCCAGCAGCGTCTTGTACGTCGCCTCGTCCATCAGGTCGCGGCGCACGGCGAAGATGTGCTGGCGCGGCCCGAGTTCCTTGCCGCGCAGGCGGCTGTTTTCGCACAGCGTTTCGACCGCGCGCTGCAGGTCCTGGACATAGGACGATGCCTGCTCGTTGACGACCACGAAGTCGATCATCATGCCGCGGGCGCGCATATACTCCTGGAAGCGCAGCGCCTGGGCGACAATTTCGAGGTCGGCCACGTCGCCGATGCGGACCAGGAAGATCGGGAAATCGCCCGAAATGCTGGTCGGCCACAGGCTGGACTGCTTGCCCAGCCCCGAAGCGATGGATTCGCCGGGCAGGCGCAGGAACGGATCGGGATAGATCAGGAAGCGCGCCAGCTTCTGCACGTTGGCGGCGTCGGTCAGGCTGAGACCAAGATGGCGGGTCTGCACCTGCGAACGCGTCCAGGCAAGCATCGCCTGGCGAGCAAAACTTTCGGGATGGTCGAGCCTGGCGATGGCCTCGTCCAGTTCGGCGCGGTTGGCGCCGACGGCGGTCCAGAAGGTCAGCGATATCTTCTTGTTGGCCGGCACCCGCACCTGGCGGCGCAGGGCCGCTACCGGATCGAGGGTGAAGCCGTGGTGACCGCCAAGCTTGGCGCCGGGATCGAAGGCCGCCGCTTCCGCGATGGTACGGCCACGGCCGATGAAGGCACGGCGATCGGTTTCGGCCTCGGCATCGCGCGCCAATCCGGAGGGATCGGTGACGAAATGCACCATGGTGACGTCAGGCTCGTTCTTGTCGCGCTTGCGCCTGGTGGCAAAGATGGCACCGTTGTTGGCAGCGATCTCGGTCTCGATAAACATTTTCGAGAACGCAGGATGGGCATTGTCGGAGGCTTCGTTGCCCAGCACCAGCTCGGCAAAGGAGGTCACCTCGATATGCCGGTCAGTGGCGCCGTCATTGTAGAGCGTGACGCGCCGTCCCTCGCCATTGCCTTCCGAGATGACGATGCATTCGACCTCCGAACGCAGCGAGCCCACTGTTTTGACGAAGCTCGCCTTGTCGTCGGAAAACAGCGTCTGCACTCTCTCGCCGGTCGCCTGCTTCGGCTCCGCGGTGGCCGACCACCAGTCGCCGCTGCCGGCGTCGCGCAGGAAGATGTAGGAGCCGAGCCGGTCTTCGGTCGGGTCGGGCTGCCAACGGGTGACGGCGAGTTCGCCCCAGCGGCTGTAACCGGAACCGGTGGCCGAGACCATGACGGAGTAGCGGCCATTGGACATGACGCTGGTGGCGCGCAACGCCCTCAGCGGGTCGAGGACGATGCGCGAATCCGGGCTCTCGACCTCGGTCTCGTCCTTCGAGCGCTCGTCGGCTTCGGTCCTGACCGTGGCGGTCGGGATGTCGCGCGGCGCCCTCTCCTGCAGCAGGAGTTCGGCAGACTCGATCACCGGATCGCTGTGGAAGCGGTCGCGCAGCCGGCCCTCGAAGATGGCGTCGGCAACGGCGGCGATCGACATGCCGGAGTGATGCGCCATGTAGTTCAGGACAACAGCGTGGTCGGTGCCTTCCGGCACGCGCTGCGGCGTGAAGTCGACGGCGTCGTAAAAGCCATGCCGGCCGAGAGCGCCGATGGAGCGCAGCCTGGCCAGATTCTGGACGGATTCGCGCGGTGTGAACTGCGCCGCGAGGATCGTGGCGTAAGGGGCGATCACCGTGTTCTGGCCAAGGCCGCGCTTGAGGCCAAGTCCGGGCACGCCGAAATTGGTATACTGGTAGGTCAGTTCGCGGTCGCGGGCATTGTAGGCCGCTTCCGAAATGCCCCAGGGCACGTTCTTCGAACGCGCGTACTGGATCTGGCGCTTGATGATCAGCTTGCTGGTCTGGTTGAGGATCGACCCCTGCGGCTCCTTCATTACCAAAGGCGGCATCAGATACTCGAACATCGAGCCCGACCAGGACATCAGCGCACCCTGGAAGCCGATCTCGACGATCGGCCTTCCAAGCCGGAACCAATGCTCCGTCGGCAGGTCACCCTTGGCGATGGCGAACAGGCTGGTCAGCCGCGCCTCGGAGGCGAGCAGATCGTAGCAGCTCTCATCGAGCTGGTGCTCCTCGACCCGGTAGCCGATCGAGAGCAGTTTGCGCTCCTGACGCATCAGGAAAGAGAAATCCATCTCGAAGGCATAGCGGCGGCAGCGTTCGCGCAGCGCCAGCAGCTTGGCGCGCAAGGCTTCGACGGCGTTTTCGTCGCTGTGCGAGTCATGCACATGCGCCTCGCAGGTCGCTTCCAGCCGTGCCGCCCAGTCGGCGATAATGTCGCTGCGCTGCGATCCGGCCTCGGTGTGGATGGCGGTGGCGAGCTTGCGGATCTCGCCGGCAAGCACGGCCAGGTTAATGGTGCGGATCGAGGCCATCTCCGGCTGCGCCTTGATGGTCATGACGGCGCGCCGCATGCCATCGAGGCGATCGGCCAGACGCTGGCGCAACGGCCGCAGTTGCCGGCGGTCGTCAGGCAATTCCTCGAGGCTCTCGTCGAGGATACTCACCGTGTCGAGGACGCCTTCGAAATCGCCCTGCAGGTGAACGGACGGGGCTTCCGCCCATTCGGCGCAGGCAGCCGCCACCGCGACCAGATGTCCGGCGAGATTGCCGCTGTCGACGGCGGAGATGTAGAGCGGATAGAGCGGTTTGAGCGTCGTGGTGTCGTACCAGTTGAAGAGGTGGCCACGGTTGCGCGGCATGCTCTCGATGGTCGTCATCGTGGCGTCGATCCGGGTGATGGCGTCGGAGAGCGCAATCCAGCCGAAATCGCGTGCCGACACCACCGACAGCAGGTAGACGCCGATATTGGTCGGCGACGTCCGCGGCGCTACAACGGGCGCCGGGCTTTCCTGGAAATTGTCGGGCGGCAGATTGTGGTGCTCGGCCGTGACGAAGGTTTCGAAATAATGCCAGGTGCGGCGCGCCACGGTGCGCAGCGCGTGGATGTCGGCCTGCGATATGCGCAGGCGGTCCTCGGTCTCGGCCGAGCGGCTGATCCAGCAGGCAACCGCCGGCGAACCGATCCAGAACAGAGCGAAGAAGAAGGCGACGAAGGCACCGGTGGAATCGGCCAGCACGGGGATAGCGAGACCGACGACGCCGATGATCACGGCGCCATACATCATGCTGTAATAGGAGCCGATATCGTTGTCGCCGCCCTTGTGCGCCTGCGACGCGGTGCGCCATTCCAGCAGGTTCTGGCGGCTGACGAACAGGCGGTAGAGCGTGCGCACGATGGCGTCGCCCATCATCCAGGCATTGTGCGCCATCAACAGCACTTTCAGCGCCACAAGGGCCGTGCCGAAGACGGTGTCGTGCGCCAGCGCGGAGAAATGGCCGCGCGGCGTCTGGTCGCCGCTCTTGGGCAGGATGGCGTTGACGACATCGAAGGTCGGCGCCATGAACAGCGACAGGATCAGCAGCGCCTGCCACTGCGCGGCCTGCGTGAAGGGCAGCAGCGTCCAGCCGGCGATCGCCGCCATCACCCAGAAGATCGGGGTCAGCGAGCGGCGCAGATTGTCGACCATCTTCCAGCGCGACAGCGCCGGCACGCCGGAACGCGGCGAGAAGATGAAGCGCAGCAGCTGCCAGTCGCCGCGCGCCCAGCGGTGGTGGCGCGAGGCGTCGACCGAGTAGCGGGTAGGATAGTCCTCGACCAGTTCGACGTCGGTGACAAGTGCTGCGCGCGCCAGCGCACCTTCGAGCAGATCGTGGCTGAGGACGGTGTTTTCCTCGATGCGGCCCTGCAGCGCCGCCTCGAAAGCGTCGACGTGATAAAGGCCCTTGCCGGTGAAGGAGCCGTCGCTGAAGACGTCCTGGTAGAGATCCGAGACGGCAAAGACGTAAGGATCGAGACCGCTGTTGGACGAGAAGACGCGCTGGAAGAAAGAAGCGTCGTCGCCGCTGGTGAGCGAGGCTGTGATGCGCGGCTGCAGAATGGTGTAGCCGGCGGTAACGACGCGCTTTGTCGCGTCGAAATGCGGGCGGTTGAGCGGATGGGCGAGCTTGCCGACCAGTGACGACACGGCGTCGCGCGTGGTGCGCGTGTCGGCGTCGAGCGTCATGACATAGACGACCTTTTCCGGCAGCGGCACGTCGAGCGGCAGGAAGGTGGTGTCGCTGTCGCCGCGCAAGAGAAGGTTCAGCTCATGCAGCTTGCCGCGCTTGCGCTCCCAGCCCATCCAGGCGCCCTGCGCCTGGTTGTAGAGCCGGCGGCGATGCAGGATATAGAAACGCGGCGCGCCTTCCGAGGGATAACGGGCATTGAGCCTGGCGATCTCGTCGCGCGCATATTGCAGGATCTCGATGTCGGCGGCGTCGATCTCGGTCTTGGAATCCGGCCAGTCGGACAGCAGCGCGAAATGGATTTCTTCGGCCGTGTTGGCGAGGTGATGCACCTCGATGTTGCGGATGTTTTCCTCGACATCATCGCGCGAGCCGATCAGCGACGGCACCACGACCAAGGTGCGTGATGCCGCTGGAATGCCGTGCTTGTAATCATAGCCGACGAGCCGCGTCGGCTTCAGGAACAGTGAAACAACGGTGTTGAAGAAGGCGAGCGCGCCTTCGCTGGCAGGCACCGCAAACAGCGCCAGCATCAGCGTGATGGATTCCACCGACAGGCCAAGATGGGCAAGCGCATTGCCGGAGACAACCAGCAGTAGCACCGTAAGCAGGAAGACCGGCACAACGATGCCGAGCCAGCCCGTGGCGGTGAAGGCGCGCTTGAAGGTCACATGGAAGGGCGGCCGGTAGCCGATCGCCTCTTCCAGATCCGGCCGGCGCGGGCCGACCAGGAAGAAGCCGACATCGGTATGCATGGCCGGATCGGCTGATGCATCCGGCACGCCGGAGGCATCGGTGACGCCGGGGACATGGCTGGCCAGTTCGATGGCCTTTTCGGCGACACGGAATTCGGACAGGTCGGAGCGGCGCGCCAGTTGCTCGATCGACGTGCGGTACTGGTCGCGCGAAAAGAAATCGAGCGCGGCGAAATCGGTGCGCTCGCGCAAGAGCGTGTCGATGCGGCTGACGCCCTCGAACCACACCGTCCAGTCGACGTCGTTGATGAGGCGCAGGCCGCGGATGATGTTGCCGGTGGTGACATTGCCGCTGGACAGCGTGCGATGCTCGGAAATGATGATTTCCTCGGCGTCGGAGCCGGTTTTCTCGAGCTCGACCTCCAGCCATTCCAGCGCCCTGCCGGCATTCTGCGAGCCGTCGCGCAGGCGGTAGAGCAACTGGGTGGCGAAGGTGGTGTCCTGCGCATGCGCGCCGTAGCCCGACAGGATCTTCCGGCGGTCTGCATTGTCGTCGGTCGCCAGCACGCGGTCGGCGACCTCGTTGGCGATATGGCGCATCTGCCTGGTGCGGTCGACGCGCACGGCGATGCGGCGCAGATTCTCGATCAAAACGAAGCGCAGCAGCGACGGCAGCGCCCAGAGCTCGCCGATCTTGAGCGGCTCGACCGACTGAAAACCCTCGACGATGGATTTGAACATGGTCGCCGAAACCGAACTGTCGGAATGGGCAACATAGCTCCAGGCCAAGGCCAGCGCGCGCGGCACTGCGGCGCGATCGGCCACTTCCAGGGTCGGCAACTGCCGGTAGAAACGGCGCGGCAGGTCGCGCTTCACCTGAAAAATGGTCTCCTCGACGAGATAATTGTTGTCGAGCAGCCATTGCGCGGCAGGCGTGATGGTTTCGCCCTTGGCCTGGGCGGCATTGGTCGAGCGGTAGACTTCGAGGATTTTCTTTGCGCTGTCGCGGATGCGGGCCTGGAAATCGAACTGCGTCAGGCCGAACAGGTCCTTGATGTCGCCCTTGGCGAGGCTTTCGCCCAGCGCGCGCAGCCGCTCTTCGGGCAGGAAATTGGAGCGTATCGGCTCTTCGGTGATGACCGGGAAGCCGGCGCTGGACTTTTCGATATGGGCAGGATTTGTCTGGATATTCATTGAAAATTCCGCATGGGGGACGCGATGCGGCGCCACCGCCACGGCAATGTCCCTAAAACCGATTCAAATGCAATTGGTTGCATGATTACACTGGCCGAAAGTTTTGCTTCGCACCACGCCAGAGGCGTTATCCCTTCGACATTTTAAGTGGGGCTTTCGACAACTTAAGGACGAGCACCCCTGCCCTCCCGTCCGCCTTGGAACGACGGAAGGATTCGGGCTTTTTCGTGATCCAGACAACAGCTTACGCCAGATTTCTCCGGCGTGCGATCATGTTTGGCAACAGGCGTTAATCGTTGTGCTGGCGGTGCGGCTAGCCCAGGCTGGCTATACGGACGACGAACACGATCGTCGGCCGCACCGGTTCAAGCCGCAGTTTCGCGGCCTGCGGTCCGAGCAACAGCGTGTCGCGAGGTCCAAGGCGCGACGATGTCGCGCCCGTCACGCCGACCTCACCGTCGAACGGCAGGATCAGGGTCATAGCGCTGGTCGGCCGGATATCGGTCGGAACCGAAACCATCAGACGCTGGACCGAGTGCGTTGCCCGCCCGCGGCGGGTCATGACGTTGAGGTCGGTGATCGGACCGGAGATCAGCGCGGCCGTAGTCGGCACATCGGCCGGAAAGGACAGCGGGGCGGAAGCCGCCGTCACTTCGGCCGGCCGCCGGCCAGCAATGTCGAGGACGATGCCCTCGCCTTCCAGCACGGCCAGCGTGCGGTCGACGCCGGCAAAGCCCGAGAACGGCCCGCTATCCTCGACTCGCGCCATCGAAACGCGCCAGTCGAAATCGTCCAGCCCGGCGCCGTCCGGCGAGACGGCGATCTCGGTGGTCGTGCCGCCGCCATTCTTCCACGGCATGACCCGGTAGTCGGCGGCCCATAGGATGCGCATCATTTAAGCCAATCAGCCTAGAATACCGGGCAGATTGAGCTGGTGCTCCTTCGCGCACTCGATGGCGATGTCGTAGCCGGCATCGGCGTGGCGCATGACGCCGGTCGCCGGATCGTTCCACAACACGCGCTCCAGGCGCCTTGCGGCGTCCGGCGTGCCGTCGGCGACGATGACCATGCCGGCATGCTGCGAGAAGCCCATGCCGACGCCGCCGCCATGATGCAGCGACACCCAGGTCGCGCCCGACGCGGTGTTGAGCAACGCATTGAGCAGCGGCCAGTCGGAGACGGCGTCGGAGCCGTCCTTCATCGCTTCCGTCTCGCGGTTCGGCGAAGCGACCGAGCCGGAATCGAGGTGATCGCGGCCGATGACGACGGGCGCCTTCAGTTCGCCCCTGGCCACCATTTCGTTGAAGGCGAGGCCCAGCCTGTGGCGGTCGCCGAGGCCGACCCAGCAGATGCGCGCCGGCAGGCCCTGGAAGGCGATGCGCTCACGTGCCATGTCCAGCCAGTTGTGCAGATGGGTGTTGCCGGGGGTGAGTTCGCGCACCTTGGCGTCCGTCTTGTAGATATCCTCGGGATCGCCCGAAAGAGCAGCCCAGCGGAACGGGCCGATGCCACGGCAGAACAGCGGCCTTATATAGGCCGGCACGAAACCCGGGAAGGCAAAGGCGTTCTCGAAGCCTTCGTCCTTGGCGACCTGGCGGATGTTGTTGCCATAGTCGAGCGTCGGCACGCCGGCATTCCAGAACGCGACCATCGCCTCGACATGCTCGCGCATTGAGGCGCGGGCGGCCTTCTCGACAGCCTTGGGATCGGAGACGCGCTTCTCGCGCCACTCAGCTATCGTCCAGCCCTTGGGCAGATAGCCGTTAATCGGGTCATGCGCCGAGGTCTGGTCGGTGACCATGTCGGGGCGGATGCCCCGCTTGAACATTTCCGGCACGATGTCGGCCGCATTGCCGAGCAGGCCGACCGACTTCGCCTCGCCGGCCTTGGTCCAGCGCTCGATCATTTCCATCGCTTCGTCGAGCGTCTCGGCCTTCTCGTCGACATAGCGGGTGCGCAGCCGGAAATCGATCGAGTCCGGATTGCATTCGATGGCGAGGCAGCAGGCGCCGGCCATGACGGCGGCAAGCGGCTGGGCGCCGCCCATGCCGCCGAGGCCGCCGGTCAGGATCCATTTGCCCGTAAGGTTGCCATTGTAGTGCTGGCGGCCGGCCTCGACGAAGGTCTCGTAGGTGCCCTGCACGATGCCTTGCGTGCCGATATAGATCCAGGAGCCGGCCGTCATCTGGCCGTACATCATCAGGCCTTTTTTATCGAGTTCGTTGAATTTGTCCCAGGTCGCCCAATGCGGCACGATGTTGGAGTTGGCGATCAGCACGCGCGGCGCATCGGTGTGCGTCCGGAAGACGCCGACCGGCTTGCCGGACTGGACCAGCAGCGTCTCGTCTTCATTGAGGGTCTTCAACGAGGCGACGATGCTGTCGAAATCGTTCCAGGTGCGCGCGGCCCGGCCGATGCCGCCATAGACGACGAGCTCATTGGGGTTTTCGGCGACATCGGGATCGAGGTTGTTCATCAGCATGCGCAGCGGCGCTTCGGTCGTCCAGTATTTGGCGTTGAGCTTGTCGCCGCGGGGCGCGCGCACTTCGCGGATGTTGTGGCGAGGATTGTTCATCATTGTCCCTTTGGAGTAAGGCGGCGTCTCAGCGCCCGGCCCAGTCAATGGCGGATTCGAGGATTTTCGTCAGTGTGGCGCGCATCGGCGCGGCGAACTCGGCATCATAAGGCACCGGCCAATTGTCCGGTTCGCCCTTGCCCTCGGGCTCGCGCAAATAGCCGCGATCGGCAAGTTCCATCTGCAGCGCATGGTAGCCGCCTTGCGGATTGCCGAAATAGCGGGTGATCCAGCCACCCTTGAAACGGCCGTTGATGACATTGCTTTCACCGCTCTCGGCCATGATCTGGCCAACCAGCGCCTGCAGCGTAGGATCCGCGGTCTGGCCGTCATTGGTGCCGAGATTGAACACCGGCAGCGTGCCGTAGAACAGGCGCGGCAGCACCGACCGGATCGAGTGGCAATCGTAAATGACGACCTTCTCATGCAGGCCGCGCAGCCTGACGGACTGAGCCGCCAGCATTTCATGGTAGGGCACGAAATACGCTATGCGGCGCTGGTCTATCTCCGATGGCGTCGGTTCCGCGCCGGGCAGATACAGCGGATCGCCGTCGAAGGTCTCGGTCGGGCATAGCGTCGTTGTCGTCTGCCCGGGATAGAGCGAGGCGCCGGAAGGATCGCGGTTGACATCGATGACGGTGCGCGAGATCGACGTGTGCACGACAGTCGCGCCAAGGCCGGCGGCAAAATCGTAGAGATTGTCGATCCACCAGTCGCAATCGCGGCGGCCGAGCCAGGGCGAGACCAGCCGATTGTCGATGCCGGCGAGATCGATACCCGTGTGCGGGATGGACACCAACAGGGGTGCCGTGCCTTCCGTCACTGTCAGCCAGTCGGTCATGTCAGACTCCCGAGATCGAAGGCAATGTCACCGCGCTCGCAGCCTTGATGGCAGCGCCGCTGCGCACCATGGCGATGGCTTTTTCCATGTCAGGGTGGAAATGCCGGTCATTGTCGAGATGCGGCACCTCGGCGCGGACCAGCTTACGAACCGCTTCCAGAGCTGCACTCGACGCCAGCGGCGCATGGAAATCGCAGCCTTGCGCGGCGGCCAGGAGTTCGATGCCGATGACGGCCGTGGCGTTTTCGATCATGCCGATCAGCCGGCGAGCGCCGTGTGCGGCCATCGAGACATGGTCTTCCTGGTTGGCCGAGGTCGGGATGGAATCGACACTTGCCGGATAGGCCTTCTGCTTGTTCTCAGAGACGAGCGCCGCCGCCGTCACCTGCGGGATCATGAAGCCGGAGTTCAGGCCGGGCTTCGGCGTCAGGAAGGCCGGCATGCCGGACAGCGCGGGGTCTACCAGCATGGCGATGCGGCGCTCCGACAGCGAGCCGATCTCGCAGACGGCAAGCGCGATCATGTCGGCAGCGAAAGCCACCGGCTCGGCGTGGAAATTGCCGCCGGACAGCGCAGTATCGTCCTCGGCGAAGATCAGCGGATTGTCGGTGACGCCATTGGCCTCGGTGCCGAGCGTATCGGCGGCCTGGCGCAGCACGTTGAGCGCCGCACCCATCACCTGCGGCTGGCAGCGCAGGCAGTACGGATCCTGCACGCGCTCATCGCCGACGCGGTGCGATTCACGAATGGCGCTGCCGGCCATCAGGTTGCGCAGCGCTTCCGCCGTCTCGATCTGGCCGGGATGTTTGCGCAGGAGATGGATGCGCCGATCGAAGGGCGCGTCCGAGCCCTTGGCAGCGTCGGTCGACAGCGCCCCGGCGACCAGCGCCGACTGATACAGCACTTCGGCCTCGAACAGAGCGGCCAGCGCGTAGGCGGTGGAAAACTGCGTGCCGTTGAGCAGCGCCAGACCTTCCTTGGCGCCGAGCGTCACGGGCTCCAGGCCGTGCGAGACGAAAGCGACCTTGGCCGGGAAGCGGCCATGCGGTGTAAAGCATTCGCCGACGCCGATCATCACCGCCGTCATGTGCGACAGCGGCGCGAGATCGCCGGAGGCGCCGACCGAGCCCTGCGCCGGCACCATGGGGATGACGTCGTTGGCCAGCATCGATTCCAGCAACTCGATGGTTTGCGGCCGTACGCCCGACGCGCCCTGCGCAAGGCTGGCGAGCTTCAGCGCCATCATCAGCCGAACCACCGAAACCGGCATCGGCTCGCCGACACCGGCGGCATGCGACAAAACGATGTTGCGTTGCAGGGTCTCTAGATCCTCGGCCGGAATGCGGACGCTGGCCAGTTTGCCGAAGCCGGTGTTGATGCCGTAGACCGGCTCACCCTTGGCGACGATGCGGGCGACTGCCTCGGCGCTGGCCTTGATTTTTGGCCGGCAGGAGGCGTCGAGCTTCGGCATGGCGCCACGATAGATAGCGCGCCAGTCGGCCAGCGTCGCATTGCCGGGCTTCAGGTTAAGTTCGGTCATTGTCCTCTCCAGATGCGGGCATGGAGCGGGTTGAAGCCCATGCGGTAGACGAGTTCGGCCGGACGCTCGATGTCCCAGATCGCCAGGTCGGCGGATTTTCCTGCCTCAAGCGTGCCGGTCTTGCCAAGCAGCCCAAGCGCGCGGGCAGCCTCGCGAGTGGTGCCGGCCAGGCATTCCTCGACGGTCAGGCCGAAAAGCGTCGCTGCCATGTTCATGGTCAGCAACAGCGAGGTCAGCGGCGACGTCCCGGGATTGTTGTCGGTGGCGACCGCCATCTTGACGCCGTGCTGGCGGAACAGGCCGACCGGCGGCTTCCTGGTTTCGCGGATGAAATAGTAGGCGCCGGGCAGGATGGTCGCCACGGTGCCGGCCTTGGCCATCGCTGCGGCGCCGGCCTCGTCGGTGTATTCGAGATGGTCGGCCGACAGCGCGCCATAGCGGGCGGCGAGTTCGGCGCCATGCAGGTTGGACAACTGGTCGGCATGGAGTTTGACCGGCAGGCCAAGCGCCTTGGCCTTGTCGAAGACGCGGGCAATCTGTTCCGGCGAAAAGGCAATGCCCTCGCAAAAGCCGTCGACGGCGTCAGCCAGGCCCTCGGCGGCGATTCCGGGGAGGATGGTGTTGGCGACGAGATCGACAAAAGCGTCCTTGTCGCCTTTTGCTTCCGGCGGCAGCGCATGCGCGCCGAGGAAGGTGGTGCGGACCGTGACCGGGCGTTGCTTGTCCAGCTGCCGCGCGGCGCGAAGCGACTTCTGTTCATGTTCGAGATCGAGCCCGTAACCCGACTTTACCTCTACCGTGGTGACGCCCTCGGCCATCAGCGCATCGAGGCGTGGCAGCGTCTGCGCAACCAGTGCGTCTTCGCTCGCGGCACGCAGGGATTTGACCGAGGAGACGATGCCGCCGCCGGCACGGGCGACTTCTTCATAGGTGGCGCCGGCCAGCCGCATCTCGAACTCGTTGGCACGGTTGCCGGCATGGACGAGATGGGTGTGGCAGTCGATCAGGCCGGGCGTGATCCAGCGGCCTTCGCAATCGGTAGTCTCGCCGCCCTGAGCCAACGCTGACGGCATGTCGGCTTCCGGGCCGGCATAGACGATGATGCCGTCACGGGAGACGATCGCGCCCTTTTCGACGATGCCAAGTCCGGCAACGCCTTCGGCCATGGTTGCCAGGCGCGCATCACGCCAAAGCTGAAGGCCCCCTGCCCGGCTTTTGTCTTGTGCCGCCATCATCTTTTTCCGTTGCTTGGATGGCGATTATGTATATACATATTGAAACGCGCTGCAAGTGCATTGTTTATGGAATTCGGAGAAAAACGTGACGGCGATCTTTGCGGAACAGGCGCTGCTGACCGATGGCTGGCATGACAAGGTGCGGATCGTCGTCACGGACGGTCGCATCGCAACCGTCGAAGTCGACACGTCGCCGCGGAGCGGTGACGAACGCCACGCCATTCTGGTCCCCGGCATGCCGAACCTGCACAGCCACGCCTTCCAGCGCGGCATGGCCGGGCTTGCCGAACTGCGCGGTCCCTCCGCCGACAGCTTCTGGAGCTGGCGCGAGGTGATGTACCGCTTCGCGCTGTCGATGACGCCGGATCAGGTCGAGGCGGTCGCCGCCCAGCTTTATGTCGAAATGCTGGAGGCCGGGTTCTCACGCGTTGGCGAGTTCCACTATCTCCATCACGATCGTGACGGAAAACCCTACGCCAACCTTGCCGAGATGGCCGAGCGCATTGCCGCCGCGGCTGGCGAGACCGGTATCGGCCTGACGCTGCTGCCGGTGTTTTATGCCCATTCTTCCTTCGGCGGCGCTGCGCCCAACGAAGGCCAGCGGCGATTCATCAACGATGTGAATCGGTTCGAGCGCTTGCTTGAGAAAAGCCGCGAATCGGTTCGTGCGTTGAATCAGGCTGTCGTCGGCGTCGCCCCGCACAGCCTGCGCGCCGCGGCGCCGGAGGAACTCAGCGCTGTTGCCGCCATTGCGCCGGACGGACCGATCCACATCCATGTCGCCGAGCAGGTGAAGGAGGTCGAGGATTGCCTGGCGTGGTCGGGTGCGCGACCGGTCGAATGGCTGCTCGCCAATGCCGGGATCGACAAGCGTTGGTGCCTGATTCACGCCACCCACATGACCGAGGCTGAGACAACCGGCATGGCCAGAAGCGGCGCCATTGCCGGGCTTTGCCCGATCACCGAGGCCAATCTCGGCGACGGCACCTTTTCAGCACCTCTGTTCATCGAACATGGCGGCCGCTTCGGCGTCGGCTCGGATTCCAACGTGCTGATCGGCCTGCCGGATGAATTGCGCCAGCTCGAATATTCGCAGCGCCTCGCACACCGCGCCCGCAATGTGCTGGCGGTGGCCGGCGGCTCGACCGGGCGGGCTCTGTTCGACGCCGCCCTCGATGGCGGCAGCACCGCACTCGGCGCCGGCCCGTCGCGGATCGCCGCCGGCGCCGCGGCTGATTTCGTCTCCCTCGACGAAAACCATCCTTCGCTGGCCGGAAAAAGTGGCGATGCGATCCTCGACGCCTGGATCTTTGCCAATGGCGGCAAGGTCGATTGCGTCTGGGTGCACGGAAAAAAACAGGTCAGCGGCGGCCGGCATGCAGCGCGTGAGACGATCGCCGAGCGCTTTCGCCATGTGATGACGGCGCTTTCGGCATGAGCATATCAGAGACAGCGGCGGTGGAAGGCGGCGGTTCGCTGCACCAGCGCATCCTGTCCGACATCAGCGAGAAAATAATGTCCGGCGCCTGGGCGCCGGGTCACCGCATCCCGTTCGAGCACGAGTTGACGGGCGAATACAATTGCTCGCGCATGACGGTGAACAAGGCGCTGTCGCAACTGGCCAAGGCCGGGCTGATAGAGCGCCGCCGCCGTTCGGGCAGCTTTGTCCGCCAGCCGCAGTCGCAGGCCGCGGTGCTGGAAATTCACGACATCAGGATCGAGGTCGAAGCGCTTGGGCTGGCCTATCGCTATGAGCGCATGGCGCGGCAGAAAAGGCGCAGCAGCGCCGAGGATCGCGCCTTGCTGGAATTGGGAGCGGCTGGACAGGTGCTGGCGCTGGAATGCCGGCATTTTGCCGGCAAGCGGCCGTTCGCGCACGAACAGCGGCTGATCAATCTGGCCGCCGTCGCGGAAGCCGCCGAGGAGGAGTTTCTCGACATTGCCCCCGGCCCTTGGCTGATCGGGCGCGTGCCGTGGAGCGAGGCAGAGCACCGTATCCGCGCGGTCGCGGCCGACAGGCACATTGCCGAATCGCTCGACATCGCCGCCGGCGCGCCCTGCCTGGTGGTCGAGCGCCGGACCTGGGGCGCCGAGCACCCGGTGACGCAGGTGAGGTTCACCTACGCCGCGGAGAGCCACACGCTGGTGGCGCGGTTCAGGCCTTCGCAGGGGTAGCTTATTTACCCTCCCCCTTGTGGGGAGGGTCGCTGCGAAGCAGCGGGGTGGGGGNCCCCACCCGGACCTTCGGTCCGACCTCCCCACAAGGGGGAGGTAGAAGGCTGCACTTTAAATCGCAGCCGTAACAATAATCTCGACCACATATTCCGGCCCTGCAAGCTTGGCCTCACCCGTGGCGCGGGCGGGCGTGTTGCCTTGCGGGACCCACTTGTCCCATTCCTTGTTCATCTCGGCGAAGGTGCCCATATCGGCCAGCCAGATGATCGCCTGCAGGATCTTGGTCTTGTCGGTGCCGGCCTTGGCCAGCAGTTCGTCGATAGATGCGAGGATCGACCTCGTCTGTTCGCCAACGCTGGCGCCGGGCGTTCCGACCTGGCCGGCGAGATAGACGGTGTTGCCGTGGATGACGATCTGGCTCATGCGCGGGCCAACATCGATGCGACGAATGCTCATGGGATGGTTCCTTCGTTTGTCGGTGCGCCTGTTTAGAGTCGCTGCCGGCTTCGGGCAAGGCCAACAGCGCGAAACCTCTTGAGCCTGGGTTGGATCTTGGACCGCAAATGTCTATCTGCGCCGAGGTATTTCTTTCCGGCGCGGATTGCCGACCTCGTGTGAGAGTGGCAAGACTTCGCGCCAAACCAGGTTGAGAGGATGAGAGCCATGGAACATCGAGAAATCAGCGAGGACTATTCGGTCTCGGGCCAGATCCAGCCCGAAGATGCCGCCGCCATCAAGGAAGCCGGTTTCAAGAGCGTGATCTGCAACCGGCCGGATGACGAGCAGCCCGACCAGCCTTCGGCCGACAGCGTCAAGGCGGCGGTCGAAGCCGCGGGGCTGGCCTTCCGCTACATCCCGGTAATCAGCGGCCAGATCACGGCCGAGAATGTCGAGGACCAGGCCGAAGCGCTCGACGCGCTCGAAGGCCCGGTGTTTGCCTATTGCCGCTCCGGCGCGCGCTGCACCAATCTCTACGGGCTGATCCAGCAGTCCAAGGGGTGAGCATCCTGAGGCGCTGGCGATCCCTCACACCCCCTCTGTCCTGCCGGACATCTCCCCCGCAAGGGGGGAGATCGGATGTCGCCTTCGCTTTTCGCCAATCGCCGACGTTGCAGGATGAGCGCTATCGACAAAGCTGCTGATCTCCCTCCTTGCGGGAGAGATGGCCGGCAGGCCAGAGGGGGGTGCTGTCCCGCCGACGTATCAACTGAAACTCTCTCAAACTAGATCGGCAGCGCCCCGGTCTCCTTCAGCGTCTCCAGCACGATCGCGGTCTTTACATGCTGCACGGAGTCGTGCGGCAACAGCACGCCGTTGACGAATTCCGACAGCGATTTCAGATCGGGGGTCACCACTTTCAAGATGTAGTCCATCTCACCGGTCAGCGCGTGCGCCTCCTGCACTTCCGGCAGCCGCGCCAGCAATTCGCCGAAGCGCCGCGCATTGTCGCGGTTGTGGGTGGCCAATGTCACCGAGATGACATTGACCAGCGAGAAGCCGAGCTTGTCGCGATCGAGCACCGCCCGGTAGCCCTTGATATAGCCGTCCTCTTCCAACCGCTGGCGGCGGCGCGAGCATTGGGAGGCGGAGAGGTTCACCCGCTCCGACAGGTCGTTGTTGGTCAGCCGCGCATCGCCCTGCAGAAGTGCCATTATCTTGCGGTCGAACTGATCGATGCGCGTCTCATTCATGATCTTTGGCCCGTTTGTGCACAATTCACGCACGATCTGATCATTTCAAGCGTTTGAATGCAAGCACCGTGCAGCCGCTCCGCGTTATGATTGCACGTGGTCCGCTGCGGCCACCGCCAGTTTTGGAGCAATGCCATGGGTCCCTTTCCGCACGACGCCCCGCCCGCCAAGATCAGCAAGGAAAACCCCGCCGGCACCGACGGTTTCGAGTTCGTCGAGTTCGCCCATGCGGAGCCGCAGAAGCTCGCCGAGCTGTTCACCCGCATGGGCTATGTCGCGGTGGCCAAGCACCGCACGAAGGACATCACCGTCTGGCGCCAGGGCGATATCAACTATGTCGTCAATGCCGAACCGGGCTCGCATGCGATGAAGTTCGTCGACAAGCACGGCCCTTGCGCCGCCTCGATGGCCTGGCGTGTTGTCGATGCCAAGCACGCATTCGAGCATGCGGTATCGAAAGGCGCCACGCCCTACGACGGCAACGACAAGGCGCTCGACGTGCCGGCCATTGTCGGCATTGGCGGCTCGCTGCTCTATTTCATCGAAGCCTATGGCAAGAAGGGCTCGGCCTATGATGCCGAGTTCGAGTGGCTGGGCGAACGCGACCCGCGGCCGCAAGGCGTCGGCTTCTATTTCCTCGACCACCTCACCCACAATGTCTATCGCGGCCAGATGGACAAATGGTGGGACTTTTATCGCGAATTGTTCGGCTTCAAGCAGATCCATTTCTTCGACATCGACGGCAAGATCACCGGCCTCGTCAGCCGCGCCATCACCTCGCCCTGCGGCAAGATCCGCATTCCGCTAAATGAATCCAAGGACGACACCAGCCAGATCGCCGAATACCTGAAGAAGTACAATGGCGAAGGCATCCAGCATATCGCCGTCGGGACCGACGACATCTACGCCGCCACCGACAAGCTTGCCGACAATGGGCTGAAGTTCATGCCCGGTCCGCCGGAGACCTACTACGACATGTCGTACAACAGGGTGAACGGGCATGACGAGCCGATCGAGCGGATGAAGAAGCACGGCATCCTGATCGACGGCGAAGGCGTGGTCGACGGCGGCATGACCAAGATCCTGCTGCAGATATTCTCCAAAACCGTGATCGGCCCGATCTTCTTCGAATTCATCCAGAGGAAGGGCGACGAAGGTTTTGGCGAAGGCAATTTCCGCGCGCTGTTCGAGTCGATCGAGCAGGACCAGATCAAGCGCGGCGTGATCAAGGTCGACGGCAAGGCGGCCTGAACCCCCGTTTGCGGCTCGATCGGCCTTGATCTAAGTTTCGATAAAAAGGCTCAAGCCGTGAACGTCTCCATAGCCGAAGCAAAGGCCAAACTAACGGAACTCGTCGGCCGCGCGGAGGCCGGCGAGGAGATAGTCATCACTCGTCACGGCAAGATCGCGGCGCGGCTCGTGCCACCAGTTCGAGAAGACTTGTTGTCGCGCATAGGTGCCCTGAAGGGCAAGATTTGGATTTCTGACGATTTCGACAAACTCGGCCCTGAATGGAACGAGTACACTAGATAAAGGTCAGAGGCCCAACCGCTCGACCTCTTCTTTCCTCACCTTCAAATCATAATCGAGCAAAAACTCGTCCAGCTGCGGCGGCGCGACCGAGCTGCCCGAGAGCATCGCGTGCACCTGGCCGCGATGATGGATATCGTGCAGGAAGACATGGGCGAGAATGTCGCCGATTTTTTCGGGGATCATGCCGTCCTCGCGCCGGTCGGTGATGACCTGACGGCCGAGATCCGCCTCCGACAGCTTCTCGCAAAAGTCGATTAGGCGTCGATCTGCTGCGACCTGGGCGGCAAACAGCGCCTGCGGCACATCGAACGGCACGTAGTCGTCATAAGCGGCCGCACCGACGCCGCCTTCTTCGAGAAAATCGAGATAGAGATGATCGACCGCAAGGATGTGGTTGAGCGTTGCCTTGATCGACGGGAAGAAGCTGGTGCGTTCGGCTTCGAATTCGCCGGGCTTTAGCTGCAGCACGGCGCGATAGAGCCGGTCGTTCGACCAGAGATTGTTGCCGGCCATGCGGCTGAAATGCTCGAGCAGGGTCACGCGTTCATTGTCTGATCAGGCCAATGCCAGCCGCCATCACCGCGAAGCCGGCGACAACGATCAGCAAAAGCCGGTTCATGCGCCGCCGCATCGCCTGCGTCTCCTCGTCCCGCGCCACATTGGTGTTGGTGATGGTGTGGAACATCATCGCCTTGCGCGGGTAGCCGCTGCGGTTGGTCAGATCGGGCGAGCGCGCCTCGATGCGGTAGCTCAGCCGGATCGCCTGGATGAAGACCATCAGAATGGCCGACGCCCAGACGCCGGCCAGCAGGTAGAACGCCACGCCCGTCATTGCATTGCCCCCTCTTATGCTTGGGACTTCTCGACCTTCTGCTCGATGGCGCCGAAGATCGAGTTTCCGCTTTTATTCTTCATCTCGATACGCACCGTATCGCCAAAGCGCAGGAACGGCGTCTTGGGCTCGCCAGACTCAATGGTCTCGATCATGCGCAGTTCAGCGATGCAGGAATAGCCGGCGCCGCCGGCCGCCACCGGTTTGCCCGGCCCGCCATCCAGCTTGTTGGAGACGGTGCCGGAGCCGATGATGGTGCCGGCAACCAGCGGCCGTGTCTTTGCGGCATGGGCAATCAGCGCCGGGAAGTCGAAGGTCATGTCGACGCCGGCATTGGCACGGCCGAACGGCTTGCCGTTGACGTCGGCGAGCAGAGGCAGGTTGACCTTGCCGCCATCCCAGGCGTCGCCGAGTTCGTCCGGCGTCACCGCCACCGGCGAAAAAGCCGAGGACGGCTTCGACTGGAAGAAGCCAAACCCCTTGGCGAGTTCGGAGCCGGTCAACGCGCGCAGCGTCACATCGTTGACCAGCATGACCAGCCGGATGGCGGCCCGCGCCTGGTCGAGGCTGGCGCCCATCGGCACGTCGTCGACGATGACGGCGACTTCCGCCTCCATGTCGACGCCGAAGGCTTCGTCCGCCGCGCGGATCGGATCGCGCGGCGCGATAAAGGAATCCGAGCCGCCCTGGTAGATCAGTGGATCGGTCCAGAAGCTTGCCGGCATCTCGGCGCCGCGAGCTTTGCGCACCAGCTCGACGTGGTTCACATAGGCAGAACCATCGGCCCATTGATAGGCGCGCGGCAGCGGCGAATGGGCGTCATGCTCATGGAAGCGTGCCGACGGCACCGCATTGTTCTCCAGCGATTCGGCGATCGTCGCCAGGTGCGGCGAAATCCGCTGCCAGTCGTCGAGTGCGGCCTGCAGCGTGCGCGCCAGGAACGAGGCGTCGGTGAAGCGCGTCAGGTCGCGCGAGACGACGACAAGCTTTCCGTCGCGCGTCCCGTCCCTCAATGTGGCAAGCTTCATGCGGTTTCCTCTCCTGATGCGGCTTTGGCGCCGTCTAAGTTCACAACAAGGCCGTCGCGGGCAGTCGTCAAGTCACCCACCCACGATTTCCTGACAGCAGCCTCCCAGTCGGCCTCGCCGATCTCGGGATCATCGGCCGGAATGAGGTGGTTGAGCACCAGCCTCTTCACCCCGGCATCGCTGGCGATGCGGCCTGCCTGCTCGGCAAATGAGTGGCTGGCAAGCAGATGCTCTTTCAGCCGCGCGCCATTGCCGGTCCTGGCGACCAGCCGCTCGATGCCTTCTTCCAGCATGGCCTCATGGACGAGAATGTCGGCATTTCGGGCAAAGCCTGCGAGCGGCGGAAAGAAGGCTGTGTCGGCCGAGAACACGACGCTATTCGCACCATGCTCGAACCGCAGCGCGAAACAGTCGGTTACCGGTGGATGGTCGACGCGCAGTGCCGAGACCTTCAGGCCGCGTTGTGCGAAAACCTGGCCTTCGCCGAATTCAACGATCGAAACCAGTTCGCGGATGTCCGGCCTGCCTTCGTAGACGATTCGGATCTCGATGTCGAACTCCATCGCCTGGCAGAAGCGCCGCCAGTAATGGCCGGTGCCGGGCGGTCCGAACAACGTCACCGGATTGGCCAGACCGGCGGTCCAGGCGGTGTGGAGCAGCGCCCCCAGTTCCAGCATATGATCGGAATGCAGATGGGTGACGAAGATCAGGTCGAGCGCCTTCAGGCTGACGCCGGCATCGACCAGGCCACGCGTGACACCCAGCCCGCAATCGACGACGATGGTCCGCCCGCCAAGCTCCAGCAGCGACGAACTCGGCCACGGCCCGCCCGGCCGCAGCGCAGGGCCGCCCTTGGAGCCGAGAAGCACCAGCCGGTCGTTCATTGGGCTGATCTCAAGACCAGTCGCCCTCCGGCGTGCCGTTGAAACGCTTCTTCAGATCGGTCCAGCAATCGATGTAATTGTCCTGCCTTGTTTCAAGCTCGGCGCCGTAGCGGGTCAGCATTTGCGGGAATCGGGTCTCGAACATGAAGGCCATCGTGTTGTCGAGCTTGACCGGTTTCAGCTCCGAGCGCGAGGCCTTTTCGAAGCCAGGTGCGTCGGGGCCGTGGGCCAGCATCAGATTGTGCAGGCTGATGCCTCCGGGCACGAAGCCTTCTTCCTTGGCGTCGTACTGGCCATGGATCAGGCCCATGAACTCGCTCATGATGTTGCGGTGGTACCAGGGCGGCCGGAACGTGTCTTCCGCCACCAGCCAGCGCGGCGGGAAGATGACGAAGTCGATATTGGCGGTGCCCTCCTCGCCGCTCGGCGCCGTCAGCACGGTGAAGATCGACGGATCGGGATGGTCGAACAGGATGGCGCCGACCGGCGAAAACGTCGCCAGATCATATTTGTAGGGCGCATAGTTGCCGTGCCAGGCGACGACGTCGAGCGGCGAATGGCCGATCTCGGTGACGTTGAAATTGCCGCACCATTTCACCGTCAGCCGGCACGGCGTCTCCTTCTCCTCGAACCAGGCGCTGGGCGTCTTGAAGTCGCGTGGGTTGGCCAGGCAGTTGGCGCCGATCGGGCCGCGGTCGGGCAGCGTCAGCTTGGCGCCGTAATTCTCGCAGACATAGCCGCGCACTTCCTTGTCGGCGAGCTCGACCTTGAACACCAGACCGCGCGGCAGCACGGCGATCTCGCCGGGCCGAAGCTCGATGACGCCCATCTCGGTGACAAAGCGCAAGGCACCGACCTGGGGGACAATCAGCAACTCGCCGTCGGCGTTGAAGAAATGGTCGTCGACCATCGAGCGGTTGGCGACATAGACATGCGCCGCCATGCCGCTTTGGCCCAGCACGTCGCCGGCGGTGGTGATGGTGCGCATCCCTTGAATGAAATCGGTCGGCTCCTTCGGCATCGGCACCGGGTTCCAGCGGTACTGGCCGAGCGCCAGTTCGTGGTCGCCGACATTGGGGGCGGTCTTCCACAAGGGATAGCTCACCGCCTTGAAGCGGCCGGTGTGTTTTACGCTCGGCCGGATGCGGTAGAGCCAGGAGCGCTCATTGGTGCCGCGCGGGGCGGTGAAGGGCGAGCCCGAGAGCTGCTCGGCATAAAGTCCGTAAGCCGGCCGCTGCGGGGAATTGCGCCCTTGCGGCAGCGAGCCGGGCAGCGTTTCGGTCTCAAAATCATTGCCGAAGCCCGGCATGTAGGAAAATTCCATCCGATCCTCCCTAATCCCGACCGCCGCGAAGCGCGGCCTGCCGGCGATGTTGACCAAACTGGTTTCATTTGTAACCATCGAAAATGTAACTATCAACGGCTGATGCCGCATCCACGGTGCGCATATGGAAACCCTCGAACTCGAAAATTTCCTGCCCTACCGGCTTTACCGGCTGGCCGACGCTGTCAGCCGAGAATTTTCAAAAATCTACCGCGACCGTCACGGCCTGACGCGGCCGGAATGGCGCACGCTGTCAGGGCTCGGACAGCGCGGCACGATGACGGCGACAGCGCTTGGCGAACAGGCGGCCATGCACAAGACCAAGGTGTCGCGCGCCGTGGCCGAGCTCGAGCGGCGACGCTGGCTGGTACGCACAACCGACGAGAACGATCGACGTGTAGAGCATCTGGCGCTGACGAAGGCGGGGCTGGCGGCCTATGGCGAAATGGTGCCGCTGGCGAAGGCGTTTGAACGGGAGTTGCTGGAGAGGCTGAGCACAGAGGAGCGGACAGCGATTGTGAGCGGCGTGGCGGCGCTGGAGGGAGCGTTGGGTGAATAAAGAATCTGCTCCGCCGTGATCCTTCACACCCCCCTCTGTCCTGCCGGACATCTCCCCCGCAAGGGGTGAGATCAGATGTCGCGAAGGCTTTCGCCAATCTCCAATGTTGCGGAGGTGGCGAGGCGTCAAAGCTGCCAATCTCCCTCCTTGCGGGGGAGATGGCCGGCGGTAGTGTGCTGAGAGTTCTGCAAATTCGCTGAGAGAGGGCGGTCATGGCAGGCTGGTGATGTTCAACGTCACCGATTCCCTGGAAGGAACGCCACCATGACCAAGACAGAAGGTAAATCGACCAGCGCTGCCGTCAAAGACATTCTGCTTTCGAA